>JAIRVF010000098.1 GCA_031254035.1 Paenibacillus sp.
TAGCGGAGCACCCAGGCAGTAGTGAATTCCCATACCGAAGGCAAGATGACGGTTATTTTTTCTAGTAATATCAAATCGATCCGGATTTTCAAACTGTGTCTCATCACGGTTAGCTGAAGCTAAAGCAACGACAATCATATCTCCCTTACGTATCAACTTCTCATGTAAAAGAATATCTTCCCCTGCCCAACGGCTAGTCGCTAGCTCCACAGGTCCACTGAAACGTAATATTTCTTCAATCGCTGATGAGATAAGTTCGGGATTGCTCCTTAGCTTTTCTAATTGTTCTGGATGTTGCAACAAAGCGAATACGCCATTTCCAATCAAATTAACGGTCGTTTCATGTCCAGCAACAATGAGCAAAAAAATCATCGAATACAATTCATTTTCTGTCAGTTTCTCTCCCTCAGTTTCTGCTTGAATCAAAGCACTAATAAGATCATCAGCTGGATTTTTTCGCCGCTCTTCAATCAGATGACCCATGTATTTAATAAAAGACTGCATCTTTGGGAGAGCCTCCTGCATTTTCTCGGGGAGGTTCATAGCCTCAATAAAAGCGCCCGACCATTCTCGAAACCGATCACGGTCTTCGGTACAAACTCCTAACATTTCACAAATCACTATGATAGGTAAAGGGAAAGCAAATTCATCGATTAAATCCATTTTCCCTGAGTCTTGAACCTCATCTAGTAAATCGTCAGCGATCTCTTGAATCCGACCACGCAATCCCTCGATCATTTTTGGTGTGAAAGCTTTTTGAACTAAGTCACGCAAGCGGGCATGATCTGGGGGATCTGAGTTCAGCATACTGCTCAGGAGTAAATCCCTTTCTAGCGTGGGAAAAAACATGTTGTTCATTTGTTCTTGGTTTAACATTGTATGAGGATTCTTAATAATCCGATGGTCTTTTAGTGCTGCTTGTGCATCTTCGTATCGTGTTATGAGCCAAGCAATTTGACCGCTAGGAAGTATAAAACGATATATAGGGTCATTTTTCCTGAGTCTAGCGTAAAAGGAATAGGCTTTACCTTTAAATTCAGTAGAAAACAAATCGAGTTGAGGTGCTTCAGGATTCGAATTTAACATCGTTTGATCTCCCTTCCATACTTTCTCTTATTGATCTTCATTCAAAATCGCAATGGGTCAATGTTGACGACGATTGATCGCTTGCAATCTGCATAGTTCCCTCCGATGATATGCGTGTTATGTCATTCATATTCTCAGCTCCTTTATGTTTTACACATATAACAAGCCGAATTTACATCGATTATCACAGATCCGTCACAAATAATTCAGGAGTATCTCATACTCAGGAAAAACTCACATTATGATATATGCCACATGGCGGCAAAATTTGAGTTTCCCCCATAAAACTTACCGTTACATAAAAAAGACAGCTGACCCAAAGAGGTCCGCTGCCTTCAACTATCTTTGTTACGCTATACCCGGGGCGAAAGCTTTTCATGCCACAAAGAAAGCACTTCACTGCGCTTTATCACTTTTTATTTTTTCTGATTTAATGCAGTCGAAATGATTTGTTGTTGTTCAAAACTGTGTACCTGCTGGAAGCCACTTGCGGTACTCGAACGTTCAGAACGGCCGTTATAATTTACAGGAGCGGCTTGAGGTGCCAGTTTACGGAGATGAGGTTCGATGTAGCGCCAAGCGCCCATATTTTCTGGTTCTTCCTGCACCCACAAAATTTCTTTTACATTTGCATAACGGGCCAAAATCTCTTGAACTTCCAGCTCTGGGAATGGATACAGCTGCTCCACGCGGAGGATATGCAGCCAATCCTTAGCGTCTTCTTCCTTATCCAGCGCTTCCTCGAGCTCTATTGCAATTTTGCCGCTGCAAAGAACCAGTCTTTCCACACGTTCAGGTTGCTTACCAAGTCCCGGTTGCTCAAGAACACGTTTGAATTGTCCTTCACTGAGTTCCTGACCGTTCGAAGCGACACGGCTGTTGCGGATGAGGCTCTTCGGCGACATCACGATCAATGGACGTGTATCTTCGCTTTCGGTCAAGGCTGCCTGACGGCGGAGCAAATGGAAGTATTGAGCTGCGCTCGTCAGACTGACAACAGTGAAGTTCTCTTCCCCGCCAAGCTGAAGGAAACGTTCCAGACGGGCACTCGAATGCTCCGGTCCCTGTCCTTCGTAGCCGTGAGGCAGAAGCAATACCAAGCTTGACTTTTGTCCCCACTTGGAACGGCCAGCCGAAATGAACTGGTCGGTGATCACCTGCGCACAGTTGGAGAAATCGCCGAACTGCGCTTCCCAGATCACAAGCGTTTCTGGGGAATATACATTATATCCGTATTCAAATCCGAGAACGGAAGCTTCGGACAATGGGCTGTTGTAGATGGCAAAAGATGCCTTGGCCTGCGGCAGTTCATGCAGCGGGCAGAAAGTTGAACCATTCTTCGTATCATGGAGCACCAGGTTGCGATGTGCAAACGTCGCACGTTCAGCGTCCTGTCCCGTGATGCGGATTGGTTTGCCGTCAGCAAGAATACTTGCAAAGGCCAGCGTCTCCGCGAGGCTCCAGTCTACCTTTTCTCCATCGTTCAGCGCAGTTTCGCGGCGCTCCAAAATACGCTGGAGCTTCGGATACACCTGGAAATCAGATGGACGTTTCAGCAAATGGGTATTAATCTCGCGCAGCGTACTCAGCTCAACCCCTGTTTTAATCGCTTTGATTCGGTCTTCGGCAGGCGTTTGCTGATAAGGACTCACTGGCTCCTGCTCTTTGTCCTTGATCTGGTCATAAGCCTCTTTCATTCGGTTCTGTACTGCCTGAATCGCCCGGTTGTTCTGCTCTTGGTTAACCATGCCATTCTGAATAAGCACATCCGCATAGATACTAGCAACGCGTGGGTGTTTCCTTACTTTATCGTAAATAAGCGGCTGCGTTGTATCTGGATCATCCGTTTCATTATGGCCGTAACGGCGGTATCCCACGAGATCGATCAGGAAGTCTTTCTTGAAATTATTTCGGTATTCGCAGGCCAAACGTATTGCAGCGATACATGCCTCCGGATCATCCGCATTGACATGGACAATCGGGATTTCATACCCCTTTGCAAGGTCACTGGCATAATGAGTCGAACGGGAATCACGGCTTTCCGTCGTGAAACCGATGTTGTTATTGGCGATAATATGAATCGTTCCGCCGTTTTGGAAACCTGGCAGCTTATTGAAATTAAGCGTCTCGGCCACAATACCTTCACCAGGGAAAGCGGAATCCCCGTGAATGAGCACCGTTGCAGCTTTGTTCACGTCCTGCTGCGGATAACCAGGCTGCGTACGGTCTTCCTGAGCGGCACGTGCAAAACCTTCTACCACAGGATTGACAAACTCCAAGTGACTTGGGTTATTCGCAAGCGTAATCCGCGTTTGTACGATGCTGCCGTCCTCCAATACGCGTTTGGCACCGAGATGGTATTTCACGTCCCCCGTCCAGCCAAAGTTAATGCCCATGGAGCCTTCGGAAGGGAATAATTTCTTGTTCGGCGAATGATGGAATTCGGAAAAGATCTTCTCATATGGTTTGCCCAGCACATGAGCCAAAACATTCAACCGGCCGCGGTGGGCCATGCCCATCAAAACATGCTCTGCTCCTTCGTCGGACATGCTACGGACCAATTCGTCAAGCATCGGAACCAGCACATCAATTCCTTCAATAGAGAAGCGTCTTTGCCCCACAAAGGTACGTTGCAGAAATTCTTCGAACTGTTCGACTTCAATTAATCGCTCCAGCAAGTTCACTTTTTCCGTTTCGCTCATTGGAGTCGGGAAATTTCCACTTTCGACATGACGGTTCAGCCATACGCGCTCCTCCGTATCATGTACGTGGCTGAATTCGTAAGCAATCGTTCCTGTATATGTTTGACGCAGCTTCTGGATGGCTTCCCAACCGGTTCTTACATTCTCAGGCGCCCCATCCCACATAAGAGATGCGGGAACAGCCGCAAGATCGGACTGGGTCAATCCATATAGTTCAAGTTCGAGCACACGTGTGTCGGGCTTCGGAATAATACCCAGCGGATCGATATCTGCAGCCAAATGGCCATACGTTCGGATATTCCATACCAGCTTGCCGGCGTTCACGCCCTTCTTTAATAAATTGCCATCAATCTGAACAACATTCGATACAGCGTTTACAGTTATCTGCTCCGCTGGCGCAATCGGTGGTGCGCCCCACTGCTGAAACAACTTACGAAACGTTTCATCCACAGACTCCGGATCTTCCACATATCGTTCGTACTGTTCCTGAACATATCCCAGGTTGGGGCCGTAATAAGATTCCCAGACTCCCTGCGTTTGCGTGTCTTTCTTATTGATCATCATCGCTAAATTGATACCTCCGCCTTGATTATTAATTATAGAATGGGCGTTCCGTTGAACCATGCAATCTATACGTTGGACGGGAATCAGAAGATGATTATTGTAAGCCATTCAGTAAAATGTAGGGGCTCAATTTCTATAATAAACAAATCCTTTGCATACCAGAAATAACCATTCAGTATAGTTATGATCTACTAAACAGATCAATCAGGATTAATACGCTTCGTACTCATCCCATTTATCTAATGGAGCTGATTCGACTGGATCAAAGAGCCTATATGATCTTAAACTATGCTGACCGTTAATTGAAAAGAAGGCAGCCGATCAAAATGCTAGCTGCCTTCAAATGCCTTTAGTGAGCTATTGTACCATTAATTCAATCGCTGATGTAGGGTGGGGTGGTAACTTCTGTTATCAGAGGTAGCCTGCTGGGTTCATATGAACATTTTGTCATACATAAGGCGCTTTCAGTGAAAACATTGCTACTTTTTCCCTGCGCAATTGTTATTGTGGTGTAAATTCTTCAGACATTCTCAGATCTATACTAATAGAGAAGACTTTATCAAAGAGATTACACACGAAGGGATCGACACATCAATGAATACCAAAAAGACAGTTATTACACTCGCACTTTCCTGCACAATGATCGCCAACATGGGCGCAGCAGCTTACGCAGCCCCAGCAGCAAACAATGGAGTTAAGCCTGCACAAACAACTACACAGTTGAACAATAATTATACAACGAATAAAGTTGGCCTTGGTTTGACCCTGAATCAATTGCAACAAAGCAAAGGCAAGGGCAAAATTGAATATACAAGCAAAAAAGCAACTCAAATCGAATATAAAGAGAAATGGTTCAACCTGAAAAATCCAGTTACTACCCAGTACATCCTGGACGACAACAATAAAGTAATCCAAGTAACGCTCGTATTCGACAATACCGTGGCGAAACAGCTGACACCATCTATTTCGAAAGAGCTGGGCAAAGCCTATGAACCTGTAATCGACAAATCATCACCCTCTGATTATACGGCACACTGGAAGGCCAATGGCGTATCCTTCATTCTTCAAGGCTATGGCAAATTGTCCGAAATATACATAACTTCAATTCCAGCGCCGAAGGCATCCAAGCTGCCAATCATAGCCAACAACAAATTCATTCAAGTCAATATGAATGTTCCTGTTCTTTCTGGCTTAGAAGACAGCAAATATGAAGATCAGTTGAATGACATTTTGATGCGTCATGCGATGAAAGAAAAATCCGAGGTATATGAGCATCCGTAAAAGCTGCCGAAGTTGCAAAAAAACAAAAAACTTCCTTCAAACCTGCGGCACTGAACTCCGACTTCCGCTTCGCGAAAAACGGCAAGGTCATGTCTCTTATCGTGGATACGTACAAAATCAACAGTGCGGAAGCAAATGGAGAGAGCCGCACAGACATCTATACCTTCATTAACGAAAATGATACACATGCGCTTCAACTGAGCGAATTGTTCAAAAAAGATGCGGATTACAAAGCATTGCTTGGTAATGTTGTTCGCAATCAAATTGCACTGAAGAAGAACAAAAATGATTTCAAATTCGATCAAATCAAAGATACGCAAAACTTCTACGTGTCAAATGGCTTTCTTGTGCTGACATTCGACCGCAATGAAATCGCACCTGGAGCTGCTGGACCACAAAGCTTCAAAATCCAGCTTGCATCGACCCAATCCAAGCTGTCTGATTCATTCAAGGAAGCATTGAAAGGCTAATTCATCACATAAACACAAATTTTGGGACTGACAATCATTTGTCAGTCCTTGCACCTCTTCATAAGTTCGTTCCCCTGTCACACCAAAGTGCCTGATACCGGTTCAAATCGTTAACAGCTTCCCCAGAACTACTCTTAACAGCCCTTATTTACGACCTCTTCTATCCAATACTCATATTCGTCAACGATGGCTTGAGTCATGTTAAAATAGTTATCCCAAGTATCCTCCACATGATAGATACTGAGGCTGCAGTCGAACCGCTCCATGAAGTGATATAGGTATTCTCTGTACCTACCAGTCTGAAGGTTCGTGTAATAATAATTGGCGAATTCGTTGCCAATATCATTCAGTACATCTTTAGCCAGCACCCCACCCAATTGACGATAGAGTTGTGGGCCTGTTATCCTTCTTTGCTTATAATCGTCAATTTCCCGAGAGAATTGGTTTTTGACACCCTCACTGTACATTTCGTGATCGACAATCCAGCCGAGGAAGAAACCTGTAAAAATATATGCGTGTTCCAGGGGCAAATCCTCAGGAAAATCCCCATCATAATGATATTTTGCTTTATCATAAACGGTATTGTTCATTAGTGTCTCGCTCATCTGTTACTCTCCCTTAAGATAATAGATAGAATTGGTTAGGCGTGTATTAGCAGATTTTCCGCTGACACTCCCCTATTACCCATGTGGCAATAATTGAAGTATGTTCTGTGGGGAATATTTTACCACATCTACTGTGCATTGGACATGAATTACGTTGTGTAAAGAAACAGAACGAAAAAAAGGAATATCCGAAAATGCCAGCGAAAGTTTAACCATCCAAAAATCACATCACATGATCACCACCTGGAAGGATAATTTGCAAATTCAGGAGGGAATGAGATGAAAAAATCAAAATTGCTGCTGCACATCGGATTGCTGGGTACATTGCTTGTAGCCGAATCGGCCACGGCGCTTGCAGACGAAACGGAGCTCGTGCCAATCGAATCACTGAAACCCGCAGTCCCAATGGTCAAACCTGATCTGATGGGAACCGGCGGGTCCCTGATTCTGAGCGACTCCCCGGAATCCCCGAAGACGGAAGGCGCTTATTACCGAGATTCGGTAACGGGATCGTTTCGAGTGTTCTGGCATCATCAAAATATGACCGGTGGACCGCTAACCGTGGCCGTGGCCGTGACGAACGAATCCGACGAGCCCGTCATGCTGTTCTCAGAGGGGATCGGACTTGCAACGGACTATTATCCGGATGTCGCCGGGCAAATGGCGCTTGCCGATTTTATGGGCAATCACGCTGCTCAGAAAAAGGAAGCGATCCTCCAGCCAGGTGAAAGTTATTTCCTAACCACCCTCGCGGAAGATACCTACACTGCAAGCGGCATTGCCAATTTTACCGCTTATACGCAACATGGGCATCGGGACGCCACGGTAACGGTAACGACACTGGGCTACAAAGAGCAGCCGGTTAATCCACTCGACGTTCCGATTCTGACGAAAGACATGCACGTGCGCGGCACTTTCCCACATGCGGACCGGACCGGAACGCTTGAATACAATACATCCAGCAGCAATTCGCTGATCCGCATTTCCTCTGCCGCCACAGGACAATGGAGCGACAGCATGCCAGGCGAATATGAAGAAGGGTGGAACGCAATTGACGGAGGAACCGTCATCAATAATGGAAACTATGGGGTGATGTACCACCTGAGCGTGGCTATCAACAATGAAGAAGCCGCGAAACGGATCATTTCTGTGTACGACAATCCTTCCGGTGGCGCAGGCCATTACGTGATCGGATGGGGTAAGGATCTGCTGCAGTCGCCGTATGTAGACTATCATAATGCCTGGAAATTTACTGAGTTTACGGTTAACAAGAAGGGTAAAACTGTATCGGCTGAACTGAGCCTGACCGGAGGTGCGGCTGGACCGCAGACGCTTTACTTTACCAACAGAGCTGTAAAATAGATCCGTTTTATCCCCCGTATTATATTTTAATACTCATAGTCATAACGATATCAAAAACTGCCCTCTCTGGTCTGTTCGCCAGAAAAGGGCAGTTTTCATTTTTATCAATAGTTTAATCGTCGCTCTTAAAAATAATGGATCAAAAATGCTGCAAATCTTTTCAAAGTGCTTTTATATACCATGCATCACAAGCAAAATGTTCCGTTGCACTTAAAGGCTTATCCAATTGCATGAATCCGTTCTTTTTGTAGAACTTGTTGGCAGCGACCATATTGTTAAACGTTTCAAGGTAACATTTTTTATAATGTTTTTTTGCAAACTCAAGGGATAATGAGAGTAATTCGCTAGAAGTTCCTGTACCGCGAGCTGCTTTTAAAGCATACATCTTTTGCAATTCACAAATATCCGGAAAGCCCTCTATGGGCCCAATACCACAACCAGCTATTATTTTTGTATCTTCTTCAACAACCCAATATTTAGAGCCCTCGGATTTATATAGATTATAAAAATCTCCTAAGTTCGGATCCGTCCATGCAGTTCCTGGCTTATTCGCCCCAAATTCGATCAAACAGGTTCTAATAAGATCCTCTACTTGTTTATTATCTTTTTCTTCTATTTCTCTAATTTGCATGAAATAACCCTCCACATACGCCATTTTCAGAGGTGATTCCTCTTCGGATGTAATTTTTATGTATAGAATTATATCAAAAAAAACAGACCCCGACATGTAGTTGGGATCCTGATCGGTTACAACTAAACTATGTATCCATCGATATATCGTCCCATGCTTCATCGAAGCGGCCGATCGTCCAGAATAGCCCCCTGCGTCTTTCTACGACGATGCTTTCGTTCATGCCAGCTGGGGCTTCCTGCCCATTGATCCGGCTATTTACGCACGCCCAATGAAGTCGGTACATTTTATCAGCCTCGTCCATAATTTCCTCCCGGGTACGCATGGCGATCTTCTGATAAAACTCTTCGAATGATTCACATTCGGAGACGACCTGAATTGCATAATCACAGTCGCAAATCCGGTCGGGAAATTCGAGCGATTCCACTAGTCCGAGCACCCAGATGAGTGCCCAATAAGCTTCATATTGCCAAGCTATATTAACAGCTGCTTGTTCTGCCGGTTTTTCGTCTAGCAGAAGTTCACGTTCGTTCTCTGTCAGATGGCGTTCCACACCGAATTTCTGCAGCAGGTCCATCACGAATTCTTTCGATTCCGCAAGATCCCCGCCCTGGGATACATCGCAAGCGTATTGGATCACAATCAACAACGCAACAGCCCTTCTGGCAATGTCTTCTTGCGCCTTCCATAAACAGTCCGAGATTGGGGGAAGCTCTGGCAACGATTCAAGATACGGGATGTTTCGTTCCTGGATATAAGCGATGGACGCTCGCTTTCTCCGCTCTCCTTCTTCGGATGACACTTCTGGTCCCATGATTTTATTAGTACAAGCCCTTGGAGTGAAGTCGGCCGGACCAGAAGTTCCGTTTGGATAAACAATGACTTGTCCGTCGCTGTCAAGCAGCGTCCCATCCTGCAAGAAGCCGATTCCCTCCATTTCGGACAGCAGCGCCATGCAAAGTTGTATCTGTCCCGCGTCCAACTCCTTGTCCGCTTCCAGCGCAATTACCGTATTGAATACGGAAATTTGCGTCAACACCAATTCCTTCCGGTTCTCGTCGGCAAAAGGAATGCGATCGTAAAACCCCATCATCCCGGGGATGTTACTATCGAAATAATCGGGATTCGCATCCTCTGTCGAAACTCGAATCGCGATCTTGCGCTTCTTGAATAGCGACTGGGTTTGTACAGTATAATCGCTGCCGTTTTTCTCAATTTTATACCCATCTGAGAACACATTCTCTATCATATCGCCGATATCGTCGATATGATTCTTAGAAGCAAATATAGTAAAATATTTCACACCTGATACCCTCCTCGAAGTACTCTATTGCTAGACTACCGACTCTTTAAAAGGCTGTCAAATGCGCGAATACATTTTCCGTCCTTGGATCTGTCAAGCACGGCGTGTACAATCCGGTCGAAGAACATGCCGTAACCCTCTTCCATGAGCAATTCTTTCCACCAGCCAGCCACCTTCACCGGATCATTGCGGAACACGCCGCATCCGTATGCACCCAGTATGAGATTGCGGTCGCCCCGAGCGGCGAAAATAGCCAGAGAGAGACGCATGCGGTCCAGCATGACCTGCCGTGCCCGCTGTGGATTCTCCCCTTTCAGCAGAACCTGACCGTAATTTACAGCTGGCAGCGTCAATACGGAGGCGGTCACCGGTTGCTCCAGCAGTTCAAACCGTTCATCCCGAAAAAACATCACATCCGGGGAATAAATCGCATGATCGGTATACATCATCGACTTGTAAACGCGGTTAGCCTGATAATACCCTTCATGAAGCAACTGTGTGCCGTACAGGCCACTTGATGCGGCGAGACTTTCCTCTTGTGCCATTGCACCATTCAGGAATCCTCCGCCCGGATTTTTGGCGCTAGCGAAGTTAAGCACGCCCACATGTTCCACGCCAGCCTGGGAAAAATTCAGAATGGCTTGTACAGTCGCTTCGTTGACGACGGTCTGCTCCGCCTGTTTCCCCGTGGTTGGCGGTGTACAGCTTCGCACCATTTTAGCCCCCTCATCCGGAGTAATCAGGACGCTGTTATCCTCTGAATATCGCTGTAATGCAGCGATATCCACTTGCTGCCCTTTATAAGGATAGTATCCTTGCTGTATATAGCGCAGTGTATCTTGCGCGATTCTCTTTCTATCCATGTTTCTCCCCTACTCTCCCAAATTTCATCTTATTCTCTCCCTGATTCTCCGGTACAGCCGTGACGGACGGTGCCCGGCGTTCACCGTATAATGATCCGTCTCCTCGACGAGATGAATCACCTTCCGCCGGAAAGCAGCCTCCGCACAGCTTCCGCTCCGTCAGCCCATTGCGATCCCAAAATCCCCTTCTCCGCCACTTGTTAGTAACAATTTGTTATTATTAATAAGATACGAACAATATATGCGATGGGGCTCTTTTTGTCAAGCAAGACGGGAAAAAAGTGCGATTCAGTAATCCGAAGCACGGACAGAGAATCCTTATTGAGAAAAAGAACAGCGAGCGTGTGATTCAGCTGGTTTTTTTAAAAATATCACTTGATTTAAGTCAATGAACGGTCATAAACCTCCGACTAGAATGAAATGAATACAGAACTCTCCTTGTTGTTCAAGATGATGCCAATGCCACATTTCATAAGATCATGTCATCAACTGCACTTTTCAAAGCTGAAATCTTTTGGCAACATACTTATGATCTAAGAATGTCAGCCTTGGAGTCGTGTTCAAACAGAGACAATCATTCAGTTTGCTTCATAGATGATTTGGAGCTGCGTTTTTTGATATACCAGGCGATACCCCCAAGTAGCAGAAACGCAACGCAACCTAGCACGATCCATGTTAGGGAACCCTTTCGAACACCTGCATATAAAAGGCTCATGGCTACCGCATGCGGAAGGATACCGATTCCTGTAGTCCAAATAAAACTTTTCATGCTGACTTTCAGCATCCCTGCGGCATAGTTAACAAAATGATACGGAATAAATGGTGCGAAACGAATCAGTAGTAAGCCTGTTCTCTCATGTTGATGCACCCATCCCTCCATCTTCTTCAGATATGGATTTATTTTTTTCCCTAAAAAGGCCCGATCAATCCACCAGGTCAAATAATACCCCAATACAGCCCCCATCAGTCCACTTATCCATGCATATATGCCTCCTAGAACCGGACCATAGATCTCCAACATGATGACTGCGGTAAATTCGCCTGGAAGAGGCAGCATGTTCATCAGGATTTGAAAAATAACCACAGCACAGACACCCGGAAAACCCCAATGCCGAACGGTTTCAATGCTATGTTTCATTTCGCCTGTCCGCAGAAAATATATGCCGTAAATAACGACCACGACGGCCGCCAGCAATCCCAGCACGATCATCACGTTTTTCTTTTTGTTCATTATTCTCTCACGGCAAACTGGGGAATTCGGCGAAGATTATGCTGCTCGTCAAGCGTTAGCAACGTTTCTTCAACGATTCGTTCTGCAGCTTCTCCTTTATACATGGCCGCCATGTTGTTTTTAATCCGTTCCGAAGCAGCAGAATCATGAAGGAAATGGATCATTTTTTCTCCGAGCTTCCGGGTATCGTAAGCGATATCTGCCAAACCACTTTGTTTGAAGAACCGTGCATTCTCACGTTCTTGTCCGCCATATGGCTTAAATATAAAGACAGGAACCCTTAAAACGAGAGCCTCGGATAACGTAACTCCACCGGCTTTGGTCACGATGCACGACGACGTCGCCATCAATTCATGGATCTTCTCAACATAACCCAATACGTTCACTTCAGGACGATCCGGGAACAACGAATACAGCTTCATGGCCATTTTCTCTTGCCGTCCGCATACGAGAGCAATATCACAGTTTCCTTTTTCAAGCAACATATGCACTAGCTCAACGATATGATGAAATACCGTAAAAGATCCTGTCATGATCAGAACCCGCTTACGAGTCGATTGAGATTCAGTATGACTTGTCATCTTCGATTCGGTCGAGGCATGATAAAAAGCGGTACGCACCGGAATCCCGGTCACGAGAACATGATCCGGAGATGCCCCGTGATTTCTTATCAGGTCGCTTTTGAGTGCTTCGGTGGCGACATAATATTTATCCGTATCCGGATGGACCCACCGCGAATGCAAGGTATAATCCGTGATTACGGTGGAAGTGGGAATGGAGAACTTCCTTCCTGTTTCCATGACAGCCCCGAACGGGAATGTATTAATAATGACATCCGGCCGCACTTTTTCAATGATTTCAAGCATTTTTCTTTTTCCAATAGAATTCAAATACCTGTGAACAGACCCAGCAGGACTAGTATCCCGCGTCATGTAATAGCTCCAGCCGTAATAATCCAAACCGAATTGGGACGTATACGTGCTCATTTGATACAGTTTGGAAGAGACCGAGTTTAAGATCGGATGAGCTTCTTTCATGAGATCGACAATATGCAAATCGTAAACCTGTCTAGCTAGGAAACCTTGTTTCAACGCGCGGGATACTTGCAAATGACCTTCTCCATAACCAGCTGTTAAAAACAGAATACGAGGATGGCGGATGTTCACAATGATCCCTCCAATGAGTTTGTTGGTTCGAAACGATGTTTTCGACTTAAACCCAGTATAGAATCGGTATATGAGAGTATCATTAAAAATAAACATTCTGATTGTAATATTTTGGCATGATATTCTATGTAAGTGAAATGATGTCTGTTTGGTCGCGAACCAATTCATATTAAACCGAAAAGAGTGGTAGCATGAGGTTATACATCAATTGGAGGTATACAATAACTATCTACAAAAAAACAATGAAAGGAGCGTGATAAATAAAAAAGAACAAGGAGTAGAATGAAATGATACAAAACAGAAAAGCAACCGTTAATGACTATGATATGATTATAAATCTTTGGGAAAGATCGGTAATGGCCACTCATCATTTTTTGAGTTTCAATGACAAAGAGGAAATCAAACAAGAATTACCCATGTATTTTCCTCATCTTGATGTACGTCTCTGGTATACCGAAGACTCTGTCATTGGTTTTACCACTATCAATATAAATCACTTGGAAGCGCTGTTTCTCGATCCAGATCAAATTGGCAAAGGGTATGGGAAACATATCATGCAATCATGCATTAATGATTGTGGGATCACATCCGTTGATGTGAATAAACAAAATGAGAATGCGACAAGGTTTTACTTGAAGAGCGGTTTCGTAATAACCGGTGAGGACTT
This sequence comes from Paenibacillus sp., assembly GCA_031254035.1. Taxonomy (GTDB): domain Bacteria; phylum Bacillota; class Bacilli; order Paenibacillales; family Paenibacillaceae; genus Paenibacillus_AQ. The sequence goes on from JAIRVF010000098.1 coordinate 13,932, forward strand.
GACGGATGGAGCAGGTCGACCTTATCCCATTTTACATTTGAAATATAATGAAATGCAGTAGTAATTATACGGGTATATTATTACTGGGTATGAAAAATCCCCCCTACTTTTGACTTTTGTAGGTGGGGATTTTTTTGTTAAATCCAGCCTTAGAATAGATCTTGGCTGAGTGTTGACTTGCGATCATATATTTAGTCCATCAAAGCTGGAAGAATGTATTCCTTAATCAATGTCCATCGATCACGAGGATTCGGGATGAATTCTGATGCAATGACTACGACCAGGTCTTTTTCAGGTATGCAGCAAATGACATTACCGCCATCGCCTAGCGCCAGATATGCAGAAACGCCGTCCTCTGCACGCAACCACCATAGATAACCGTAATTGTTCGAATTCATCACTGTTGATTCGTCAATCCATGTCTCCGTTATAATCTGATTATTGTCCCAAATGCCACGGTTCAAATAAAGGTAACCAAAACGCGCCATATCACGCGGGCTTAGCGTAAGTCCCCATCCTCCTGTGGAGTTACGGTTTGGGTCATAAACCCATCCTCTCACGTTCTTCCCAAATAAATCCTCAAACCCGAATGTCTTCATTTCAAAATGCGGGATTTCTTTCATGCCAATCGGTTTAAATAAGTGTTCGTTAGCAAACTCTCGGGCGCCTTTTCCAGTGCTGCGAGTGATAATGGCCGAAAGTAGATGCGCCCCTACAGTGGAATATTTAAAAGTACCGATACTTCCTTTTTGGCCAAGCATATCCAGTGTATATTTTACCCAGTCGGGCTGCATACACATTTTATCAAGCGGTTCATGCCAATCCTCAAATGGATAAGGAGCTGTCATCGTAAGAAGATGCCGTATGGTGATTTCTCGTTTTTGCTGATCTGCAGCATCGGGAATATATTCAGGGAAAAAATCTAGCACTTTCTGGTCTATGTTTTTAATACGTCCTGTATCTACAGCAATACCAATCAGGGCAGAAATGATACTTTTCGTAACAGATGTCACATGATGCGTATCATCCGGGCCGTTGCCATTAAAATATTTCTCATAAGCAATATATCCATCTCTCACTACAACAATCCCGTTTATATTGCTGTACTCGGATTGTATGATAGGTTCAAGCTCTGATAACTTTGCAAGATCCATTCTTATGTTTTTCGGGTCTGCGGTTTGCCATTCTGTAGTTGGCCAGTAGTTTCTTATCATAATTGATACCTCTCTAAAGGACTATTTTTGTTTGGTTTAGCTAACGGTGCGGAGAACTGTCATATCGTGCTGCTATGTTTTCTTTATAGGAAAATAAACCTCAGTAACCATATCTTCGGCAGCGGTGAGTTGATTGGGGTCAGTTACATATATTTCATATGGTGGTCCCACCAGTTCATAGCCTTCATTTTCCACCCATTCCCTCAGCTTGGCATATACCGATGTCAATTCTGCATAAGAACCTTTTAAAACAGACTTCGCACATAGGCCTCCCGGCAAATCTCTAGTTCCTTTTACATACTCTTTGATTGGGATGGCAAACTCTGTATCATTGCCGGCAGGATTATATTCAGAGCTGTGATAGATAGTCATTGGCGTCCCGAGTAGAGTAAGTTTTTCGATAGCTATTTTTTCATAAAGCCTTGTAAAATACGTTCCATATCCTAGAGAATAGTCATCGCGACTCATCATTCTGCGCATAAAAAGGATATTCAGTGGTTTGGTTTCAACAAGCTGCACCTCGATATCCCCAAGGTATGACATCATGGGAATTCCTTTCTCTAAATTTGCAAGATCACTATTCATTTGTTTTAGAATAAATTCAAAAACATTTAACTTTTCCTGTATTTCTTTCCTCTTACGGTTAAGTACAGTATGAAGTCTCTCTTCTGACTGATCCTCTTCCCATTCCAAAATGGCTTTGATCTCTTCCAGAGAAAAATGATAAGATTTCAAACGGTTAATGAAGAGCATTTTTTTTAGCTGACGGATGGAATAGTATCTATACCCTGTTTCGGGATTTATTTCATCAGGAGTAATTAAGCCAATTTCATCGTAGTATCGAAGCGTTTTAGTAGATACTTCACATATCTTTGAGAATTCTCCAATCGATAGCAAGGGGTTACCTCCATTCTTCATATCTTTATACGGACAACATACTTCCTATATCGTTACTGGTTCAGTTACTTGGTTCAATTTCACTGTACAGCTTTCCCTAAGGGCAAAGTCAACTGCAAAAATATATTGATACTTGAACAAAAACGGCCGCCTCTAAGGGCAATGTCATTTAGTTAAGCTCAAAGACTAACCGGGAATAAATATGGAATTCGCAACGGCATAGGGAATCAACCCTGTGCTGTTTGTTTTATGGTGCAAGCAAGGAAAAAAGCGTA
>JAIRVF010000111.1 GCA_031254035.1 Paenibacillus sp.
TACGCTTTTTTCCTTGCTTGCACCATAAAACAAACAGCACAGGGTTGATTCCCTATGCCGTTGCGAATTCCATATTTATTCCCGGTTAGTCTTTGAGCTTAACTAAATGACATTGCCCTCTAGGGTCATGTCGCTGACCGGAAGAGGGGCCCACTTTGAATGGAATTATTTTGTTAACCACCGCTTAAAGGAACTCCACCAGGAACGCTTCCCAGAATTGTCGTTGCCTTCAGGGGAGTTCTGTCTTCCCCCGTGAATGGCGCAGTACTCTGTGGGTTCCGTGCCCGCTACAAACACTTCAAGCCTTTTGTCAGGACAATCGTCGGTGGCCAGCTTGCCGGTTTCTTGATCGACATACGCCGTAATGACCCCGTCTGGAATCGGAAAAATCTTCGGAGGAGTATTTTCCAAGGCCTTTTCGGTGAACTGGGCAAAAATCGGTGCGGCGCGGTGCCCATCAAGCGTAAGGATTTTCCGGCCTTTGTCATAACCCACCCAGACGGCTGTGGCAAGCTCCGGCGTGTAGCCGACCATCCAAGCATCGGTATCGGTCGTGCCGGTTTTGCCGGCAACGGGTCGTTTGATAAGGGTGGAGACGCGGCTGCCGGTTCCCCCGGATTGGAATACACTCTCCATAAGATGGGTGAGCACGTAGGCTGCAGCGGGATCTACTACCTGATCGCCGCTGGATTCGGGGGCTTGATACAGCACCTCGCCCGCGGCATCGGTAATTTTCAGAACGGCGACGGGTGGCATCCGTTTGCCACCGTTGCTAACCACGGCAAAAGCCGACGCCATCTCAAACGGGCTGATAGGCGAGGTGCCAAGCGCCAGCGAAGGTACAGGCTGCAGCGGGCTGACGATGCCAAGTTTATTGGCCATTGTGATGACGTTGCCTGCTCCCACCTTCAGGAGTGTATTTACGGCATAGATGTTATCGGAGGCCGCAATCGCCTCCTGCATATTGATCTCGCCCAAATATTTCCCTCCGAAATTGCTGGGCTGGTACGTTTTTCGATTATTATCATAGTGAAACAGGGTCGGCTCGCTATTGAAGGTGGTCAGGCCGGTCATGGTTCTAGAAGACAAGGCTGTCAAATACATAATCGGTTTAAAGGAGGAACCTGGTTGTCGCGTTTTAGCGAGCACATGGTTAAACTGATTTGTTTTGTAATTTTTCCCTCCAACCATCGCTTTGACATAACCGGTACGGGGATCGATGGAGACAAGTGCCGCCTCCAGATCACTTTGCGGACTCATGCCTTGGGTGACAGCCTCCTCTGCTGCGGCTTGTGCATGAAGATCCAACGTGGTGTAGATGTTTAACCCGCCATGATCCAACTGCTCCTCGCTAATGCCAAGCTGGCTGATTAGGAGGTTTTTGACGTAGTCGCGGAAAAAGGGAGCGGACATACTGGACTGGTGCTCGCCTTGCGGCTTAAAGTGCAGTTCTTCGGCGGCTGCTCTGTCTGCGTCTTGCTGTGTAATATTACCGGTCTCAACCATGGTGCTGAGAACGATTTTTTGGCGTTTCTTGGCATGATCCAAATGGTTGTAGGGGGAATAATAGGTGGGCCCCTTCGGAATCCCTGCCAGCATTGCGCTTTCAGCCAAATCGAGCTCGGAGGCGGACTTGCCGAAGTACATCTGCGAGGCGGCTTCGATGCCATAAGCGCCGTGACCGTAGTAGATTCCGTTCAGGTACATTTGCAATATCTCGTCTTTACTGTATTTCATCTCTAGCTGTGCAGTGTACATGGCTTCCTTTATTTTGCGGGTCCAAGTCTTGGCATGGGATAAATATAGATTACGGGCCAACTGTTGGGTCAATGTGCTGGCTCCCTGCGCCCGGTCCATTTCCTTGAGATTCACAAGGATGGCTCGGACCATGCCCTTTAGATCAAACCCGATATGTTCATAAAACTTCCGGTCTTCGACAGCGAGCGTCGCCTGAACAAGCAGCGGCGAAATCTGTTTGAGCTGTACGGGCTCATAACTGCGGCCGCTTGCGGAGAAGGTGGCAATAATGCCGCCTTGGTTGTCCAAGAGGCGGGAGTTGAGATCGTTATCGGCGACAGGGAGACTTTTGTGATACAGATAACCAAGCAAAATGCCTATAGCGATGACGATGGCCATTATGGTGACCAACATCAGTTTAATCAACGCGGCAAACCGGATTTTCCATCGGGGCTTAGGGTTGTGTGTCTTCGGCACGGTGTTTCATCCCTTCCATTTATATACATTCATTATGGGAAAGGAGAGTCCGGGATATTCATTTCAGGGCGTAAGCATACTATATCTTTACAGTTATTTCTCCAATCGCGTATAATTCAAACGATGTGTTTAAGCATCCATAGTTTGGTACAATAGGAAAGACATCTTGACGGCTTTGTTTCAAAGATAAACAGGCCCAATTAAAGGTTGGTCTTCTAAGCGGGGATTCAGCTCAGCCGGGATCATCCGGGAGTAAGTAATAACTGAACAAAATCCTCTCTATTCTAGCGGAAAGAAGGTAATTACGATGGAATTGTGGTTCACGGAGAAGCAGACCCCCGCTTTCGGGATTACGGCTAAAATCAAACAAACGTATGTAAACGAAAAAACTGATTTTCAGGATCTGGCTATGGTCGAGACTGAGGAATTTGGAAATATGCTTTTACTGGATGGTATGGTGATGACCACCGAGAAGGACGAGTTCGTTTATCATGAAATGGTAGCGCACCCAGTACTCAATACGCATCCGAATCCTAAGCATGTGCTTGTGGTTGGCGGCGGCGACGGCGGCGTCATCCGCGAAATCATCAAGCATCCGGAAGTGGAAAAAGCGGTGCTGGTCGACATTGACGGTAAGGTAATCGAATATTCGAAAAAATATCTGCCATCGATCGCCGGCAAGCTCGAAGATCCGCGGGTTGAGGTACATGTGAATGACGGCTTCATGCATATTCACCAGCATAAAAACGAGTATGACGTCATTATGGTTGATTCCACCGAGCCTGTAGGCCCGGCTGCACCTTTGTTTGAGCGTGGTTTCTATCAAGGCATTTATGAAGCGCTGAAGGATGACGGTATATTCGTAGCGCAAACAGACAACCCTTGGTTCAGGGCTGATCTGATTCAAAAGGTAAACCGCGACGTGAAGGAGATCTTCCCAATCGTACGCGTATATGGCGCTAATATCCCAACATACCCAAGCGGCCTCTGGACATTTACCATGGGCAGCAAAAAGTATGATCCGCTCGAAGTAAACGAAGCGGATATTCCAGAAATGGATACGAAGTATTACACGCCTCGCCTGCATAAAGCAGCGTTCGTACTACCTAAATTTGTGGAAGATTTGACGAAGTAGGAGGACCTGAAACAACATGAAACTTGATCAATCTTATTCTGGCAATGTGTTTATCCTCAGCTCCGAGGATTATGAAGGCTCGAAAGCCGTGATTTATGGTATGCCGATGGACTATACGGTCAGCTTCCGCCCAGGCTCTCGTTTTGGTCCTTCCCATATCCGACAAGCATCGGTAGGCCTCGAAGAATACAGTCCTTACCTGGACAAGAGCATCGAAGATATTACCTATTTCGATGCGGGCGATTTGCTGCTGCCTTTCGGCAACCCATCGCGCAGTCTTGACGTCATCCGTGAATACGTCGGCAAACTGCTGGATGATGGCAAATTTCCGATTGGACTCGGCGGAGAGCATTTGGTAACATGGCCTGTCATTGAGCAGATATATGCAAAATATCCGGATCTCATCCTGATCCATATCGACGCACATGCCGACCTGCGTGAGCAGTATGAGGGTGAACCGCTTTCGCACTCCACGCCGGTCCGGAAAGCTGCTGCACTGATGGGCGGCAAAAACATCTACCAATTTGGCATTCGGTCCGGTTCACGCGAGGAGTTTAAGTTTGGGCATGAAAACATCAATTTCTATCCGTTTGAAGTGGCCGCTCCTCTGAAAGAAGCACTGCCGAATATGGGGAATCGTCCGGTTTATGTGACAATCGATATCGATGTGCTTGACCCTTCTGCAGCTCCAGGCACGGGTACAGCTGAAGCGGGGGGCATTACCTCCAAGGAATTGCTGGAAGCAGTACATCTTATCGCCGGTTCCGGGGTGAATGTTGTCGGCTGTGACCTGGTCGAAGTGGCACCGATTTACGATCCGACGGAGCAGACGCAAATTGTGGCGGCCAAGCTGATCCGCGAAATGCTTCTCGGTTTTGTAAAATAGGCTTCGATCAATACTAAAGTTAGTTCATGACATTATGCGAAGTAGCCGCTACGGTTACGGATCGTTCTTCCGATCGCTGTTGTCTCCAAATTTCTTGATTTTGTTCTTGAAAGGTAGAAATTCGGAGACAAAGGCGAACGCTGCCGCTTCTTCAGATCGATTCCGTCCCCTCCGCTACTTTCGCTTTTTTGCCAAGCGCTACTCATAATGTTGAGCCAAAATTTTATCATTCATTTTTGAAAAGCATCTTTAAGGAATGCCGGGGAGCATGTACGAAAGTCTGCCCCGGCTGAACCTTAAAGATGCTTTTTTGAATTCTATTTTGCAGGGTGGGCTTCCCACTCCTCACGCAACATCCCCATGCGGATCGAATCATAGTAAACTCCTTTGTACAGCCTGCATTTCCGCAGTCTGGCTTCCATCGTAAAGCCCAGCTTTTCACCGACCCGAATCATCCTATGATTGCCCGACCATGTGGTGTAGCCGACCCGAACCAAGGGTAATGTATCAAATAGATGGTGGGTCCAAAGCGTAAGCGCGCGTGTTCCATAACCTCCGCTCCAATAGGAAGGATGATAAATAACGATACCCATTTCAAGCCAATGGGAAGGTTCGTGCTCCCAATAGTAGCTGACGGTTCCGATCAGCGTTCCATCCACTTCAATTGCCCAAAAATCATCTTGTGCGACCAGTTGTCCCTTTCTTTCCATATATGTTTCGAAGGGAGTAGATTTATGTTCGTAGTAGGGGGCGTCCCATTTTTTCCACTCCGGCGCCTCTTCTTTGGCGGAAAGCTCCCATAACTGTGGCAGATCCTGCTCGCAGATGGGACGGATGATCAGATTATTATCCTTGTATAGTGCCATCAATGGCCTCCTTTTTTTCTGTGCGAAAGATGATGCGGGCTGCAGGCATAATTGCTTGTTTCCATATTATGATAACCCTTACTTCGCATGTTGGATCCGATTTCCTTTTTTTAAAAAATTCTTTCCCGCGATTTGAATGCAGAAGCGGAGGTTTGTGGCAGAAGAATACGGAGAACGGTTAGTGTGAAAGCTGTATAATAGGTGAAGAGATAGGGACGGAACGTTATTTTCAATATATCAGAAAGTATAGAATCACTGTCCTGTTTCATAAATTTATTGGGGTCCCCGCAAAGTATTTGGAATAAGCATCGAAGCATAGGCTCCACTTTGTGGGGTTGTTTTAATATACCTCTACCTGTTGAATTGAACCACTGAACTGGATATAGTATTACAATAGGAAAGAACAGAATGGAGCCGTATACTTATGCAGGAAGCCAGAAGCGCCCGCATTCGTCTTCAAAGCCGGCATGAAGGCGAGAATGTGGTGCAGGAATCGGAAGCCGAAGTGTTCGAACGCGGCGGCGCTCTCTATCTCAAATATGAGGAGCCGGAAGCGGATTTGCGGGGTCAGAAGACCCGTACACTGCTGAAAATCACCGGGGACAGCCTGAAGATGATAAGGCACGGTGCGGTGGAATCGGAGCAAGCTTTCCAGGAGGGACAAAAACTTCCCGGCTTTTACCGTTCCCCATACACCTCGTTTAATCTTTCGACGCAGACAAGCCTGCTTGAGATTCGCCTGAATGGAGTTTCAGGTACCGTCCGCTGGGTTTATGATCTGTACGTCCATGAGGAATGCACGGGACATTTTGATATTAGTTTGCATATACAGGAGGATAATCAATGACTACCAATCCATTAGAACATATTAACCAGCTTGTGACCGAAGCGCTTGCCGATGCAGTGGTTGCTGCAGGCATCGTAAGCCGGGAGGAACTGCCAGTGTTTGCGCTGGAAGTACCGAAGGACAAGTCCCATGGGGATTTAGCTACGAACGCTGCCATGCAGCTGACACGGATCGCCAAGAAGAACCCGCGCCAAATCGCCGAGGCGATTTTGGAGCATTTTGATATGCAAAAGGCTTCCATCGAGAAAGCTGACATCGCTGGTCCTGGCTTTATTAACTTAACGCTGAACAAGAGCTACCTGTATCCGGTGATCGGACAAGTTCATGAACAAGGAGAAAACTACGGACGCACGGATCTTGGTCAAGGCCAAAAGGTTCAGGTGGAATTCGTCAGCGCCAACCCGACAGGAAGTCTGCATTTGGGCCACGCACGCGGAGCAGCTGTAGGGGATGCACTGTGCAACGTACTTGATTTCGCCGGATACGAAGTAACGCGTGAGTATTACATTAACGATGCCGGCAATCAGGTGGAAAACCTGTGCAAATCCATTGAAGCCCGTTACCAGCAGGAGCTTGGTCAAAACGCAGAGATGCCTGAAGACGGATACCATGGAGAAGATATCAAAGGATTTGCCAAAGAGCTTGTTGCTGAAAAAGGCGATTCTTTGATGCAGTTGGATCCAGCAGAGCGCACCGCATTTTTCCGCCAGTACGGACTAGAAAAGGAATTGAACAAGATCAAGCGCGACCTGGGCCGGTTCAGAGTTCATTTTGACGAGTGGTTCAGTGAAACCTCGCTCTATCAGAAAGGCTTGGTCGTGGAGTCCCTGAATGAACTGAAAGCCAAGGGACAAGTATATGAACAGGATGGGGCAACCTGGCTGCGCACGACAGATTACGGCGACGATAAGGACCGCGTGCTGGTGAAAAATGACGGAACCTACACATATTTGACGCCTGATATCGCGTATCACCGCAACAAATACGAGCGCGGCTACGACCGTATGATCAACATTTGGGGTGCCGACCATCATGGATACATCCCGCGGATGAAGGCAGCGATGGAAGCCATCGGATACGATCCGGAGAAATTGACCGTTTTGATCGCCCAAATGGTGAGCCTGTTCCAAAACGGCGAGAAGGTCAAAATGTCCAAGCGGACAGGCAAAGCCGTGACCATGGAAGATTTGATGGAAGAAGTCGGCATCGATGCGATCCGCTACTTCTTTACGATGCGCAGTATGGACTCGCATTTGGACTTTGACATGGATTTGGCGATTTCGACGTCCAACGAAAATCCAGTCTATTATGTTCAATATGCCCATGCCCGCATTTGTAGCATCTATCGTCAGGCGGAGGAGCAGGGGGTTGCGCTGCTGCAACTGTCTGAAGTGGATCTGAGCCTGCTGAATACCGAGCATGAATATGATATCCTCCGTAAGATCGGTGAGCTTCCTGAGGAGATTGCGACGGCCGCAGCCAACTATGCGCCTCACCGCATGATCCGTTACGTCTATGATCTTGCGTCGCTGTTCCACAGCTACTATAGAGCGCAGCGCGTCATTACCGAAGATGCTGCACAAACGCAGGCCCGCTTTGCCCTGCTTGGTGCAGTCCGCGTGGTTATCGCCAATGTGCTTAGACTTGTCGGCGTAAGTGCGCCGGAGCAAATGTAACGAACTGCTGAGCATGATCAATCGGCCTCCAGATGTGAGGCTTGATTGACACAAGCACCCTAACCCCTAGGTATTGGAAACCTTTTGGATTTCCAATGTATGGGGCAGGGGTGTTTTTATTTTTGGGGAATAAAGCACAGCTTTGTTGAAATATAGAGGAAATAACCATTTATTGTAGAATAACGACAACAACCAAATACGCCTGTCTGACGCGTTCGAGGGCACAAAGGGAGGGGGATTGGAACGTGGCGACCATATTGGTAGTAGAAGATGATAAACCGATTAATGACCTTATTACAATGAATTTAAAGCTAGTTGGACATCAGTTTTTTAAGGCTTTTAGCGGAATGGAAGTGCCGCCTGTTTTGGAACGGGAGAAAATTGATCTGATTTTATTGGATGTGATGCTGCCGGGATTAGACGGCTTTGCACTGATGAGGCAAATTCGGAATCTGAATATTCCGGTAATATTTATTACGGCTAAAGATTCTTTGGCCGACCGCATTACCGGTTTTGAACTGGGAGCGGATGATTATATTGTCAAACCTTTCGAAATTTTGGAGATGCTTGCCCGGATCAATGTGGTACTACGCCGGAGCACCAAAGAGCAATCTGCATTGATTTTCGATGATATCGAGATTCGGCCATTGGAACGGCAGGTATACAAACATGGCTGTGCCGTGGAATTGACCGCAAGGGAATTTGAACTGCTGGACGTTTTGATCCAAAACCGAAATATTGCGCTATCCAGGGAGAAACTGCTGGAGCTGGCCTGGGGGTATGATTATGAAGGGGAAACCCGTACAGTTGACGTTCATGTCCGGCAGCTGCGTAAAAAGTTGGGATGGGAAGAGCGAATAAAGACCGTTTTCAAGCTTGGATACCGCCTGGAAGTGCCAGGTGAGCCATGAGATTTTGGCAGAAAACACTGTTGGTCGTGCTGATTTTATTTATTGTAACTCTTGATGTCAGCGTCATTATGATTATGCATAAAAGCTGGCAGCTTAATATGGAAAGGGAGATGCAGAGATCATCTAACGAGCAGGCATTAATCGCCAACAACATCTATGAAAATTTAAACTCAATCAAATCGCGGGGAATGATCGTTAATGACGACGTATTATTTGATGTGGTGCGTTCCTATGCGGAGTATTATCAGAAGCAAGACATTTCCTTGCAATTATGGGATCGGGAGCAGATTGTCTATGATGGGGCTTTTACAGCCAAGAAGCAGCAAGACTCAGCACAAACGCATACGCAAGAACAAAAGGTTCATGAAATTGCAACTTCGGTCGAGCTGCCCGCTCCGTACCAAGAGTTGAAATTGGTATATAAGCGGAGTATTGAAGAACTGTACATAAGCCAAAAGGAACTGAACCGTTATTTTGTTTACATCAATGTCATTGCCAGTCCAATTCTTGCCCTCTTCTTATATCTTCTGATCCGTCAATTAACCAGACCTTTACGGTTGCTGTCCAAGACGACACAAACGATCGCTGGCGGGAATTACACCGAACGCGTGGCATTAAAAAAGAATGATGAGTTTGGGGAACTTGCACATAATTTCAATCAGATGGCAGAAGCCGTCGGGAGGCACGTCACGGAGCTTTCCGCCATGGCTGAGGGAAAACAGCGTATCGTTGATAATCTGGCCCATGAACTGCGCACCCCTTTAACAAGCATGCAGGGCTTTGCGCAGTATTTGAATTCAGCCCATATCAGCGAAGAAGAACGAATCACAGCCAGTGGTTATATCTGGAGCGGGACACTGCGTTTGAAAAGTTTGGTGTTCAAGCTGCTGGATCTGTCCATTTTGCGCCGCCAGTTGGTGGAACGTATCCATATATCGGTTGATGAGCTGTTTCAATCTGTTCAGCAGATAGAACAGGAAAATCTAGAGCAAGCTGGCATGAAGCTTGTCCTGCATAACTCCATAGACAGCGTAAGGGGAGATCCAGATCTGCTTGCATCGTTTCTGGTCAATTGTATCAACAACGCCATCCATGCTTCGGCGGAAGGTTCCGAAATCCATTTATCGGCTTATGAACAACATTCAGCTGCGGTACTGGAAGTTCGGGATTTTGGTAAGGGGATGAGCGAAAGACAAGCTCAGCGGGCATTTGAACCATTTTACCGGGCAGATGATGCCCGCTCGAGGGAACATGGGGGAGCCGGGCTGGGATTATCGATCTGCAAACAAATAGCGGAGGCACATCAGGCGTCATTATCTCTCGAATCCCGGGAAAATGAGGGCACCTGCATCCGGATCCTTTTAGGACTATAGGGTCCCCGCAAAGTGTTTGGAATAAGTATCGAAGCATAGGCTCCACTCCGTACTTTTGCTCCGCAAAAGCGTCCCTCTTTGAGAGGCATCCGGACTAGTCATCCGGGCTTCTTTCCGATACTCTTTGTGGGTTATTTTACAACTCCATAACAACGCAGGCCATACTTGATAACATCCATGGTTTAAAGTATGAATTGGCCGGGCCTGGCCCATAAATGGAGGTTATGCAGATGAAAAGAAGGACAGAAAATGTTTTGATGGCTTTTGCCTTTTGCGCGGTTTCTGGTGGTTTGATTGCATTCAATGCGTATGCAGTTCCGAATATTGCTACGTTAACGCAAACCAAACCCAATGTTTCACAGTCATTTGCGTCGTCGGCACCGCAAGAGAAGCCGGAAATTTCATTCGCAAGCAGCAAGGTTCCGGTGCTAAATGCAGCAGAGAAAGTTCCGGTCTCGACCGTGGAGGATGAGCTGGAACGAACGATGACGGCTGAAGAGATGCAGCAAATATACAATTATCTTGATAACAACACCAGCCGGCGGGAATTTCCAACAACCAATCGGGAAATGAGCGACCAGGAGATCAATCGGAGTAAAGTGTTGGAAGATCGATATGAATATGACGGCGTCCGGCCCCAAAACAAGCTGCCTCTTAAATCGGGCGTTTCGAGTTTCTACTTTGACATGAGCCAAGATACTTGGATTTACCCTGACCGTGAGCTGACTGATGAGGAGCTGCTGCAATATATTGACTGGTACTCTAGAGTTAACTTTGCTCTGTCCAAACGGTATTCAAGTCCGCAGCCGGATGCGAAAGATATAAGAGAAGAAGAAGCATTGTCGAATGCCCGTGAAAGCGTAAGCAAGCTGTTTGATACCGATGTATCCAAAATGAAAGTGAGTACAGCATTTCATACATTTGGACCAGAACAAAAGGGAGAGTGGCTAGTCCATTTTCAGCCTTATAGAGCCCGTACGCTGGATGCAAACGGTAGTGCATATATGATGTATGTTGTCATGATTGATGCTTTAAGCGGGACAGTGAGCGATACTACGATTATTAATACGGCTTATAAAAAAACGCCGATTACTTCCGAAATGAATAAGCAGATCAGACAGGAGCCAAGCTGGGTTGAAGCAGCAAAAAACGTTGTCCTCAAAAAACAGGGAGAGACGCGCGCCATTCAAAAATCAACATTCATTCAGGATCAGGTTTATGATAAGCGGGGTGTTGTTGCCATCGCCATCGAACTTACGGATGGAAGCAAGTATACCGTAGAATTGCGTTATCCAGAAAAAACGCTGCGCTGCCTGATATACAAGCCGGCGGCAAGCGGCAAATAATTTAGCCTATTTCAATGAGGGAAGGCTGCCTTCGGCCCGGTTAACGGACTGAAAGACAGCCTTCTTTGTCAGGATAAAATTTATCCATGCCGCTATTTGCGTCAATTAAGCTTATTTGTTTCAGCCCAAACGATGCCCAGGCAGATGGACATCTATTTTCTTTCATTTCTATGGTTTGGGCGGTTTCTTTTTCATGCCTTCCTTCAGCAGCTTCAGCGCATTGACCTCAAGGCCTTCACTCGATCGCCGCTGCCCTTTTTTGTTCTTAAGGGGGGTGGCCGTCTGCTGGAGCAGTGCTTTGATTTCTGCAGGCTGCAGATCGGGATTTTGCGCAAGCAAAAGCGCTATAGCGCCGCTCACATGGGAAGTAGCCATGGAGGTTCCGCTCATCTCGTGGTATTTCCCATGGGTCCATGAAGAAATAATTTTGTCTCCAGGCGCATAAATATCAATAAACTCGCCGCGGTTGCTGAAACTGGCGATGCGCCGGTTCCGGTCCGTTGCACCGATCGAAATGGTCTGGGGGTATTTGGCGGGATAATCAATATTGCGCCGCTTTCCCTCATTGCCGGAGGAAGCGATGATTGAAATGCCGGATACATACGCTTTAGTCACAATATCCAGTAAAGCCTTGCTGCGTGTTTTCATGCCAAAACTCATATTGATGAGATTCATCTTGTTCCGAATACACCAGTCGATGCCCTGAATGATATCCGACACGTAAGCCGAGCCGTTATGGTCAAAAGCCTTGACTGGATAAATGGTGGCCCGCGGCGCTACGCCGATCATGCCCTCTGTACCGTTGGCGGCCGCAATAGTGCCTGCAATATGGGTACCGTGACCGTTGTCATCAAATGGCAGCATATGCCTGTTCAACAGGTTGATGCCTTTAGCCAAGGATTGGCGAAGATCCGGATGGTAAAAGTCGGCACCGGTGTCGATGACGCCGATTTTAATCCGGTATCCGGTGGAGATAGACCAAGCTTTGGGCGCTTGGATTTGTTTGACGCCATAGGGAATGCCGGGGCCCTGGTTGGCCTTATTCGTCAACATGTGGACCTTAACCAGGCTGTCTTCCTCAATCAAAATGTCGTTTTTATAAGGATCCAGATATTTTCCGCTGCCGGACAGGGGTGTCATGACCGTTTTTAGTAAGTGGGACGATGGGAGATCCGGCCATTCGGGATGAAGGGCTTTAAGCTCCTGCAGCGTGTGTTGGAATGATTCATAATGCCTCGGATTTACAAAAGTGAGAATACGTTTGGCTCCGAATGGTGCAGGACTCTCCATGTCTTCAAGCAGCATCTGTATCAATCCGGTATAGTCCATATTGGGCAGTCCCCCTCATAATGAACCCTGCTTTTGCATTGTATGTGAAGAGGTCCGGCTTCGAGTGGGAACTTGCCCTTTTTTAAGCATATAAAATCAATAAATTTTCAGTAAAGTTAGGGAGCTATATATTTCGAAGGAAATCCCCGCTAACGACGCCTGTCTCCTGATATAAGTGTTTTTTGGAAATAGGCCTCGCCTGAATGGCAAAAAGCACCTGGGGACATAAGATAAATGGAAGAGACGCTAAGCGCGGCTCTTTCGAAATTCCCGGCAGGGGAAGCCGTGTCCGGGCGGATACAGTCAAAGGGCAGGGGGGACCCTGCCTTTCTTGAGGTTATAGACTTTTGGGGTCCCCGCAAAGTATCTGGAATAAGCATCGAAGCGTAGGCTCCACTTTGCGGCCCCTCTTTGAGAGGCACCCGGACTTCTTTCCGATACTCGTGGTGGGGTTGTTTTGTTATGACGAAGGCCGCTTCAGTTTACGGATAAAAACTTGCAATTTATTTCTAAATAGGTTTTACTTATTTTTGATAATGGATATGTTGATATAAAGTAGGATGTTATACGGGCTGAACAACTTCAAGATTTCCGTATAAGTGAACATTGTCGTGAGAGGAAGTGTCCGTTAGTGAGTAACTCACTCCAATTAAAGCTGGACCCTGAAAAGATCAGGGAAATGCCATTGGTGGATTTGGCTTTTGCCGTATTGAAGGCAGCAAATACGCCATTTTATTATCTTGACCTGATGAAAGAGGTTGCCAAGCTTCGCGGCTTGACGGAAGAAGAAATGAAAGATACCGTTGCGCAACTATATACAGAAATTAATATCGACGGCCGGTTTGCCTGCGTCGGAACGAACCTTTGGGGACTCAAACGCTGGTATCCGGTCGACCGCTCCGAAGATCCGATTTCAAGCGCCAAGCGTCCGCGGATCATCAACGATGACGACGAGGATGAAGATGATGACTTCACCGATGAGGATGAAAGCTTCGGTACCGATGACGGTGACGAAGATTTCGACCGCCTCGATGATGATCACGACGATATCTATTCTGACGATGATTCCGATGAGGAAATCGAAGAAGACGGCATCATGGAAGATGAAGAGATCGGCGATGAGGAAGAAGACTTGGACGAAGATGAAGAGGAATCCGAGGAAGTCGAAGAAGACGATAAATACTAATTGGTCTTTCTCTCTTGACAGAGGACAAGGCACAGAGTAAACTATTGCATGGGCTTATGATTGAGATTTAAATATGCGTAAAATAATAAAAAGTGCCCCGTCCTACGGGTGTCACTTTTTTTGTTTTTTTTGGGCAAAACAGGCTCATTTAGGCGCGATCAAAAAAATAAAAGATCATTTGTTTGCCGAAAGTAGCCTAACGACGGGCAGTTTTCGTTCAAATCTGATTCACTATTTTCTTGATCGCGCCTTATTGGACTGTTTTGTTCTTGTAGAATGGACCTGCAATGATATGTCCACTCTATATAGATGCTGGATTACCACTTTGTGCCATTTGATTTCAAATGGCGCATTGTTGTTCCACGGAGGGTTAAAGCAATAAAACTGGCGCGGCTTATTTTTCGGGTGGAATTCATGAAAAAGGGTTACGCTAAACATCATATGTCGCCTGAATTTACTGGACTTTAATAGGAGGGTTTTTATAGTGACAAAGTATATTTTTGTGACGGGCGGGGTTGTGTCTTCCCTGGGTAAAGGGATTACTGCGGCTTCACTGGGTAGACTGCTGAAAAACAGAGGATTAAAGGTGACGATCCAGAAATTCGATCCCTATCTGAACGTGGATCCGGGCACTATGAGTCCCTATCAGCACGGTGAAGTATTCGTGACCGACGACGGAGCCGAGACGGATCTCGATTTGGGACACTATGAACGATTTATTGACATCAACCTGTCCAAGAACAGCAATGTCACCACGGGTAAAGTATATTCATCGGTTATCAGCAAGGAACGCCGCGGTGAATATTTGGGCGGGACTGTTCAGGTTATTCCCCATATTACCAATGAAATTAAAGAGCGTGTATTCCGTGCGGGCCGCGAAGCGGGTTCAGACGTTGTTATTACAGAAATTGGCGGTACTGTAGGCGATATTGAAAGCTTGCCATTCCTCGAAGCCATTCGTCAAATCAAGAGCGAAATCGGCCGGGAAAATGTCATGTACATTCATGTGACGTTGATTCCTTACATTAAAGCTGCCGGTGAAGTGAAAACGAAACCGACCCAGCATAGTGTGAAGGAACTGCGCAGTATTGGTATCCAGCCAAACGTCATCGTATGCCGTACCGAGCATGAATTGTCCGCTGACATGAAGGCCAAAATTGCCCTTTTCTGCGATATTGATGAAAATGCGGTTGTAGAATGCCGCGATGCCTCGACCTTGTACGAGGTTCCGCTCAACCTACGTGACGAAGGTCTGGATGAGATCGTTGTGAACTATTTGAAGCTAACAACGCCAAAACCGGATATGACGGAGTGGGAAAGCTTGGTAGACCGGATTAGCAAACTTGAAAAAACAGTGGAGATCGCCATTGTCGGCAAATATGTTGCGCTTCATGACGCTTATTTGAGTGTGGTTGAGTCTCTTTCCCATGCCGGATTTGAAGCAAACTCTGATGTGAAAATTCGCTGGATCAATGCGGAGGAAGTTACCGATGAGAACGTCGACGAGTTGTTGGGCGGTGTAGGCGGTATTCTCGTTCCAGGCGGATTCGGAGACCGCGGCATCGAAGGCAAAGTTTCCGCTATCCGTTATGCCCGCGAGAAGCAGATTCCGTTCTTCGGCATTTGCCTTGGCATGCAGGTTTCGGTCATCGAATATGCCCGTTCTGTCACGGGTATGGACGACGCCAACAGCTCGGAGATCAACCCGGCTACTCCGTATCCGGTCATCGATCTGTTGCCTGAGCAAAAAGATATCGAAGATCTTGGTGGCACGATGCGTCTTGGCTTGTATCCATGTAAGCTGGTTGAAGGCTCGCTGGCGATGGAATGCTACAATGACGAGCTCGTGTACGAAAGACATCGTCACCGGTACGAGTTCAACAATCAATATCGTGAAGCAATTGAGAAAGCGGGCTTGCGCATTTCGGGTACATCCCCAGACGGCCGATTGGTCGAGATCGTAGAGCTTCCGGGTCATCCTTGGTTCCTAGCTGTACAATTCCATCCGGAATTCACGTCCCGTCCGAACCGTCCGCAGCCGTTGTTCCGCGAGTTTGTCAAGGCATCGATTGCGCATAAAACGATATAAATCGTCATTTGAAAAATGGACCTCTTTCAGGGTCCATTTTCATTTTTGCGCACAGGCAGGAATTCGTAACCAGAGAGCGAATAACATAAATTGGATATGTAACAAACGAAATCAACCATAAATGTAGATTTGGGATAAGGCATGGTCAGGCTGATGTTGGGAGGTTTGCTTAAGTGGACAAAAAGAAGGTTTTAATCGTCGATGACCAGAACGGAATACGCATCTTATTAATGGAAGTATTCAGCAGCGAGGGTTATTCGACGTACCAGGCAGCCAATGGGAAAATTGCGCTCGAGATTGTAGAGAACGATGCGCCCGATTTGGTTCTGCTTGATATGAAGATTCCAGGTATGGACGGGCTGGAAATTCTGAAGCATATCAAGGAAATGAACCCAGCAATCAAAGTCATTATGATGACCGCCTATGGAGAGCTCGATATGATTAAGGAAGCGACCGAGCTTGGAGCTTTAATGCATTTTACTAAACCATTTGACATTGATGAAATGCGTGTAGCGGTAAATATGCAGCTCAAACACAACCCAGTGCAATATGGGTGATGAACCGGGATTCTGCTTAGGCAGAATTCTTTTTTTTTCTTCTGTATCATACGGCACAGCATATTTTCAAATGCTTGTTTAGTATTTGTGACGTGATGTGGTATAATAATTCCGAACGAGAGAAGTCGGCTAAAAACCATAGACAAAAGACAAACTTAGGAGGACTGAAACCATGCCATTGGTATCCATGACTGACATGTTAAACAAGGCGCTTGAAGGAAAATATGCTGTGGGTCAATTCAACATCAACAACCTGGAGTGGACTCAAGCGATTCTCAGCGCTGCAGAAGAGGAAAAATCCCCTGTGATTCTGGGTGTATCCGAAGGTGCTGCCCGTCATATGAGCGGTTTCTATACGGTAGTAAAGATGGTTGAGGGTCTTATTCATGATATGAAAATCACGGTTCCTGTTGCCATCCACCTGGACCATGGTTCCAGTTTTGAAAAATGTAAAGAAGCAATCGATGCCGGATTCACTTCCGTTATGATCGACGATTCCCATAGCCCGATTGAACAGAACATTGAAACCACCAAAAAGGTAGTAGAATATGCTCATTCCAAAGGTGTTTCCGTTGAGGCTGAAGTAGGTACTGTCGGTGGACAGGAAGACGACGTTATCGGCGGCATCATGTACGCTAAACTTGAAGATTGCGTTCGCATCGTCAAAGAAACAGGCATCGATACGCTCGCGCCTGCGCTTGGTTCCGTACATGGTCCTTACCAAGGCGAACCAAACCTCGGATTCAAAGAAATGGAAGAAATTAAAGATGCGACGAATATTCCGCTCGTACTTCATGGCGGCACTGGTATTCCTACGCATGATATTCAAAAATCCATCTCTTTGGGTACATCCAAAATCAACGTAAACACGGAGAACCAAATCTCCTTTACGAAAGCCGTTCGCGAAGTGCTTGCTGCTAAAGCAGATGCTTACGATCCACGTAAATACATTGTTCCAGGTCGTGATGCAATTAAAGCAACGGTTGTCGGAAAAATTCGCGAATTTGGCTCCAACAACAAAGCGTAAGACATTTCAATGTTTCTGTGCTTTGCTATACTAAGAGCTTAAATGTTATTTGATATGAAATTGGACAGCCCCGGCCCGGGGCTGTCCAATCGTATAGATTGGAATGGAGAGCACACCGCTTAGCCGGTGTTTTTCCATTTCATACACTAAAATTAACACCAGACGATTCTGCTGCTGCGAAGTATGTGGGGGGAACCTGAAACATATGGAAAAATTGATGATTAGCGGTGGACGTCCACTGCGTGGCACCGTAACAATCAGCGGAGCCAAGAACAGCGCGATTGCCTTGATTCCTGCCGCAATTTTGGCGGAGTCCGAAGTTGTGCTCGATAACCTGCCGCTTCTGAGTGATGTGGCGGTCTATGCGGAAATTTTGGAGGAACTGGGTGCAAAAGTATCCTGGAAGGAAAGTCAAATGAGAATTGACCCTTCCGATATTAAGTCGATTCCAATGCCAAACGGCCCTGTCAAAAAGCTGAGAGCTTCTTATTATATGATGGGCGCCATGCTTGGCCGTTTTAAGGAAGCGGTCATTGGTCTTCCCGGGGGCTGTAACTTCGAACCACGTCCAATCGACCAGCACATTAAAGGTTTTGAAGCTTTGGGCGCGACCGTGACCAATGAGTATGGGGCGATTCACCTTCATGCCAAAGAGCTGAAGGGCGCCAAAATTTACTTGGACGTATCCAGTGTGGGTGCGACCATTAACATTATGCTGGCGGCTTCGAAAGCTAAAGGCTCTACAATTATCGAAAATGCGGCCAAAGAGCCTGAGATTATAGATGTAGCAACTCTCCTCAATTCCATGGGGGCTGTCATTAAAGGCGCTGGTACGGAGACCATCCGTATTGAAGGTGTTTCCGAACTGCGCGGCTGCCGCCACTCCATCATCCCAGACCGGATCCAGGCGGGTACTTATATGATCGCTGCAGCCGCTACCCGTGGGGATGTTTTGATCGATAACATTATTCCCAAACATCTTGAAGCGCTCACTGCAAAACTAATTGAAATGGGAGTTCAGATCGAGGAGCTTGATGAAAGCATCCGCGTTCTTGGCCAACCGAACTATGGGCATGTGGACGTGAAAGCACTGATTTATCCAGGATTTGCTACAGATTTACAGTCACCGATGACCAGCCTGCTGACACAGGCGGAAGGTGTAAGTGTATTGAACGATTTCGTGTACAGCAATCGTTTTAAGCATGTGCCGGAGCTTGTGCGTATGGGCGCTAAAATTCGAGTGGAAGGTCGATCGGCCATCATTGAACGCAGCCACCTGAATGCGGCCAAGGTCAAGGCGACCGATCTTCGCGCTGGCGCAGCATTAGTCATCGCTGGTCTTACCGTAACGGAAGGCATAACGGAAGTTACCGGGGTGGAGTTTATTGACCGGGGTTATGACCATCTGGTAACAAATCTCCGTATGCTGGGTGCAGATGTGTGGCGTGAAACCGAATAGAACGTAAGGTGAAGGAGATTTGCTTTTCGTAGTCCGTACTGGGATACTATTTTGAGATAGGACTGCATATCTCCTTCTATTTTGGGTAATGCTATCCTAATAAGGATTTTCATAGACTAGTAGAAACATAAACAGCTTTATTTGAGTTGGACTTATAAATTGAATAGGTGGTTATTAAATGGATTTGCAAATTGCCGATTTGGAAGAAATGAAGTTGACCGATCTGTACAAGCTTGCAAAGAAATATCAGATCCCGTATTACGGGCAGCTGAAGAAGAAAGAGCTTATTTTTGCCATACTGAGAGCACAAGCAGAACATAGCGGACTGATGTTCATGGAGGGTATTCTGGAAATCCTTCCTGAAGGGTACGGCTTTTTGCGGCCTATCAATTACTTGCCGAGTACCGAGGACATTTATATTTCAGCCTCGCAGATTCGCAAATTTGATCTCAGAACGGGAGATCTAGTCTCGGGGAAATGCCGGGCGCCGAAAGAAAACGAACGATACTTCGGTCTGTTGCAAGTCAATGCGGTCAATGGAGAAAACCCGGAAACAGCCGCGGAACGTCTTCACTTCCCTGCACTTACGCCCCTTTATCCGCAAAAGAAACTCGCGCTTGAAACATCCCCTAATCATTTGTCTACCCGGATTATGGATTTGCTCGCCCCCGTCGGTTTGGGACAACGCGGTTTGATCGTTGCACCTCCGAAAGCAGGTAAAACGCTCCTCTTAAAGGAAATTGCCAACAGCATCTCTACCAACAATCCCGAAATTGAACTTTTTGTGCTGCTCATTGATGAACGTCCTGAAGAAGTGACGGACATGCAGCGTTCCGTTAAAGGAGAAGTGGTTGCATCAACATTCGATGAATTGCCGGAGAACCATATCAAAGTGGCGGAGCTGGTTTTGGAGCGTGCACTTCGTCTGGTAGAGCATAAAAAGGATGTTGTTATTCTGATGGATAGCATCACTCGTTTGGCGCGCGCTTATAACTTGGTTATTCCTCCATCCGGCCGTACACTGAGTGGTGGTATTGACCCGGCAGCGTTCCATCGTCCCAAGCGCTTTTTCGGTTCGGCCCGGAACGTGGAAGAGGGCGGTAGTCTGACGATTTTGGCAACGGCACTGATCGATACGGGCTCCCGGATGGATGACATTATTTATGAGGAGTTCAAGGGAACAGGCAACATGGAGCTGCATCTGGACCGCAAGCTGGCGGAACGCCGTATTTTCCCCGCAATCGATATCCGCCGTTCGGGAACGCGTCGTGAAGAAGTGTTATTATCGAAGGAAGAACTCGATACCATTTGGGCGATCCGTAAAAATATGAATGAATCGGCTGATTTTGTAGAAGGCTTCTTAAAGAAGCTGCGGGATTGCAAGACCAATGCGGAATTTTTGGTGTCCTTTGACATCAATGCAAGCGGCATTAGCGGCAAGGGATCCAGCAGCAGTCAAAGCAGCGGAAACAGACGAACATCAAGGCCTACCGCAGCCTCAGTACCACTTACTTAAAACTTTTACGAACAAAGAGGAGAACCATCATGTACCTGGTATATGCAGATGAGAAAGGCAATGTATTTGATCATCCTTCGCTCTACGGGCTTGCCCGCAGCGGTGATATGATCGTGGAGATCTTAGAGGATGAACTGATTCCGCTGCCCGACGGAGCCACGCTAGTAGGTCTTCCGAACACGCGTGCAATCGGCATGGACCCCGAAACCGGGGAGATGATGCCGCTACCTGGTGATGCTCAAGCTGTCGGCGCGCTTCTACCTCAAGGATTCACTCGGCTGTGTCTGCCCGGATATGTGAAGACGGATAAAGAATATAAGTTGCCGCTGTTTGGATATTCAGCAGTGGTATGGAGGGACGGCCGTTTTTACACAACAGCACGTCTTTCCGATGACCCTGAAAAATGGAACCCGCTGAATTGCGATCCGAAGGAGCTGAAGCTCGGGGTAAAACGGCTGACAGAAAAATATCCGAACAACCGCTTATATGAGCATTTGTCCAACTGTGCGCTTGGTTATGAATGCCTTACGGCTTCCAACACATTCCTGAACCGTTGGGAAGGTGCAGTACCAGTGTCCTATTCCTGTAATGCGGGCTGTTTTGGCTGTATTTCCGAGCAACCGGATGATAGCGGCTTTGTGGCGCCGCAGACACGTATGAACTTCAAACCGACAGTGGAAGAACTCGTTCAGATTATGCTGGAGCATCTCAAAACCCCGGAATCGGTTATCAGCTTTGGCCAGGGTTGTGAAGGCGAGCCCTCCACACAGGCTAAAATTATTATTGAAGCGATGCGTGAAGTGCGTTCCATTACTGACATGGGTTACATCAACATCAACACCAATGCCGGCTTAACCGACTTCATCCGTGGTATTGTCGATGCAGGTCTTGATTTGATGCGGGTAAGTACGATCAGCGCTCTTGATGATCACTACAACGCTTATTACAAGCCGCGCAAATATACGCTCGCCAATGTGGAGAAGTCCTTAAAGTACGCTTCTGATCAGGGAGTGTATACATCCATTAACTACCTCATATTCCCGGGTGTAACCGACCGCGAGGAGGAGATTGAGGCGATGGTTGAATTTGTGCGCCGTACTGGACTGAAGCTGATCCAAATGCGTAATTTGAATATCGATCCGGAAAGCTATTTGGAGTTGATTCCACCGGCTAAAGGAGAGATTCTGGGTATGAAGCAGATGATCGAGATTTTCCAGGAGGAGCTTCCCGATGTCGTTATTGGTTCCTATACCCACGTGCCACCTGAAGGTTTAAGAAGAGCGAAAAAGCCTATCCTGGCAAGGGATTAGAACTTTCGAACAATACATTGATTATTGTGTTTGTCCCTGTTATAATAATCTTATTGTGTCATTATAACTCTGTGTACGCATGAGACTCAGGGCAAAAAGAGGTGAAAGACATGAAACAAGAAATCCAACCAAAATATCACGTAACGAACGTAACATGCGCTTGCGGAAATACGTTCGAAACAGGTTCCGTAAAACAAGATCTGCGCGTTGAGATTTGCTCCAACTGCCATCCATTCTTCACTGGCAAACAGAAGTTCCTGGATGCTGGCGGCCGTGTTGATCGCTTTAAAAAGAAATACGGTATCTAATACAACTGCTCATAACATGGACTCCCTTGCTGGCAACAGCCAAGGGAGTCCATTTTTTTATGCCATAGGTTCGAGAAAGCCCATAAACCAGCCTTTTTTATATCGCACAAAATGTCAAAACCAAATTCGGTGAATGCGATAGGATAAAAGCAATCGGGGTTAAGATGACGAACGCGAAACAAGCAAAAGATGAGGATTGGCGGGAGGATTATTTATGTGGCAGGAACATGAACAATGGGTTAAGGATGCTGTTGCCTACATCGAGGGGCATATGAAAGAAGATGTGGATGTTGCCGACGTCGCTGAATATTGTTCCGTATCCCGCTTTCATTTCCATCGGGTGTTCCGTCGCCACATTGGCCTGAATGTCGCTGTGTATTTACGGGAACGCCGGTTAGCGGAAGCGGCGGTGGAGCTTTTGTCGACAAATAAACGGATTCTGGACATCGCGCTGGAATACCGTTTCTCCGGCCAAGATTCTTTTACTCGTTCCTTCAAGCAACTGTATGGCATGACCCCGAATGAATATCGCAAAGGATTCCGATGCCTCAGGCGTCATAAGGAGGAGAACCGAATGAATGATTTCGAAGAAAACAAGATAGGCCAGCTTATTAAAAGGCAGGCAGCTCCTAAGGGATGGATGATTACCGGTGTCTATACTCACCAGTACCAAGTAAGCATTGATCCAATTCAAGTCCATCGGGGGAAAACCTCTGGGATGGTTCAGGGGGCTGATGATGCGGATCCCGGAGGATTTAGCACATTGATGCAGATGTTCAAACCGGGGAAATATGCCGGGCAGCGCCTCCGATTATCTGGATTTGTAA
>JAIRVF010000119.1 GCA_031254035.1 Paenibacillus sp.
GGGGCCATAATCAAAGTGTGAAATATAGGCAACCGATAACAAATATAGGGACCACCGGATACAAGTGCGTGCCAACGAACCTTTGTACTTTCCAACACAAAAAAGCCCCCTGATGGGGCGGGTCAAAACTCTTACTCCTCTTAAAACATAAAAGGCACTTATATAGACGTAAAACGGTGCTCTCTCTAAGTTGCCCGCATAATATATAACATAGCTATTATCGAGTGGCCGCCTGCCAAAAAGGAGGAAAGGAACTTGAATCTGTTAATTGTTGCGCCTGAGCGGATTCCCATCCCCGGTAACGGCTCGGTTGAAATTTGCATCCTCTCCATCGCAAGGCAGCTAGCAAAACAGCATAGCGTGACCGTGATCAGCAGGGCCGCGGCTGGACTGCCTGCAGAAAGTAAGGAAGGGGGCGTCGGAATCGTTCGGGTTCGTTCGGGAAGCTCCAAAATATATTTGGCATCCGTTCTTCGTTACCTTCGTGGAAAAACATTCGATTGCATTCAAGTGGACAACCGTCCACACTACATGGCTGTGATCCGGAAAGCCGTTACTCCCAAGACGAAGGTAACCTTGTTTCTTCATTCACTCACTTTTGTCCCGCAAAAGAGTCATGTCGCAGCCCGCATCAAACATGCCGACCTCATTATCGTTAACAGCAGTTCTTTGAAACAAAAGTTTTCGGATCGTTTCCCTTTCATATCGCATCAGATACGGACGGTAGAGTTAGGGGTCGATACGGAGCATTTTTATCCTCCTAGCGATGCGATGCGAATGCAAGCTAAACTAAAATATGGGATTAAAGGGGATTTTACCGTCTTATTTGTAGGGCGCATTATTCCCCGAAAAGGAGTCCACGTTCTTCTGAAGGCCGTGCAACTGGCTGGGAAACAACTCCCTGTGAAGCTGATTGTCGCCGGCAGGGCACTTCCCGCCTATATGAAGCAGCTGAGAACACAGGCGGCAAAGCTGGGCATTTCCGTAATTTGGGCCGGAGAAGTCAACCACACGAAAATACACCTTCTATACCAATTGGCGGATTGCCTTGTGTGCCCTTCCCAAAAGCATGAAGCCTTTGGTCTGGTTAATGTGGAGGCTATGGCCTCTGGTTTGCCCGTAATCGCCTCGAGAATCGGCGGGATACCCGAAATCGTGAAACATGGAGAAAGCGGTTATCTGGTGGATCGGTATGATCGTCCCGAATCTTTTGCTGAATATCTCGTCAGGTTGGGTAAAAGCAGTACCCTCCGCAGCACTTTAGGTGAAGCCGGCCGCAACATTGTTCTTCAAAAACTTACTTGGAGCCAGACTGCTTCCCGTTTAGCCTCCTTATATGAGGTTGTTCAAAAAGTCCGCTTTTGATAAGAAAACCAATCGAAGTAATCCAAGGATGAACGACCGCGATCTAGAGGTAGGTTTTCTTGCGATATAGAATTTCATCAGCCTTGCTGATAACGTATAAATTCTATATCTAACACGAAGTGAATCAGGAAGCAACTCGGCATCGAATCTTGAATTCACCCGGTCCTAAGCGGATGCTTACCCAAAACAGGCAGATGCTTACGAAGTCGTTTTCTACGAAAACGTGCAGCTCCGCTCCTCAGTCCCTAGCTTCATCCAATTCAAGCGTTTTGAAAAGACGCACATCGGAAGCATAAGCTAAAGCGTTTTGAAAAAACGCACATCGGAAGCATAAGCTTCGGTGCTGAAAACCGACCTTTTTGAACACGCACTTATATGAATAAAAAGCAAAGAATCCCCTCTTTAGGGAGACTCTTTGCTTTTACGTTTAATCTGAATATACACGGTTTACTGGAGTCTTGCGGAAAGCTAGCTTCCATGCAATGAAATTGAAGACTAAGAGCAGCAGCATCCACAGATATTGCCCATATGATAAAAATGTAAAGACTAAATGGGCGCCTGCGAATACCCCGAGCAGCAGCATCATGCCCACGATAACGAAGCCGTTTCCGGATTGCGCACTCTGAAGAGGCATCGAGAAAGGCAAGCTTTTTTCCAATACCATAAAACTCAGAATCGTGTACAGCAGAACACCGAGCAGAATCACGATAATATCCGGTATAATTCTTGTTCCGAAAATAATTAGGAAAATCACGGTCTGAAGGATGAACACCGGGGCAAAAAGCCGGGCAATCATCGCTTTAAGTGTCCCTTTATAGATTGGAGCGGTATCAGACAGCGGCGCTGATTGGTAGATCCATGCGCCTTTATAATTCCCCGAGAATTTAAGCATCATGATGATGGTTGGAATCATCAATGCGCAGAAATAGAGGAACAGAAATCCTCGGCCCGCCCGCATCGCGGCGAAACCACCTTCCGAGCGCAGCATATTAAACATGAAGATAAACGGAAAAATGATGGAAAAACCCAGCTGCGGATATACCTTCAGCTTAAAGTCGCGCTCGCGTCCCATCATATCCCATGCAAATCGGAAAAAGACCCCTTCCATCTTCCCCCGGCACAAGAGGCTGCCCAGCATTTCTTTAAGGCGGATAGGGCTGGTTTTGCCCCGCCCCTGATGACTGGCAAGCTTTTGCAAATTCCGTTCAAAGGAAGGCATCAGCAGGGTATACATCCATAACGCGGCCAGAGGACCAGCGACGGACAGTACCGTGAAGAGAATAATGTATGTATTCCCGCCGCCCATCAGCCACTCGAACGGAGATGCAAACCAGGTCGGAAAAATGAAAACTTGCCACCACTTTGCCGTAAAGGAAACCTTATAATCCATCAAATTAAATAACCTGGAGATAAACTGATAGCCTACCGTCATAGTGATCGTCAGCCCGATTTGGACATAGTTGATGATATCCTTCAGCTTCTCCCCGTCAAAGAAACGCAGCACGAGCCAGTATAACGCCGCCGTCAGGACCACGATAAACATATCCATCAGCAGGATTTCCACAATAAACAGGAGGAAAAACAATATGCCCTGTCTGAACAATCCGACGACAAGTGGAACGATCGTAAGCGATCCGGTCAGCAGCAGCAGGTAGATCGTCACATGCAGCAACTTGGCCATATTGATCGTTCTGCGCTGAATTGGCTTAGAAAATATAATATTGCGGTCCCGGACATCCAACATGACCGAGGAAAAGTCTGAAATCATGGAGGTCGTGACCATAAACATAAGAATGCCGAATACCAGGCTCATCTGGAACATGTAATTCATCTTCATGGCCACGAACGGTACCAACATGATGCTGAGAATCACGTAAATCCATAGTGACTTGATAAACTGGTTGGACTGCTTAGCGGGATCGGCATTTTTGGACGATTTCTGGATCAGCGTTGGCACTCTGCGGCCATCCATCAACAGCTTGGTCTCCAAAATCCTCCGCATCACCGGGTAGTCGACCCCGAATTTTTCAAACACGTTCCGCAGCGGATCGAGAATTTTCAGCCATTTTATCGTTTCCATCGGCTACACCTCTTGGACGATCGATACAAACGACGACGCAACATCCTTGTATTCATGGAATCCGGTCAGATCATTAAAAATCTGCTCCAATGAGCGCTCATGCGATTGCTCCCGCAGCTCTTCGAAACTGCCGTCAGCGACAATGCGGCCCCCGTTCAACAGCAATATACGGCTGCTGATTTTCTCCACGACGTCCATAATATGTGAGGAATAAAAGATCGTTTTACCTTCGGCCGCGAGCGCAGCCATGATTTCTTTCACGATCATGACGCTGTTGGCGTCCAGACCGCTCAGCGGCTCATCCAGGAACAAAATGTCCGGGTTATGCAGCAAACTGGAGATGAGGAGCACCTTCTGCCGCATACCTTTGCTGAACGATGAAATCCGGTCGAAGTAGACCTCCTCCAGCCCAAACTTGGCCATCAGCCGACTCGCCTTGTGATCCGCCTTCCGCTGCGTAAGTCCGTACAGTTCACCGACAAACACCAAATATTCTTGTGCGGTCAAACTGTCATACAACTCCGCCACCTCTGGCACATAACCGATGCGCCGCTTGTATTCGATATCCCCATCCGCGATGTCCCTGCCAAAAATTCGTACCTCTCCCTGATAACCCTCCACCAGGCCGAGCATAATTTTGACTGTTGTGCTTTTGCCAGCCCCGTTCGGACCGATATAGCCGATAATTTGACCCTTGTACACATCCAGATCGATCCCTTGCAAAATCGGCTTGCTTCCATAACTCATTTCCAAACTGCGGATGGATATTACACGCTCGTTTGAATTTCCCGTCGTTTCTATCAATTCGCATCTCTCCCTTGAGGTCCACTTTATGATTGCTCAATGGATCCCCCCTTCCAAATTCTAGCACAATTTCTGGGGTCGTCGGGGATATATTAGATACATCAGAAAAAAACATCTATTGACGTACTTCCTAAGAAGGGAGGGCCTTCTAAAAAAATAGAAGCCCTTTCGGGGGCTCGGCGTATAAGATAAGGATCCGCTTCGGTGAAACTTTAAACGACGCTAACGAAACTGAGGAGTGTTATAGTTGCAAAAACGAGGCCAAATAAAACGTAACGAAACCACATATCGTTATTTCGACGAAATAAGGTGGAATCACCGGTATTCTTGATCAATAGTGATACCCAGTTTCGTTAGAATATTTCGCAGGCTGGTTTTGCCCGAATAACGATTGCAGGTTTCGTTAGCGTATGCACCCTGCGTTTAACTACGGCCTAAAATACTGCGTTATCGTCCCCTGACCGTTCTCTACTTCCGCCTCGGCATAAGCACCGTTGATGAAAGTGATCTGGGGAGGAACATGACCGCAGTCGATGTCATATACAACAGAAATCTGCAGCTCTTCTGCCAGTTCACGGTATATATCCTCAGCAATATAACCTTCAACGGGGCGGTTCGCTGGGCTCCTTCCGAACATGAGGGCGCTTGCGGCTTGGATGACCACAATACACGCTGACAGGCCAGGCAACCCACTCCAATAACCAGGATCGCAATCCCCAGAATGAGAAAAACCCAAACCGCCCGCACCATCAGGTGCAAGCAGTTATCTCTATATAAAAGATGCAAACTTTATTTAATGCTGTCTCTGACTTCCTTCACCATTTCTTGTACGGATTGCAGGCCGCCACCAGAGCGGTACTCGGAACATAGGCTGCCATTCCCACGACCGACCTGATCAGTGATAAATATAGCCTTATAACTTTGAGATACTTCTCCTTTTTTAAAATTTTGTACCTAATAAACAGCAATTGGCCCATAAGGACCATCGATAATTTCTATTTTCGTTTCAAAAATATCTGTCAAAACTTCTGGATCCATAACCTCTTCTACCGTTCCAAAAGCGGCAATTTGTCCGTCTTTCATAGCACAAATTCGATCAGAATATTTGGCTGCAAAATTTATATCATGCATAACAGTCAGAATTGTTCTTCCAAATTCATTAGCAGCATGCCTCAAATGCTCCATCATTTGAACAGAACGAGCAACATCAAGATTGTTCAGAGGCTCATCCAAAAGTACATATTCAGTCTCTTGGCACAAAACCATTGCTACATACGCCCTTTGCCTTTGACCCCCAGAAAGCTCATCTAAATATCTATTTTCTAGATCAGTCAAGCCTAAAAAATCGATATATTTAGAAATAATAGCCTCATCCTCTTTCGTTAATCTTCCTTTTGAATAAGGGAAACGTCCAAATCCAACCAATTGTCTAATCGTAAGCCTCGTTACAAAATGATTTTCTTGACGCAAAATAGTTATAATTTTCGCTAAGTCCTTTGATTTAGATTCAGTAACATCCATATTCGCTACCTGAATTTGGCCTTCATCCATATCCAAAAGTCTTCCAATCATCAAGAGTGTCGTAGACTTTCCAGCACCATTGGGTCCAATTAATGAAGTGAGACCTGCTTTTGGTATTTCAATATTCAGAGGTCCTATTTTCACCTTATCCGTATACAATTTTCTAACATTATCAATCTTTATCATAGAACCCTCTTCCTTAAAACTGCAATTAAGAATATGATTCCACCAAATAATTCAATAATAACTGAAACGACGCCTTGAGCATTGAATACATGATACATTAAAAAGTATGCACTCGTTATGATCAAAAACCCTATAGCAAGAGCCATTGGAAAAGTATATCTATGATCATAGGTTGGCGCTGCTTGATAACTCAAAGTTGCAATTAAAAATCCAAAGAAAGTAAGTGGTCCAATCAAAGCTGTTGAAATTGACATCAAAATAGCAACTAATACAAGCGTATAAATTACACTAAATTGATATTTAACTCCAAAGGAGGTAGAGACATCCTTTCCAAGTGACAATACATTTAGATTCTTAGAATGAGCAAGAAGCAATAATGCTACAATGATTACCATAGGAATAACAATCGGAAAATAAGCAGCATCTGCATGATTAACAGAACCAAACAATCTTGCCTGTAAAATATCAAACTCAGAAGGCGAAAGAAGTCTTCTCATAAAAGCAGACACAGATCTTAGTCCAGTGCCAATAATAATTCCAACCAAAAGCATAAGCTGCAAATTTCCGTACTTTCCAGAAAGCAACCACCCATAAAGGATCAAGCTCATCAAGACCATAACAATAACTTGAATTACAAATGGTACAATACCAGTAAAATTCACTAATGCACCAACACCAAAGAAAAATATGGTACTCGTATGAATGGTTGAGTAAAGTGATTCAAATCCTAAAAGTGAAGGGGTAATAATCCTATTATTCGTTATCGATTGGAAAGCAACGGTGGATAAACTCTGACAAATGGCAGCAATAATCATGGCAACAAGCGCTACCATCCTTCTTCTAGCAACTGGGATAAAAGAAGGTGAATCTATCGGAACTGGATTGTTATAAACTAAAAGTCCATATGAAGAAAGGATGCCCAAAACAATTAATGTTATGAGCAACATCCAATAACGTTTTTCTTCTTTCTTAGAACGAAAAGCTCTAGCTGATCTATTTTTATTATGAAGGCTAGAATCGATTACGACATTTTCTTTATTGCTATATTCCAATGCGTTCATCTTAGCCTCCTTGGTTTTCTTTGTCTCAATAAAATAGTAATAAATACGACTGCCCCCACTGTTCCGAGTATTAAAGAAACTGGTACTTCAAAAGGCATTATAATGGTTCGAGAAATGATGTCACAAACCGTTATCGTACCCATTCCGATCACACATACCCAAGGCAAATTACTCCTCAGATCATCTCCCCTAAACATTGAAACCATATTGGGGACAATTAATCCTAAAAAAGGTAAGTTTCCGATAACAGCTGCAACAATTCCAACGGCTAAAGAAATAAGACCAGTACCCAAAAGAACGATCCTGTTGTAATTTACTCCAAGACTTGTTGCAACATCTTCCCCTAGTCCAGCTAAGGTCAGTCTATTTGCATACATAAAAATAAGAAAAGTAACGATAACAATGATCCATAAATATTCATATCTTCCAACTTGAACTGCCGCAAAAGAACCTACAAACCAAGATTCAATATTTTGCGTACTTTGAAACAAGAGTCCCATAAAAGTGGAAACTGCAGAAATGACTGCTCCAAGCATCAGTCCAATAATGGGGACAATTAAAGCTGAACGGAGTTTAACTCTTCTTAAAAATAAAAAGAAAATCATCGTTCCTATAAAAGAAAAAACAATTGCACCAGTCATTCTTAAAACTAACGTTGGTGCAGGAAATAATAAGTAAACAACAAGCAGTCCCAAACCCGCCCATTCAATAGTTCCTGTTGTGGTAGGTTCAACTAAACGATTCTGTGTAATAAGTTGCATGACGAGTCCTGCCATGGACATGGCAGCGCCAGTGAGCATTAATGCAGCTGTTCTTGGAACACGAGTTATGAAAAACATCTCCATTCCATCCTCTTGTCCGTGTATATTATAAACTCCAGTAAATAGCGATATAATTCCCAAAATAATAACAACTATAATCGCTAATATAAAAGGTTTTGTCCATAACTTGTTGTGGTTATAAAGCCGGGGTTGAGAATCCCTCTCAACCCCAGAAATCTTTTGTATTGTCTTTTTCAGCACCATGTTATGCTCCTTTAGACTACTTAGCTAAAGTACTTGCCATGTTTTTAAAGATCTCAATGAAAGTTTGGATAGATTCATTTGTATAAGTGTCATTTGGTGCATAAACAATCTGCCCTTTAGAAACAGCGGTTACTTTTTGAAGAGCAGGTGAATTATTAATAACATCTTTTGCAGGAACAGCATCTTTTTCAGATGATACTGCAGCATCACGATCTAGTACGAAAATCCAATCAGGATTACTTTTTGCAATAGCTTCAACAGAAATCTCATCACCTTTATGACCTGAAGTAGCATTTTCAATTTCTAAAGCTGGTTTCCATCCAAACATTTCAAACATAGGTCCCCACACACGTCCAAATCGTGGAGCCGAGAAGCCAATATTCCCACCAGAAACTTCAACACCCATAACTGTAGCCGTTCCGTTATAGGCAGACTTAGCGTCTTCGATAGCTTTATCAAAATCAGCTACCAATTGTTTAGCTTCTTCATTCTTATCAAAAATCTGTCCTAAAATAATTGTGGAATCCTTAAGTCCTTTTACTAAGTTTTCCCCTGGTTTATCAGCTTTCTCAGAAACATCAAAATTCAGATCAATAACAGCTGCATTTGGCACTAATTTTTTTATCTCTTCATAATGGCTAGCAAATCTTTGACCGATAATTACAAGTTCAGGGTTTGCAGCTGCGATAATTTCAAGATTTGGTTCACGGTGATTCCCAATATTTTGAACTGCTTCATCCTTTACATACGGTGATTCCTTAGGCATTACATCCTTTGGAGCAGCCGCTAATTTGATTTTCCAATCAGCTAAAGTTTCAAAAGCCCTACTATCCAAAGCAATTACATTCTTTGGGTTTACAGGAACAGTAACCGTTCCATGGGCATCAGTGATTTCGACCGTTGAAGCTTTAGTAGATTGATTTTCTTGCCCATTCGTTTCAGTTTTACCATTTTCATTACTTGAATTTGAGCAAGCTGCCAACATCAAAGCAAAAATTGCTAAAAAAATAGCAGTTAATTTAAATTTCCTCATTTCCCATACTCCCCCTTTATATAAGTTTTATAGACAAATAAAATTATTGAATTGATGGAATTAATATCTATGTATGTTTTTATGCGTGACTGATATTTCACTGTGCATAGCGACAATACAAAAACATAAATGATAATGATTATCAATTTCAACGTTAGGTTTAGTATATCAATCCTAAATGAATTGTCAACTATTTTTGACTTCTACCTCTTTGAAAAATAAAATCAAGAAATTTAGTATTGAGCCTTATTTAGCAAATGGTATTAATTAATTATTATGAATTCCATCCGCCTTCTTCGGACATCGTAACTAGGAATGCCATTTCCGATGACGAAGGGAGCCTGAAGGTAAGATGACGGACAGCACGCGTGATTTTGTAAACAAGGTTCATGAACAGCAGGAAAATCAGCGCAAAAATAGACGCGGCGAGAATGTGCCAAGCGCAAAGCTGCCGAACAAGCAGCACAGCACCAATAAATAGCTAAGGGGAAAAGCATTCATTCTTTGATTCAAAGGATGGATGCTTTTTATTTTTTGCAGGGAGGGAGACGACCCAATCGTCTAAATAAATATCAAAGCTCCACGACCAAGGTCCAGTAAACAACTGGCCTTACGGCAGCGCGACGATTTCTTTAGAATGGAACAGACAGCAGGATTTAATTCCACACAGAAGTTCTGTGTGGTCATTCAAGCGGGTACGTAATGCAGCATGCATGAAGCTTCCGCGGGTAAAGGAGCAAACCTATGGAATGGATGAACAATCTTTTTAATCAATATGGTTATCTTGTTTTATTTGTTGGGCTATTTTCGGAATCACTGGCTATCCCCTTCCCAGGAGAGCTCGCCATGGCCATATCTGGTCACATGTCCTCATTAGGAAACTTCCATATTCCCCTCATCATTTTTTATTCTTACGTAGGAGCGATCGTAGGCACGACGGTGACCTATTACATTGGTTTTAAGCTGGGCATTCCCTTTTTGGAGCGGTACGGAAAATACGTGTTTTTAAACCAGACACGCCTTGCGAAAGTTACATCCTGGTTCGGCAAATACGGCAACAAGCTTATTCTGATCAGTTATTTTGTTCCGGGATTGCGGCATTTTACCGGTTATGTGTCCGGCGTATTGAAAGTCCGTCTGCGTACGTTTATCATTTTGGACTTTATCGGCGGATTGGTATGGGTGCTCGCGTATGTCATGATTGGCAAAATTTTCGGCCCGAATATCGAGCAGCTGCTGCATGTCGCCGCCAAGTACTTTACAGCGTCCATGCTTATCCTTGCGGCTGTCGTTGTACTCGTTGTCCTTTTCAAGAAGAACAAAAAAAGGATCAGCGGCTGGATCCAGGCCAAATCTCGATCCAAACAAAACTCTGACAAAGAGCAAGATTAGGAAAGGTCGGCGCCGTCATGATTCCTAATAACAAAAAAGAAAAGCGTCTGGCTAAGGCGATTTCCCTGAAAATATCTATACCCGAGTGATCCGAATCTGGATCCAAATCCCAGTGTGGTAACGGTTAAGAATGGCTGGACTAATGACTGGTGAGCAATCGATGGCAAACGTTTAGGTCATTACGCAGGCTACTGGTTCATTGGCTAACGAAACTCACAATCGTTATTCGGGCAAAAATGTGTTTCTAAAACTTTTAACGAAACTAGGAAACGCTATTCTACTCAAAAATGGATCATTCGGCCACATTCCGTCCAAATAGCGTTATGTAGTTTCGTTAAAATTAATTCAGCCTCGTTTTTGTGGATATAACGCTCCCCTGTTTCGTTAGGCGCTTTTCAGAGGACTTGGAATGCAGAAGAACCCTATGCTTTAAAAAAAAGATAGGGTTTCACGGCAATATGAATACGCCTACTCAATCAGGCGTTTTTTCGCTTTATTCCTCGTCCGCAGCATCCCCGGTAGCATCCGTTCCGCTCTCCAGATTTTTGAACTGGCTCTCGTACATCCGGGCATAAAAGCCCTTATGATCCATAAGCTGCTCATGATTCCCTTGCTCGACGATTTCCCCGTGGTCGATGACCATAATCGTGTTGGCATCCCGGATCGTATTCAAACGGTGCGCGATGATGAAGGTCGTACGGCCCTGCATCATATGCAGCAGCGCATCCTGGATATGCAGCTCCGTGCGGGTATCGATGCTGCTTGTCGCCTCGTCGAGGATTAGAATGGACGGCTTAGCCAGCATCACACAGGCGATCGCCAGCAGCTGGCGCTGCCCCTGGCTGAGGTTGCCGCCATTCTCGGACAGGACGGTGTCATATCCTCCCGGCAGACGCCGGATAAACACATCCGCATTGGCCATGTCAGCGGCCTCCCGAACCTCTTCGTCCGTCGCATCCGGTTTGCCGTATTTAATATTCTCCTTGATGGTTCCCGTAAACAAATACGTATCCTGCAGTACAAAACCGAAGCTGCGCCGGAGGCTGTCGCGGGTATATTCCCGAATATCCGTTCCATCGATGCGGATCGAACCCGCAGTCACATCATAAAAGCGTGTCAGCAAGTTTACAATCGTCGTTTTTCCTGCCCCTGTCGGGCCAACCAACGCTGTACTGCTGCCCGGCTTTGCGGTAAAGTCGATGTTTTTCAATATCGGTACTTCCGGTCGGTATCCAAAGCTGACCTGATCGAATACGACCTCGCCTTGAATCTGGTCTAGAACCTTCGCGCTGCTGGAATCCTCCGGCTCCTCCTTCTCGTCCAGCACCTCAAATACGCGTTCTGCGCTGGCGACCCCGGACTGGAGGAGGTTATAAATATTGGCCAGATCATTTAAAGGTCTGACAAATTGCCTAGAATAACTGATAAAGCTGGCAATGACGCCGACAGTGATCAAGCTTTTAACGGCAAGCACTCCACCTACCAAAGCAACGGCCGCAAAACCAATGTTGTTGATCACGTTCATCATCGGCATCATGAAACCCGAGCGAATTTGCGCTTTAAGCCCCACCTCGAACAGTTTCTGGTTTACCTTTTCAAAATCGGCAATGGCCTTATCCTCATGGTTGAAAGCCTTGACCACTTCCATCCCCGAAATGCTCTCTTCAATATGTCCGTTCAGCTTCCCGAGCTGCACCTGCTGCTCCTTAAACAGCAACTTTGTCCTCCGGGTAACGGTGCGCGTAAGCAGAAATAAAATCGGTACGGTGATCAAGCTTGCCAGCGTAAGGATCGGGCTTAACACAATCATCATCACCAGTGAGCCCGCGATCGTAATAGCGCCGGACATCAACTGGACGGTCGATTGGGAGATCGTCGAACTTACATTGTCGATGTCGTTTGTAAGACGGCTCATCACCTCGCCATGGGAACGGGCGTCGAAATAAGCGACCGGCAGCTTTTGCAGCTTCCCAAACAGCGCCCGTCGTAAAGAGGCCACGATCCGCTGTGAAATGCCGGCCATCAGCCAGCCCTGCAGGAACGTCAGTATTGCATCGGTTATGTATGCGGCTCCCAGCACGATGATCATCAGCTTCAGTAGGCCGAAATCGACGCTGCCGATACGTGGCATCGCATCAATCGACTGGCCGATCAAATACGGGCCAAGCAGCGTGACGGCGGCGTCGATCACAATAAAGAGCATAATGAGCGACAGGAGCTTCCGTTCCCTTCCGATATACCCCCACAAACGTCTGATGGTGCCGCCAAAATGTTTAGGTTTTACGGCAGCACCGCGGCCCGCCATCATCCCCCGCATTGGGCCTGGTCTTCCGCCGGGAGCGCCAATCCCTTGTGGCATAGGAGCCTGCTGCTGATCACGTGACGCCTGGTTATTCTGCGGCATTTGACAACATCTCCTTCCCCATTTGGGACATGTAAATCTCCTGGTACACCCGGCAGTTTTGCATCAGTTCCTCATGCGTGCCGCTGCCAGCGATTTCCCCGCGATCCATGACGACAATTCTGTCGGCATCCATCACTGAAGTGATGCGCTGCGCGATCAGAATACAGGTCAATCCCTTGGCGTACGTCCTTAACGCTTGCTTGATCCTGCCCTCTGTCGCTACGTCTACCGCGCTGGTACAATCGTCCAAAATGAGGATTTCAGGCTCTCTGACTAGTGCCCGGGCGATGGAAAGCCGCTGCTTCTGGCCACCTGAGAAATTGACGCCCCCTTGACCGATCCGGCTGTGGTATCCTTCCGGAGAAGCCATAATAAAGTCATGCGCTTCCGCAATCCGGGCAGCATGCTTTAGCTCTTCGTCGCTCGCATCCTCTTTGCCCCATCTCAGGTTATCCTCCACCGTTCCTGTAAACAGCATGATTTTCTGGGGAACGATCGCGATGGATTCCCGCAGCTGCTGCGGATCCATCTGCTGAACATCCACGCCATTTACCCTAACCGTACCGGAGGTGGCATCATAAAACCTTGGAATCAGATGAACAAGCGAAGTTTTGCCCGAACCCGTCGAACCGATAATGCCGATGGTTTGCCCCGGCAGACATGTCAATGAAAAATCGCGGATGACCGGGTCGCCCGAGGAACCCGCATATGTGAAGTTGACATGCTCGAAATCGATCCGTCCACGCTCCTCCTCACCAACAGAAACATCACCTTGTTCTCCCGGCATCCCGCCCTCTTCCACCATCACTTCACCGATACGTCCCGCAGAAGCTCTAGCACGCACAAACATATTGAATACGTTCGAAATCATCATCAGCGAAAACAATATTTGTGTCATGTAGTTGATAAACGCGATAATGCTCCCGACCTGCATCTGACCATGTTCTACCCGAAGACCGCCAAGCCACAAAACACCGATGATGCCAAAATTAACAACCAGGGAGATGCCCGGGCCAAACACCGACATGACCCGCATTGAGGCGGTGGATCGCTCGGACAGCTCATCATTGGCGGATTTGAATTTATCCACTTCATAATCAAAACGGTTGAACGCCTTGACGACACGTACACCAGATAAGTATTCCCTCATGACTCCATTCACGCGGTCAAGCGCACGCTGGACACGGATAAAAAAGGGAAAGCCGATTTTCATATTCATAACGATAAGGACAACCACAATGGGTACAACAATCGCCAATACCACGGATAAATGAATATCAAGCCGCAGCGCCATAATCAATGCACCGATCCCCAGTAAAGGGGCTTTAACGAAAAAACGCATGAGCCCATTCACGAAGTTTTGCATCTGCGTGACGTCATTCGTCAAGCGTGTAACTAGAGAAGCCCGGTCGAAACGGTCCATATGCTCAAACGACAGCGACTGGATTTTGCGGAACAGATCTGATCTAAGCTCTGCCCCGAACCGCTGCGAAACATGGCTGGAAATGACGTTACGAATTGAAGCGGATACGGCACCAATTCCCGTGACAAGCAGCATCAGTCCGCCGAGCGTAAATACCTTGTCCAAGCTGCCTTGGGAGACGCCGTCATCAATCACCTTCGACATTATCGTAGGCTGCAGCAGATCGCAGAAGGTCTCCAGCGTCAAAAAAAGCACTGCCACACAAAACAGTTTGCCGTACTTCCGTACATATTTTCGAAGAAAGGACATGGATGAACACACCTTTGCGCATCAGATTAGGCTCTATTGTTTAAAACCTTATGCTCTATGTACATATATACATATTCACTGATAAAGGCGGATTCCGTCAATCTTTGAGCCACTTATCAAAAAAATTTCGGTATCCTTCTTTCATCACCCGGCTGGAAAATTGGTCAAACGCATAATACCGATTATCCATCGAGTATGATTGCGGCGACGCTGCTGCCATGTTCACAAGCTCGAACCAGTTTTCATCATTTCCCGAAAAGGAATGGCGCGCGTTGATATGACGATAGCAGGGATGCTCCGGTTTGACGACAATTTTGCCCATCGCAAGCGCCTCGGTCAGCGGCATGGCAAACGTATCGAACCGGGAGCAGTTCCAGTACACCTTTGCCGAGTTCATCAGTGCAAATACCTCGTCCTGGCTTAAAGCAAACTGCAGGCGTACATTATCCGGTATCTCGTATTTCTTCATGCTTTCTCGGTAGCGTTCGCCGCCGAAAACCATAAACACTTCCTTGTCCGGATTTAGCTTCGCGTATTTCAGCACCAGATCCGGCCGCCGATTCTCCTCGTCCCGCCCGATCCAGAGAATGCGGTTCTCCACAATCTGCGCCGGATCGAAATGCTTTTGTGCCAGGTTTTCGCTAAATCCGATCGGTATAACATTGACATCGGTGATGCCGAAGTTACGGGCAAATTCCTCTTTCAGAAACTCCGTTTGCACGATCGCTTTGTCTACGATTTGATAAAAAGGCTTCATCATTTCATACCCCGTCAACGCGGGATCAGGAAAACTATGAGGGAAAAGCACACTTTTCTCAAGGAACATTTTCAGATAAGTAAAACCAGACACCGTATAGATGACATGTTCGATACCGTTCTGATAGATCTGATCCAGCACAATGTCGTAATTGACCAAATCCCCTTTCTCATGCTCATAACCCGGCACCCAGTCATATCCGCTGACATGGCGCTCCGGAGAAATAAACACGATATCTACCCCCAGCTCCTGTCCGATCTCCTTCAGCCGGTCCGCAAAAACGCGTGGCCCTTGATTTTCGCTAAACTGAATTTTTCTCATAACAAGTCCAACTTTTTTCATTCCATTATTCACCCTTTATGTTTTTCATTGCTGTTATTATGGAGCTTTTCCATGATTCTGTCTCAAGTAATAAGCGGCAGTGCCAATAAAGCCATTTCCAGGCAAATCCGCCGACTGGGCTCCAAATAATCCTCTCCCAAAATCTCCTCAAGCTTATCCAGCCGG
Source organism: Paenibacillus sp. (assembly GCA_031254035.1). Lineage (GTDB taxonomy): Bacteria > Bacillota > Bacilli > Paenibacillales > Paenibacillaceae > Paenibacillus_AQ. The sequence continues at coordinate 15,868 of JAIRVF010000119.1, forward strand.
TTGTACAGCGTTTGCCGGTGAATATATAACGCTTTGGCTGTATCGTTTTTGGACCCCATGCATTTCAGATACATGTCCAACGTTGGAAGCAGGTGAAGATGATGCTCCTGGTCATATGCCATCAGCGCTCCGAGCTGATCCCTGATGAAAGATTCCAGCGTTTCTGCCGGAATGGCCTTCAGCAGACGGTACACACCGATCTGGTCATAAAAAAGTCCTTCCCGCACCGCGGCGGAGCGCGTTACCTCCAGCACCTGCTCGGCTTCCTTAAAGCTTCGATGTATATCCGTCATCCGGGTACGTATGAGGCCAAATCCTACACGCAGGCGGTGCACCGGAGCACCGGAGGCTGGATGCTGCATGCGGTCCACAATTTTGCGAATGGTTTGCTGCAGAGAAAGCGGTGTATCGTCCTTGGAAGCCTTATCCCGCGCGCACAGGATATAAATCCGGCGACCCTTTTGCATCAGCAGATTGTGCAAGGCATGCCTTTTCAAAAGCGCACGGAGCCTGACCAGCAAATCCTGTTGATCCGACTCCATCTTGTCCCTATCGAGATCTCCTTCCCCTGGGCCATATTCCGTCTCCATCATCCCGCCCACAAACCACATCTCCGCTTGCTTCGGTGGTCGCAGCCCCATCCGGACCCGCGCCTCTTCCTCATCTTCAATCTGGTGATTTAAAATATCCTGAATGAGCTGATTTTGGTCGCGAAGCATTTTTTCCTCCAAAAAAAGCATCCTAAGCAAGAGGGAGGCGAGCGATTTGGCCGTATAATCCAGCAGCAGCGTAATCCGGTCCCGTGCTTGCTGAGAAGGAATAACCAGTCCGACATGCGCGAGTGTCTGTCCAAGACAAATGACGGGTTGCGTCAGCAGCAAACGTTCCTTTGGCAGCATAAACTGGCCCGCTTCCTGCTGGGCTGCTTCACTTCCTTGCACCTGCCCCCTATACAGCGCAGTGATTTCTTCTGCGGCGGCCGCGGAAATATTGCGGGGCATAAATTTGTTCGTATCTACGGTGGAATGGTACACAACCTGTTGCCCGGTATATTCATATAATACATGGAGGATTGCGTTCACATCGGTGCTTTGAAGGGTAATCTGCTGAAGTCTGCGGGAATAGGCCTCTAGATCCTTCAGCATTTGATGCTGCTGATTGATGAGCAGGCCGTGAATGTCCTGGGTGATTTCTACAAAGCGGACAGGTTGCTCAAAAACGATCAGGGGGAAATCGGATGCATCCGCGAGCTCTATGACTTCGCTTGGAATATTTTCGATACTCGTGCCAAATTCGACGCACAGCCCCGCCGCTTCCTGACGTATGAGCTGCTGCATATAGGACAGGCGTTCCTGTTCGTAATGACGTAACCAGAGGCCGGTCGTAAGAATGAGGTCATTTTTCGTTACATACGGGGCCACGTTCGCAATTTCCAATATGTGAACCCATCCGACCTTGCGGTCTGTACCGCCCATGCCTGCGATCAGCCGTGCTCTTTGAAATACGGGGCGCTCCAGAACGTCCCTGATAGAAAGCGTAAATCCGCCCAAAGCCGTCACATCCCTCAGGTTTGATGGAGACATTATAGAGGGTTAGCGGATCATTTTCAATACAATAGATGCCACCCGACTGAACATAATGTCCTGTTATGTGATTTATTCCATTGACAACACGTATGATGCAACGTTTGGAGATCGATTGTAAAATTTTAGTATATGTTAAAAAGATACTCGATTGGGCAAGTATTTTAATGAAGAGGTGATCTGTCATGAACATTGGAATACCAAAAGAGATTAAGAATAACGAGAATCGCGTGGCCGTAACCCCGGCAGGCGCCTTGGAATTCGTCCAGCATGGGCACCGGGTGCTTGTGGAGCATAACGCTGGAATTGGAAGCGGATTCACAGATGAAGAATATACAGAAGCTGGCGCTGTCATCTTGACGGAAGCCAAAGAAGTATGGGAACAGGCGGACATGATCATGAAGGTCAAGGAGCCGCTGCCAAGCGAATACGGTTATTTCCGCAAGGGCCTTATTCTCTTTACCTACCTGCATCTTGCGGCGGAACCTGAGCTCGCCAAGGCGCTGGTTGCATCTGGCGTACATGCTATCGCTTATGAAACGGTGAATGTAAACGGTACGCTACCGCTTCTTACTCCGATGAGCGAAGTGGCAGGTCGCATGGCCGCGCAGATCGGGGCTCAGTTACTGGAGCGTCCGCATGGCGGCAAAGGGATTTTGCTGTCCGGCGTTCCTGGTGTGTCCAGAGGCAAGGTAACCATTATCGGCGGAGGTATTGTCGGAATGAACGCAGCCAAAATCGCCGCGGGTCTTGGTGCCGATGTTACCCTGCTGGATTTGAGCATTCCACGTTTGCGCCAGTTGGATGAAATTTTCGGAAACCAAATCAGCACCCTGGTATCCAGCCCGGGCAATATCGCCAAGGCAGTCGCCGAAACCGATCTCCTGATCTGCGCCGTGCTGATTCCTGGAGCGAAAGCGCCACGTCTTGTGACGGAAGCTATGGTGAAAACGATGAAGCCTGGTTCGGTCATTGTTGATGTGGCCATTGATCAAGGCGGCGTGGTCGAAACCATTGACCATATCACCACTCATGACAATCCAACCTATGTGAAACATGGTGTCGTTCATTATGCCGTGGCGAACATGCCTGGCGCGGTGCCGCGCACTTCGACATTGGCGCTTACCAATGCAACGATGCCGTTCGCGCTCAAGCTTGCGGACACCGAGCTTCAGCAACTTTTGACCGCCAATCCAGCCATCCGCAGCGGAGCTAACGTCATCAACGGCTTTGTAACCTATGAAGCGGTAGCCCGTGACTTGGGATATGACTACATCCCGGCTGAAAAAGCCTTCAGTAAAGTCGTGATTTAAATCGTGCATTGATTCGTCCACACAAAGAACAGGGTCTCCCTCGCCGGAGACCCTGTTTCCCGTTTCATATGATGGCATTCACCTAGATCAAGGTACCCTTCTTAAGCATTTTAATAGGATGGTCGTTGGCGACCAAGGGCAGCATCTTCGTGCTACTGATCATGGGCGAGCTGCAATGAGCACATACCGGCACCTGCTCGAAGGCAAAATTGTCTCTCATCCAGCCGTTGCAACCATCATTGCTGCAGGACCAAATTGCTGTATCCGCCTCAGGAATTTCCTCAACCACTTTTTTGCCGAAGTACATCTTCAATCCCATCCTCATCCTATATTTTCGCAGCATCCCAGCTGTTTCCTTAGTATGGCCCGGAAGCGTCAAATTATGTTTATGGCATGTACTGAATGTTCTTCGGTGGGCACGTTCATGATGAACCTGAGATGGTCTGTCCTATAGTATATTTCGTTTACGGATAAAAATTGCACTTTTCTTGAATAACTCTTGCAAATGCAGCCGGCTCATCTAAAGCCAGAAAAATGGTATCGACCTTCCGTGGCAAAAACAGCAGTGACTGCACCGTTATCGGCTCGGCCAGTTTTATCCGGACATTGGGTGTTACGATCGGGAAGGCGGCATGCTTAACCGCAGCGCTTCCGCCGTACTGCCTTCAGTCCGCAGATTACCGCGAAAACGCTTGGCCAGCCCATACGCCAGCCTTACCTCGACGAAAATAAACAGCACTTCCACGGCAGTAAGCATCATATTCAGCGGCAACGGCGCATCTGTCAGCAGCCCTCGTTCGGATGCAGGAAGTGCAATCCAAGCCAGTACGCCACATGGCACAATTACCTGAACGACTTTGAGTGCGCCTCCACTTTTCTTCGTACGATCAGAAGCCAGTACATCAAAGGGATTACAAGCACAAAATCAAACAACAAAGCATAACTTAACAGCTGCTGATCGGCAGCAAACGGTGCTTTCCACACGATAAAACTGTCCGAGAACATAATCAGGCACATACAGCCCAGAAACAACAAAGTTGCCCGATTGACTGATTTACGAGAGGCCATGTAAGTCACCTTTCTTGTTTTTATTTGCAGATATTAGAATTTAAAGTAATTTATCTTAAATATACAACATGAACACGCATTGTTCCACCTTTTGCCATGTTATCATTTGGATCGTCATATTTTATTCACATTGCACTGAAAAGCGACGATATATATATAGCTAGCATAGGGGACGGAATCGATTCTTACGAAGCTGAAAGCGATTTGAAAAAAGGCTGCTTCGGAAGCATATACTACGGTTGCCCACTCAGCATTTACCCATATTTTTTGAATTTTTAGAGAGTAAGGTGAGGCCATGAATATACTAGATGCAATCGTCACCGCAGTGCCTTATATTAAGCAAATCACTGGCGGGGAAATCGTAATTGGGGTCACAGATCGAGAAAAATTTTTGCTGTACGAGCCTTCGGATACAATTAATTTCGGACTTAAGCCAGGAGACCCCATTCCTGAAGAAGATCATACTCTGATGACCGCCCTTTCCGGGCAGCTTTCTTCAACGCAGCTTCCTGCGGAAGTATACGGTTACCGCATTTTGGCCACCGCTATTCCTGTACGCGATGACAGGGGGCAGGTGGTTGGAACTCTGGCGACAGCACAAAGCTACGAAAATCAGGATCAGCTTGAAAAATATATGGGGCAGATCGAAGGGATCTCCAGCCGTCTGGTCGATATGGTTCAAAATGTGGCCGCGCATTCCGAAGAGCTCTCCGCCACAAGTGAGCATATTTTGGATAACTCCAAAAATGCGGTTCAGGAGTCCTCGAAAGTCAACAAGACAATCGAATTTATCAACAACATCTCAAACCAGACCAACATCCTGGGCCTGAACGCTTCGATTGAAGCAGCCAGAGCTGGGCAAGTAGGGGCAGGCTTTAATGTTGTAGCCAAGGAGGTTCGCAAGCTTTCCGAGGATACGAAACGGGCGACGCGGCAAATCTCAGATACGCTTGGAAGCGTGCAGGATTCAATTCGGCAAATGGAATTGGACTTCTCTCAGATCGCCACATCCTCACAGGAGCAGACGATACTGGTTACCGAGTTTATAGAGGTCATTGAGCAGTTAAACCACACAGGCGAGGACATGAAGGAATTTGTAAGCAAGCTGATTGTCAAGCAATAATTGAAAATTGTAAAACCGGGACCCTTAGAATGAGGTTATCCCGGTTTTGTATTGCGACTCTTTTATTTATCTAGCTCGTAATAAGTTTTATCCGCATATTTCCGATCATTTCCCTTCAAATATGCCCGAACGATACCTGGATTCTTGACTAAGCACCAATCCCCGAACTGATCAAATTTACGGCATGAAGTCGTCATTAAGACTTTTGAAACGGTACCGTATTTTTTCCCGTTCTGCTTGCCCCACTTATTCAGCCGACTAGCAAATTCAATATCCTCCGCCATCAGCATATCTTCATTAAAGCCGTGAATGGCTTCGAAGTCCTTTTTATAACCCCAACATGTTTCTCTATTTGCTGGCACCCGAATATTACCTATGGCATAATCAGAGAAGAAACCCCGCATGAACACCGGCCAAGTGTCATGATGATATCGAAAAGGAAGAGATCCATATGTCCGAATTAAGCAACGACGCGTTCGGCTCCATGCTCATATTGGACCGGATGAACGATGATACGCAGCGGGATGCCCTTTATCCGTTCGCGTTGGATGAGCTGCTATGCAAGGAAACCGGCCGGGGCGGCCCACCCCTGTGCCATATTTGGCGGCATCCTCGTTCTTTTATCATCGGCCTTCGCGACAGCCGCCTGCCGGGTGCGGCCGAAGCCTGCGCCTGGCTTGAATCGATGGGATATGCTACCGCAATCCGCAATTCCGGGGGTGCAGCCGTACCGCTTGATCTTGGCGTCGTTAATTTGTCCTTGATCATGCCAAAGCAAGGTACGGGCGATGAACGGTTCCGAGGTGACTTTGAGCGGATGTACGGTTTGATCCGTGACGCGCTGGCCCATACCGGATTTGCTGTTGACAAGGGGGAAATAACCGGGGCGTATTGCCCTGGAGACTTTGATCTCAGCATCGCCGGGCAAAAGTTTTGTGGGATCGCACAGCGGCGGCAGGCACATGCCTTTGTCGTACAAGCCTTTGTCATTGCCGAGGGGTCCGGCCCAAAACGTGCCCAGCTCGTAAGAGATTTCTACGACCGAGCGGCCCAAGGAGCAGACGCAGCCGACTTTCCGCTAGTGGAGGGCACAAGCACCGCTTCCCTCGAAGAACTGACCGGGATCGGTCCCCATGCTGCCGTAAATTTCGCTGAAGCGGTCAAAAGCATCATCCGCAGCCGGCAGACAGCTGAGGGGGTAGCCGCTTCGGCCGCAAGACTGACGCTCCCAGGGACTCGCGAAGTCATGGAAATGGCAGAGCATCTTAGGCAGCGTTATACCCCTAAGTGAGTCAATAAATCACCGACCGCAGCCCCTCAAGCTGCGGTTTATCCCTATTCCATATTTGCGGGTTCGATTCCCCTCCGTCTAGAGACCGACTTCAAAATCATTCCACCGACGTTATTGTTAATAAGCATCTTCATATATACTGAAATCAAAGGATAAGAACCGCGGGCTCTTCGATCGAAATACATATCCACTCTCCATTCACCACAGATGCCGCCCGAATCGTTCAAAGTAAATAGCAAGTTGAAAGCAGGCGTGGATGTTAAAAAGTATTTGGCATGAATTGAATGTGAGGTGGAGCTTTAAAACCATGAATGCAAATCAAAATCAGCGAATTCTCTATGCTGCTTTCGAGAATGGAATCGAACTGCCGGTCCTGGATATTACTCATCCCCTTTTCAACGCAAGTATCGATGAACAGGCGTATCATCTGAGCTGTCTCAAGTCAGCCCAGAGCATTGAATCATTAAAGAAGATGCCTGGCTTTATCCGGAACATCTTTGTGAAAATGTCGAATGTCGACAATTCCTATCTTAGCGGCATGCGTACTTTGCTGTACAAATTGGGTCCCGGCTTGAGCCAGGGGATAAAATTAGGTTTCCGGGACAAGTGGGCGGTGAAGCAAACCTCTTTCATGGGACTTCGGATCAGGCTGAGGGATCTTTGCCGGCGCCAGTCGAAAATTTTGCTGCCTCAGCTGGGGCAATTCCCTGAACGGAACCTTTGTTTCTTCAATATCGCTGGGGGGGCCGCTGCCGACAGTATCAACACCCTGATTCTAATTCAGGAATCGGACCCGGAATTACTCAAGGGACGGAAGATTGAGATCAACATTTTAGATATCGATACCTACGGCCCCAATTTCGCAAAACGAAGCATCGATGTTTTGAAGCAGCCGGGGGAACGTTTCCATAGCCTGGACATTACCCTCAATACTATTCATTATGACTGGAGCGGGCCGGAGGCATTACGAAAGATGAGTTTGGAACGTTCCGGCTGGATTCAGCACTGTTCATCGGAGGGTGGCCTTTTTGAGTACGGTTCGGATTCAGACATCATTGAAAATTTAAACCATTTCTTTGCGAGTTCCCCGGCAGACGCCCGGGTCACGGGTTCCTTAATTTTCGATCGGGCACATATAAATCCGGGATACCTGGGATTTACAGAGTTTATTGGCGTGCAAATCCGATATCTTGGGCTGGAGGGGTTGCAGCGAATTTTAGACCAAACCTCGTGGGTTTTGGAAGAGTTCCATGAAATTGAAGAGATCTATATTCTTTTTTCATTGAAGAAAGTGTGACTTAGGTCAAAAATATCTGAATCCATCTCCAAAATAAGTTCACTTAACTTCGTGATTTCGATAAAATTAATTTTAAAAGGAAATGAGGAACACTGCACATGGAGCTTTTCCGTAATTCCGTATTTGTCAGAATGTTTTTGGCCGCTTTTGCATCCCAGCTTGGGACGATCGTCGGTAATATGGCTTTCGCTTTTTACCTGGTCGACCGCTTCAGCAGTCAGCCTTCCTATGCCACTTTAGCCGAGCTGATGTACTCCCTCCCGACATTGGTCGTATTTCTGTTCATCGGCGTATTGGCCGACAGACTGGACCGCAAGCGCATCGCCGTGCAGAGCGATTGGATCCGGGCAGGCTTGTCTCTTGTACTGCTTGTAGCTATACACGAAGACTGGATCGTCGCCGCCTTCGCCCTCCTCTTTTTGCGGAGCGCCATTTCGAAATTTTTTGCCCCTGCTGAAATGAGCCTACTGCAAGGCATCATGAAGCCGGAGCAATATGTTCAGGCATCCAGCCTGAATATGATGATCATGGGTATTTTTATGCTGTTTGGCATGAGCCTGGGGTCGGCTGCTTATTATTATCTCGGCATAGAAGGAGCCATTATCATTGACACTGTCAGCTTTATTGTCTCGGGTATTCTTCTGGCGGTTTGCCACTTCCCGCTCCATGTCCGCCAGCCAAATGGCAAAACGAAGCTGAAAGACCTGAACCTGAAAAGCATCACCGCCGATTTTGGCGCAGGCCTTAAATATATCGTGCGTTCTCGGCTGCTGCTGGCCATCATTCTCGGCTTCTTCTTCTTTGGCATCGTGAATGGCGTGTTCTCAATCATCCCCCTCTTCACGATGAGATACAAGCTCAGTCCCGAACACTATCAGGTCTACACTCCTCTCGTCATGGTATTCCTCGGCGTTGGATATCTTGTAGGCAGCGTACTCGCTGCTCCGCTCATCAAAAAATTCGGAAAAGTGGGTGTGCTGATTACCAGCCTCTTCTTGATCACCGCTCTGACACTTATTGCGGGAAGTTTTGACCATATTCAGCTATACTTTGCAACCATGGTGCTGCTTGGCCTCTGTCTTGCTCCACTTAACGTTGTATTTGGCGGGTGGATGCCGGAGCTTGTCGAACCCCAAAGCATGGGCCGGGTCAGCGCATGGATTGAGCCTTTAGGAACGATCGGTCAGGCCATCGCGCTCGGATTTATCGCCGTTGCTTTCCCTGCCTTCGTATCCGTGACTGCGCTTTATTGGATTCTGGGAGCCACCTTGCTGATCGTGAGCATTTATTACCTGATCGTGCTCCCTTCGCTGAGCCGTAAACACCAAAGCAGTGTCAAGACGGAAGCGGAAGTGACCGGATAATTCTGATCTTCCAAAAAAGGCAGCCGGCGGGCCCATCCCAAGATGGCCCAAACCGACTGCTTTGTATTTGATATAACGTTGCAAGTTGCCTAGTCATCCAAAGGCCATCTGTTACCAGATGCCGCTCCCGTTAGCTTTTGTTTTCCTGTGCCCTTCTGGAAACCAATCTAACCAAATCCACGGTGAGCGCTGGCAGTGATACCCAAGCTGGATAAGCCAAGTAACGCGGCTCCCATTCCGGCGCAAATTTCTCCTTATACCGCCTTAGACCTTTGAATCCGTACCAATGGCCGCCATACTGGAAGACCAGCGAGGCGAGTTTTTCCTCGCGCAGCGCGCTTTTGCTTTCACCGACGCTGGATAACGGCGCATTGCCGAGATTGAAGATTTTATAGCCCTGCTCCTTGCACCATTCCATTAGCTTTACGAACAAATAATCCATCGTGCCGTTAGGCGATCCACTTCGATGCCGCATCAAATCAATGGACATCGTGCGGCCTTCATCATATCCAGGTGCGAGCGAAACGAATGCAAGAATGCCTTCCCCCTGCTTCTTCAGCACCGCGATGGGCGACCATTCCAAATAACTAGGGTCAAACCAGCCGAGCGAAAAACCTTTCTCCCTTCTTCCCATGATCCATTCATCCGATACCGTACGCAGCTCCCCAAGAAGCTCATCGGTAAAAGGGGGTGGAACCACCTCGAAAATATAGCCTTCGCGCTCGAATCGATTGCGGACACTGCGCAGATCCGCTGCTTTTTTACCAGAAAGGGTGAAGTTCTCTAGATCAATCAATGCCTCTTCCCCCAGCTTAAAAAAGCGGTAGCCACACTCATGATAGATGGGCAGGAATTCGGGAGTCGCCTGGTAAAATACAACCGACATCGCAAACTGGTCGGCATACTGTTGAAATTCCGCGATCGCATCCGGTACCAGCTTAACGGGTCCGAGCGGATCACCCAGCACCACCAGCTTGTCCCGTACCTTGCCGTAAGGAATGAGCACCTGCCCCTCTCGGGCCCAGAAAAAGCTCTTATCGCCTGTAAACAACATATGCGTCAGTAAATTCCCTTTATGATGCTTGAGAAAATCCTGCAGCCTCTTAAGCTCCCCCGGTTCAGCAGTCGTCGCCATTTTCCGGTTGGGACGGAGCAGAAGCATCATGGTCAGCAGCAGCCACGCTCCGGCCAGGCCGATCAGCGCCGTCACTGCGTAGAGCTTCGATCCGAACATGCCATTAATGTGGTCTGCCGCCGGCAGATATTTGAACAAGCCGTGATGAACATGGCTTCCGATCCAGAAATACAAGAAAGCGATGACCGCCGATAGCGCGTACCAGAACAGGTGGGTGCGGAATTCCACCGGTGCTCCTTGACGGTAAAACCGTGCGCGTGAAATCCAAAGCGTAAGACCAACGATCAGCAAAAAGATCGCTTCCTCAAAGTCAAACGCCTTGGTAAACGTAAAGATTGCGCCTGCAAGCAGCAGAATTCCCGTCCAAACGTAGGCCCTGTGAATTCGCAAAGAAATACCACGCGAGAGAACAATCAGCATAAATCCGATAATGACGGACAACAAATGAGAAATGCGCATAATCGGCATGGACAATATCTCCTCTGACAGCCGGATACGGTACAGCAATCCGGGCGTGGCGGCCGAAATTAGAAGTATCAAGCCGCTTACCAGAACAAGCTTGCCAAGTGCCCACACGCCAAGATCGCTTAAGAAGCGGTTTTGTCCCGGCCAGCGCCACAGCCGCTGCCACATATTCAGAGGAAATTCAGGATCGGCACCAGGAATGTCACCGGTACGCTTGGCCGTATTGCCCAGCTCAAAAGCCGACAGAATCAGTCCAATCACCCACGGCACAATATAATAAAACAAACGGAACAAAACCAGCACTGCCATGGCGCGGTCGGATGGAAATCCCATCTGCTCAAGCCCCAGAAGCACCGTCAAATCGAAAACCCCAAGCCCGCCGGGGGCCATACTGAGAATCCCGGCAATAGCGGATACCGTATACATGCCGATGACGTTCAGGAAAGAAACGTCATGCAGCACACATCTGGCGATCAGCCAGAAGGTAACACCAGCACAGGCCCATTCCAAAAACGATGCGCTGAGGGATACACCCACCGTTGTCCACGGTGTTCTTCCTTCACCGCGGTTGAACCATTTGGCAAACAACGATGACCTTTGCATCAGTACGAATATCGGCAAATACAGGGCCACTCCCCATACCGCAAAAATCAGCCACCTATGCTCCTGCATGAGCTCGCCCGTGGTAAATAACCCGAAGATAATCCCCCAAGAGAGGATCGACAGCCCCGTTATGATGACTGGTGACAGAAACACGACAGCAGAGGCCATCAATATCGGCGAAATCCCACTCTTCTTATATAAAATCGTCCGGAGACCAGCTCCGGTCAATCCTGCAAATCCAATAATATTGTTGAACGTGTTGGCAATCCATCCATACCGAAATGTGCTCCAAAACCCAACTTTCAGCCGGAAATGACGGCGGATCATAAAGTCGTACAGGCCCATAACCGCAACGGAGAAGATTGAAACCAGAAATATTGCCACGATGGCCTTGGCTGGCAGATGACGCAGCTCCCGGAACGTACGGCCAAGGGAAATCTGGCGCAGCTCGCGTTGACCTTCCCAGTAGACCAGCCCGATCACCGCAATCGGTATTAGCAGCCGGACGGCCTTAATCCGGTATATGGAAGCAAGGATGCGAAATATTTTGTATCGCTCCAGCCTTTCCTTCATGCCATGCACCCTTTCACTTGAAAAGATTGGAATTTACGTCCCTTATTATCCTATCATAAAGCTTGGCCGATACAAATGTAAAAACGCACGCCGAAAAACATCTCAAAAAGGCATATTTACATTTCTATAAAAACAGATATAATAAACGCATGGATATATTACTAACGATCAAAGCATTGGCAAACGAAACAAGGTTCAACATTTTGGAATGGCTAAAGCATCCAGATGAAAACTTTGCTCCCCAGGAGCATTTGACTGAAACTTGCAATTTTGAGGGCGGCATATGCGTCGGAGCTATTTCGGAAAAAACAGGCCTGGCCCAATCGGTCGTTTCCGGCTACCTCGTCAAGCTGCAGAAGGCAGGCTTGCTGGAATCCCGTCGTGCGGGACAATGGACTTATTACAGACGTAATGAGGAGGGCATCGAACGCTTTATCGAACAACTCAAGAAAGAGCTTTAGGCTTGTAGGTTTATTCACCCGCAATTCAGCAAAAGGCTCTTTCTTTTGATCATATATATCTATTTTTATGGAAATATAGAAAAACAAAATATCAAAAAATTGGAGGATTCCGTACATGACAAGCCAAGAACAGAATGTCCGCTCTACCGCTTCTTTATTCCAGCCTTTCACTTTGGGTAATCTGACCCTGCCTACGCGAATCGTAATGGCGCCTATGACCCGCGGCTTCTCTCCAAATGGAGTGCCAGGTTCGGATGTGGCTGCCTATTACCGCCGACGTGCGGAGAACGGTGTCGGCCTGATTATTACCGAGGGTACGCTGATTGACCATCCGGCGGCTACGGATAATCCAAACATACCAAACTTCCATGGTGAAGCCGCATTAAACGGCTGGGCCGAAGTTGTAAAGCAGGTACATGAGGCAGGCGGCAAAATCATGCCGCAAATCTGGCATATTGGCATGACGCGCCCAGTTGGTGCCCTACCGAATCCCGAAGCGCTGCCGATCGGTCCATCCGGGCTAGATCTGAATGGCAACAAGATCACCGAACCCATGACAGAGGATGAGATCGCACAAGTGATTCAAGCTTATGCGGAAGCCGCTGCGAATGCGAAACGGCTGGGCTTTGACGGTGTAGAAATCCACGGCGCCCACGGTTATCTGATTGATCAATTCCTGTGGGAAAGAACCAATCAACGTACCGACCAGTATGGTGGCAACATGATGAAACGCGCACGTTTTGCCATTGAAGTTGTTGAAGCTGTCCGCGCCGCGGTTGGACCGGACTTCCCGATCGTGCTCCGCCTCTCGCAATGGAAAACAACCAAATATGATTCGAAGCTAGCGGATACACCGGAGAAGCTAGAGCAGCTGCTCACCGCGCTTTCCGAGGCTGGAGTCGATATTTTTCATTGCTCGACACGCCGCTTCTGGGAGCCTGAGTTTGAAGGGTCCGACCTTAATTTCGCAGGATGGGCCAAAAAGTTGACCGGTAAACCAGCCATTACAGTTGGGTCCATAGGTCTGGATGAAGTGTTCACCAGCCTCTTCACCCAAGGCAAAGGTGCAGGCAAACAGGACATCGATGAGCTTCTGAATCGCCTGGAAAAACATGAATTTGATCTCGTTGCGGTAGGCCGCGCATTGCTTGCTGATCCTGCCTGGGCCACCAAAGTCCGCGAAGGCCGCCTCGATGAGCTCCAGCCGTTTACTCCGGAGGCGCTGAAAACACTGAGTTAAAAGACTTTATTTAAGACCTTGAAGATTCCACTGGACCTCTCCGAGTTTCACCCCCAGATCAACGTTAAACCTTGATATAGAAGGACCGGATAGAGCCCCTGCTCTTCCGGTCCTTTGTGCTGTGTACAGCACTTATTTGCTCGTTGGATCCTTCCCGTTGATATGCACGACACGCAGTTTTTCCGCACGCCGACGCTGAATGCTCCCCGGCAGCGTAATCAGGGCTGGTACCAACATCGGCAGCAGGATGAAACAAAGCACGATCAAACCTACGATGACGGCCGATGCCAGCTCTATCAGCAGCACCAGGCCGGAGGGAATCAGGGTCGCAAATGTGCCTCCAAGGATAATCATTGCAGAAATGATTACCCCACCCACGCTTTTCGCCGCTTTCACGATCGCTTCACCAGGCGATAAATCGCCATGCTCCCGGTAGCGTTCCATCAAGAAGATGCTGTAATCGACGCCTACGGCGACAATGACGATAAACGAGAAGAAAGGCACAAAGGAGGATACTCCATCCGCTCCGACGATATAGGTCGTGACCAAGTTGGATGCGCTCATGGCTACATAATAGGAAGCTACAAGCGAAAGCACGATAAAAACGGCCGGCCAGAAGGAACGTATCACGAACAGCAGAACGACAAATACGCCCACAATGACGATGATCGCCGTGCTATTGAAAGAATTCAACTGTTCCTTGTTCACATCGTATGTGGTTGAGCTTGGTCCTGCCGCTCCATAACTGGCGTTATCCAGTACCGTTCCCTTCAAGCTGCCGGACAACGTGTCATTGATCTTTTCAATCGTCTTTAGTGCAGCCGGTGAATACGGATCATCCTTCAAAATAACAATCATCTTCGTAATCTTGCGGTCCTTGGACATAAAGTTATCTTCGGCCTTTTTGAAGTTTTCGCTGTCCAAGGCTTCACGCGGAATAAAGAACGTTTTTGAGCTATTCAGCTGGGTTAGGAAATCGCCCGTTTTACTGAGCCCTTCGGAGATGTCACTGAGACCGCTGCCGCTTTTGCCGATCCCTTCCTTTAGCTGCGACATACCGCCCGTAAGGCTAGCGAGGCCGTCAACCAGCTGTTTCTGACCGCTTTGCACCTGACCGAGCGCCCCATTCAGCTTCTTCATGTTCGCCTCGATCTCCCGTGAGCCGCTGCCGCCCTGCTGAAGTCCCTTCTGAAGTTCATCCGCCCCTTTTTGCAAAGCTTCAAGTCCGGCAGACATCTGCTTCTGAGCCGACGCAATCTGACTAAGCCCAACTGCAGTTTCGCCGAGGGAAGCATTCAACTTCGCATGATTCTTATTCAGCTCTTGTAGTCCCCCACTTAGCTGCGCCAAGCTTGCGGCAAGCGTCTCGCTGGTTGCCGCAAGCTTCACATAATCCGCATCTTTTGCCAGCTCGCTATATTTGGCACCAAGTCCGGCGATCAGGCCGTTCATACCAGTGAGCGCCTGCTGAATTTGCTGGATTCGTCCGCCGACCTGATTATACCCGGCTTCCAAGGAGGTATATCCCTTCGAAAGCTCTGATAGGCCTTTGCTAATTTTCTCCGTATTGGCGCTGACGGTATTGATCCCGCTCTTTAGTCCGGCAATCCCTTTGCTCAGTTCTCCGGCTCCGCCTGCGCCCTTGTCAATTCCGGAAGACACCTGCCCCAGCGCAACCGTAATTTGGTCATAACCGTCCTTCACCTTTGATGTGCCGTTCACAAGCTGGCTAGCGCTTGAAGCATCAGGCGTGTTTAACTTGCCGCCAATCTCGTCAAGCCCGCTTTTGATCTGATCCACGCCTTTTTGCGAGGATGAGATGCCATTTCTTACGGTTTCCGTCTGATTGCTGATATAAAAGTCGTCAATCGGCTTCGACCCCGGTTGTGTTACGCTGGCAACCGATTTTACCCCATCGATGGCCTTCACTTTATCCGTCAGCTTATCGATGACGCTAAGCGTATCATTGTTATCCATCGCTTTGTCATCTTCAATCACGACGGTGGTCGGCAGCGCCTGCCCCCGGCTGAAATGCTCCGCCACAATGCTGAAACCCTTGGTGGACGGGTACCCGTCGCCAAGCTCCTTGAGCTGGTCGAAGGAGAGCTTTTGCCCGCTTGTCAGCAGAGCTGGAATCAGCAGGAGAACGATGATCACCGTTACAACGATTGGATGCTTGACGGAAATAGAAGTCAGCTTTGCCCAGAACTTGCTCTCTTTATGTCCCACCTCCTTTTTCGAAGGCCAGAACAGCTTGGGGCCAAACACCTTGAGCATAAACGGCGTCAACGTTAAGATTTGCAGAACCAGGACAACGGTACCGATCGCGACCACATTCGCCGATTTATAAATGCCAAAACTCGAAAAGCTCAGTCCGGCAAAAGCGATAAATACCGTGGCGATGCTGTAAATAATCGTTTTGCCTGCAGTCTTATACGAAGCGATAATCGCTTCATCGACGGATCGCCCGTGGCCTAGTTCCTCTTTGAAACGGTTGAACAGCAATATATTGTAATCCGTACCGATCCCGAACAGGATCAGAACCAGCAACATCTGTGTCACGCTCGTAACCGGAAAATTCAGCTTGTCAATGATCTGCGCGGCGATCCCCATGGAGCAAAGATAAGAAATCCCTACCGCGAGCAGGGAGACAAACGGAATGACTAGCGAGCGGAACATTAGGATGAGCACTACCAATATGAAAATCACGGTGAGGGCTGCGCTTTTCTCTACACCTGCCGTTGAGGCTTTAATATAGTCATTTTCGATGAAATCCTGGCCACTTAAGTAATATGGAACATGGACTCCCTTCAGCACGTCTTTGAACTGCTTGTCGATATCATCCATATTGCGGCCCATTTTATCCAGTGTAAAACTGGCCATCAGCGTCGTGTTATCCTCAGAAATCAGAGCGGACTTGGCATCTGGGCTCGTGATTGGATCAATCAACTGGCTGAATCCGAGCTCCGATTGATGCTCAATCATGTTCTCGATCCCGGACTTGATGTCTTTCATATCTTCATCCGTCAGCTTGCCTTCCCGGTGGAACACAATAATGTCACTCGTTCCACTCGTGCCGTTCATCTTGCTTAGCAGGGCTCCCGCGACTTTCGACGGACTGTCTTCGGTTAGCGGGTCTTGACCCCGCTCATGCAAAATGGCGTTCACATCCGGCTGGAACACCGTCAGCAGCACAGTTACCACAAGCCAAAACACCAGGATCGCCCAACGCCATTTGATGATTTGCCGCATACTTTGATTTCCCCCTCGCAATTTCGTTAGGCGCGGGTCAAGAAAATAACAGCCATATTCTTGATCGCGCGTTAGTAAACAGGTGTTCATTATTGAGTTAAAAAAAATAGAACTTCCTAATAAATGCGTGTTCAAAAAGGACAGTTTTCAGCTTATGCTTCCGATGTGCGTTTTTTCAAAACGCTTCAGCCTATGCTTCCGATGTGCGTTTTTTCAAAACGCTTTAGCCTATGCTTCCGACGTGCGTTTTTTCAAAACTCTTTAGTTGGATGAGGCTAGGTCTGAGGAGCGGAGATATGAAATGGATTCCTATGCATTTTATTAAAAGATGAGAGACATTATTCGTATAATGCTGGCATGGGCGCACCAGTCAAAGTTTGCACTGGTGCTCCAAACCCTTGTGATACAGAAAAATAAACTCATTCACAAGCCTTTTTACAGTTTCCCCATCTTCATATTCCCTCAGGATCAGACATACACCCTCAACGACGGTCCCCGCAAGCATCTGTGCGCTTTGACGCTGCAGAGTCGTTAGCTTGTCTCCATCTTCACGCCCAGACGTGAATACATCTTCCAAAATAGTGACAATCAACGCTACGAGATCCGACTTCACCTGACCATATTTTGAGCCTGCACTGCGGTTCAACAAGATCGTCAGCTCCGCGCTATAAGCATCAAACAGATCGATAATCGTATCTTCGACCATGTTCAAATACTTGAGCCCGTCATTTTCGCCGCCCGTATAGCTGCGATCCAACTCCTTTTTTACGTCGAGGACATACTCGATGAGTTTCTCGTATACAGGTCTGACGAGCGCTTCGAACAATTCCTCTTTGTTTTTGTAATAACGATATATGTTTCCCGTCGTTACACCTGCAGCTGCCGATATACGGCGCATAGACGCGTCCATATAGTCATGGGTTTTGAATTCGTTCAGGGCTGCCCGTAAAATGCTTTGCCGCACATCTTCTTTAAGCGTCTGCATAAAATAAACACCCGTTTACTATTATTTTGATTATGATTATAAAGCCTGTGGGCCCGGTTGGCAAATTAAGTATTTTGAAGGCTTATTCAAGCGCGTTCATTTCAATTTCAAAGCCCAAATCCTCAATCATGGCATGGTCGGCGGATATATCCTGACCCTCTGTCGTTAGATAGTCCCCTACAAAAATGGAGTTGGCCGCATAAAGCGCCAACGGCTGAAGTGAGCGTAGGGTGCTCTCCCGCCCGCCCGAAACACGGATTTCCTTGGATGGACAAATGAACCGGAACAGCGTCAGTACCTTCAATGCTTTGAGCGCTGAGGTGCGGCTGAGATCCTGAAGCGGCGTGCCCGGAATTGCAATTAAAAAATTGACAGGGATCGAATCGACGTCCATCTCCCGCAGCGCATACGCCATGTCTACAATTTCCCGATCCGTTTCCCCCATGCCGACAATAACGCCGGAGCATGGAGAGATTCCCGCTGCCTTTGCCTTTTCCACGGTATCAACCCGCTGCTCATAGGAATGGGTCGTGGTGATGTTCTCATAATGACCGCGGCTCGTGTTCAAGTTATGGTTATAGCGGTGAACCCCCGCTTCCGCCACCTGATCGAGCTCCCTTGGCGTAGGGCCACGCCCCGAGGCGACGATACAATAAGTCCCCGCTTTGCGGTTTATGGCCTCCCTTGCTCCAGCCAATATGGTCTCTTTGTCAAGCAGGCTGTATTTTTCCACGGGAGCGGTCGACACGGTCGACTGAGAACAGTATCCGCAATTTTCGGGGCATAGCCCGCTTTTCGCGTTGAAGATCATATTAAGTTTTACCTTTACGCCAAAGAAATGCTTACGGACAGTAAAGGCTGCTTGCAGCATAGGGAGCAGTTCAGCATGTTCCGCATTCAATACGCTGAGTGCTTCTTCCACCGACAAGCATTCCCTCCGCAGCGCTTTCTCCGCGAATTCCTGCCAATCCAGCCCTTGTGCCGCCGTCTTTATATCCAAGCTCATATTCTTATCCTCCCATAGCCCTATTGATCCACCAAAATGTCAACCTATTTATTTCAATATGGTTAACATTTGATATTTGCCATTTTATCACAGGGGTTTACCGATGACAATGGAACCTCTTCAGACCCCCTTCTACAGCAAAAAAACAGCCGCCCATTACCCGAAGATACGGAAAGGACGGCCTCTGAAATGTCTGTATCACATGCTTATTTACACATTCTCGACTTGGATATTTCCCTGTCCTCATCAACACATTTTAATCACCGGATTTCCTGGGTAAAGGGACTCCTGGGTAGGCCTTTTACTTCTCGCAAGGTGCCTTCAAGCTTCAAACGGCGATCCCGCAGCCTGGCTTCCTCTTCTGCGAGCAAATCGAGCTGGCGTTCCAGCGCTTCCTCCACCTTGCGGATCAGCTCCCCGCTGCCGCAGCCCCTGCTCCGTTTCCATTCAAACACAAGCTGAATGTCCTTTAATGGCAATCCATAACTCTTCAGTTCCTGAATAACCTCAAAGTCCACCAGATGCCCTTCTGTGTACTCTCTTTTCCCATTTGGTCCAAGCGACTCGATCAGCTTCAAATCCTCATAATGCCTAACTGTATCTTTGGTTGTTCCCGCTTTGGCCACGAATTCACCGATTCGCATTCACCATACCTCCTTGCCGAATTATTTATATTGACACGGGGTCAACCCCGCATTGTTTGCTTTTATTGGCGATACGTTTGCCTGCTCTTAACGACTAAAAGGAGGTCTTTCCCACATGATTCTTACCGTCTTTCTTCTTGTTTACGGCTTGGTATGCATCTGTCCCGCTTTAGTCATTCTCTTCCGAGGGCCCGTTTCCTCCAGCGGTTATAGCCGGGTCGCAGCTTGGTACTCTGTGCTGTTGTTCTTGCTAGGTCATCAGTTCCTGCTCATTCTGGCCCTGTACCATGCCTTCCACCCGATTGCTGATGTATGGTTTATTGGCTGTTTGGCATTCATTTTGTTCTCCCGCTGGCTAAACGGGCGTATTCTTTTTGGAAAAAACAACTGGAATCACTACGTTGTGATTACCCTTCTCTTCGGGGTGGCCATGATACTTAATCGGATGTTTTGATCCTCCCATCGGGTTCTTATCCGGTCTTCCGCAAAACGCCAAAGCGTCGTACAAAATAGAACAACGCCCGTCAAAATCCGCCAAAATATTCGCGGCAGTCGGAGAAGGAAATCTCCAGGTTAACCTAATCTTATTCTCTTAGATAAAACGGTGTGAAAAAAAGCCTGCGCGGCTCCTTCGCTAATTCGCAAAAGGAGTCTGCACAGGCTTTTGTTTAAGATAATGAGTGCAAGTATTCAAGAATCAGCTTAGCCGCACCGATGGCTCCCGCCTCATTGCCCAGCTGGGCCGGACGTACATCCACATCAAGCTTCATATCTGCCATTGCTTGCGCAAACAAAGGCCACCAGATTTGTTTGGAATCGATCAGTCCGCCCCCTAAAATAATCGCCTGCGGATTCAAACCTACATGAATATTGTTGGCAACGACCGCCAAGTGGCTCACATATTGCTTCATCACTTCCACAATCTGCGGTTGTTCCTTCAGGTAGTCATCCAACACCTCCATACCGGATTCGTAATGTTGGCCCGATGCCTCCTTCGCAAGCTGTACCAGTGCGGTTCCCGATAAGTACTGCTCGATACAACCGTGCAAACCGCAGTTGCACGGCCGGCCGTTCGGCACTAGAATCGTATGTCCCCATTCGCCTCCATTCCAGTGGATGCCCCGATAAAGCTCACTGCCAATCATATTTGCCCCGCCGACCCCTGTTCCGAGCGTCAGCATGGTCACATCATCTACATCCATCCCCGCGCCCAGCCACGCCTCGCCGACGAGGGCCGTATTGGCATCGTTGTCAACAAATACGGGCAGGTTATAGGCTTTTTCAAAATATTCTTTAAGATTCGACCCTTGCCAGCCCGGCAGATTATCGGTCGCAAACACGATTTCGCCTGTCTGCACGTTCACCCGGCCCGCCGTCCCGATCCCAATGCCTCTAATATCTGCATGCCTAGCTAGTAAACGATCCAGCAGCGATTTTATATTTGCCAAAATCCGTTCTTTTCCCTGCTTCGCCTCAGTTGGTGTTTTCTCCTGGTCAAGCAGCCGTCCTGAACCGGTGATGACCATGCCTTTAACCGAGGTTCCGCCAATATCGATACCGATGACTTTCACGTCTTCATCCAAGCCTTTCATATCGTACCGGCCTCCTTAATGTGTCTGCCCATTCCGCACCTCGCGGACCGCATACGCAAACTTTTCCGTAATTAGCTGTGGTCTCGTAATCGCCGATCCGACGACAACCGCATGCGCTCCAACCTTCAAGCAAAGCGCCGCCTGCTCTGGCGTGTTGATTCTTCCTTCCCCGATCACAGGAATCCGGACCTTGCTGACAGCCTCCCGCAGCAGATCGAAGTCGGGTTCCTTTTGCTGCGGCGAATAAGGCGTATATCCCGACAAGGTCGTGGAAATGCAGCTTACGCCGATGGATTCGGCGTATAACGCCTCTTCAATCGTCGAAATATCAGCCATAACCTTCTGACCCTGTTCTCTCATATACGACACCAGCTCTTCCAGTGTTTCTCCGCCCGGTCTCAGACTACGCGTGGCGTCCAATGCGATGACATCCACCCCAACTTCCATAAGTTCTCGCACTTCACGGATGGTTGGTGTGATATAAACCCCGCTATCGTCATAGTCTCGCTTGATAATGCCGATGATTGGAAGCTTCGTCACCCGCTTGATTTCGGCGATATCGTGAACGCTGTTCGCACGGATGCCGATCGCGCCCCCCTGCTCTGCGGCGAGGGCCATTTTGGCCATCGTGTCGCCCCCGTGTAGCGGCTCATCCTCAAGTGCCTGGCAGGATACAATCAAGCCGCCGCGGATTTGCTCAAAATAATGGTTGCCCATGGATACATTCTCCTTTTGCACCTGCCTGACGGCAGGCGGTTCATTTTTCCATCTATTTGGCATCCATTATAACAGTTGGTGGTGGTTTTCTCCATTATATATTTAATAAATGAATATTTTATTCTGACATAATAAAACGCCGACTTATAGAAAACATTCCGTTTTCCATAAAACCGACGTTATCATGGCATTCAACAAGAAAAGCCCACTTCCCGGCTGGGGTTTATGGGCTTTACTCGCATCATCAAACCGCGACTTAATCCTCGTCAACGGCAATTCCTATATCGTTCAGGTAATCCATCTCGGCATCAAGTACAGCTTCGACGGTCATTTCATCTAGCTTTACATCTTTACGGCTCAGCACGTAGTCAACCAAATCATCGCTGTCGATCTCCACTTCGCCTTGTTCATTCGCTTCCGCTGTGTTGATATACGTCTTTTCATGCTTCAGGACAACCCTGATGCTTTCGGGTTCGGCGCCCGTCTCAGCCGCAATATACTGCACAAGCTCCTTCTCGTTGAGTGTGCTGCTCATGGCCTTTTCATCTCCTTATTTCATGTCCTAGGGCCATTGTAACATAAAAAGATCTGGTTTCCATTTTTTCAGGTCATAATTTTATAAATTTACAAAAGTATGGAACCCTTTTTACAGAAGCAATGGCTCCTGGGTGAAGATAATCTGCTATTTATTCGGTTTAACATCGTGATTAGCGCTTGGAAAAAAGCGATAGTAGCGGAGGGGATGAATCGATCGGAAGAATGATCCGTAACCGCAGCGGCCACCTCACAAACCCGAGAAGCAGCAGCAGGAAATGAAAACCGCACACAATTTGCGAAAAATCATGTAAAATTGATTAGGTTTGGTGCATACACATCAATCCATCTCATTTATTCCATGTATCGGGAAGGCAGGAGTCAAAACGTGTTCAAAAAAATGTTCAACCAGTATTGGAGTCCGTATATCGTTATGGCTGTGGCGGGAATACTGAGCGCGCTGTATTTTGGGATTACCAAAACCGTCTGGGCGGTAACTGGGGAGTTCACCCGTCTGGGCGGACATATTCTGGAATGGTTCGGCGTTGATATTTCAGACTGGGCCTATTTCAAATTAATTCATATGGAAGGAACGACCTTCACTCGTACAGACGGCTGGATCGTATGGGGCATGTTTATCGGAGCGCTTCTTATGGTGCTTATCAATAATAATTTCAAAATCCGGATGCCCCGTCAGAAACGCAGGCTGCTGCAAGGCTTGATCGGCGGTTTTGTCGCTGGCTTTGGTGCCCGGCTGGCGCTCGGCTGCAACTTGGCCGCTTTCTTCACAGGCGTGCCGCAGTTCTCGCTGCATTCCTGGATTTTCATCGTAGCGACAGCGGTCGGAACTTTTGTGGGTGTCAAAATTGTGAGCACCTCCTGGTGGAAAGGCAAGCCGGTCCTACAAAAAGGCAATACAGCTGATATCATTAAGGAGGGCAAAAAAATCCAGCCTTACATCGGCGCTATTCTGGCGCTTGGGTACGCCGGGCTGATCATTTATTTCTATGCGGCAGGCAAAAACATGCTTGGCACCGCGGCCCTTTTTGGCGCCGCCTTCGGCATTCTGATCGAAAGAGGCCAAATTTGCTTCACTTCCGCATTCCGTGATCTGTGGATCAGCGGACGCGCCACGATGACCAAAGCGATCACGCTCGGTATGGCTGTCAGCTCGGTCGTGACGTTAATTATCATCTTGGTGAACGGAATGGACCCGATCACTAAAATAGCCGCTCCAAGCACGCTCATCGGCGGAATTCTGTTCGGCGTCGGCATCGTGATGGCCGGCGGCTGCGAGACCGGAATGATGTACCGATTAATGGAAGGACAGGTTGTCTTCCTGCCGGTATTTATCGGCAATATTATCGGCGCTACCGTGCTCGCCTACGGTTGGGATCATCTTGGCATTTTTAACGCGCTTGTGAAGATGGGTAAGCCTATCAATCTGATTGACGTACTCGGGCCAGCCTGGTCGCTGATCCTTACACTTGTCCTACTAACTGCAGCCTTCGTAATTGCTGTCTTTTGGCAAAAAAATTATCGCTTCGGCGTCGGTTTCAAGAAAGGAGAAACAAAACATGTCCATTGATTATACACTTGATCTGCGCGGGGAATCTTGTCCTTATCCGGTGATTTACACCCTGGAAACACTTCAGGGAATGAAGAAAGGAGAGCTGCTTCAAGTTATCGCTGACTGCCCGGCGGCTTTCCGTAATGTTCCGGAGGAAGTAGTCAAACACGGTTACACCCTGGAGAAAGAACCGGTGAAAAACGGCCGTGAGCTGCTGTTTTACATCCGTGCATAATCGAGCAGGGAAAAACATTCAATGTAGATGGCGCCCATACGTGGCATACGCTAAAAGGAGGAACAGCCCTATGTCGGGCCGTCCCTCCTTTTGGTTTTAATGACTTAAATCTCGAAAGATCCGGTAACAGCTTCCTAGCTGAAATAAGCTGAATTCTACTGTTGTTACGAATGATTTTGCAGCTTCATCCGGAACGTGGAAAGGTCATCCGTACCGAAGATGAGGAGCCGTTTAAGCAGCAGCGGATTTTGATCAGATGATGTCCACCCGTCTTCGAAAGTAAAAGCATATTCGTATCCGCATTTTTTCGCAATCCTTACCGTCTTTCCGCTCCGCAGCCCATACGGGTACGCCATCGCATTGACTTTGCGGTGCAGATGGTTTTCGATCGCTTGCTTCGAGCCGGACATTTCGTCGGTCTGGTCTTTGCGAGATAATAGCGGCAAATCCGGGTGAGAACGGGTATGAGGCATAATATCCCATCCGTTCTTTTGTAATTCGCCCAATTGGTTCCAAGTCGCATAAGACCCGCTTTCCATCCAATTCGTAATAACAAACAGGGTAGCCGTGAACCTATATTTCTTCATGATCGGAAACGCTTGTGTATAATTATCAGCATATCCGTCATCAAAAGTAATCAGGATCAGTTTACCCGTGTTCTCGATTTCGCCTTTCATTAACGCATCGAACTGCCGCAAATTGATGCTTTTATAGCCAAGGTCATGAAGCACGGTCATTTGCTCGTGAAACTGTTCAGGCGTTACGACATATTTATTTGTAGCCTTGGAGTTTACGGAATGATAGGATAAAACGGGTACTTTCACCTGGCTTCGCTGTGAATCCGCAGCAGAGCGGGTTTGATAAAAAAACAGGTTATTGGCCGAAATCAAAAGGATTATGATTAAAGCTATGACAACCATCAGAATGGCCGGCCATTTCCGCAGGCCTCGTTGTTTCGAAGAAATCGATTTCATCATTAAATCTCGCATCCTAGCGCCTTAATTACTATTTTGGTACAAAAAAGAAATCATCTTCTACAATACTATCATTCTCTTTAAATCTCAACTTTCGCAAATCCGTAAGACAGCTTCATAACTAGTGCGGCTAGATTGAACATAGTTGAAAAATAACAAAAAAAGGATTAGAGCACAAGATGCGCACCTAATCCTCTTCAATATCAAATTGATCGGCGGTCCAGGCTACAAACTGTACCCTTCCCTGTGCATGCAAATCCTTAATATGAATAAATACGTCTCGGTCTGCTTTCATCGTAAAGCGGATCCAGTTATCGTATATCATCACTTTCTCCACGTCTTTACGATTAAACGTTCTTGTGGCTTGAACATTGACCACCTTCACCATATCCCCATCAATGAGAATATAACGTGAATATACATACGCGAAACGAAAGGACAAAAGCAGAAGTACCACCATGAACACGACATTCCATATGGTCTGCGCCTTGGAGTAGCCGGAGGTTAACTGCAGCGCCAGCCGGATCATTACAGCGAGCAGAAGCAGTCCAAACATTACGATGTTCATCTTGTTGCCTTTGAATTTTGCGATCATAGTCTGGAAACTTCCTTATCTTATAATTTCGCCTTCAGTCCTATAAGAACCGACGCTTCAATATAACCCTATTTTGACCCCCGCACAAGACATTACCCGAAAAATAGGACTCCCCGAATCCGCTAACTCTGTGTTATCGATCCTGCTCGATTAAATACCGGACGATCTCCTGTTCCTCAGGTCCTTGACCTATGAATGTAGCTTGATAGCAAACATCTCCATCTAACCAGAAATAGCTCACCAGGTCAGTTTCATTTGGACTGCTAAGTGGACCATCCACTTTGTACTTATCCGTGCGCAACACTTCGTGCCCATGAACGCTTATGGTTTGTAGCTTAACATTGTTGCGTTCGTCGTCAATCCTCATATAGGAGACCCTGCCGTTCTTTTTCATCTCCTGGTACATATCCCTGTTTAGCATCTGCGTAAACTCAACGCGTCTGATCCCGACGGTTTCCTCTTTTTTCTCGTCTTTCCCGACCGGGTTATACGTCACCTCGAGCAGCTTCCGCATGGAGTCCTCATCATTCTCCGGATAATTGAAATTCACCTTACGGGAAACGTAAGAGCCGGTGGCGGAAAAATCCCCTGGAAGCTTGCGTGGAAACGTAGCGTTATATCCGATAAGCTTCTGAGCTCGCCGGATATCCTCGGTATCAAACAAATAGGTCATGGTTTTGCCATGGTACGCATTATTTTCATAGAGCTTATTCAGCCCCGTATCAGGAAATTTCATGGAAGCGATCATCTGCTCTAAATCACCACTTGTTAACTGGCCGTAGCCATCCAATTGGTAGGTTACATCTTGATCCTTCCATAGGTAATAATATCTTTCCGGCTGTCCTTCCCATGCGGTCATGCGAATCGTAATTTTTAATCCTTCAACAACACCAGCGATGGAAATGGGTTCTTTTTCAATAACTTTGCCGCCAGCCTTGGTGTTCGCTCTGTCTTTCTCCATTTTCACAATTTGCTCGTAAGACTCCTCAAGACCTGCACCTCGTACAATCTTTAAAATCATACTGCCATTTTGCATGCTTACGTGAGCCTTTAAATAAGTAATTGTTATATCTGGACTGGACGAAGAAGTTAATGGAGGAAGATAAAAGCCTATATCGCTAAAAGCATACCCTTTCGGCAGTACAGACGGAACTTTAAACTGGAACGGGGCCTCCCGGGCCGCCTTTTCAAGATTATCGTATCCCCGAGACCCGCCATACGGAAACAGCAGCTCATTCCCGCCATCTTCGGCATGAACCCATGCGGACGATCCCGCTTCAGATGCTCGCGCATTTGTCAGCGTTGCCGTACCGATCAAGAGCACAAGGACAACCGCGATGATTGATAATTTATAAGAACCCTTTTTAAAAGATTGAATCATTCGAATCCTCCTCACCATCTCTTTTTTGCCGTTCATACCTTTGAAATACAGCAGATGTGGCTGGCTCCGCCCTACGGAATACCGTTTAAGGAATCCAATGATCGTCATGCCGTAATGTACGGCTTCTTCTTCCCCAAACGCCTCCAGAACACAGGCGTCACACGCCAGTTCCCGGTCGGCTTTCATCCGCCGTAAAATAAACCAAACCAGTGGATTCATCCAGTGGATGGCAAACACCAGGCTGCCGAGCATATTCCAGATGGTGTCCTTGCGTTTATAATGAGCCAGCTCATGGGCAATCACATGTTTCAACAGTCGTTTGCTGATTGCTTCATCAACCAGCAGCTCGGGCAGATAAACAGCCGGACGGAATATTCCCGCAATATACGGACTCTGAATATATGGATCTATGTAAATATTCACTGGGCGTTTAATGGAAAAGAGCCTGCGGCACTCTTCCGCAATACCCATGATTACGGGGCTGGTTACATGGCTGAGATGTTTGTGTTTGAGGCGGATCCGCGTCCAGAAGATCAGGTTATATCCCAGCAAAACGGCTGTACCGCCCAGCCAAACAACAGACAAAATTCGAACAGTCGGATGAGGTTCTCTCTCTACGCCAGCGCCAGTATGTTCCTCCAAAGCCTGCGGGATTAGCAGCTGCTGCGAAACATTCCTTTCGGCTTCATTCGTTGTATAATAAGGTTGTTGTGAAGTTTCTTTTAGGCTGTTTTCGGGTTTCGCGGCAGGCTTGTCCAGCCAAAAGGAAAACCCGGAAACAGCATTTTTTATATCTGTCATTGTAGGTACCACATTAAAGAGACTAACCGAGCTTTGCGGCAGCACCGGCAGTACAAGCCTCAACAATACAATCAGCCAAAACGCATGCCTCAAACGCGCACTAATGCGTCCGCGAAATAGATACTGAACTGCCATCACCACGGCAGCGGCCAAACTCGCCATTAGTGTCGAGGCAACAAACCAGCTGAAGAGGTTATCAGCTATATTCATGGTATGACCTCATTTGGTTGAATTTCACGGCTATTCATGCCGCGATGGATTTTTTGGATCTTCCCCCTGTTTCTCCAGCAAAATTTGCTGCAAACGCTCGATCTCCTGATCCGACAGCTGGGTATCTTCTAAAAAATTTGTCATCATCAGCCCGGCTGCACCGTTAAACACTCGGTTTAAAAAAGACCGGCTTTCTGCACGTACGCACTCTTTTTCCGAAATCAGCGGGTAATACAGATAACTTCTTCCCGACTTTTGGTAGCCCAGCGCTTTTTTCTTCATCAGTCGATTGATAAAGGTTCTAACCGTCTGATCGCTCCAGTCCGTGCCCTCCGGCAAATGCTGCACAATTTGCTCGGCTGTCAGTGGATTTTCCCGCCAAACGACCTTCATAATTTCCCACTCAGATTCCGAAATCTTCGGCATATATTCCATCCCCATCCCTCCTTCCTTTACTTGAAAACTAACTATTACACATGTAAATATAACCTACAAATAAAACTATTACAATTGTAATTTCATCATAACTAATATTTATTTTGTACTACATATTTCATCCGGATGAAGGTCAAAGGTATAAAAAAGACGGCGTGCCTGGTCAGTCCAATCGACTTCCCTGCACGCCGTTGTTAGCAATCAACGGTTTTCTTCTACGGCAATATAGATGTCCACAATTGTGTTTGCCGGATTAAAAGCACCCGGCGGCCTTCATGAAGCATTGTCAAACATGAAGGGATCCAAAATTCGCCGCGACCCTTTTCTTCGAGAACAGATCCTCAGTTCCGATCATGAATCGGGCTTGTGCTCTGGCTTACTGTCGAAACCATAACGAACCTCATTATACCGGTTAACAATCTGGTCCACATCATCCGGTCCTAATCCGGTGTACTCACGGTCTACAGCGATTGCAGCCCCATTCTCGGATGGCGTAAGGCTCGACCGGAACGGGTAACCTCGTTTGATGGCGCGGCGAATCAATCTTTCGTAGGCGCCGCGTGGGTCGCCAGATTCTGCCGGGAACATGTCCTCCTTGCGCCCTCTCCGCAGCTTGCCAGGCCGCTTTCGTACACGTTCGATCTTCTCCATCTCGTCTACGTAATCGCCCTCATCTAGTGACGTGCGCTGGATTTCTCGCATAAGCCGCAGACTCCGCGCAAGCCTGGCAATCCATGTGCGAAGGCTCTCTGGAAGCCATCGCCGCAGCAGCCAGTACAGCAGAAACAGCAGGACTGCTACAACAGCTACCTCCAGCAGGAATAACATCACCTGGCTTACGATATGCACCCACTTCGGGGGATGAGATGGCGGCGGCAGCCTCATCGGTCCCTGTTGAGGATTCGCCAGCTGCTCCTTCACTTGCTGATGTTCTCCCCCGTCCATGCCATTAAATAATCCGGCCAACCAATGCTTGAAATACGCCAAGCCTTCCCCCAGACCGTTCCACATACTCAGTAAGGCGATAAGCGCAAGTACTAGCCAGGTCATCCAGCGGTTTCTGAACAGGATCCGGCGGAGCAGTTGGCGGTCGGTCTCCTGTGCATTGGAGGCACTACGCACACGGTCTCCGTTCCAGCGCAGCAGAAGGGTAAACAGAGTAAACAAGCTCATGAAATAAAGAAGCATGCGGTAAGGCTCAATCGCCTGTACTCGGGAAGACGCGCCGTACACAATCAAGGACGCCGCCAGCCCTGCGAGCGGCAAATTCAGCTGGACAGCTCTCCACAGCTCCTTGCGGCCGACAATAAGTCCGCGAAAAACAGCCATGAGCAGTATCAGCACCGAAAGGATGGCGGCGCGTATACCGAGTACTGCCAGCGGAAGCAGTGAAACAGCCATCAGCAGGGCGGCAGGTAGAAACACCTTTTTGCCGCTTGCCTTCCAAGTGCCGACCAACGTGCCCAGGGTATGAAGCAGGCAAATCAGCGGCAACAGCCAGCTAGGAACAACCCCCATGGCATAGATCATATACAACAGCAAATAAGGATAACAGGCCACCGTTTCGAGCAGCGAATTCCCCAGTATGGACAGAATCCTGCGCATGCGGATTCCTTTACCGGTCTGCATTATGCCCCTGCCCCCTTTAAACCTTCGTTCAGATCCGCTATCGACACTCGGTGGCCCTTCATCTCCAGCAGGTGGATCGCCTCCCGGATGGCCTTGGACAGATGCGGGGTCACCAAAAGATAATCGATCGTTTCGGAGACTTCCGCTTCCGCCTCAAGACGAAGCAACTCGTGGAAAGGTCTGAAGACCTTCATCTCGACCGCAGCCATCGCCTCAAGCAGATCCTCGAGATGCGGCAGTCCGTAAGCGGGAGCAAGGCGTGCCAGCCTGGCATCCGTATCAGGGGACAGATAAGCATTGCTGGCGAACCCAGCCGCCATCCCTTGGTGAATAAGCGCAGCAGTACAAGTCGCCGCGTAAGACAGCGCCTCTTCGATCACTTCCGGTTTAGTGACGACGTTCCACATTTGCTCCGTAACCTCGATGTTCAGAAGAATCATCGCCTTGGGGTCTGCTGAATAGCCATGCTGATGCACCTGCAATTCTCCGATCCTTGCGCTGGCTTTCCAGTGGATCCGGTTCATGGCATCACCAGGTGCATAACTTCTTACCCCCGTAAACAAAAACGGGTCCTCTATGATCCAGCGTCGTACGGCCAGCTCACCCTGCCAGGTTTTCCAGGATGATGGCAGCTCTTCATCACTCCGCAGGGAAGGATAAACCACCAGCCGCTTACGGAGCGTCACCTTCAGGGATGGCATGTAAATCGCGAATAAATCGCTCCCGGTCATCGTTGCCGTATCCATGCGGAATATGCCGCGGCTCCGGCACTGGACCCGATGCGTCCTCGTAATTCTCGTCCTCGCGAGCAGCGAAAAGAAGCTGGTATGGTTCTGATAAATCTCGCCTTCGCTTACCCAGGTCTCCTTGCTCCGCTTGAATCCAAGGGATGCTGGCAGCATCGCCTCCAGACGAAGCCATGGAATCGGAATTCTGCGATTATTTCCAATGACCTCCACCATTTCAATCCAATCCCCTGCGTAACAGGTGCCAGTGCTGAAATGGCGGTCATAGTCCAGCTTCCTAAGCGAATATTTTCCTAAAATCAGCCCCTGCAGAAACATGACGAGGCTGCAGGCGAGAAACAGCCAAAACACCGCCATTTATTCCACGCCACTTTCAAGTTCCTTTTCGCTAGGAACTGGAATGTTATTCATGATTCCCGTCAAGATGCGTTCTGCATGGCCATTCCCGGCCTCATGCCGTTTCCTCAGCACAAGCCTGTGCGTCCATACCGGAAGAATGAGCTGCTTAATATCATCCGGCAGCACGTAGCCTCTTCCTTGCATTGCCGCATATGCCTGGGCGGCTCGAAGCAGCGCCTGCGTGCCGCGCGGGCTGATGCCGAGCATCGTTTCTTCATGATTACGGGTTGCTTCGGCCAAAGCCACGATATAACCCATTAGATCTTCGGCAATCCGCACTTGTCCGCACAACCGCTGCGCTTCCAGTACCTCTTCGGCGGTCGCCGTCTGCCCCACCTCTTCCGCGCACAAGCCGCCTGTGGCTGCAGTCCGTCTTAGAATCTCTAAACCCTCCGCTGCTGAAGGATAACCGAGTTTCATTCGGATCAGAAACCGATCCATCTGCGCCTCGGGCAGCGGGAAAGTCCCCTGATTGTCCACCGGATTCTGCGTGGCCATAACCATAAACGGACTTTCCAGCGGCATCGTCTCCCCCTCAATGCTGATCTGACGCTCCTCCATGCATTCGAGAAGACTAGACTGGGTGCGCGGCGTAGCCCGGTTAATCTCATCGGCGAGCACGATGCGCGCAAACAACGGACCCGGACGGAAACGGAACTCCCCATCCTTTTGGTTAAAATAATGAATACCCGTCAGATCCGACGGCAGCAAATCAGGCGTAAACTGGATTCTCTGAAAGCTCAATCTGAGCGAAGCCGCCAGACTTTTGGCTAGAAGAGTTTTGCCTGTCCCCGGTACATCCTCGAGCAGCACATGCCCCGAGGCAAGAAGCGCTGTGAGGAGCAGATCGACTTCATGCTCTTTTCCCACAATCACGTTTGCAATATTTTGCTTTAATTTCTGCGCCAGCTGGTGAACGTTCTCCATACCTCTTACCCGCCCTTCTTCTTGCCGCCATTTTAGTGGGAACATGACGCAAATGAAGCGTTTGCAAAATGGAGCAAGTGTCCTGTTATAAAATGAATTATTATGTATCCAGCTTTCCTTACCCACCCATTTTAACAAATTTATCATCGGAAATGGAGACCAAGCGAAACGAGCTGCTACCGTTGACGCCTGTACCCTGTCATCGGTAATATGAGCATAAGAGGTGATTTCGTTATGAAAACTATGCTAATTCTCGGCGGCATCATGCTATTCCTCGCAGTTGCACTGGGTGCCTTCGGCGCACACGCCCTGAAGGAACGGCTGAATGAAAGTCAGTCAAAAACATACCACACCGGCATTCAATATCATATGGCCCATGGATTGGGTTTGATATTAATCGGACTTTACGCCGGCATGGCTGATCATGCATCGCTCGTGGTTCTGGCGGGCTGGTTTATCGCTGCAGGCATTGTTCTCTTCTCCGGCAGCCTGTATGCCCTAAGTCTGACTGGCATCCGGAAGCTTGGTGCCATTACACCGCTTGGCGGTGTATCATTCCTGGTCGGTTGGGTATTGTTTATAATTGCAGCCGTTCAAGGATAACACCGACAGGAGCAGTTTCTGAAATCTGCAAAACAACCCCACAAAGCGTATCGGAAGGAAGTCCGGGTACCTCTCAAAGAGGGCGCCTTTGTGGAGCAAAAGTACGGGGTGGAGCCTATGCTTTGATGCTTATTCCAAATACTTTGCGGGGACCCTGCAAAAAAAGAGCGCATTCCCTTACGATTCGGGAAATGCGCTCTTTTTACTATTCTTTTATTGACTTACGGTCAGTCCATCTTGGAACTGCGTTCCCGTTCACCCTGGATCTGCTTGCTGCGCAGCTGACCACATGCTGCATCGATATCCGTACCGTGTTCCAGGCGCACGCTACAGCTGATATTGTTCTTCTTCAGCGTGTCGTAAAACGCGGTAATCGTTTCCTGCGAGCTGCGCTGATACTGGCTATGCTCGTCGACCGGATTATACGGAATCAGGTTCACGTTAGCCAGGTTTCTACGGCTGCCTACCAGCTCCGCCAGCTCCTGAGCATGCTCCGGCTGGTCATTAATGCCCTTCAGCAGAATATATTCCAGCGTGATCCGGCGGTTCGTCTTCTCCAGATAATAATCAATGGCCTCCATCAGCGGCTCGATCGGATACGCTCGGTTGATTTTCATGATCTGCGCTCGGATTTCGTTGTTTGGCGCATGCAGGGAAATCGCCAAATTCGTCCCCAGATCGCTATCGGCAAACTCGCGGATCTTCGGCACCAATCCGCTGGTGGACACCGTAATATGACGCGGTCCAATCGCCAATCCCTTGTGATCGCGGATTACCCGGATGAAATTCGACATATGCTCGAAATTATCAAACGGCTCGCCGATCCCCATAACGACAATATGGGTGACCCGCTCATCTTTTCCCATCCGGTCCAGATGAAGCTGCACCTTCATAATCTGCTCCGCAATTTCGCCGCTGGTCAAGTCCCGGCTTTTACTCAAAAGTCCACTTGCACAGAAGCTGCACCCGATATTGCAGCCCACTTGGGTGGTCACGCATACAGAAAGGCCAAACTTATGGCGCATCAGTACGGTTTCAATCAGGTTGCCGTCCTGAAGACGGAATAGAAACTTGATCGTGCCATCGGCAGATTCCTGCTTGGTATGCTCCTCTAGCGTCTGGATGGCAAAATGCTCGTCCAGCAAAGCCTGGCATTCCTGCTTTACTTCCGACATGGCGGAAAACTCAGTTACCCGCTTGCGGTACAATCCATCCCACACCTGGAGCGCCCGCGATTTTTTATGTCCATGCTCAGCCAGCCATGCGGCCAACTGATCCAGAGTTAATCCATATATAGAAGGTTTGCTCATGTTTTACGTTCCTCTTTTCAAAAAAGCCTAAATTCAGTCCCTCACTACTTTACCAGATCAGAACGTCAAACTGTCATTATTGTCCCAAAATTCCATTGCTAAAACAAGGGCAGAAAAGTAGGGTTTGATGCAAAGGTCTGCCAGATGTGCTAAAATCCCCCCACAAAGAGTATCGGAAAGAAGTCCGGGTGCCTCTCTAAGAGGGGCGCCTTTACGGAGTCAAAGTACGGAGTGGAACCTATCCTTCGATGCTTATTCCAAATACTTTGCAGGGACCCCAAAAAACATAATATTGAAAAAAGACAGCCGTCGACGGCTGCCTGTGAATATAACTATTACATCTGCGGATTACCCGCCAAAAAGCTCTCCAAACGCTCCTTCTGCCGCAAATGATGGCGGTAATGCATCTCGACCAGCATAAACCACTCAGCCGCATTCAACGCGCCAAAACCTGGATGGACAAGCTTATTTTGCGGCGAAGCTGAGTGAACAAGCGGCTCGGTTTCTTTCATCTTGATCAGGACACTCTGTAGGCCTTCGCGAATTTGCTCCTTGCTTGCCGGCTGCGGCGGCGTATACCCTGATGATGCCGGGACCCGAACCTGGATGTTCGGAAACTCCTGGTTCAGGTAAACCACCTCTCCTCGTTCCGACTTTTCCCCTCCAGTGATGACGCCCTCCGCTGATTCCGCGCAGGCGCGGACATTCCGCAAGTGCATATACAGGGAGGCGTTAATCAAATGCATGTACATTTGACCAAGCGACCATTCTTCTTCACCCGGCTTTCTTGTCAATTCTTCCATGCTGAAACAGTCCAGCTCTTTTAGATAGTGTTCTGTTATGCTATCCAGCTTCTGCACAATTTCCTGGGTGTTCATTCAACAATCACTCCTTGGGCTTTGTTTATGGTCCCATCATACAAAAACGCTACTGACAGCATTATGTCAGTAGCGTTTTAGAATTTTTTCGGCTTCGTCCCGAACCCGTAAGCGCATAGATTCAGGTTCCAGCACGGTGATGTTCGCTCCAAAGCCCAGCACCCAGGATAGGATCTCTTCGATCCGCCTGACACGCAGCCTGATCTTAAGTCCTTCACGATGCTCCTCAAGATCATCGATATAGTAGTAATTTGACTCTTTTATCCGGTCCGCGATGCTGTGGTCAGCTAGCAGAATTACTTCCAATTTGCGATCATCCGGCGGCTTATAGGCCTCCAGATTGAATCCAGCGGGAAGCTCGTAGTTGGCGGCGGGCATCAACTGAGGCCCAGACATCCGCGATACCCGGAAATGGCGGATTTCCTGCCGGAGATCACAAGCGGCAACCAGCATCCATGTACCCTGCACATGAATAAGTCCATAAGGCGCTGCTGTACGTTCCCGGGCAGGAACTATTAGCCTTCCCGGTGACCGTTCGCGAGGTGGCGAAAAACGATATCTACCGCAGTTCCTACGGGCAGCTCACCTTCAGCGGCGCGTACGTTTACTCCATGAATACGGCCGACGGCTTTAAGCTTCGTGGCAAAATCAGCCACCACACCGCGCAGGATATGATTAAATCGGGCGACTACACCGATTGGAACAAAGAAATCTCAAGGATACTTTACGCGAACAAAAGCCTTATCACAACGTCAAACGCGAGGCTTGAGGCGCATACCGCCGATACGGTCAGGTTTATAAACGGGATAGATATACCGGGTGAGTATTGATTATCCGGGCCACGGAAGGATTTTGCCGTCTTGCACCATGAACGCCCTTTGTGCGATTTCGGCCAGCGGGCCGTCGGCCGGGGAGTCGGAATAAAATTCGTTAACCTCGTCCGACGGAAAGGCTTCCCTAAACCGCCGTACCTTTTCGACGCCGCGGCAGTTAACGCCGGCTGTAACGCCGTCTTTTTCCGAAACGTCCGACGCGATTAACCGGCGCACGCCCAGTTCGCCGCAGACCGGCTTTAGCAGGAAATAGGGCGAGGCGGAGATTATCACATCGTCCGCCCTTGCCTGCCGCCGGTAAAATTCGTTTATCTTATGAATGTTTTGGGCCCAAAAATCCGAAACCGCGCCGTCCATATCGGCCACCCCTTTAAAATAGCGGTAAAGCCGCTCCTTTAACCCCGTGAGGTCGATTTTCCCCAGCTTAAAAAGCATGGCGGCGTAAAACTGCCCGGGCCAAAACCTGCAAAGGGACGGAAAGCGTCTTAGGCAGTAAAAGTAAAAATCCACCGAGCTGTCGCCGTTATAAATCGTGCCGTCAAAATCA
>JAIRVF010000034.1 GCA_031254035.1 Paenibacillus sp.
CCGTAGCACCTGTAGCGCCCGTAGCACCTGTAGCGCCCGTAGCACCAGTAGGGCCCGTAGCGCCCGTAGCGCCCGTAGCACCTGTAGCGCCCGTGGCCCCCGTAGCCCCAGTAGGGCCAGTAGCACCGGTAGCGCCCGTAGTACCGGTAGCCCCCGTAGCACCTGTAGCGCCCGTAGCACCGGTAGCGCCCGTGGCCCCCGTAGCACCAGTAGGGCCCGTAGCGCCAGTAGCGCCCGTAGCGCCCGTAGCGCCCGTAGCACCAGTGGCCCCCGTAGCCCCCGTAGCGCCAGTATTCCCTTGTGGTCCTTGTGGCCCTTGAGGTCCTTGAGGTCCTTGAGGTCCTTGTGGCCCTTGAGGTCCCTGAACCCCTTTTACTTTCAGATTAATTTTTTGTTTCAAATTAACATCTTGCTTCACATTACATTTGCAATTTCTATGTCCACATTTTTTGCATACTTTTCTTGGATGTTTAGAGTGCAAGCTTCCAACTTTACATACCCTTCTTACTTTTTTGGAGTGTATGTTTCCAACTTTACATACCTTTCTTGGCCGTTTGGGGTGCAAATTTCCAACCTCCTTCTTTTAGACTTATGTATGGTATGAAGTAAGCAATAAATGAGTGATGGCGTATACCTAAATTTGTCATAAAGTGATGGGGCTTTGTAAGGCATAATGTTAATTCTAACAGTCCGCCATTTGACGGTATCCGCTGACCCTCGGTTGGCGAAAAAATGGCGACATAAAGAAGGTATCCCTAGGGTTCTTGCCTCTTGGGATACCTTCAGGAATTTAGGTAATAAAATTTCCGCACATCGCTTGCTGTCCTTGATTTTAAATAGTCGTAGAGGTTCTGGTACCAACTACTTTCACATTGATTTTTTGCGTTATATTAACCTTTTGCTTCACATTGCATTTACAAT
Source organism: Paenibacillus sp. (assembly GCA_031254035.1). GTDB lineage: Bacteria > Bacillota > Bacilli > Paenibacillales > Paenibacillaceae > Paenibacillus_AQ. The sequence continues at coordinate 922 of JAIRVF010000034.1, forward strand.
TTCTACGTCTAATTTTCTTACATACCTTTCTGGATATACAATTACAATTTCTAGGGGTCATTTTTCTAACCTCCTTCTCTTATACTTATGTATGGTATGAAATAAGCAATAAATGAGTAAAGGTGTTTACCTATCATTGCTATAAAATTGGGGAAGAAGTAAATTGAATGTGAAGAGGTGGAAGGGCATGTTAACGAATCATACTCCACTATTGACAGCTCATTTATTTATTTCAGGAACGAAATCATGGGATGGATGGAAAGACATGATGGTTAGACTGAATGAATCCTGCATCACACTAAAAATATATGGACAAAGCGATTCTTTGGTGGAAATACAACCCAAAAACCCCCGCGTTTATCTTTCAGTGGGAACTGAGCGGAAAGAATTTCATACCTTAAATTCGTTACCTTATCACGAGAGAAAACGCTGGTTGCATGTTAGTTCTCCGGAAGAGATACGGCCATACAAATTATTTTACTGCTGGCTCAGCAATACAGATCCTCTCTCTGAAAACAAAACCATCCCTTTAACTAGATTTTCTTCAGAAATGCCGTTAGTATCTGTATTCACAGCTAGCTACAAATCCCGAGAAAAAATACAGCGACCTTATCGTTCTCTTTTGGATCAAACTTACCCCCATTGGGAATGGGTGATTGTTGATGACTCTGGAGATTATGATAAGACTTACTACAAAGACTTACTCCCTTTAAACGATCCTCGGGTAAGAAGATACCGTCAAGATTCTCGCAATGGGTACATTGGAGCAACCAAACGGTATGCAGCTGGTTTATGTACTGGGGAAATTTTGGTGGAGCTAGATCATGATGATGAGCTAACTCCCGACTGTCTTGAGAAGATTGTTAATGCATTTCAAAAACACCCTGAGTGTGGTTTTGCTTATGGAGAAAATGCAGAAGTGTATGAAGGAAGCCATGATGCACATTGGTACGGTTGGGATTGCGGTTTTGGATACAGTGTATATTACCGAGTCTGGATCCATGAAATGAATCGATGGCAAAATGTGATGAAACAAACTACAATCAATGGGGTTACCATCCGTCATTTGGTAGGTTTACCGAATCATCCTCGTGCATGGACGAGGGACTGTTATCATCTAATTGGGGGTCATCGCGAGGAATTATTGGTTTCAGACGACTACGACATCTTAGTGCGGACGTTTCTTTCCACTAAATTTGTAGCAATTCCACATATACTTTATATCCAATATCGGAATGAAAATGGAGATAACTCTACGTTTCAGAGGAATCAGCAGATACAGATTCTTTGCGACGAACTAGAAAGTTATTATCATCAGAAAATCCAGACAAGATTGAAGGAATTGGATTTACCTGAGGTTGTAGAATATAGTCGTGTATGGGAAACAGCAACAGATGATCCCGCGCGGAAATCTGCTCAAATCAATGGCGAAGACTTTTCAAAAAAATCCATTCTGTTTCCGCTTCCTTACTCCTATGCTGCAAAACAGCATACCGAATTATTTAAGACGCTTCAAAAAGGAACAGAAACCAACTTTAAAGAGTTTGAAGTCGTGGTTGTAGGTAATGTTCCAGCAGAAATTGAAACCTTTGCATCAAAGTCGCGGGTGGGGGCGATTCGATGGTGGCCAATGGAACCGAATGATTCATTAGAAATGTGTATCGAGTATGCCAAGTTATGCTCTTCATGCAGTGAAAAAATAATTGTATTGCCATGAACTCCTCAAGCTACAACATTGGAAAACCCTCAATTTCTTAAGAAACAAGAATTGAGGGTTATTATAACTCAACATTATCATTAGGGTTTGACAAAAAAGCGGAGGGGACGGAATCGTTGAAATTTGAGCCTTTATTATATTTGAAAATCTTAAGCGCCATTTTTTGAAGTTTAGATTAATTTACGGATAAGACGCAATCTATCGTAATCACAAACATACACATAATCTTTACTCTCACAAAGTTCATCAACTGCTCTTTGGACACCTTGATAAACATTGTAGTCATGAAATGCAATCATTCCACCGGCAACAACTCTTGGAGAATAAAGTTCGATATCTTTCTTTACGCTTAAATAGTTGTGATCTCCGTCAATAAAAAGAGCTGAAATACGCTCGGGACATTCAAGGAGTGCTTCATGACTATATTTTTTTATAGGAATTACATAATTCTCAAGTTGAAATCCTCGTATATTTTTTTGAAAATCATGATGGTATTCCCCATATTCAATACTTGGAATAAATGGATCTATTGCATATATCGAACGTTTTCGCTCACTAATCCACTTGCTCCCGAGACCCAGGGCTGCTGTGCTTTTTCCTTTAAAAGAACCAATCTCTATGATTTCTCCATCCAAATGATCCACTAAAGCCGGTAAATGCAGAAGTGCTGTTTGTTCCAAGTTTGTCAACCAGCCATCAACTTGTTCAATAAATCCATACAATTGACTTATTTGTAATTGAGGATAATTTTCGTGTATATTCATTTTAATTAGCTCCCCTCAGAAATCATTTGTAGGATACGTCCAATATAAATATCCATAAAACTGCAAATCAAAAAAATCCTTAGTACATTTTATAAAAGACCGTTATTCTCCATGGATTTTTTTACTGCTTCCAAATATTTATATCCATACTTCTTATCTGGCTCTAAATACGCTCCTTCTGCCCATTCATTCCAAGCATTTATAAACAAAAATTCGCAATTGCTGTTCACAGCCTGTTTAATGTGTTGAGTTAGATAATGAGAGAATTTTTCGGGGGTTGATCCTTTAAATATTAGTGCGCGATTTCCTGTTCTGGCCGAGTTATCCCAATCAACAAATGCACCTAAAAATGTTTTAATATGTTTTTTTGTTTCAGCTCTTTCTAATATAATGGCCCAGACTTTATCATAATCCATCACATTAAACTTTTGATGATACCCATCTACTGCTTTTTCTAAATTAAAACCATAATGAGTCAAATTCAAAGTCAAAGTGTATGATGGTTCAAATTCAACACAGGCATCAAAACCGTTAACTAGGGGTTCAAAGTTTAGGGTATGAACAAAATAAATACCTTCAAGTCCGTTCTGTTTCGCAAGATTTTGCCAATATAACACCATTTCCTCACATCTTGGAATGCTGGCAGATCGATAGATAATAAATAAAGGTTTATTGTCTACCCTAATATATCTTCCGTCTTTAAATGCTGTTAGTAAAAAATCGAAATGTTCTTTCCATTCTTCTTCATCACCATAATCTTGAGGCATTAACACATTGTCATTCATTCCATCCCATTTTTTAGACCACGGTTCATTTGCCCATGAGAGACAGAATGGAAAATCAGGTTCTCCTGTTCGTAGAACTTCATTAAAGGGTTTTTCAAGTAACCTTTTTCCTTTGAACCAGTAATGATAATAGCAAAATCCATAGATTCCGTATTTTTTGGCAATCTCCGCTTGCCATTTCCTTGCATTTCCATCTGTTAAATCATAATAATAATCTTGTAAAGGTTCCCTTGGTTGATAATGTTCTGGAAACAACTTCTGTGCTTTTCTTGTATTTATCCATTCCGTAAATCCGTTTCCCCACCAAAGGTTATTTTCAGGAATTTCATGAAATTGAGGCAAATAGAAGGCTATAAGTTTCAACTTTTTAACCCTCCTTCATTAAAGATGCCTGCTGATTACTGGTAATTGTAAATTATATAATTTTTCTTTCGTTATATACCTTTTGCGTTAAGTTATATTACTTCAAAACTACATTAAACTTAACTTTTCAAGTCTCTCATAAATCATCTTACCTGCCACCTGAACTGAGAAACGTTTATGAATGACTTCTTTTCCTTTTTCGGCGATGTCGTTACACCATAATGGATCAGAGACAAGTTTACGCATATAATAGACTGCATGATCATATCAGGTTCTGCCCATAATTGATGGTGTTTATAAGGACCGTAGTCTTCTCCAACCTTAATAAGAGAATAATCCACCACACATGAGTTATCTCTATCCATAAAATCCGTATTCCCAGACCAATTCGTCCCAATTACTGGCTTTCCTAAATACATTGCTTCGGCTAACTGCATTAATTCTCCTGCAGCATACTCTGAGCCATGCACTTTTAATACGAATTCCACGGAGGGATCATCTTTAGAAAACGCTTTTTCAACCGTCTTCCTGTATTTGTATGCTGATTTTGTTGCAAAGTTTCTTAGCAGATAAAAACTCAGGTTGGGTGTGATTATATACACGGGTAATAACATAGGAATCTATGATACAATGGGATTTACTGGTATAGCCTTATAATTCAACTCATAACAAGGGAGAGGTGCATAGCAGATGTCAAAAATCTTGACCCGGGCGGAAGTCGCTCCAGAAACAACATGGAATTTAAATGATCTTTTTGAAACACAAGAGGCATGGGAAAAAGAATTAACCGCCATTCAGGAGGACATCTTTTCTGTCACGAAGTATGAAGGAAAACTTGGGGAAGGAGCAGATATACTGCTTGCCTGTCTGCATGCGCAGGAAAAGATGCAACTCAGAATCAATCGTGTAGGAGCCTATGCTCATCTGCATCAATCTGGGGACAGCATCAATCCAGAAAATCAGAAGAATGCTGCAAAAGCGAGAAATCTTTCCTCGTTGATGAGTTCAGCATTTTCGTTTATCAAATCCGAAGTTATCGAGTTTCCGGATGGAATGATTGACCAGTACATCAAAGAACAGCCCGGACTTCAAGTCTTCGAACGCAGTCTCAATTTGCTTCTGGAAACCAAGCCGCACAGACTGTCGGCAGAGACGGAAAAAGTTCTTGCTTCGTTTGGCGAAGTTCTGGGCGCACCTTACCGTATCTATGAACGCAGCAAGTTGGCAGATATGACTTTCCCGTCCACTCAAAACGGCCAAGGGGAGGAGGTTCCGGTTTCATTTGCTCTCTATGAGAACAAGTATGTGGAATCTCCAGATACAGAACTCCGCCGCAACTCGTTCAAAACATTTAGCGAGACATTGTACAAATACCGCAATACGTTTGCTGAAACCTACGGCATCGAAGTAAAGCGCCAAGTAATCGAATCGCGCTTGCGCGGATATGATTCCGTTCCGGAAATGCTCTTGAATCCGCAGCAGGTGACACTAGAAATGTACAACAATATTCTAGATATTCTGCAGGAAGAGCTTGCGCCCCATATGCGAAAATATGCCGCTCTTAAGAAGCGGGTACTTCAATTGGACGAAATGACATTTGCGGATCTGAAAGCTCCGCTTGATCCTGATTTCAGTCCTGGTATTACGTTTCAGGAAGCAGGGGAACTGATCAAAGAAACCTTATCCATATTTGGTCCAGAATACGGCGAAATTGTATCGGAAGTATTTGAAAAACGCTGGGTGGATTATGCGGATAATGCCGGGAAGAGAACAGGAGCATTCTGCAGTTCCATTCCGGGAGTCCATTCCTATATTTTGATCAGCTGGGCTGACAGCATGAGAGGCGCCTTTACATTGGCTCATGAAGTGGGGCATGCCGGTCATTTGATGCTGGCGGACAGATACCAGAGTTTGGCGAACTATAGACCGTCACTGTACTTTATTGAAGCGCCATCAACGATGAATGAGCTCTTGCTTGCGGATCATTTGTTGGCTCGTTCCAAAGATCCGAGAATGCGCCGCTGGGTGATCTCCCAACTGCTTGGTACCTACTTCCATAACTTTGTTACGCATTTGCTCGAAGGAGAACTTCAGCGCCGAGTCTATGATCTTGCCATGAAAAATGTACCGATTACAGCCGTAACATTATGCGACTTGAAGGGGGACATCTTGTCTTCGTTCTGGGGAGAGAATGTAGTGATCGATGAAAATACCAAGTTGACCTGGATGCGTCAGCCACATTACTACATGAGCTTGTATCCTTATACATATTCAGCAGGCCTCTCCGCTTCGACGGCGGTAGCCAAGTTGATTCGGGAGGAGGGGCAGCCTGCGGTGGATCGTTGGCTCAACGCGTTAAAAGCCGGTGGATCGATGAGTCCGCTCGATTTGATGAAGCTGGCTGGCGTGGATATGTCGAAGCCGGATGCGATCCGCAGCGCTGCAGCTTATGTCGGTTCACTGATTGATGAGTTGGAAAGTTTGTTTTAAATCTCAGAGCGGTGTTGTACACCGCTTAAGCTGTCGAGAAAGTCTCGACAGCTTTTTTTTTCGGTAATTTTATGTCTTGCAGTTTGTGCATTCAGACCACAGGAAATGTGCTATTAAAGGTTGATTTTCATCGGATGGATTGGACAAAATACAACGGCTAAGAACGACAACCCCAGAAGCCGGCTCAAAATCAAACTATTGACATAAAAGTGTATTATACGTATAGTACATGCATGAGATGTATGAACCACTTAGTACACACACTTACCGTATGGAGTTGGTTGTATGACAGAAGAACAAAAATTAGGTGTCAGTTTTAATGTTCGAGAACCGGTATATATTCAAGTTGTCCGTTACTTCAAGGAACAGATTGCTACAGGGCAAATCGGAGCGGGAGACAAAATTCCTTCACGGCGTGAACTGGCATCAGTAATGAAGATTAATGCGAACACGGTGCAGAAGGCATATAAGGAAATGGAGGAACAGGGTTTGATCGTAACAGAAGGGAATTCCCCGAGTCGAATTACACAGGATCAGCAAATACTAAGCTCGATTCGTGCTGAATTAATCGAAAGTGCAGTGGATATATTCATCAGTTCGATTCGGAATATTCAAATTCCTGTTGAAGAACTGGTAGATATCATAAAGACAAAATATACATCCGAGCGAAAGTTATCTCCAGAGGGTGGTGACACAAGATGATCCAAGTGAATCAGATGGTGAAGAATTATGGATTCAAGAAGGTACTGAATGGTGTTAGCTTCACTGCTGCCAAGGGAGAGATTACCTGCCTGATCGGAATCAATGGTGCCGGGAAGTCAACGGTGCTGAAGTCCATCATGGGACTGACACCATACAAAGGTGAAGTCTTAATCGATAATGTATCACTAACACCTGTGATGTATGAGAAAATTACTTTCATTCCAGATTCGTTAACGATGCCCTCCAATATGCGAATTGCTGATTGCTTGAGCTTTATGGCTGACTTTTATCGGAATTGGAACGCTGAACGTGCAAAGGAATTGCTTAAGTTCTTCCAACTGAGCTCTTCGGATCGCGTATCCTCATTGTCGAAGGGGGTGGCTGCGAAGTTAAATTTGTTGCTCGGACTTGCCTTGGATTGTGATTACATCCTAATGGACGAACCGTTCTCGGGGATTGATATGTTCAGCCGCGAGCAAATTACTGATGTGTTCACGAGTGAATTGATCGAGGATCGTGGTGTGATTATTACAACTCATGAAATTAACGATATTGAGCATTTAATTGATAAAGCGGTCTTGCTACAGCACAGGAAGGTAGAACGTGAATTCTACTGTGAAGAAGTTCGCGAGCAGGAAGGTAAGTCCATTACGGACGTAGTGAGAGAGGTGTACATGAAATGAGAGCTTTTGTGAAGCTATTGAATTTTGAAATGAACCGATTTTCCAAAATATATATTGGACTCATGGTGCTGACAGTCGCCTTGCAACTTGCAGCAGTCACCATCGGTGCTAATCATTGGCTGAATTCTGCGAATGAGGCAATGAGAGTGAATCAATGGACCCTTGAGCAATATCACAAAGTGACTGGATATATTCAGCTAAACAGTACGGTGTATGATCCATTTAATAGACTTCTATATTTCGGACCCATATTTTTGAGCATAATAGTGTTGCTAATATATAGCTGCTTCATCTGGTACCGTGACTGGAGAGGTAAAAATACAGTAGTATATCGCCTGCTCACGTTGCCATCCAATCGGGCGAATTTGTATTTTGCCAAGCTGGTTACGATCTTGCTATTCACATTTGGATTTGTCGCCCTGCAAATTGTCCTTGTTCCACTGGAGCGTTGGATAGCACAGTCGATTCTTCCTGCTGAATTATATCGAAACATCTCGGTATTTGATTATTTGAAGTTTCCTACTGTGCTTAACGTTCTGGTTCCGCCCTACTTTTCTGAGTTTGTACTATACTATGGACTGGGCATTACGGGCTTGATCGTCTTGTTCACAGCGATTCTAATGGAGCGGAGCTACAGACTGAAAGGGATCGGCTTTATCGTACTATACTTAGCGGTTCTAGCTGGATTAGCCTTAATACCCTACCTTATGGGTTATAGCAGATACGGTAGCTACTTCTATCCAGGAGAAATCTTAGGTGCTTGCCTCGGATTAATAGTGATCATTGCTGGAGGTTCGCTTTGGTACAGCTTGTATCTATTGCGTAAGAAGATATCGGTATAATTGAAGGGTTATGGGGGTAAGGGAATGAGAAAATATATGGTTAACGCCGTTCTTGTAGTGTTCGCGGTTATTACAATCGGGACGTATTATGTACAGGCTTCACAAGAGACATCACCAAATTATAAGCTAACGATGGTTCAAGGGGATGCTTCCCTCGTTGAAGGTATAGCTTTATACGGAAATTACGTGAGTAAGGATAGTGTTTTTGGCATCGAAGGAGCTTATATCACTACAAATGGTACAGATTATCCAGATGAAAAGTTAACGATAAGCCAAACCTTAAACCGAAGACCAGTGAAAACGCAATTGGATAAATGGGTGGATCAGCATCGTCAGTTCATGCGTGGGAAGAATAACTTAGCTGGCTTCTATGAAAATCAGGATATACTTGCTTATGTGAATTGGACCGTAGATAAGAAGCAATCCAATGATCCATCAGCGAAGAAGAACGCTAAGCTCAGTATTTCTGTGCTTAACAAGCAGAAGGACAATACGCAGGAAATCAGATCCGATATCAATGTAGATCATGATGTTTCACATATCTTTGTACAAAGTGTACAGCTTGTTGATCAACAGCTTGTTGCAATTGTGTCTTTGAATCACAGTGCCAAAGGTTATGTATCTGAACCGCAGATTATCCGTGTTAATCTAACAACAAAGGAGATTACGAATGAGCCGCTCGCGTTACCAGGAGCTAAATCTGTAGCAGCAAATGGGGATGAACAATTTGTTTGGTTAGTCAATCAAAATCTGGATCACACGGATCAATGGATTTTAAATGTTAGTAAAGATAATCATAGAAAAGCATATCAAGTGGATGTTAAAACAGGACAAATCTCGCCGCTCGTGTTCAAAGGGCATGAAATGTTATTGAATAATAATATGAATACCTATGGACAGAAAATTTATTTCCTGCAAAAAGCTGTATCGAGTAAGGAAAACATAGGATTCACTGTTATTTCTTACGATCTCGTGAGTAAAGAATATAAGACTACTCTGAAGAATACAAATATAGATTTAAGTGAAAACATTACCTATGATTTCAAACAAGACTATCTCTATATTGTGGGTCATAAGAATTTCAAAGGTAATCGTCTATATGTATTCAATTTGACAAGCGGTAACCTTGAATACGAAGGAAAAGTAGTATCAACAGAGGCTGCAAATCAGGCTGAAGATGAAGCTAACATGGATTTGAATTTTATCGATCTCGGCCAGTTTTAGAATTATTTTTAGAATAGAAAAATAGAGATAAAGAGATATAAAAAGGTGACAAAGGCCGAGCTAAGGACTGCTAATAGTCAATTAGCTTGGCCTTCGACATAGGCATCGTAATCATCATGGCACTTCAATATTTCAAGAATTTCATTCGTTGACATTCCGAGCTCCAAATAAAATAACGTATAAACCTTCCAACTTCAGCCCAAAATAATCAATAATCTTTTGGATCAATAGGAGGGCATGCATGAGAATCATCACTGTTCTGTTTATTGCAGCAATTCTCTCATCTTCCACTACAACGGTAAAAGCTGCTGAAGATTTATCGGGGCCTGAGAAAAGGGTTTTGCAGCAATTGAAAAAAGAAGCTGGAGCAACATTTGCAATCCAATGGCATCCAAGCACCAACACCCCATCGCTAATTACAGGGGATTTATCAGAACCGTCCAAATATCCCCCTGAATGGATTGCTTATAAATTTTTAAATCAAACGAAGGCGTTATATGGTTTGCGGATTCCAAAAATAAATATGCAAATCATAGAAATGAATGAAACCCCAGATCACTTGGTACAAGTACGATTTCAACATGTGCTGTACAAGACAGCAGTATGGGGGGATGAGCTAGTTATTCAAATGAATCAACAAGGGGTCATCAACCGTGTTGAAGGTAAATTATCTCCGCATTTAGAGGAAAAGACATTTAATCGTCCGATGTATGCTGCCATTTCTAAACAGAAAGCGATAGCTATCGCACTTACAGCTTCACAGGCGGGCGGTACGCAAGATGAAGCTCCCAAAGTAGATATGTATTATCATCCGTCGATTGCTGGAACGCCGTTAATTTACGTCGTGAGTTTGAAAAACAATAATTTCGAACAATCACATCAAAAAGTCTTGATTCATTCTCTTTCGGGACGGGTTATCGAACAACGTAATTCATGAACAGGAATATAATGTAATGCTTCATATATAAGACACAGAGAAATAATTTTTATAAAGGAATTCGGAATCAAAGCCCAAAAAAGGCGACCATCTAATGATGGCCGCCTTTTCAGCACTAATATTGTCATTACCTATATGCTTTTGCTTTGGTTTTTTCGATATCGCAGCAGGAGCGGGTAGAACAGGATACCGCTAACAATCATCGCAACTCCAAACAGGAATGTTTTGAGGTTCGCGGTACCTGCAATGATAACCCAGAGCGAGTAGATGGTAGCGATAGCCGCAATGATACCCTCGGTTACCCGTTCTTTATGCAGCGAGTAAGTTTCACCAGTCCAGATCAGCTTGAGATGATATATTGAAGCGATTAAATAAGGCAACAGATAGGCGAGTGTAGCGATATAGATGATAAAATCAAATGCCGCCGAGATGGAACCTGAGATCGTGGACAAGAGCAAAATCTGACCGAAGGCATTGGAGATCCAAAGTGAAATCTTTGGCATCCCCTTGCTATTTTCTTTGGCAAATGAGGGCATGAACACACCCAGCTTGGCCGCTTGGAACGGTACCTCGCTGCTCAGCAGTACCCACCCAATCGTGGAACCGAGCAGACTGATTAATCCAAGACCAGCGAGCAGTTTGCCGGCGAAAGGTCCGAGCACATTAGAGATGCCGTCCACCAGCGGGTTCTGCGAAGCGATCAGCTCGTTTTGTGTGAGCAGCCCCATCGTCAGGACGCTGATACCAACATAAAGCACGATAGCAATCAGCAGCCCTACAATAGTCGCACGGCGGATATCCTGCTTGCGGCGGGCGCGAGCAGCGAATACCATAGCGGATTCCACGCCGATGAAAGCCCACAAGGTTGCAATCGCAGCAGCATTAACCTGAGAGAGTAAACCGAGTGTCTTCCCGCTGTCACTTGTACGTGGAGCCAGAAATGGTCCGATGTTGCTCTTTTGGAACGCAAACAGGGCGATGATAATAAAAAGAGCGAAGCCGATGACCTTAGTCGCGGTGGCAATAAAGTTCAGCATGCCAGCACCTTTCAACCCTTTGAGGCAGATGGCGTGCGTTCCCCAGAGCAGTATCGAGCAGACGAGAAACGTAAGGACATTGCCAGCTTGTAACGAAAAGCTCCCCAAGTTTAACCATACCTTATTACTGGTTAACACGGGGAAGAACGTGGATAGGTAGCTCGCGAAGGTCGTGATGACCGCCACAAAACCAGCGATATTGCCGATCCAGTATCCCCAAGTGGCCATAAAGCCGGCCAAAAGGGAACCCTGCGAACCTTCACGAAATAATTCCTTTGCATAGATTTGTGGGCCTCCACTGAGCTCGGGCTTGCGGACAGCCAAGCTGCCGAAGACTAGCGCCAACATGAGCACGCCAAGCCCTGTTGCAGCCCAGGCAAGAATAACCCCAGCAGGACTTGCCGCTTCCGAAAGAGAGCGGGGCAGCATGAAGATTCCGGAACCGACCATATTACCAACCACAAGTGTGGTTAGGATCCAAAACCCCAATTTATGTCTGGTCATGATGATTAACCCCTTTTGCAAAATGTTTATTATTCATGAAATAAGAAAAAAATTCTGTTGACGACTAAAGTAAAATATGGATAGGTTCTTATCATACACTTTTTCGTGGTAAAGCACCAGAGTAAATTTTAGGAGGATACTGATATAACATTTATTGAACCGCTTAATTATTTCATAACCCTTTCTGTTTCGTAGTGGGATATGATATACAACGAAACTTATATTGAACAATATTCGGGGGTTCTATGAAAAAATTCATCATCATCGGTTCTACAGTGTTGTTATCAATCATTTTTATTGGGGTAGGGTATTCTTATTATGTTTATAATGCGATAGAAAAAACGGTAGATAAAATGCAAATCACGTTTGAAGAGCCTGGACATAATGAGCTGGTTAAAATCGAAGACACTCAGGATGTGCTAACCTTTTTGTTGCTTGGTATTGGTGATCGTCCAAGAAACGGCGACGTCGGTCGGGCGGACAGTATCATCGTTGCATCCGTAAATCCGAAGGTCAAAAAAGTGCTGATGTTTAATATTCCACGTGATTCGCGGGTTGAAATCGTCGGCAAAAACAAAATGGATAAAATTAATCACGCTTACGCCTATGGCGGAATCGAAATGACCAAAAAGACGGTCGAGCGTTTTTTGAATCAACCGATAGACTACGTCCTACAGACAAACATGGAAGGCTTGACGCAGCTTGTTGACGTGTTTGGAGGCATTGAAGTATATAATGATTTTGCCTTCGATCAGATGGATCAGTACGGTGAAAAGAATCATCATTACGAACAAGGGCTTATCCAGCTTGACGGAGAAAGGGCGCTGCATTATTCCAGAATGCGCAAGTCCGATCCCAAAGGCGATTTGGGCCGAAATGAGCGGCAGCGACAGGTGCTAACGATCCTGCTGAACAAAATGGATTCGTTATCCTCTGTTCTAAAAATGGAAGAGACCTTGAACATTATAGGAGACAACATTAAAACCAATATTACGTTCGACAAAATGAAGAGCTTTTTTCTGCAGTTCAAACGGGATTGGAAGGAGTATCAAATTCAACCGCTGGAGATCGCAGGTTCCAATCAAACGATTCAAGGCGTATATTATTATCATGTCCCTGACAAAGAACGCGAGCGCATCTCGGCTTCATTAAAAGAGCATGCAGTGCTTGGCTCAACCAGCAACTGAGATATGAAAAAAAGACAGCCTTCGCTTCATCCGGCGAGGGCTGTCTTTTGTGTGTCTCCTCACAGGACTTGATTGATGAGGGGGAGTTATGTAGCTTTTTTAGTCTTAGGTTTCCACGTAGAAGCCCGAAACTCGGCAGGTTCCTCGATAATGGTCATGGCTTCATCGTAGTGCTTGGCTTTAAATAAATGAATGATTTCCTCAAGATCTTCCCGGTCCAGCAATTTGATCCCGTTAACTGCCGCTAAGGTGCGGGAACCTTCAGTGTATCGGCTCGATGTCAGTACCACAGCGCGTTCCGCCTCGTAATATCGCATGGAGGCATAGATTTCCTGGACGGCACCAAGTCCAACCGGGTTGCTTTGCCCGTAACGCTTGGCCTGCAGCACATTCCGTCTTCCTTCACGGTCGTTAAACACTAAGTCGGCTCCGAAATCACGGCTTCCTGTCGTTTGATACACCTCGTTATAACCAAGCTCGTAAAACAACCGGAAGAGATAGAGTTCGAATTCTGAACCATCTGCCATAAGATCAATATCTTTAAGGGTGATTTTACGTGGGTTAGCTTCGCGACGGATTCGCCTTTTCCTGTTGCTGATCAAACGTACAACCAGCAAAATAAAGAGTAAAGCCAGCAGCGCGGCGATTATGATCATCGTGGTATCCATAGAAGTTAGCATTGCGGTTCTCCCTCATTGATCGAATGTATGTTCTTATATCATACCAGACTCAGTGAAGATGCGGAAGACCACAACTGAATAGCACTCCTAAGCTAACCAAGAGTGCAATTCAAGATGCTTGGCGGATATGAGTGCTTAACGACGGATGTATTCATCCAATCTTCTCATTCGCTCGGTATATTTTACTAGTTCATTTCTACGATCTTCGAAACGACTAGTCCATTTAGATAAATCATTAAAGAAAGTATTCATCCGTTTACGCATTTCCTCGCCAGCTAGACCTTTCCAGCCGAATAATTGTTCATGTATTGTTCTTAAGTAAATTTCGTCTTGAGTGAGCTTATGTATAACTTGGTTTATTCTATTATTCGCTTGTTGTAAATCTTCTAATTCGATCAATATTTTTGACACGGGTTTCAAACCTCCTTAAGGGGTTATTCCTTGGTCAGCTCGGATAAAGTCGTCCGCTTTTTTATTAATAAATAGGGCTATATCGTCAGCAGAAGTGGCATACCAGCGAATGAACTGATTTAGATCATCTATGGTTCTCTGCACAATAGGTTGTAAGGAACGGCTTTGGCTGGTTTCAAGAAGATTTTGAATTGTACGGAGTGTGGTTGGCAATGATTGTTGAAATTCCTGAACATGCTGCTTAATCTTCTGACTTGCATCCTTCAGTTCTTCCGGTTTTAATTGAATGGTTGATCCGCCAAGCAACGCCATGGTCGGAAGGAGCTTCTGGACTGCAGCATCCATTAGATCAAAACCATGATTTTTTAAATATTCCATTGCAGCTATTGCGTGTGTATAATCGCTCCAGCGAGGCGAGCCTTCTACTTGTTCTCCTGTGTTACGATCAACTAAAATATTGTTGATATTGCCATTTTCGTCAAAAGTATAGTTCTGTAGTGCGTGATATGGATTATCTCCACTGAATGAATCAATTACTCTCATGATTTGTCCCGGACCCCAGCTTCCAGGATAATCTGCAATTTTATATGGAGATAGCCTTCCACTGATACTAAAGTTTATTGGGATATCCATATGGTCATATTTCTCATTCGCTGTGGTAAAATTTGATCCTAAATAGTATGTAGAGCCCACATGGCGGTCATACTCAGAGAATGGACCTGCCCCAACAGAATCACTTGGGTGTACATAATTAATGATTTGCTTATCGAACTCTCCGTTGTTTACTTTTGCAACTAATTCATCAGATAACAAGTTGGTTACACTTGGGGCGCTGAAGGTAACTCCAGATATCCCATTACGCGCAGCAACAAATTGAGTCAGGGCACCACCTAAGGAATGTCCTGTTGCGGTGATTTGAGCATCGGGATACTCCCTTTTTACAGCATTATACAATTTCTCCGCCTGATGAAATTGGTTGTTGTTGTATAGAAATTTACTTTCCAGATATTCTGGCAATCCATCGAAGAAAAAAGTTTTAAACGGAGAGTTTACTTTCTCCTCAAGCTCCTTGTATCGCCCATTAACAACATCTGCAGCATCTGTTTGAAAGTCCATAAGCCGATTAAAGGATTGATCAAAATCGCCAAATTTGGGCTCGGTGCCTCTGTAACCTATGACAACTTGATTTGTGCTCTTATTGTAAAATACAGCCGCATCAAATCCTGATAGTGTACCATGTAATTTGGCTCCGTTAGGTTCGACCGCTTCCCAATTCGGATCACTAATGTCTTTTAATGGTTCTCCGGGTTTAGGTTTGGCATAAGCTATATTAGACATTGCCTTATATATTTTGTCGGTAATATATGCCATAGAACCTACTCTCCTTTCTCTTAAAATAATTATTGTTGTTTTATATATATAATATCACGCCTGTTGATTAACCAATAATATACAAAAAAATGAATAGCAAAAAGGGCGCCTTTTCTATAGAATCATTTGTACCACCAAAAGATTCGAAAGTGAAAGAGGCGACCTCATGAAA
>JAIRVF010000058.1 GCA_031254035.1 Paenibacillus sp.
TTCACCAAATGCGATCTCTTCGATCACGATCGTCTCTCTACTAGAAACTGCCTGGCGTTCCGGATGCGCATCGATTATCCCTGTATCAAGACCGGAAGCCACTTCCTCTGCGCTCTCCACAGATAACTTTTCCAAGTGCGCCTGCTGAACCAATACCACCGGCGTCTGTGCATGCTCCAGCAAATACGCTACCCGTTCCGCCGGATATCCCGGATCAATCGGCACGTACGCCGCTCCGGTTCGCAGCACTCCCAGCACCGCGGCTATCAGCCCTGCCGATCGGTCCGCCATCACACCGACAAGACCCCCTTCGCCTACGCCTTTGGAACGCAATCTGCGTGCAACGCGCATCGAAGCTTCATGCAGCTCCCGGTAGCTTAGCTGCTTTTCGCCGCTGATGACAGCGATTGCATCCGGACGAAGAATGGCCTGGCGTTCCACCAGCTCCGGAATGCCCTTCTCTTTAGGATAGGGTACCTCCGTGTCGTTTAAGCCGGTAAGCAGATAAGCTTTCTCGTTTTCTGTCATCATACTAATATGTTTTAAAGAGACCATCGGATCTGCCATTACAGCATTCAGTAAGTTGGAGAAATGTCTTCCCCATCTTTCTACGGTTTCAATATCAAAAACCTCCGCGTTATACTGAAACAAAATGTACATTTCTTCGGAAGGAGGAAAATACACATCAATCGATAAATCGAGAGCCTTGATTTCCTGACTTTCCTCGCCATCTTCCGCGAGTATTCGTTCCGGCACATGATCCAGCTCTGTATGAAAATTAATCGATATGTTATACAGAAGATTACCATCCGGCTGAATCTCATGATATCGACAGATTTGCTCCGCAAAATCATCCAGATCGCATTCCTGATGTTCGAAGGAGCTCAAACAAGCCGTCTTCACATCGTTCAAAAAGTCGGTATATCGGCTACTTAAATCGATCTTCAAACGAACGGGCACCGTCCGGATGAACATTCCGATGCAATTTTCCAAACCGTTGTATCTGCGCGAAGAAAGCATGCCAAACGTAAAATCCTTTTGACCACTATAATTTGACATCAAAATCCCAAGGACACTGGTAAGTAAAATACTCGGCGTTACGTGGCATGTCTGGGCGATATTTTTCAACCGCGATACGACCTCTCGATCAAGGCTTACCGTTTTGATACGATACTTGGATAACATCTGATTCGACCTAGGGTGATCAAGGGGAAGCTGCAGCACAGGAACACAATCCGCGAACAGATCGAACCAAAAGTTTCTTCTCTCCTCATAGGAAGGTGAAAATTTCAATTCTTGCTGCCACACACAGTAGTCGGTGAACTGCAGATTATGTTTCGGCAAGAGTCTGCCTTGGCTCAGACAATCAAGTTCGTTCATCAGCAACCCGATCGAATAGGCATCAGCTATAATATGATGGATACTGATCACCAGCAACCATTCTTCTTCGGAATATTTAGCCAAGCCGATGCGGAATAATGGGAGCTTGCTGAGATCATATGGCCGATCTACTTCTGCAATTAGGTCATCAATCCGCTCCCCCCGTCGTTTTTTATCGGTTGCATCTATGGTGATCACTTTAAACCAATGATCCTCATCATGAACAAGCTGTACAAACTCTCCGTCTCTCCATTCAAAGGTGGTGCGAAGCATATGATGACGGTTGATTATTTTTTGAAAAGCTCTCTCTAACTCATAAGGATCTATGGACTGATAAATCAATCTCATTTCCATAATAGAATGCTGAACAGAAGTCACTCCTGCAAGCAGCATTTGCTTTTGCGTCCAAGAAATCGGGTAAAAATCTCTTTCGGGAGCCGATTGTATGGGGGAATATTTGTCCCCTTGCGAACTGATGATCAACGAAGCAAGATCCTTGATTGTCAAATGATTAAATATCGTTTCAAGCGGAATGTGCACATCAAACATCACGCCGATCCTCGATTCCAATTCCAATGCCTTCAACGAATGCCCGCCCAATTCAAAAAAGTTGTCGTTCTCCCCTACCTCTTGAAGCTGCAGAATTTCCTTCCACAGTACTGTCAGATTTCGTATGACGTCTTCTTCCAAATGGATTGCTTCCTGCTTGATTCCGCTCATGTATCCACATCCCTTACACGAAATTGTTCAAGTAATCATGCTCCAACGTCAAAACACGCTTAAATCCTTTGTTTGCTGCAGCAACATCGCCAGCTTTATATATTCCGGTATATAAGTACTTCAATACTGCCTTACGAATAATGCCCCACTGATCGATAACCCCATCAATGTTCCGCAGCAATTCGACCTCCGCCGGGAAGAGCTTTATGAGTTTATACCGTTCGATGCGCTTGAAATTTAAGATGTTGTTAAAAGATTGCACTAGTGCATCGCCCTGTTTCTTTAATTCGTCCTCGTTTAGCAGCAAATGTTCGAATTCGGCTTCATATGCTTGGAGTTGATTGAGCCCCTCACTAATCAACTCCGCGTAACTTTTTACATTCCGAATCAACGTGGAGGCCAGATTTTCATCACTAACCTGCTCCGATGCATCCATCCCTTCGCCCGTTCCTCCATACAATGAATAAAAGGTTGGACGGTTGATCTGCGCAGACAGATTGTCCAAAAAGCCTTTATAGCAATCTTGCAGTTCGGCAAAGCCAATAGTTCGTTTTTCATAGGCCAAATTATCTTTATGCGCGTGTTCAATAATATCGAAGGTCTGCAGCTCCTGATCATATCCAAAAACGGCAAGCGTATGCGGCCAATGCATCTTTCTGTACATCTCCGGCCGGATGGCTTCATAATAGCAATCGATCCAGACAATCGCCGGTCGTCCTTGCGATAAGGATGTCAAAAGATCGCCAATAATGTCGTCTGTCGACACTTTGTAGTCACAATGGATACCCGTGTCGAAGAACACTTTATCGATACTGTTTACGGTGGTACATTGAATATCCGGAATATTATGCTGCTGGCTTCTGGCATAATGGAAGATATCATTTACCAGGAAATGCAGGATGTTTTTTTGAAAATAAAGCACGATCGGGAATAAAGAGTTATAAAAACAATCCTTGTAATAAATTTCATTAAAAGGAACAATGCCATCTATTCGATTTTTATTGTTCAACCTGATTTCCTCCTTGTTGGCTATCGATGCACGCTGCCAGTTTGCTGACCGTATCAAATGTCGAAATGATGTCGTTATCCTGAACTGTTATCCCGAATTGTTGTTCAATTTCTCCCTCCAGCTTAATCGCGATGAGCGAGTTTCCACCCAATTCCATAAAGGAATCATGGATGTCGATTTCAAACAACCCGAACATGGCCCCCCATATGTTGGCCAATATATATTCAGTTTTTGAAAACTCTGCTCTGCCTGTAACCCGGATATTCTGATGACGAGCTTCGTGTCCATTATTTATTTTCCTGCGGATCTCACCGGAAATATGAAAGGGTAGAACATTAAACAGCCGGGAAAGCGCCCCCTGGCCGTTGATTTGCCCAACGTAGACATGGCTCGGGATACGATCCGATTTGAGCAGAAAATCCAATGATTCAATCGCGTCGGAGGATGTAACAGCTTGAAAAGCACCTAATTTATCGTCCTGATCAAACTCGTAGTCTTTCGCCATACCGATATTGCGCCAAGCCGGCCAACTAATCGCAGTCATGTTTATTCCTGCTGTGCGTCCACATCCGGCGAATGCCTCCATAAAGGCATTGGCACAAGTATAATCCGCTTGTCCCGGACCGCCTAATAACGTCACCGACGACGAAAACAACAAGAAGAAATCCGGTTGATCCTTTTGAACCAGCTCATAGAGAATTTGCGTTCCTTTCACTTTCGGGGCCATTACATCCCGGAAAATCTGCTCCGATTTATTCTCCAAAAGCCCTTCCCCGGCTAATCCAGCAGCATGCACGATCCCGTTAATATGTTTGAACCTGTTTCTTAAATCGCTGATCGTCTCCGTCATGCTTTCTTCATCTGTTACGTCAACCGGGATATAGACAACGCTTGACCCCATAGCTTCAAGTTCCATAATGGTATTCAGCTTCTTCGTTAATTTGGAATCCTTATTTTCCAGCGTCAACTTTCCCCATGTCTCGCGCTCCGGAAGAACAGAACGCCCGAGCAGCGCCAAGTTCACCTCTTTTTTCGATGCCAAGTACTTTGCTGTTTCCGATCCGATTCCGCCAGCCCCTCCAGTTAAGATATAAACGCCTTCGCTTTTCACTTCAAAATGGGAGCCGACTTTTTCTTGAATGCTTATCTTTTGCAGTTGCTGAACGTATCTCAACTTTCTGCGGTAAGCCACATGGTACAGTTTTTCCTCTGACAAAAGCTCGCGGAGGAGGATTTCTGCGTTTATCTCATCATCAACATCAATACATCTGATTTGAATGCCATCGTATTCTTGCCCTAGTACTTTTCCCATTCCGAATAATGCCGCATTGGGCGGTTGAATCACATTATCATCTGGTGTTACCGCCGCCGCATGATCGCTGATCAGGAAAATCTGAGCTTGTATTCGTCTGGCAATCAATGCTTTGCCGAGATGAAATAAAGTCATCGCTCCTCTCTCCATTCGATCAGCCGTATTGCCGTGATCCAGATCATCCCCGTGCAATAGGCTTCCCATATGAAGCACGGTCAAAGGGCCCTGCTCAGGCAGCCTTTGCCTCCACCATTCCCCCCATTCCGTCTCGGTTGAAGGCAAAGCATCATATGGAGGCCTGCTTGCAATCTGAACACGATATCCCGCTTCCTTGAGAAGAACCGACAGCTTATCTCCCAGCCCATGCCCATCGTTAAAGATGAGAACATGCTTGTTCAGGATGTTTTGCGGAAGCCCGGCAAGATCCTCGTTCTTCCAAACGATTTCATTCATCATCCCAAGCATGGCATTCTGGGTCTCGAATATGCGCCCCACATGCTGAACCATTTGTATCGAATAATCGACTGCTTCGGCCACAATTTGGCCTGTTTCATCAAACAGTAAAACATCATAAGTGATCGTTTCATCCTGCCCGGGAATCCCTCTCATATTGGTAATATAGCTAAAGAGTTTATCCGGCATCGCCGCATATATTTTCAGGCTCTTATATATTGAAGGGACAAACAACTTCCCACCAGAATTTTCAATGATCCCTTGGACAATTCCGTTTATGCCATTATCGATGAGCGCAGGATGGATGCCGAAATGGCTGCTGTTATCACGATAAGGCATAGGTAAGCTTAGCTTGATCAATGCTTCCTGATCCATATAGCTGATCGATGATATATTGTCCCATCTCGGTCCTAATCCGTAAAACGCGGTTTTGGATAAATCGGCTTCCCACTCATGCCCATGGAATTTTTCCAAAATCGTCAAATCAATTGCGCGTGCTTTCTCCGTAAACGGAACAATCATCCCTTTTACATGAATGATCCACTCGTCATTTTCATAATCATCGTCCGATTCGCCCTTTTCCCCGCGACTAGCAATTGAAAATTCAGCATATCCTTCTTTCTTTTCTACCGTGGTTCGTACTTCTTTGGTTCCATTTTCATTTACGAACAATGGCATCAGAAAACGGATATCCCTAAGCTCGATCATCTCTTCCTTCCAATAATAAGTTCCTGCTTTTCTTGCCATCTCGAGATATGCTGTTCCAGGAAGAACAAAGTAATCGTTTATTTTATGTTCTTTAAGAACCCATTGCTTGTTCACGCTAAATTTCGTTAAGTAAGTAACATCCTTATAGGAGTTGAAAATGAGCTTTTCCAAAAGCGGATGGACAACTTCCTCCTCACGTTTGGTTCGAGATGGGACCCCTGATTCAAAACCGATACGGCTTCGCTCAAGCGGATAAATTGGAATTCTCGTAACCTTGCACATTTCGCTGCGATAAATCGAAAAAAAATCAATCTGCTCCCCTTCGATATAACGTCTTCCCATCTCCAACAGAAGCCTGTCCCGATCTCCAACGGAAACGGTTGCCTCCCGGTTTGCATTCCCAGATTTCAAGACTGGTTGAGGCGTGCATTTTCCGCAAAAAATCCCTTTATCTTCATTGCTTTTCCATCCAAAACGATGGATGATCATCAGCTTATGGAGCAGTTCATCTACGTTATGGGCGACAATCGCTAATCTGTATGCATAATGGCCTCTCCCCACGCCGGCTGTATAACAAATATTTTGTAAAGCTGCAGGCGGTTTCGAATTCAGGTACGCGATATAATCGCCAATATATCTGTTCAATGCCGTTTCGTTCTTTGCCGAAATCACAAATAAATGTGGCCATGCATGTTCTTCTGCGGCTTGTCCATCCATTTCCGGCGCTTGCTCAACAACTACGTGGCAGTTTGTGCCGCTAAACCCGAATGAGCTGATTCCGGCGATTTTTTTCCCTGCGTCCGGTTGCCATGGTGTCAGCTCGTTATGTACATACACAGGTGAATCAACGAAATTAATATAGGCGTTTGGTTCCTGAAAATGAAGCGTCGGAGGCAACTGCCCGTTTTTCAAACTTAATGCCACCTTGATAAGCGAGGCGATGCCCGATACACCGACCGTATGCCCAATCCCTGTTTTGACAGTACCAATACCGCAAAATTGCTTCTTTTGAGTGTATACTTTGAAAGCATTAGTAATGCCCTTGATTTCAATAGGATCCCCCATTAATGTCCCGGTTCCATGAGCTTCGACATAGGATATTTCGGAAGGATCTACCCCCGACCCCTTCCAGGCGCGCTTGATAACATCGGTTTGGGCCTCTGCGCTTGGCGTCGTAATGCTGTTGGATGCTCCATCGTTATTAATGGCACTGCCCCTGATCACCCCGTATATATGGTCGCCATCTTTAACGGCCTGCTCAACCGGCTTCAAAAGTACCGTCGCGACTCCTTCTCCCCACACCGTCCCTTTTGTCCGATTATCAAAAGCACGCAAAATCCCATCTTCAGCCTCTACTTCCTCTAACCCACTTTTGGTATTAGGCATTAATATCAAATTGACCCCGCCTGCCAAGGCCATGCTGCTTTCACCATTCCTTATGCTCTCGCAGGCTTTATGGACAGCGACCAAACCGGAGGAGCATGCGGTGTCGACAACGAGCGCCGGTCCTTTCAAGTTGTAGGTATAAGAGATTCGGCTTGCGATAATCCCGGACCAGGAGCCTGTAACTGCAAGGATTTCTTCTGCATTAAAAATGCTTAGGTTTTGCCTGTAAGTCATGTCAGAGCCAATGAAGACCCCCGTTCTAGTGCCTATTGCTCTGTTTCCGCCGTAACCTGCATCCTCAAATGCTTCATGAGCCATTTCCAGGAGCATTCGCTGCATCGGCTCAATATATTTGGCTTCCTCAAGCGGAATTCGGAAAAAAGCTGCGTCAAAAGAATCGATATCGCTGATATAACCTGCTTTGATATATTGATCCGTGGGCTGATTGTCGCTGTGCCCCCCTCTGCTTCTTATGTAGGGTTCACTCCCCTCCAGCCTTCTGCTTGAAATTTGGACTGTACTGTTCACACCGTTTACGAGATTATTCCAATAGGCATCAACGCTGTCCGCTCCCGGCAGTCGCAGTGCTATTCCGATAATTGCGACACCGGTATGGCGTTCAACTTTCCTGTTTAATTCTTTCAATATATCGAAGGCTATACTTTCATCCATTGCGCCTTGCTGGACTAGGGAAATAATATGTTTGTTCATATCTTTGAGATTATTCGTCATCGCTCTTCGACCCCCAGCTATCCAAAAGTTCCAAAATATTCTCAGCAGATGTTTCCCGCGAACGCAATCCGCCCAATAGTTGCTTAAGAACCGTTTCCTCCTCATGCTCAAGGGAGCTATCCGCTTGCTCGGATTCCATGGCGCGGTCAATATATGCCGCTAACTGTTCGATTGAGGGATATGTATAGAAGTCCGCAATCGATACGGCTCCTGGAATATCTTCATCCACCGCTCTGACGATCGCCCCCGCCATAATTGAATCCGCACCCATATCATGAAAGCTGTCAAAAATGTTTATAATTTCCAAACCAAGGGCATTCCCCACAATTTGAGCCAATCGCTTCTCCATTTCCGTATATGCGCCGTTTTTTCCCTCGAGAGCAACATTGAAACGTTCTTTGCGCGCTAACCGTTCATCTTGTGGCTTCTGTCTTAAATTCATCTCTCCAATAATGAGACGTGACTTATCTCCGCCGTCCACCAGCACTTTATCCAAAGCATCCAGCGCCCGCCGGGTGGGAATCGGCTTGAGTATTCCTTCGAATCTTAAAGCACCCATTTCAAATGCCATTCCCGTTTCAAGCCACGGCGCCCAATTGATCACCAATGTCCGCAGTCCTAGGCCGGATCGGTATTCGCCAAATGCATCCAAATAAGCATTGGCGGCCGTGTAATCCCCTTGTCCTTTTTCTCCTGTCAATGAAGTAACCGAGGAAAAAAGAACAAAAAGATCGGGCCGATCTTCTCGCGTGAGATGATCAAGCAGCCAAGTCCCTTGCACTTTGGGTGCAAGTACTTCTTTGAACTGTTGTTCTTCCTTTCGGATCAGGAACCCGTCACCGGCAACACCTGCGGCATGAAAAACGCCGTTGATTTTTCCAAATTCAGCTCTAATTTCGGAGAGCACGGACGATAATTCATGTTCGTTCGATACGTCTGCACGGAAATATTTAACCCTGGATCCATTTTTCTCTGCTTCACGGACGGCTTCGATGATTTTAGGAGTCGGGCGATCCGAGTGATCGTTTTGTTCATCCCATAACATTTGCGGCTTAAATGCGGAACGCCCGATCAAACAAAGATTAACTTTATGTTTGGACAAGTGTTTGACCAGTTCGATACCGATTCCGCCTGTTCCACCTGTTATAAGGTAAGCTCCTTCGCCGGACAACGAGACTATATTCTCCGCTCTATCCTCCAAGTTCAAAGAAGTGATTTCGGAAATGTAGCGGTCACTTTTTCTTAATGCCGTGATGCCTTGGTTTGAATGATTTCGCCACTCGCGTAATATAGCTGCGGGCTCCGGTTCATCATCAAGATCGATGGAAGTGACACTAATATTTGTATATTCTAATCCGATGACCCTGCCGAGTCCCAGAAATGATGCATTGTGGGGACAAATGATCTTTTCGTCGCCCTTAACGGCATATGCGTATTCGGACAGAAGCAAAAGCTCCATCTTACGCCCGCCAAACACTGACAACAGAGCCTGAATGCAATGGAAAAGCCCTAGTGTTCCGGTTTGCAGCATATTCTCAAGATCGGATAACCTGCAGGCCTCTCGGTTCTCTTCCATTGCCCAGCCATATATGATTTGAGCAACGTTGACGCTGCTCAGGTCGGTAAACAGCTCCTTGAATCCCTCATTCGTGTTGGGAACCATGAAATGGTCATCGGAAAGTTTCCGGTATTCGTTGCTTCTTTCAACTTCTATAACTCTGCCACCGTATATTTTTAGCAGTTTCGCAAGTTGATCGAAGATACCACGTTTCTCCTTAAACATAAGTACCGTTCCAAAGGTATTTTGAAGTTCCTTCGGCGAATTAGCGACTGCTTGCTTGATCCATACCGATTGATGGAATACCCTGCGGTTTTCTGGCTGACGCTCGAATCCCCGTTCATTCTGGTCGACTTTTTTGATGGTATAACCGGTTATTTCCGCAAAAACTTCTCCCTGACTGTTCAAAAGAACAATATCAAAGGTAGCGGCTTCGCTTTCGGTTTCAATATGCTTCAAACTGGATATATAGCTGTAAAACTTCGGCGGAACAGGGGCATACAGCTTGAAGTTTTTGTATGAGAACGGCAAAAATAATCCATTTCCGATATATCCGTTCAGAATATTTACGGCCATATCCAGTAAGGCCGGATGTGCATGATACATGAATGCCTCTTTAGCATATTTGCCATGCAGCTCCAATAAGGCAAGGACATCATGTGGGCCTTTATAAACTTTCTGCAGGTTTTTCCATCTTGGGCCTAAAGAGATCTGGCTTTGCTCCAGCCGCTCTCCTGTTTGCATCGCCGGATGTTCCCTACTGTATTGATCTATATTTAAGGAGGTGATCGGTCGATCTCCAATCAGCCTAGCAACCTTACCCTCCGCATGTTTGGTCCAGTTTTCGTATTCTTCGCTTCGGCTTTCAATCGTAAAGAGAAGTGCATTTTCATCATTCGTGACAGTAGCCTTCACTTCCCGAGACTCGTGCTCCCCTATAATCATCGGCGCAACGAACACTACATCCCTTAACTCGAGAGCCGAAGTTCCAAAATGCCTGCTGCCTATTGCGAGCGCCATTTCCACATATGCTGTTCCCGGTGGGACATATTTGCCAAATACTTTATGTTCCCCCACCACCCATTGTTGGGTGCTTGAAAACATCGTCGTATAAACCGTTTCCTGCCCCACCTGGGTGGAAACCCCATTGAAAAGCGGATGAAAACCCTTGCCGTCATCATCTGAGCTTGCCATGCCTGCCCCGAAAGCTGCCGTGTCCTGTAAACCAATCCAGCATGAAGTTCTTGAAAAAGAATACACAGGAAGTGAAACACTTCGGACTGGCGAGTTTTTATAAAAGTTTTTCCAGTCCAAATTCGCTCCCTGGATATATCCGGCAGCCACATCTTCAAGCGACTGAACATGCCCTGCCTGTAAAGCACTTAAAGCTTCTTCAGCCGCTTGGCTGATCCGGTCCAGTTCGTCCCTGCTTATCTCTCCTTTACCTACAGCCCGTTGGCCAGCAGCCCGTACTTTATGCTCTCCGAAATAAATGCCTTCGTCCGGCAAGGAACTAAGCCCCTTATCTTGCAGCCGTTTCAGCTTGTTTAAAAGCTCCAGGCAATTCCGAGCGATGATCGCGATCCGGATGTTATAGTGGCCTCTCCGAGCACTAGCCGTATAGCAGACATCTCTATAGGATAAATTTTCATCCTGGGTTAAGGTACGCTTATAATCGCTTAGTAACCGAATTAAGGAATCCTTGCTCTTAGCTGATGCTGTAAATATAAAAGGATCATTGCCGCCCTGTTTATCCCCGAGTGGTACTCCATCGACTCCATCCATTTTCGGGGCTTCTTCCAGCACGACATGGCAGTTCGTCCCACTCAAACCGAAAGAGTTGACACCACATCTTAATGCGGACTCGCCCCCGCCATCCCATTTTGTCAGCCTGTCGTTGACATACACCGGGGAATCTTCAAAATCAATATTGCGATTAGGACGGTTAAAATGAATCGTCGGGGGAAGCATCCGGTGGTTCAGAGCAAGCGCTGCCTTGACTAAACCGGCAATGCCTGCTGCATGATCCAAATGGCCAATGTTGCTCTTAACGGAGCCTATGGCACAGAATTGTTTTTTCGTGGTGTATTTCCTGAATGCTCTGGAAATTCCCTCTATCTCAATTGGGTCTCCCAAATTCGTTCCTGTGCCGTGGGCTTCAATGTAAGAAAGGGTTTCCGGTTCAATTCCGGCATCCTTCCAGGCACGAATAAGTACGTCTTCCTGCGCAAGAGAGTTCGGGGCCGTAATGCCAATGGAATTTCCATCCTGGTTTGTAGCACTGCCTTTTATTAAGGCGTAGATATGATCGCGATTGGCTAGCGCTTTCTTGAGGGGTTTTAGATAAATGAGCAATACACCCTCACCAAAGCCTGTTCCATCCGAAGCATCGTCGAAGGTCCGAGTTTTGCCTATAGCAGATTCTATGCCGATTTTAATCTGATCCCCCTGATCGATTGGCAACAGATTCAATTTGATGCCTCCGGCGATTGCCGCATCGCATTGGCCTGCCCGGATCGCTTGGCATGCCAAGCTGACTGCCACTAGCGAAGATGAGCAAGCTGTATCGACAAGCATGCTGGGACCTTTTAAATCCAGCAAATAAGATATGCGCGAAGCGATAATGGACCGGATGTTTCCCGAAGTAGCGAGCCCAGCAGAATCCGGTTCCAGTACTTCCAGCATGCGTTTGTAGCTCTCCCCAAAATCCGAGCTAAAACCTGCGTAAACCCCCAAGTTGCTTCCGGCAATCTCGGCAGGATCATAACCGGCATCTTCAATAACTTGCCAGGCGGCTTGCAGGAATAAGCGCTGATTCGGATCCATCAAATTTGCTTCTCTTGGCGATATCCCAAAAAAAGCATAGTCGAACTCGTCGATTTCATTCAAAAACGATCCTTTGCTATAAGAGATCGAATTCTCTGTATCCCTGTCTTCCTTCTTAAATCTATGGGCGTAAGGAGTGTCCATGAATTCTTTGAGATTGCCTCTTCTTCTGGCCGGGAACTCGCTAATTCCATCCGCTCCTGCCTTAAGAATATCCCAGTATTCGCCAACATTGTCGGCATTGGAAAGCTTCACGGCGATTCCCGTTATTGCTATATCTTCTTTGCCGTTTATTTTGTTTTCGTTCAATTTGAGTTGGGCAAGAATATCTATGGCCGCATTTTTGTCGATTTTGCCGTTAGCCGTGTTATTGATGATGTACTGGTATAAGTTCATAACGGCTATACCTCCATCTCGCTCAGTTTTTTAACCACTTCCGCCTCATCGACAACCCCTCTGTCCATATCGCCAAACAGCTTGATTAACTCCTGTCGAATACGTTCTTCCTCGTCCAATTGCTGCTCTTCCTTTGACGGCGTCAAGAACATCGAAAGCCGGTGAATTGTTGGGTGAGTAAACACATCCACAGTCTTCAAGCGTCCCGGATATCGCGCCTCGATTGCCGCATGCATCCGAGTAACCTGGAAGGAGTCCCCTCCCAGCGAGAAAAAGTTATCATGTATATCCAACTGTTCAATCCCTAGCAGCTCTTTCCATAACTCGGCCAAAAAATGTTCGAGTTCACCAGACGGTTCTTCATTTTCCAATCTGCGTTCTCGTAACCCTATGAGCTTCGTTTCACCGGAAGGTTCCATTGCCGACAATGCTTTCCGGTCGATTTTGCCATTGGCTGTATGCGGCATCTCATCCAATCGGATATATCCCGAAGGGACCATGTATCCCGGCAGCTTCGACCGCAAACGCTCCCTCAGCTCCTCCACCGGGCTCTCCTCCGGTGATTCGTAATAGCATACCAGATGTCCTTGCTCTGCTTCCCCTCGTTTTACTACCGCCGCTTCCCGGATTCGCATATCCTCCAGTACGGCGTTTTCCACCTCTGACGTTTCGATCCGGTAGCCTCTGACCTTCACCATGCCGTCCTTGCGT
>JAIRVF010000080.1 GCA_031254035.1 Paenibacillus sp.
CGTTTGAGTGAAGTGAATGGAATCTTGATGAAAGGGGGTCATAATGCGAAAGCTACTTGATGAGGATTTAGCAGGCAATAATTTGGTCACAAATCCGTTAAGTGTACCTGAAGGACCTAGATCGATATATGTACATGGGGAAAAAAGTTCAATTTCGGCAAATGTCTCGGCAAACAGAATGGGTTGGCGAAGAACATTCCAGAAATGCTGCTGAAAATGTTGATGCTGTACTCTTCTTCCTGTCTGACAAGAATAATAAAGCGTCTGGGGAGACTGGCAATCAAGTTTGCCCAGGAGAGATCGATAAGGCACTTCCAGTACCTTCATTAAATCTGAATGAAAAGCATATCGGACAGGAAGATATTGATATAAGATGCCTTTCGCTCGCAGATGTCTCTCGATCATCCCTAATCCTATACTGTTTCCTGTTACTACAAAATGAGCATCGTGATTCACTCCAGCCAGTTCGCTGTTATGTCTCAGCACCAGATCATACTCATACATTTGAGTATCTGCAAATACAGCCAGCATGCCTCCTTGTGGGCAGAGCCGTTCAGTGAGTCCTGCCATCTCCACCAGCAAATCAAGCGCCGCGCCGCGGCCAATTATGCCAGCTGATACCGCCGCGGCTAACTCGCCCATGCTCGCTCCTGCTACAATATCAGGAAAAATCCCCTCCTCGCGCAAAGCCTCGTCCAGCGCATGCTCAACCATAAAAATAGCAGGATGTGTCTCGTGAAGCGTGTCAAACGGAATGCCTCGATATTTTTCGCCATACAGTCTATCGATAACAGAGATACCGCTCAAGGCCAGCATATGCTCGTTCATCTCATCCATTCGAGCTTTGAATATCTTATTTTTTTCATAGAGCTGTTCTCCCATTCGGCGATATTGGGAGCCTTGTCCAGAAAATAAAAATACGATTTTGTCAGTCATATGTTTACCGGGCTCCCTCTGTTTCGACTCTTTCAGAGAATTCCGTATCCAAAACCTCCTCCATATTGTGCAATGAGCTTTTTCTTGGGAGCACAATGGAACAAACGGCATCTTTCTCGACACGAAATGTCAACGCCTTATACTGCGGAAAATTTTTGAATCGGCTCTTCCAAACGTTGGATTCCCGTTCGATCTGATCTATTTCGTATAAAGAAAAACCGGTCATCAAACCGGTTTTCAGCACCTTGGATAGTGCCTCCTTCGCAGTCCAATATAACAACAGAAGCTCCAAATTACTTGTCGAATATTGCACCAGCCTTTCTCTTTCCGTTACGGTCAACAGCGATCGAATCGATTCTGTTTTGTCCGAACTCAAGGATTCTCCGTTCAACTTTTCGATATCAATGCCCATGGGGTGATGCTCAGAAAAGGCCAGCGCAGCGGCATAACAGTCGTTGTGCGAAATACATACCTGCAGATTTTGATAATGCGGAAAAGACACCACAGGAAAATGAAAGATTCCTTCCCCAATGCAAATGTCAGATAAGCTATATCTTTCAATATTTGTGAGGAAACGATTGTAAATGGCTTGTTTAGCTGCGTACCTGCCCATCAGATAACTCTCACGTCTCTTGAGCACATGGTATTGCCGGAACCGTTTTTTTTCTTCCATGTGCCAGATAGGAAGGTCTTCCAGCAATGAAGCTTCTGAAAATCGTCCAATATACAAACCTGTTGTGAATCTTTCGTCCTCCCTATAAATCGGGATATGCCTGGATAAAATCGTATGGATATATGACATTGGGCCCATGAAACTGTTCAGTACGGTTTCGACATTAGACCGCAGAGTTCACGCCTCCTCATGATATTTCGATATACAAAAATACAAATATATTACAAAAGTTCTATATCTATACACTATACTCACCTTGGAGCTTAATTTCAATCTTTAAATTAACACTCACTCCCAGTAAATAATATCTTTTAATTGAAATTTTTGTCGAAATACAACAACTACCTTAGGGTCACACTGGATTATCTTCTTGCCGAGGGGATCTGATGAAACTGCAAAAAAATATTAAAAGAATCCTTTGCACAAATCTTGAAGACATCCAAGTACCAGGCAGAGCCCTTACAAACCCCAGAAGAATCGCCTAAATTTTGTATACGGATTTTTCAAACATTTCAGATTGTGTATTTTATTTTTTACTTTTAGAGAAGAGTATTCAAAGAATGAAATGGAGTTGTGAAGTGTTACCAAGCTTTTAATAGGGAGGAAAAACTGACGTGTTAACGAAAAAACGGAGGATTTTTTGTTTTGCGAATGCAAATGCATTTGTGCAGCGTAGAAGAGATGATTTCTAACTTCATCAACAGAAACCCCCTCTTCCTTGCCGCAAATCACGAATATTACAGCCGTATTACTTAAGTTTCATTTTGGGAGATACCTTCTTTCAAAATGCGACCGATCTTTTGCACAAACATGTCCTTTTGAATATTTTCAGGGTGGAAAAAGGCAGAGTAGAAAACGATACCGCTTAACATATCGATGATAAGCAGCACATCCACATCATCGCGAATGTCCTGGCGTTGCTTGCCGCGTTCCAAAATTTCCGCAATGGCGTTCCGTCTTGGCAGCACAAAGTTTTGCAAATAAATGTCCGTCAGATTAGGGCTACTCATTATTGCGCTGAAAAGCTTAGATATACCGTTGACGCCTTGCGATGTGCTCAAGTTTTCAACCATTCGTTCTGTGATTTCCACGACGTCCTGAAATGTGTTCCCGGTATCGGGAACTTTAATATCCTCTGTAATGGAGTTGATAGCTTCAGCAATCAAATCCTCCTTGGTGGACCATCTGCGGTATATCGTCGTTTTGCCTACTCCAGCTCGTTCTGCCACCGCTTCCATGCTTACGCCTTGCATACCAGATTCAAATAACAGATCAAGCACTGCTTTCAAAATCATTTTGTGAGCTTTTTCACTTCTAGGCCGACCTGACCTGCGTTCCGATAAATCTGAAATTTCCATTCTTACTAAATTGGCACCTCCCAATTCTTAATCGCATTTTCAGCTCTGGAAGGCAAAAAGATAATTGTGGCTATCGCACCCAAGATCATGATGCCAGATCCCGTTTCCAGAGCTATACGCATGCCATCGATAAATGCCGAATCCGCCGCTTTGATCAGAATCTCTCCTTGCTCGACAGGAAGCTTTGCAGCAACAGCCTGAGCAACACCAATAGATTGTTTTAGTTTGTCGGTGATTTCTCCAGGGAATGATGCCATTACAGCGGAGTCTGACAAGTTATCTTTATATAAAGATGCCACAAGACTCCCCATAATCGCAACCCCGAGTGTTCCGCTCATTTGGCGAAATGCATTATTCACTGCTGTTCCGATGCCCACCCTGTCAATAGGTAGAGCTTCCATCACTGCGTCCATTGCGGGAGCCATCGATACCCCTGTCCCCAGACCTATAATAGCTAGACAAGTAGCAAGATAAGAGTAACTGTCTGAGATCTCCACATTAGAAAATACCCATAGACCTATTGCCATAATGAACAGCCCAAGGGAAATGACCCATTTCGAACCGAATTTTTTTACCATAAAATCTGCAAACAATGAACCGACGACAAGGGAACCCATTAAAGGTGTTATTCGAATTCCAGTTTCATAGGCACTATAACCTAAGACAAATTGAACATATTGGGTTAAAAAAAACATCATGCCCATAAAAGCGAACAAGCAAGTACATACCGCAACGGTGCCCCATGAGAACCTTTTATTGGAAAATAAATTCATATCCAGTAGCGGCTCGCGCACAAACCGCTCCCATATAACAAAAGCAATTAACAAGACAATACCGCCAATATTCGGAACTAGTGTTTCCCAGGCCAGCCAGCCTTTTATCGGAATCTCAATAATGCCATATACAATAGACGCAAGGCCCGTGGATGAAAGCAGCATGCCCACAAAATCGATTCGGGGTGAATGATTGCTCTTCGATTCCGGAATGAGGAACAGACCACCAATTAGAACAATTGTCACAAACGGGACATTAATCCAAAAGACGGAGGTCCACGAGAAATGCTTCAGAAGAAACCCTCCAATGATAGGACCAAGCAACAGGCCTAATCCCGAACCAGCTGCCCAGATCGACGTTGCTTTACTTCTTTCTTCAGATGCAAATATGGTAGGAAGAATGGAGAAGGTCAAAGGCATAATAATAGCTGCCCCTACTCCCATAAATGCGCGGGCGATAATCAGGGTTTCAGTGGAGCTGGCATTTGCTGCAACTACCGAAGTTACCGCAAAAATAAACAAGCCGATGAGCAGCATTTTTTTGCGCCCGAAGCGATCTCCAAAATACCCTGCCGGTAGCAGCAGACCAGCGAAAACAAGCAGATAGGAATCTATAATCCATTGCAAATCGGTGGTACTCGCATTAAGCTCACGTGACAGCTCAGGTATTGCAACGTTCAATATGGTAGCATCGAAACCGATAACAAGGAGACTGAGCGTAAGTACAGCAAGCGTCCACCATCTCCACTTGTATCCTTTAATTTTATGTTCCATGACTATGCACCTCCATAATTATGATACGATTCGGTATCGTATCGTATTTAAATCAGATTATAGCTCACTCCTTTCGTTTTTGGCAAGCATAAGATGGAATGCCTTTCCAATAAGAAGCCTCTAAAGAGCTCTTCCAGGGATGTTCGACCTCACAGGTTGCTTTCTTCGCTAAACTGAATATTAACATAAATTCATTGTACCGAAGCAGCCGATCACATGAATCAGCTGCTTCGTTAGTTACAACTTGGTATCACTTCCTTAAACTCTTCAGCGATGGACTAGTCCTTTCCTTCGATCTGAAAAAGAATAATTCATGATATAAAGAAACGTTATTTAAGCGAATTCTAAAATTCATATGCTTTTATTTCACCACATGAGCTCCATCATGATTTTAATTAGATAATTATCTAATCTGCAATGACACATTGTTCTTGTCCTTTTCGGCAATGGAACCAAGTTCTTGTCCTCAGCTCGGGACAAGAACTTGGTTCCTTAAAACAAAAAAGACGCTATAATAGCGACTTGGAATGGAACAATGTTCTTGTCCTTGGACATGTGACTAATGACTCAAGCTTTGAGAGCGATATAATCCTGTTATCACTTTTGCCAGCGTGGATTTTTCGCTACCATTTCCCCCAGTGATAAAAATGATCTCGCCGGAATTGAATTCATAGTTAATAGGCCCTATTTTAAATTTTTCACCGTTTTCCAGATGATATTCGTATTTGGCGTCTTTCAACGTCAAATTGACTTGTTGAGTCTTTTCTTGTTTTTGGTCAGCATACTCCTCTTTATCGGATACTTCCGATAGATCTTTGAGTAGATCTTTGAGCAACTTATTGACCCGATTCCAGCTAACTTTTACCTGAACCAAGTTTGGTATGATGGCCAATACCCCATTTACCGGACCAGTCAGATACAGCAGAATAAAAACGTAGCTCCTTATGTCAACAGCTTGCAGCCCCTTAAACAAACGGGAAAAATGAACACAATAAAACCAATTGCGAGAGTGAATACCAATTCTCCCAGTACAACTACATTGGCAAAAGTTAAATTGGCCTTTTCTCTTTTTTCTCAAAAAATATCGCTCAGGTTGTCAATATCTTTCTTATCATCTATCAATGTTCGAGCAGATAACAGCAAAATAGGAACAGCAGGAGCTGCCTTTTTTAATCTTTTTCCCACCGTAAATCCGTCTAAACCGGGTAACATGATATCCAAAATAACGATTTCATGCTGATTTACTTCTTTTTCGGC
>JAIRVF010000085.1 GCA_031254035.1 Paenibacillus sp.
TCTATAAAATGAAGATTACAACCGACCTCAGGAAGTATGCCGCACCTGCAAGAGGAACGGTTTCATGGAAGCAAATCGCTAAGCGAAGATCGGCAGTGGAACGAGTAAATGCTTATCTAAAAGAATTTTTCCAATTAAACAATGTGAGACATCGTTCTGGAACGAAAGCGAGGCTACATTTTAACCTCGTAACTTTGGTGTACAACAGTATGAAGCTGGCTGCTGATCGTCTAAACAAACAGCTTAAAATTCAAGTCGCATAATTCAAAAAAATCGCTCGAGTTTGAACTAGGACAGTCTACACTTTTTTAGATCGGTGCTTTATGAAATTGATTCTTTTCTATTTCTTTATAATTCTTTTGAACTGCTGCCATATCTATCGTTTTCAATACAGTACTGATATCAGACATTCAGTTTCACCTTCAATTTTTAATTGTGCGGGGATTTCTTATAACGTCTTATTCACGAACTTCTCAAATATATCATCTCCAGAGGTATTCACGAACTTCGTGAATACTCCTTTACTAACTATGTTTACGCCTCCTCCCGCTCAATCTCCTCCTTCTAACTGATCTAACGGACTTTTAATCCTTCTTATGTCCTTCACACTCACATGTGTATATTTTTCAGTAGTGCGCACACTTTGATGACCAAGCAACTCTTGAATGAAGCGAATGTCGATTCCTCCTTCCAAAAGATGTGTAGCAAATGAATGTCGCAAGGCGTGAATACTAACCTTTTTCTGGATTCCAGAGGCAACACGTGCTTGTTCAAACACTTTTTGAACGGTTCTTTCAGTCATATGGCGATCTGGGTTTTGACCTAGGAACATCCATTTCTCAGGCTTTTCTTGTTGCAAATACGGTTGAACAATATCCATGGCTGTATCGGATAATAGCGTAAGACGATCCTTTCGTCCCTTGCCTTGATGAACTCGAAGCGTTTTCCGCTCGAGATCAATGTCTTGAATTTTCAACCGGACGACTTCCCCTACCCGTAATCCTGATGAATATGTATGGTATAGGATCGCACGATGTTTTAGATTATGGAGCGCTCTTAAGATCATCATCACTTCATTCATCGATAATACGTTCGGCAGCCTCTTTTCTTTCTTAGGGCGTATATAAGATGCTGTACCCTCTTGCAAAAGTACTTTCTGAGCATAGAATTTAATCGCGCTGATCGCTTGATTAACATAGGAATGGGAACAATTACGCTGAAGCAAGTGTAATGAATAACTCTGAATCATTTTTTCGTAATCCATCCAAGTATTTTGCTGCTGAACAAAGGTATGGAATCGATGAACTTGACTACATTAAGCTTTTATCGTTTTTTTACTATAACCTCGAAGCTGCAGTGCACGAGCCAAGGAATTTTTTATCGACTCATTCCATGAATAGCTTGGAAGGTGATCCTGCGTGTGAACTTCATTATTAAACAAGCCGCATTCCTTCATCAACACGGTATCAACGTGAATTTTTGTTCCTTCAAAAAGAGTTTGCAACAATTGAATGGATTCGGGTGTAAATGGAATCAACCAGATCTTTTTATCGTTGACCCATTTCCTTCCTGGAATTTCTCGAATCCTCATCACCATTTGTTCATCATATTTAAAACGAACATACAAGGAATCTTCATCATTCCGAAACACCCATATACTTACGCTTTCCCACCCTTTCATTATATCAGCAACCTAATTATTGGAAAACAAAAAGAGCTCACAATCGTCGCATTCGACATTGCAAGTTCCCGATACTTTCGGTGCTGTCCATCCTTTATGATCTAACCGCATTCAATTCAAAAATATTACGTTTCGAGGCTTACTGTTATAGCTAAAATAGTTTCAGACATAATCAATGTCGCAATGGCTACTGCAAAAAGCATATTCGGGTGATTTTGTAATAATTTTAGCTCCTCCTAGACTAATTCTCAACTATTAAAGTATTTTCCAGATATAAAGAATCAAAATATCACATGGCTGTTGAGTACAGACGGCAGAAAATAATTAAAGAAGAAAAATGCTGGGAGCATTCGAGAACATTGGATCGAAAACACCACTACAGCAGAACCCAAATTGACAACTGAATATCGTTACAGTAGACTGTAAACATCACACTTGAATGTAACTAAAACAGTAAGGTGTAACTACTGGAGGTGACAAGGAATGAACAGTTATACCGCCAAACAGGTTTCCGAAATTCTGCAAAAGGACGACTCGCGCATGAATTTGCGAACAGTGAGGTATTACACGCAAATCGGCCTTATCCCACCGCTTGCGTTAGTCGGCAATAAAAGAGTGTATACGGAAAAACATCTTCACTATTTCCGCGCGATTTTGACCTTGTCAAGAACCGGGCAACCACTAGCATCGATTCAAGAAACATTAAAAGACCTGGAACTGCAGGACGTGGAGAAAATCAGCGAGCAAATGGCGTTAGTTGATCCAAACCGTATTTTGGAAAGTGAAACGTTGAAAATAACGGATGATGTCATCATTACGATGAGTCCCCGGATCTCTGCTGAATTAAAACAAAAAGTGATTGATTCGGTAAGCCAAGTTTTGAGGGGGACAGATCATGAATCTTGAGATGAAGCTGGCCAAGTCCATGATGGAGCATGAAGAAGGAATGAATCACTTGTGGATTCAAATCATCCGGGACGGAAACACCACGGACAAACCATTGGAACTGCAGATACATCTCCCGGATGGAGTCTACCGTTCAGTCAATCTGAACGGCTATGCGGAAATTGAACAAAAGCGGACTGTGCTTGGACCCCATGATACTGAAGTACTGTTCGAAATTTATACGGAGGAAGCCATTCCATGCGGGGAAGCTATCATTCAGGTAACGTTATATTCTGACGAAAGAGTGATCACCCAAGATATTGCCTTGCAGCTTGTAACAGAAGAGGAAATGGATCAGGTTCAGATTGACGAGCAGGTTATCGAACGTATTAAAACATTGAGAACAATCAATGACACTTGCGATTCATGCGATAAAGATGATATGAACTGGCCTCCCAAGGTTCGGGTTATCCAAAGCCAAGAGCCGTCTGAATGGGAAAAGAGATACCGGGTGGATTACGGTAATATGTAGGGGGATCGTTTCAATGAATCTAATCTCCATATGTCGTTGAACAAACACCCAGAGGAGAACGGGCTAATGCTTTTGGGCGGAGACCGTAGGTATACAAAAAAATGCAAAAGTGCATGCTTTTATGTCTAATTTATCTAGTTTTGATAAATTCCTGCGAAAATGCATCAATTTCTCTCGTTATAGCACCTCTAGGTTCGTATAAACAGAAAGGATGCATTTTAGCAAGCTTTTGCTGGATTAACACCCTTTCAGCCGATAAAAATTGCACTTTTGCATCTTTTACGACTCCGAGGAGGTGCAGGAGCTCCTTGATATGTTCTAGTAGTTCTCCGAGGAGGTGCAGTAGCTCCTTGGTATGTTCTAGTAATTCTCTGAGGAGGTGCAGCGACCCCTTGGTATGTTCTAGTAATTCTCCGAGGAGGTGCAGTAGCTCCTCGGAGATGTTCAGTAATTCTTCGGAGATGTTCAGAGGCTCTAGCGGTTGGGAAGCTCGGAAACTCCTGCGATTGTCGATTGAGATGTTCAGGTGCCATCACGGCTTAGTTTTCAAAGGCTCACTCGACTGGAAATTTTCAGAAGTACTCACTATTGGGATGTTCTAAAGCTCCTAATATACTCTAAAGATCCTAAGATGTTCAAAAAATCCTGCGATGTCTAAAGCTCCTAATATGTTCAAAAAATCCTCCAATGCCAAAAGCCCCCTAAATCAGGACTAAATCAGGGGGCCTTGTTGCACTTATATAATAAAAATTCATTACCGGTTCATCAAAACAAATTGCCCCGGTATAGACTAATACCTACGCCATTTCCTCTTCTTGAATGCGAGCAAAATCAACGTGAAGGAAATCCCGTGTTACCGGATCACGCTGTACCGCTTCTAAAGAAACCATCATCGGTCCATGATTCTCAAGATTCAGCTGGATCATGCCACCTTCGCCCGTTCTCATCCATCTTCCAAATTCTTTGGCGCAAAGGTGGATTTGCACATTGTTTGTATCCGAACTGGAAACGATTGCAGGAAGCCGTCCCGAACTCCGAAGACGCTTCAAACCAGTCCGATTCATTGGCATACGCTGCAGAGCTTGAAAACATGTACTCATTATAACAACACTCCTCTTATTATTGGTCTTCTATGCTTGTTCAAAATCAATCGTCTTTGCGACTACGGATTTCGCCCCCCGTAGCAGGGGAAGCATGAGCACCATAACATCACCGCCCTTTATACATTTAATGTCATATTCATTTAAATATAGGATAAGGCACTTCGTTCCATGGAACGAAATGCCTCATATTGTTACCATATCATAGAAAGAGGTTTCTGTCGACCGCATGATCCATTAGTAAAGAGCAAAGGTTTCGCCAGTTCCAACACCCTCGCCTCACAACAGCTTCAACATCCGCTGCTCTTCTTCACTAAAGATGCGTGAACGGGTCAGAAATCTTTTTTCCTCAGGACCTTCAAGCGAAAACATCCCGCCTCGGCCTGGAACCACGTCGATAATCAGCTGGGTATATTTCCAATACTCATATTGTGCTTTGCTCATGTAAAATGGGGCTCCGCCGATCTCCCCCATCCGTACGTCGCTCTCCCCAACGAGGAATTCGCCTAAAGGAAAACACATCGGCGAACTGCCATCGCAGCAGCCACCCGACTGATGGAACATGACCGGGCCGTGTTTCGTTCGTAACAGTTCAATCAGCTCCAGTGCGGCATCTGTTGCGATGACCTTCCGTACACCGCCCTCTTCCAGATTCATACGTTTTCCCCTTTTCAGAAAAAGCCCAGGGCATTGGGACTGTAGCTGATCAACAGATTTTTCGTTTGCTGGTAATGCGATAACATCATCCGATGATTTTCGCGTCCGATGCCGGAAGTCTTGTAACCGCCGAATGCCGCATGAGCTGGATACGCGTGATAGCAATTGGTCCAGACGCGCCCAGCCTGAATCTCGCGTCCAACCCGGTATGCGGTGTTCACGTCACGTGTCCAAACCCCGGCGCCGAGACCGTAAAGTGTATCATTTGCAATCGCAAGCGCTTCTTCCTGATCCTTAAAGGTCGTCACAGCCACAACCGGACCAAAAATTTCTTCCTGGAAAATTCGCATGCTATTATTCCCTTGTAGTACGGTAGGCTGGATATAATAACCGTCCGCCAGCTCCCTGGCAAGCGAAGCGCGGCCTCCGCCGATCAGGCATTCCGCTCCTTCCTGTTTGCCGATGTCGATATAGCTCAGGATTTTCTCCATCTGTTCGGTGGAAACCTGGGCGCCAATCATCGTGGCTGGATCGAGTGGATTGCCCTGCTTGATAGCAGCGACCCGCTTCAATGCCCGTTCCATAAATTCATCATAAATGGATGCCTGAATAAGCGCCCGGGAAGGACAGGTGCAGACTTCACCTTGGTTCAGTGCAAATAAAGTAAAGCCTTCGAGAGCTTTGTCAAAGAAAGCATCGTCTTTGGCCATGATATCTTCAAAGAAAATATTCGGTGATTTGCCGCCCAGTTCCAATGTGACCGGAATCAAATTCTGGGAAGCATACTGCATAATAAGGCGCCCTGTTGTCGTTTCCCCCGTAAATGCTACCTTGGCGACTCTGCTGCTCGAAGCGAGCGGCTTGCCAGCCTCCAGACCAAAGCCGTTAACGATGTTCACCACACCCGGCGGCAGTAAATCCTCAATTAACTCCATCAAAACCATGATCGACGCGGGTGTCTGCTCCGCAGGCTTCAGCACAACGCAGTTGCCTGCCGCGAGCGCCGGAGCCAATTTCCACGTGGCCATGAGAAGCGGGAAATTCCATGGGATGATCTGGCCTACAACCCCAAGCGGCTCATGAAAATGATAAGCTACCGTATCCTCATCAATTTGGCTTAATGTTCCTTCCTGCGCCCGGATGCAGCCCGCAAAATACCGGAAATGATCGATCGCAAGCGGTAAATCCGCAGCCATCGTTTCTCGGATCGGCTTGCCGTTATCCCAAGTTTCGGCCACCGCCAGCATTTCCAGGTTAGCTTCGATCCGATCCGCAATCCGATTCAGAATAAGCGCCCGTTCGGCAACAGATGTGCGCCCCCAGGTAACTTTGGCCTCATGCGCCGCATCCAGTGCCAATTCGATATCTTCTGCAGTCGATCGCGGCACCTCACAAAAAGGCTGGTTGTTCACAGGCGAAACATTTTCAAAATATTGTCCTTGAACGGGTGCAACCCATTTGCCACCGATATAATTCTCATAACGCTTCTTAAAAGTAACCTTCGATCCATCCTGTCCCGGTCCAGCAAATACCATATTAGAACGCCTCCTCTCTTTTTAATCTATGACTAAGGAAAACATTCTATTCCAGATTTAATAGAGCATTTCAGCTTTATAGTAATTTTCAACCTTTTCTCGCAAAAAAAAGAACCCGTCCCTGATGCCCCAAGTGACTTATACCAAGCCACATTGCTGCCTGACGAATTCTCTAAATCCATACCACGCACTGCTTATAGCTTCGTAGCATCTTTTCATGACGATGGTTCAATTCTCTCTTACACTTTAGTTTTGACTGATTACCCCAGCTTTCTTTACGAATCGGACTGCGCCAGGATACAACAACTTCGGGAAATCAAGCCCATGGAAATCACGAAATAACGTATTTCTCCAAACAATGTTTCAATCCATCTTCATCATTGCTTAAAGTTACTTGATCCGCGTTTCTTTTGACTTCTTCAGGGGCGTTTCCCATCGCGACTCCCAGACCCGCAAACGACAACATGTCCACATCATTAAAATGATCCCCGACAGCCATCACTTCCTCCCGGCTTATGTCTAGCCGGTCAATGAGGATCTGCACGGCATGTGATTTGGACGCTGTTTTGACCATCATTTCCAAATACGTGTCCTTCGATTTATAAATCGAAATGTCGGTCATTTCATGCTGCAGTGATTCCTTCAAACGATCGATATCCTGTGGTTCTCCCATGCATAAAACTTTATGGATTCCCGAACCACTCTCTATATAAGATGAAAGATCCATCTGCACTGGATTCGCATTCGTGATTTCTTTCTCTTGGACCACCCAATCATTTTGAATATCGCTTACCATCCAGCGGTCATAGCTGTAAAGGCTAATGCTGATGTTTGGGAATTCCTCTTTTACGGTTGATATAATCCGCCGGGCGGTTTCATTAGGGAATACCGCGCTGTGGATCACGGGTAGGTTATCCTCGCTTTCGCTTGTATCCAACACAAGAGCCCCGCTAAAGCAAACAATTGGCGAGCGAATCCCAATTCTCTTTTGCAGATTTAAAATTCCGCTCGGCATCCGAGCCGAAACGAGAACAAACGGAATTCCGGCATTCGTTATTTTTTGTACCGCCTGCTTCGTGCCGAGCGTAATTTGGTGTTTCGAATTTAACAAAGTCCCATCGATATCGCTAAAAACCGCTTTAATATTCATTTGCGCTCCCCTTTTCCCCTGCTGTCTTGCTTGCAAGCTCTTAGTCTATTAAAAATGGCTCATTACTGAAATCAGTTCTTGACGTTATACAAAGTGGCCGCCAAACTTTCCGACATCCATCAGAACATAAACCCGTTTTCCCGCCTAGCTAATCCTTCTCTACCAGATCCAAGTGCCTGCAAAATAAACTAACTGCCTTTAGTCCGCAAGGGCACGTTTAATATTTGCTTTTGCCTCTTCCGCGATTTTGTAATCCTTGTCAGAAATAGCCTGCAATAATATCAGCATTGGAATATATACGGCGATTAAACGAGCCAACATTTTCGTCTCTTCATCCACTTCCCCATACGCTTTGAAAAAGGCATCGCGAACGCCGGGAGGAAAAAAGCTGTACGCGATATTCAAATCGCTGGCAGGATGTCCGACATTCATGTCTCCCCAGTCAATAATCCCCGATATTTGGCCGGCTTCGTTCACCAGCATATTTTTAAAATGAAGATCACCGTGCAGGAATACGTCTTTAGGATGCACACGCTCCACATTTAACTGCTGCAAATATTCCGCAATTTGGATGTAATCGTCGTAAGGGATATGTGCCTTAAGATCGGATAAGAAATTCAGCATTTTTTCTTTCCGTGAGGCAATGTCAATGAGATTCCGATGATCCTTCGGAACTCCGTTCTCAAGTGCAACTTGCAGAGGAAAAGCATGCAGGTTTTTCAAAAATTGTCCGAGTTCCGTTACGGACAAAGAACGCTGCGCGTCTGTCAACCCGATCGGAAATATCCCCGGTAAATACGTATAACCTAGGAACGATGATGGGTAATCGTTACTGCTTTCACCAAAGAACAACGGCTTTGAATAAGGTATTGTGATGTGGTCCGCAAGCATTGGCAAAATGCTTCCTTCCATTTTCAACAAATCAACGGCAACTTTGCGTCTTGGAAAACGAAAAACATACTCATTTCCAACAATGTAAACCGTATTATCCCAGCCATGTCCCAATCTTTGAATCCGTTTGGATGATAGCTGCGGAAACTGACTATAGATCAATTGAGATGCTGTCTCCTCAGAAACTTCCCATTCAGCATCCCATACATTTGAAGTTGCCATTATGGCCTCCTTAAGCGAGGATTTTTGTTGTCATAGTCTTTCTTTCTATTATAAAATATCTGCATTGCCTTAGGGTAGTCCAACTCGAGCCTTCATATTTTTTAGCAGACGGAAAAACCGTTTTGATTTTCTCACCAATCGTTAGTTTGCAGTTGAAGAATCGCTTAACACTGAGAACTTATTAATTCTTAATTTAAAGAAATACGATATTCCCACTTTTTCATGTTAAAATAGGTAGATTCCACTTTCGCTTAAGAAGTGTACATTTGGGTGTTATGGCATGGATCGATCTAGCAATTCTGCTCCTTTTGTTTATTCTATGGGTTTATATGTTTGTGTCGGTAACCATTACGACTTTGCATAAGGTATATTTGGGTTTTCATTTTTTTATGATGTTATGGCCTTTTTGCCTGTTTGCGATCAATACAGCAAAAGATCCTAAGCTGCAATTATTTTACGTAAAACTCGCTTTTCTGGACATGGCGCTTCTGGCTGTCGGATGGTTTTTCTTTACCCTTCTTCTAACAGGCCATTTTTCGTCTCGAAAAAAGCTCTATTTCGCCATCCCGGTACCCGCTGTCATCGTGGCGCTTGGCGTTATTCTGAATCCAAACGGCTTGTTTGTTCGTCCCCTAAGCGGAAGTTACGTCGAAAGAACCTACGGGACGCTTTTTTGGATTACGGCAGTGGTCCTTATCGGGTATGGAAATCTTTCGTTATATATGATTTATCGGACGTTGATATCGGATCATTCACCCCGTAACAAAAAACAAGTGAAAGTAGTGCTTAAAGGGATCTGTAGCCGCAAGAACGCAGCATATCTAAAATGCAAAACAAGCCGACAACCACCCATTATCGGGCAATGCCGGCTTGTATTTCTACTTACCCTTTGTTCAATATGCCCAAATATTCTATCCATGGCCCAACATCCGTTTTGTATCTTAGCGCCATCACCCGTACGATTTGAGACATATGCGTCATATCATGAACCGCCCATGTCGCAATCAATTCTCTCAGCTTCACGA
The DNA here is from genome assembly GCA_031254035.1 of Paenibacillus sp. Lineage (GTDB taxonomy): Bacteria > Bacillota > Bacilli > Paenibacillales > Paenibacillaceae > Paenibacillus_AQ. Next base: position 9,679 of record JAIRVF010000085.1, read on the forward strand.
CGCCAAAAGCAGGATGATATCCCGTCAACTCAAGCTTCGACTCCGAATCCATGAGATTTCGGAGCTCGGCCACATTCTGCATTCTGATTGTTTTGAAGTTGAGCAATTTCTGTTCAATCGTTGTTTCCGGTTTGTCTTTTAAGTGGGAGAAACGATCAAACGCAGGAAACGGCTGGCTTTCGCCTTCCTGTAGAATAAATTTAAGCCGCGGCATCCAATTGTTTTTCTCCCCTTCAATGAGATGGTCAATGACCTCGGAGACATTCCAGGTTCCTTCACCTTCATTGCATTGCAGCCATCCCGCCGATAAACCTGAACAAAAATATGCCATTGTTTGCGGGGTACGTTCCAAAACCTCAATTGCCTCTTTCAAATTAAAATTCATTTCCACCCTCTCCTTTCAATGGACCTGCGCTGAGGTGCCTCTTATACCGCCGACCAAACATTTGAAATTATTGGATATAATGCGCTTTCTGGAAGAAACATGATTCCCAAACTGATTAATAATGTAATTCCTAATATAGTTAATCGACGTTGATTTAATTCTACACGTAAAATCGATTGAAATGAAATTCCTATCACTTGGACAAATGTTGCTAAAAGTGCGGCATTAGCAATAGGACCTGGTAGCAAGGATATAAATCCTACAATCGAGGGAATAAAAGAGATTCCTGCTAATATGATACTTGCTATCAGGAACGCACTCACTTTTTTTGTCCTGTTAGTTGAATAAATCCTGCGGATGCAGGTAATGGTACAATTCCAATCGTAGAGAACAACGACGAGATAAGATGTGATATACCTTCGACCCATGCACCACGGTTCAGTGTTTGCTTTTCATTTTCTTTAGATAACGGAGCCACCTGTTTTACAGCCGAAATAGCAGCAATCGTATTTGCAACTAAGAGAAATGTGAATAAAGTTGCAGTTAGAGTCATTCCAATATCGAATCTAGGTGTGCCCCAAGCAAATATCTCTGGAAACTTAACTAGCGGTGAATGAGAAGGCATATGAGATGACTTTCCTAATACAGCATACAAAAGCCAACCGCATGAAATTCCAAGTAACACAGCGTAACTTTTTATCCACCCTTTCCCTTTAATTGATAAAAAGGTAATAAAGGCAAAAACAAAAAGTGCAATAGTAGCTGTTGTATAATCAGGATGAGTTACAGTTCCTTGTAATCCCATCATTCCTTTTAGTAACACACCACTAAGCTGAAGAGCTAAGATTAAAAGAAAAGTTCCTGTAACCAAAGGTGTAAATAAACGTAGAATTCGATGCACAAGCCCTGTTATACCAAGAACGAAGAGTAAAATACCTGCAATAATTAATCCACCTTCTAAAAGTTGTAGTACATCTTTTGCACTTTGTCCCTGATGCATAGCTACTTGTCCTAGTATGACAAATATACTTACCCATGAACCGGCTGGACCATCCGCAATGGGATAGCGATGCCCGAGCCATGCTTGTATAAATGAACTTACTCCCACAACTAAAAAAGTTCGCTGCATTAATGTTGAGATTTCTTCAATTGATAAATGGAGTATGCTACCAATAGTGATAGGCAATGCAATTGCATTTGCTAATAGAAACACAAACCACTGTAGGATACTTAAGCTGGTATCAAAATATTTTTTATTCATATTATTCTCCCTTGCCGAAAAAAGAATCTCATAGTAAAAATCCATCCTTTCAATCCAGTTAGATTAAAAAGGATGGATTTTTTAGGTTTGATTTTTTAATTAATTACCATGCACGGAATGGTAAGAATTTTCCGTTAAGTGTAATAACGATACGAGGGTCGAATTTTCTCATGGAAAACGCGCTTAAAGGGGATAGTCAATAAATTTATGTAATATTCTGATTTGCATTCGATGAGAATGCCTGCCTTCGAACGAAAAAACCGCAGCACAAGATGCACTGCGGTTCTATCAGTGGAATCAAATTATTGGATTGGCATGACTAATTTGTTAATCTCATTACCTGTTGCCTGATCGATTTCATAGAGTTCGAAGGTTAACGGCTTGTTGCTCTGAAATTTGTTCATCGGGATACTAACCTGCTGCGAGAACGTACCCCACTCTGGACCACCGACGGATGCTGTGCCATAACCCTTCGTTAAGGTTTTGCCATCTTGCTTCACGGCGTATTGATACGTGCCCTCAAATAAGCTTGCTTCACCTTTTACGGTAAAAGTAACCATGGGAGAAGTCGGTTGCACATCACGGAATACTTTGTTCGCATTCACTAAAGCCTCTTTTTTCAATTCGATTGACTTATTGTTAACGATGTTGCCTGTCGCTTGATCCACTTCGTATAAATCTAAGCTAAGCTTTTTATTGCTAGCGATTTTGCTGCTTGGAATAGAAACTTTCTGTGAGAAAGCACCCCATTCCGGTGCACCGAAGGATGCCGTGCCGAAGCCTTTGACAAGCACTTTGTCATCTTGCTTCACAGCGTAATGATATGTGCCTTCATGCACTTGCGCTTCCCCTTTAACCGTGTACGTTACAATGGATTCAGACAGTTTAATGTTGCGGAATACTTTATTTTTTGCCGTCTGGCCCGATTTATCCATCGGAACCGAGATGTTGTTCACATTTTTGCCTGTTGCGGAGTCCACTTCATACAGCTCTACCGAGATACCTTTGTTCCCCGACAGCTTACTGCTTGCGATGGAAATCTGTTGATTGATTTTCCCCCATGACGGTGCACCATTGGACGCTGTACCGAAGCCATTCGCCAGTAGTTTGCCATTCTGTTTCAATGCGTAATGGTATGTGCCCTCGTGTACGAGCGCATCGCCTTTGATCGTATACGTGATCGTAGATTCAGACACTTTCACATTGCGGAAGGTCTGTCTTTTCGCTTGATCTTGCATCAGTTTGGTAGGCTGCTGCGCCCAAATTGTGCCCATGGGTACTGCAATAGCTGCACCTGCTAAAAGTGTAGCTGCTGTAAATAATGTGATGGTTTGTTTTTTCATAACTATATAATCTCCCTTGTGAGTAAATTTTGTTGTGCTTGTGAATCTTCATGAAGTTTACATGCGTTAGACTCCATGAAGTCTGAAAAAGTTTCAACGTTATTTGGGTTATCCATCCATGCCCCAGTCAGTCCACGCTCGTTCGCTGATTTAATCTGTTTATTTTACGGATGATTCTAATACGATCCCCTAAGTTTGCTTGCAGCGTTCCTCTTTCCTTGCTAATTTGAAAAAAAGTCCCGATGAAGATAATCATCGGGACTTTCTTGGGAGTTATATTAACTTCTATGGTCTCTTGGACATTAAAACAAAACTTTATTGAAAATTAGTTCTGAAAATGAAACACCACGTGATTCCGATACCGCCCGGCTTTGTCGTTTGAAACTTATAATTCAGATACCGTCACACATTCATATCCTTCTTTTTTTAGATATTTTAAAATGGGTTCTACAGCTTCGACTGTGGTTCTATGAATATCATGCATCAGAATGGTTGAACCATCCTTCACATTTTCTTTAACGATCTTTAATATTTGATCTGGATTATGCGATTTCCAATCCAAGGTATCAATGGTCCACAAGACCGAGGGAATACCGATGGCATTTTCAACTTCCTTATTTCTGGCACCATAAGGTGGCCTAAACACCGTCGGTTCTCTTCCTACGGCGCTTTTGATCGCCTGATTTGTTCGTTCCACTTCTTGGATCGCCTCTGCTGTACTTAGGGTCTTAAGATCCTTGTGATCCCAAGTGTGGTTACCTAACTCATGTCCTTGATCTGCGATCTTTTTAACAACATCCGGATAGAAATCAACCCTGCCTCCCAGCATAAAGAATGTCGCTTTGGCATCATACTTTTTCAGTAACTCAAGAATCTTTAAAGTATCTTTAGGATGCGGTCCATCATCGAAAGTAAGGGCTACTCGTTTAACGCCCGTAGAAGAATGTTTATTTTTATCTATTTTTTCGCCTTTGGCTATATTTTTATCATTTGAATTTTTTGGAGTCTCTTTTTTATCATTTTTAATCTGTAATTTCCCTTTCCATTCATCTGTTAGGAGATTTTTCATCTCATCCAGTGGAATAGAAATTTTGGGCGTACCGGCCGCTCCGGCAGTTACCTCATATTTATCAAATTGAAAAATAGATGACTTCCCTTTTAAATACATACCTTTAAATTGATTGCCCGAATCTTGTGCAAAGCTTTTTAACTCGCCTTCCAATAGTAAAGGGCTGTATTCTTTAGACTCCTGGAATGCCTTATTTAAAAGTGCATATAGCTGTTCCCGATTTTGTTTCGTATCCTTGAAGATTTCTGTTGGTTGAATAAAATCTCCCATTTTAGTATCTACTAAATAAACCTTTACTTTTTGCTGTGCGTTTGCACCTACGACATAATTTTCCTCAGAGAATACGATGGAATACACATTCTCCACTACGGGATAGATTTCCATAGATAAAGATAGTTCGGGTACATAGTCTTTTATATATTTCTTATTCTCATCGACATTCGTCAGGAAACCCTCTTTGATAGACGATACATATCCTTCTATTTCCGCATTTAGCTTGTCACTTTTAAATTTCGGATAGTGCATGGCAATGTTGTATTTCTTTTTCTCCGTTATTTCTGTAACTAAACCTACGCCTGGATATTTTGAAGCCTCTACGATGTTTTCGTCATTTTTAGCTTCACTAGCTGAATCGTCATTACTTTGTAGTATAAAGCTGACAAGATATCCTACTACAAAAATGCCTAGTATTAATAAAATACCATAGACTACTTTTCTCATTTTCATGTTCCACTCTCCTGCTGTCTTATTTCCTTGTATGAGAAATTTCTATCAAATCAAACGAGCCTCAGTTTAACACATAATAACCATAGAATAGTTTAAAGAAACGTAATCAGTGCAATGCCTCCTACCAACATATAGAAAAAGATGCTTGGATATAGGAGTAAATGACACCATATTTCCATGCAAGGTAAACATTTCCAAACCCTATAATCTAAAAAAAGAAGTCCCCTGAATGTTCAGAAGGCTTCTTTTGGACCTACTCTTTGATTAGCAATTTACTTAAATCATACTTCAGCCACACTTTATTTACATAAACTTACTCAAATTTGGGTATCCACTAACTGCCCATGCACCATCTACAATTAAACTTGCTCCATTGACGTAAGAAGCTTCATCGCTAACTAAAAATAATGCAGGTCCGGCTATTTCACTTGGCTCAGTGTCCAGTCCACTTTTAATACACAACAACCATACGTTTTTTAGGCATTTTTGTCGCTCACAAGGAGCGTATTCCTTGTTTTGTACAAATTGTTCATTGTAATCCGAAATATCTTGTAGTAACAGGCTGTAGGAAATCGCATTCGAAGATTAGAGGATTTAGGAGTTATTGAACAATATACGATCACAATAAACCGAATCAAATTAGGACAGATAGTAACTGCATTTGTTACTGTGTTCATTAAAACAGCTAATCATCAAGTGTTTCAGAATTTCTTTCAAGAAGAAGAAGCAATCTCTGAGGTACATCGTACAAGTGGTGAGGGATGTTATTTATTAAAAACACATTTTGCTTCCAATGAAGAATTGGATACCTTTCTAGAACGACTATTAAAGTATGGGAATTATCGTGTTAACCTATCAATAGGAAAGTTAAAATAAGGTGACATCATAAAGTCGTTTGAATTTTAACTTAAATAGTTAGAGCCTTGCTACAATTTGTGTGTAATAAGGCTCTTAAAGTTGTTTAAAAAATGCGGGTCATCAAATTCTTCCGCTCTGTATCTCTCTACCATAACCCGAACAATTTGCAACATCCCTGATGCCGTTTTAGTTTATGTATTGATGCTGAAGAATCCCCATGTGAATGATATCATGCCATTTTCCTTCCCTAAAAATTGCTTGGCGTGAAGTCCCTTCCTGTTCAAACCCTAGCTTTTTATACAAATGGATCGCCTTTTCGTTAAATGAAAAGACACGCAGCGACACCCTGTGCAAATTCATTTCCAAAAATGCGTAGTCGAGCAGCAGCTTCAGCGCTTCCTTTCCATATCCTTTTCCCCAAAATTCTTTGTCGCCAATATCGATAATGCATTCAGCATTGCGATTTTTGTGGTCGATTTGAATTAAGGATGTGACCCCGATCGGCTTTTGTGAATTCTTATCGAGGATCATATACGTTTTCGACGTACTTGCCCCTAAAATAACATGCTCCACAAAATCCTTCGTATCCGCGAATGAAGACATATCGATAAATGGATTGGTGGTTCTCATGACTTCCAGGTCGTTTCGCCAGCCATGATAAACGGAAACGTCCTCCTCCGTCATTTTTCTGAAGCTCACTCGTGTAGATTCGAATAACATGATTATTTCTCTCCTTTTCTATTTTTCTCTGATTCTACCAACTATTTTGTAAGATGCCAATTCTAAATACATCGATTATTAAAACAACTAGCGAATTAAGATAGCGCTAAAAGACACGAGTCCGGCACAGTACCGAACTCATGCCCAGTAAGTCTCCTAATAATATAACCTGTCTAACTTTATAGGGTCACTTCGCTAATGGATGATTTCTTCAAATCATCGATGTTGTGTTTCATAAAGTCGAAACATGGACATTTCGTCGTTCATCGATCTGGCGAGCTGATAAGCTTCGCGTAAATCCTTATCATTTTGAATCATTTCATAAAATACGCGCAAAATGAACATCAGTGCATCATTACCATCTGGATAATCGTAAGGGCATTACGTTAATGTATAAGCTTCATTATTCGAATATCCTCCTATTTAATCATTGTATATACCATAAAATATGGAAGGCTGAGAGTCAAATCGCCATGCTTTTTAAGATCATTAGGATGGTGTGCTCCGAACTACATTGATTTTAGCGGACCACTTCCGCCTCTTATCTTGCTCGATTTGCTCGATTTTTCTCAGTGCTGGGGCCGGATCTTTGATCGCGCTTATTTTCGCAGTCATCGTTTCCTCCGGTTCAATTAATTCATAGGCGGGCAACCAGTTGTCGATCATATCGAAAGTATACTCCCTTTTGACATGTAGTTTTTTCTCTTTAACGCACAGATCACACATACCCAGATGAAACTTCGCCCCAGTCCCGCTATCATCGATATAAAATCCCTTTTCAAAAACCTTTCCAGGAGTATGCTTTTCCTCATGTAAACCTTGGCAAACAATGCAATAATAATACATCATTATGTCACCTCTTCTTATGAAAGTGGTTAAAGACACCAATTCCGAAAATGAAAGCAACGATTCCCGATAAAGCGCAATTCATTAAATAAAGGATGTCATCCCCCATTAGTGATGCTCACATGCCTGTGATTGTGATATAAATCGTAACCGCCGAAACTGCCGAATAAATCGCTATGATTCCCCATCCAATCAGCCGTTTCCACCAACCATTTGTATGTTCCCCCATCAGCTTTCGATTGTTTGTAAGCAGAACCAAAAAGATCAGATCGGGAACAAACAGCATGGTCGCAAAAATTTGAGTAAAGACCGCCATCATGTCTAACGGCAAACCAGGAATTAATATGATCACCGCTCCTAGCAACAAGATGGCAAGATAAATACCATAAAACTTCGGTGCTTCCTTAACTTTATGATTTTGACTCCTTTTCCACCCAAAAGCGCCGGCAACCGTATAGGCGGATGAGAAGGATATGGTAATGGCAGCAAGCCATCCGGCATTAAACAATCCCAAAGCAAACAAAGCACTACCAAAGTGGCCGGCAACCGGCACGAAAGCGGAAATCAAATCAGCCGGATTGGAATCATCAAGATTCGTTACATGTCCGAAGAGGGCAGCACCGCAGATCATCACGGCCGCCGCAAAAATCGGCTGCAGTAGAGCACCTATTGCAATGTCAGCACGCCCTAACCGCAAATCTTTGCCTGTTATTCCTTTGTCCAGAGTCGTATTGTTGTTGTAATACAACATAAATGGTGCAATAGCATTTCCGATTGTAGCCATGATAAACACGAGCACCCCATTACTGCTTAGATCCCAAGATATACTCGGAAAATGGGTAAATACTTTGCCGATTTCAGCCGGATCGGGGTGGGTCAAAAAGGCAACAATGATAAAAACAACGTTGATTGCGCCGACAAATAATCCTAGACGCTCTTTGGACCAATAACCCATGAAACATGTGATGGAAGCAACAAAGACGAAGCTGATAAGATCACTCGCCCAAAGCGGTATTCCCATTAGTGTCAATCCTGCTGTCATTCCTACAAACTCGGTTACGATGTACATCAGGTTTGCCAGCACTAATGCCAATACGCTGGTATATGACCAAAAACGCCCGAAATGCCGCTGGAGCAGTTCCCTGTATTCTGTTTTGGTTACTGCTCCTAGACGCATCGACATTTCCTGCATGTTGTAGTCAATCGGCGCGAGCAAGAAGAGCAGAGGGAGAAAAAAGCTTATGCCGAATGTAACTCCCGTCATGGTATAACTGATCATTCCTCCGGCGTCATTATTTGACAGCGATGAAATGATACCGGGTCCCAAAAGAGCCCAGAATAGCCATAGTCTTTTTCTGAACCCTGCCCGGCCCTCTGTCATTTTCTCCTTAAAGGAGATGTTTCCGTCCAATTGACTTCCTTCAGGAGAAGTTAAGCCTGACTGCAATTCGCCCATGCACCCTTCACTCCCCACAAGATGTTTGCTTACACCCATATCTTATTTACGAATGTTGATATATGTGCATGGCCCATCAACGGGTGTTGAAAAAATCTCAACACTGTCCGCCTTGTTCTTTCTGGGATGGTGCAAACTCGAGTCTCTACTTGATCAACTCAAGTGAAAAGCAAGACAAAAAGACGCTCGGTTTCAACAACACCGAACGTCTTTTTTGCAGCGAATGTCTCACAGCGATTAAGAAGAAATGATTTTGGGGTAAGTCAAGCATTAAAAATATTGACCGCTAAAACGATAGCCAAAATGAGAAACACTGTCATGACCACGAAAGGTACTACCGTTAACGTAATCCCGGCTATGGCCATCCCCCTGCCCTTTACGGAACGTTTTGCCCTAATTCCTAAAATAAAACCAATCAAATTCAAAACTATAAATGAGCAAATTCACTTCCAGTAAACTGTAAACCAAATAAAAATAGAGACACAGCCATCTCCTTGTGGTAAAAAGTAGTCACCACAACAAACTTTTCACGAGG
>JAIRVF010000128.1 GCA_031254035.1 Paenibacillus sp.
TTCTCAGAAGATCTACGAGGTTCAGGACGACTTATCCTGGCTCGATATCTATATGATTGTCGGATTGCAGGAAACGGAGTTCGAATCAGATTACGGCATTCATAATTTCGTGGAACTAAACCGCCACACCCGCGAACTACTGCTTGACCGCGGCGCCAAAGTTAAATATACCGAAAAAGACGGCAAGCATATTTGGGGCTTTTGGCAAAAAGAGCTGCCGGATGCATTAATGTACTTTTTACATGCCTAACTAAGGCATAAACCAGATAAAGGTGACCCTAATGACAAGCGATTATGCGTACAGCAGAACATTGTCGAAGGTTCACCTTTATTATTGCCTGAGCAAATGATGACGTTTTCATTGTTTTTCCGAAAAAACGGCATTCATGCCGTCTTTCCATGAAAGCGGAAAGTCTTTCTCAATCCGCAAACACTTTTCTATTATAACTTCTCGGTTCTAATCTTGTCCAAAAGCGTCTCGCAACCCGCATCCATCAATTCATATACCTGCTCGAAATTCCCGGTAAAATACGGATCCGGTACTTCCCTGAGTTCATGCTCCGGCAGCAAATCCATAAATTTGATTAGGCTTTCCTCTTTGGCACCAGGTAGTTTCTTCACATTATCCCAGTTACTGTTGTCCATGCACACGATGTAGTCGAATTTTTCAAAATCCGAGTTTGCAAACTGCCTAGCCTTAATTCCCTCATAACTTACCTCGTGCAAATCCAGCATGTCCCGCGTCCCCTGATGTGGTTCATGGCCGATATGCCAATCGCCTGTTCCGGCAGAATCCACGCTTACCACGCCTTCAATCCCCGCCTGCTCCACCTTGTGACGCATGATAGCTTCAGCCATAGGTGAGCGGCAAATATTTCCCAAACAAACAAATAAAACAGATACCAAGTTGTACGCCTCCTCTGTTACGCCGTCTTCCGGCTATGCTTTCCTTTAGTGTTGTTACTGTCGGATAGTCCGTCGGGTGAAGAAGACATTTGTAGCATGCGTCGCGGAAGCTTCCATTTATAGAAAACCGAAAGCATGCGAAGCAGAACGATGACAGCAAACAATAAAAGGGCCTGCCAAGTCGAATGAATCCAGTTCAAGCCGATTACCGCGCCGACGATCATGGCCCATACCGCGTAAATTTCATCATGCAGAACCAGCGGTTTACGACCAGCCAGAAGATCGCGGATAATCCCACCACCAATCCCCGTCATCACCGCGGCAACCAATACAGCTGACAACGGATGATGCATATTGGCTGCATACAAGCCGCCTTGGATTGCGAAGGCCGACAGCCCGATGGCATCAAAAAAAGCCTCCGTCCGCTTCCAATGCTTAATCCAGCCCAAAGGAAGCAAAAACGCTAGAATGATCGACGCTATCGCCAATTTAATAAGCAATTCTTGACTCCACAACGTCGTTACGGGAATCCCAATTAGGATATTTCGGATCACCCCGCCGCCAAAGGCTGTAACAAGTCCCAGCACAAGTATGCCCAGGATGTCGTATTCTTCCTCCATGGCGACAAACGCGCCCGACATCGCAAAAGCGATCGTTCCAATGATGCTAAAAATCTCAAAAGCATGCATATCCAATTTCTCCCTAACCTCTCCCCTATCCTATGTCTCCCCTATTGTAGTCACTGCTGGACAAATTGTGCAACTATGTTTTCTCATTTATACTGAAAGCTATGGCCTCGCAAGAATGAAACAGATTTAGGAGGAAATAAAATGAGTCAAAAACGAGTTGTCATTTTTTCCGGAGGTGAATTGCAACCTCAATATATAGAAGAAATACAGCCGGGTGATTTCATCATCGGTGCGGATAAAGGAGCGCTGTTCCTCATTAGTCATGGCATCAAGCCGGATCTTGCCGCAGGAGACTTCGATTCGATATCGCAGCAAGAGCTGGATATAGTTCGAGCTGAAAGCGGAAAAATCGTGGAATGTGATCCGATCGACAAAAATTTGACGGACACGGAACTTGCTCTTGAAATGGCTATAAAAGAGCGGCCGGATTGTATACTTCTTATTGGAGGAACAGGGTCAAGGCTCGACCATACTCTTGCGAACGTGCAAATGCTAACCCGCGCCCTCCAGCATGATATCCAATGCGCCATTATGGACCAAAATAACTACATAACGCTAACCGACTCCAACATGGAGGTTTTAGACCGCGGTTACAAATACGTTTCTTTGCTTCCGATGACGCCTGAAGTGAACGGAATAACGCTCGAAGAATTTCAATATCCGCTGGACAACGCCACATTAAAGATCGGCGAGTCTCTCGGCATCAGTAACGTGCTGATCGCGTCTCGCGGCAAGATCAGAATAAAAGACGGTCTTCTGCTCATCATTCAAAGCCGTGATTGATAGCTGGATGAATATCTTCAAAAACGTCCTGATGAAAATTAAATTACTTTTAAAAGTTACAACGAACCGATAATAGGTTACATGCCGAAAAGCCCTTGTATATCAAGGGTTTTTCTTGTTTTCCAGTGAATCTCCCTGCCCAAATTCTTAATTTTTTGTAACTTTTAATTGTTTTTTAATAAAAGGTAAATTTCCTATATATATCAAGGGTTTACAGGATGTTACCCATAATTTAGGAAGTTGCAAAACTGTTATACTCGGTATCGAGCCTGAAAGAAAACGAAATTTGGAGGTATTACAACAACATGAATAAAAAACAACTAATCCAAAAATTAGTAGCCGTAGGGTTATGTGCATCCATTGGTTTTACAGCTATGATGGCAACCGGAGCAGAAGTAACGGAGGCAGCTTCTTCGAAGTCCACCGCTGCATCATCCTCTGTCTCTTCCAAAGCACAATCCATCATTAGTTTTGGTAAGAAATTTATGGGTACGCCATATAAATTCGGTGCAGCAACCAATACTACCAAAGTATTTGACTGCTCATCGTTCACAAAACATATTTTTGGCAAATACGGTGTTAACCTTCCACGTACCGCTGCCCAACAATCCACAGTCGGCAAAGCTGTCTCAAAAGCAAATCTGAAAGCTGGTGATCTCGTATTTTTCTCCAGCGGAAGCAGAGCCAACGGTAAAAACGTCACACACGTTGGTGTTTATGTTGGCAACGGCAAAATCATGCACACATACGGTTCTCCTGGGGTAACAATTTCTGATTTGAACTCCGGCACTTGGAAAAGAACATACTTAAAAGCACGTCGCGTGCTTTAGAACAAAGAAAGGCGGTAAGCTTAAAGCTTACTCGCCTTCTTTTATTATATAACCCACTCCCCGAATGGACTGTATCATTTTTACACCAAAGCCCTTATCCATTTTGGTACGAAGATGCCGGATGTAGACGTCAATCACATTGGTTCCCATATCAAAGTCAGAGTCCCATACATTTTTTAAAATCTCCTCGCGCGTGCAAACGTGGTTGGCGTTTCTCGCCAAATAAAGCAGAAGATCAAATTCCTTCACCGTTAGTGAGATCGGTTGTTCCCCTCTTTTTACGATTCTGCTTCCCAGATCAATGCTTAATTCGCCTACAACTACTTTTTGATTACTTCGCTCATTTTCGATACGGAAAATCTGGAGCAAATTCCGGATTCGCGCTAGCAATTCCTCGGCATCAATGGTTTTCGGCACCACATCATTCGCTCCAGATTCGAGCCCCTCAATGATCGTTTCTTTATGAAAATGTTGTTCGAATAAGATCATCGGGAAAGGCTTGTCCTCCTGCTCACTGTGCAATGCCTTCGTAATTTTTCGTAATGAGGCTCCTGAATGGTCCGAACGGTCAAGAAGCAGCATATCGATGTGCTGGTCATTTATGACACGCATGGCTTCATGTTCGCTTTGCACTACGATTATCTCGTATCCTTCTTCCTCCAGCAAGCTTATTAAGCCTAAGCCTTTAAAGAAGTTTCCAACTGCGAGGAGCCTTTTATGCATTGTATCACCCGATTCCGTGTTGAATTCCATATGCTGGTCCTATTTGTGTAAGTTGAACAAATGATTGTTCAGATTAGGGCAGCCGGGTGAAATGTTCTTTCGATCGCTGTTGTTCCCGGATTTCTCTGATTTAACCTAATCATCCATAGTAGAAATCCGCTCACAAAGGCGAACGCTTCGCTTCTCCAGAATCATTTCTCCCTCTTGCCTATTCCTTAACCATGTCTTTAGTTCAACTTTTATAATAGGGTTGCCGCCCATGGAGAAAAACATTCCTCGAGTCAAACACAGAGCAATTAACCGAAATAACGATGATAAATTGTTCTTGCTTCGGTAATATTTTTCGTACCGTGAATCAGCGCTCTGCCGTCAGCAAATACAACCAGCCGATACTGACCAACCGAAAAGGAAACCAGAAATGGATTGCTTTCGACTTGGCCCTCCGCAAGTTTTTCCAACCTTTCCGCAGTTTCCTTCAAATCAAGTGATTGTTTCTTTCCAGGACGGATCTGGACGGTATCCCTTCCACAGAGTACATCCGTCTTTTCCAGATTGGAAACCGAAAGATACGGATAAGTTCGCTGCGTTCCGCAAGAGAGACATCCTTCTTTTTTCGCATGCTTGACACCCATGAACATGGATTCATTCCGCCAAAGATCAAATGTGTGCAGTTTGTCCCGAAGCGCTTCAGGATGCCCACTGAGCAGTTTCATGGCCTCGGTCGTTTGATGTGCTGTGACCAGCTGCACCGCCTGCGGAATAATGCCTGCCGTGTCGCAAGTATCGCCCCCAAGTGGAACTGTGCCAAGCAGGCAATTCAAACAAGGAGTTTGGCCTGGTAAAATGGTAAATGTAATGCCGTAGCTTCCTACGCACCCGCCATAAATCCACGGAATGTTATATTTTTGCGATAAATCATTAATGAGGAGCCGTGTATCAAAATTATCTGTACCATCCATAATCAAATCAACGCCGTCAACCAGAGTTTGCAATTCCTCCAGCTTCACATCCATCACATGTGCGTCGATCCGGATGGAGGAATTAATCGCCCGCAAACGCCGCTCGGCTGCGATGGCTTTGGGGAGCCTTTTGCTTGCATCCTCTTCGGAAAACAGCTGCTGCCGCTGCAGGTTGCTCCACTCCACATAATCCCGATCAGCTATGGTCAGTCGTCCAACCCCGGCTCTTGCGAGCGTTTCCGCAATCGAAGTCCCAAGCGCGCCTGCGCCGATGATTAACACATGGCTTTCTCCTAGCTTTCGCTGGCCTTCGGGTCCCAAAGGCGTAAAACGTTCCTGTCTGGAGTACCGATCTCTATCACTCATATTTTATCTCTCCCTTTAGACAACCATCTCTCGATGCTTTTACAAAATGTTAGTTTGCCGCAGACTCGGCAATGCCCAACCTGACTAAAAGCTTTATCCTTCACTCTTAAAAAGCCGCATTCCCAGAAAGGAATACGGCTGCATTGCCAAAACTCAAATTGTTGCTAATGGGCAATCAAGATATCATTTTATCATAAGTGAGAGTTTTACGAAAACATGAAAATGCCTGCCTTAATGTCGCGTGAATACTTCTTGCTTAACCCAATGCAACTATGGCCTGCTTCAGGCAATGCAATGTTCTGACCTGTAATTCCAAAAGTGAAAGACTGGAAATGCGCTGAAAGACCAAGGGACCCTTGCGGGTCCCAAAGGATTTAGTGCGTACCGTTCGTTGTAAAATCATCATATGAGGAGTGTTTCGCATTATAGAAGATTACGTCGCCATCCTCAATTTTATATTTCACGCCGTATGGATCTGTGATCATGTGATCTCGGCTACCGTCTGCACTATCGAACCCCTCCATATCCCACCATTGATTATCCAATGGGCCATGAATGTACTGGAGGTATGGATTCTTGAAATCCGCATTACGGATTGTTTCAATATCAAAGTTCACCGTAATGTAACCATTCTTTAAGAAAATCGGAGACTTTTCATCTAGCTTATTGGTTTTACCATACGCCGCGAGATCAGCACCCTTTCGAACTACATATACAGCCGCTGGAAGGCTATATTCGCCATACCACTGCTGTATTGATGCATTCACGCGAGCCGGGGTAGCACTTGCGTTACTTGGACGATTGGAGGTATTAATGAATGTTCTAAGTGGCGAGGTCAGAACCTGAATATCATAACCTCCAACATATGTTGGTTCTGTTGACCGCTTAACAAAGGAGTTCATATATTGGTCTCTGGTCATCGGCCAACCCGTCTTTAAATCGTAAATTGATCCAGCTGTATTTACGATATCTGCGTACGGAACGTTGCGAAGACGATTATTCAAGATGATCCCCCGACGTTCGACATCTGCAGCAGAACCGACTTTTATAAACTTTTTAGTATCGGAATGATAATATAGGTCAACCGGAATTCGATTTACTGGTGTCGATGGATCATTGTCCTGGAAGTAGAATGTTGGTGTTATCCTGATTGCATCGCTGTCACCGAACATGTTTCCTTTACTTTTCAGATCGAATTTGAAATGATAGCCCGTCTTTACAGCAACGCTTTTGTAGTTCGCGAGTGGATGACTCCCGCGTAAAATAGGCAAAACATAAGGGAAGGAAGTTCCGTTTTTAGCCCCGTCAATTCCATTAAGACCAACCCAATATGAAGTTCCCTTTGGTGTGCTGCCCCCTTTTGCTGTCCGAAAAACTGTTTCCCAATTCGGATCAGCGATGTCTGTAACACGGAAATCATATACTCGACCAATCACGTCAACAGGCACAATATCCGTTGCTACATGATTTGCAAGGTCCAAGTTAGCTTGAGGTTGTGTTGTGAAATTAGTTGGTGCATTTTCGGCAATGGTCCGGAAAAGAACATCGTAGAATCCTTCATCTACCCATACCGGAAGGAAGAACGTTGTGGCTTCCTGATTTACCGGAATCGAAATCCAATTGTTTTTGGGATAGAACTTTGATTTGTCTCCACTATAAACATCAAATGGGAACCAAACCTGTTTATCCTTCATATATTTCGCATAATCACGATTCCCGTAACCCGGTATATTAAGATGCTGCCCACTTGTTGGCATATAAATAGTAAACGGGCGATCAAGAATGGTAGCATCTCGATTTGCTGCCGGTTTCGTTTTTTGATTATGAGTCCGATCATCTGATATGGATGCATAGATAACCACTGGAGTATGAACGGTGACTGTGTTCATCCCATTGATGTTAAAATCTTTGTCGCTTCCGCCCTTTATGTTTCCAGGTAATAGGTCATAATAAATGATCCCTGTTGTTGGATTATTCGCTTTATTTACAAGTGTTTTACTCACGGTATAACCCGATTGGTAGAGTACGTTCTGGCCAATCGTTATTGGCTGAGGTATTACCCCAGGAGTAGGAGCTGTCGTTTCAACTTGAATGTTATCCATAATTTTATTTCCATTAAAGACGACATTATCGTTGTTTACTCTAGCTGGCTTTACTTCTGATTCTGCAGCAGATTGAAATAATGCACTATCGTTCGGTGTAGGAGGTTCTGAAGATCCTCCTGGTACGTTTTCAGTACCCAAATCGATAGAACTACACGGCGCTGGATGAACGTGAGTATTTACATCTTCTTTATTGTCGGATATCAGCGTAGGCGGAGTGTAACCATTCGGATTTAAGGTAACTGTGCCTCCATAACCACCAAGCGCATAGTTGCTTACTGTAGCATTTCTGATCTTGTATATTTCTAGGTTATCAATTTGCCAGTAGCTGTAATTTCTTGTTACAGTCTTTGTTTCTGTAACCGTCTCATCCGATGACATCGGTTTTGGAGGAATTGGAGGTTTACCTGGAACACCTGGAATTGTCCAGGTTTTATGGTATGTCTTTGTAACCGGCACCGAATATGTAACTTGTCCTCTCATATTTGCCCATTTGTTTTGAAAAAGGTAGTTAAAGCCAAATACGTTAGCATATAAACTTTCAGATGTAGGGATTCCTTTTAAAACATCAAAAATTTCAGCGCCTCTGTGATCGGCTTTTAAAACACCATTAGCGGAAGGATCCATTTTAGCACCAGAACTAATGATACCTTGGGAAGGAGATTCAATGACGTACGAACATCCCCCCCCACCCCCATCACCGGGATTGCCAGGATCACTACCACCAGAACAATCTTCAACTGTTAAGGTTTTTGTATCTGTTGCGTCAATGCTCTGGGTATCATCTTTAAAGTGGGCTTTTATTTGTGTGGTTCCTACAAGGCCTTTGGGTGTGATCATCCCATCAGCACCAATCGTTGCTACACTCGGATTAGAACTTGACCAAGAAAGCTTCGGATGCGCTGTTAGTTTTACAGTGGTCATGTCAGGTTTGGTTAGGATGACCTCTGCTTGTTGGGGCGTGGTATTCGTTGTACACACTTTGGGTGGTAAACTTATAACAAGTCCAGGCTGAGCTGTCACAGTGACTTGGGCAGTGTCTGAAATAAGGTAGGTACCATTGTTCCAAATCGCTCTTACAGTACCTTTTCCGGCTTTTTTACCCGTAATGACGCCTGTATCAGACACTTCAAAAATTGAGGTATCCGATGAGAACCACTTAACTTCACTTGTACGGTTTGACACATCGACATATTGGCCCCATTGTGTGCTTCCATAACCTATAGTGCGTACTTGTGCTTTAATTTGTTTCTTCTCTCCTACTTTAATCGTAGAATCAGGATTAACATCGATTTCTTTTTGTTCTTCAAGATCACCTTGCCAAATAATATCCATTGGGGTGTAATAGACCACACTAAACTTCTTACACCCTGCGTCTGTTTTCCCTCCGTTTTCAAAAGGATATGAATTTGTTGGAGTGTTGTTCCCACCAGTAATGGTTCGAATCCCCACAATTGTACTCCCAGATGTAATAGTTGGAGTACCTACTCCTTGATAGGAATCCTGTTTAGACCGACTTTGATAAGTAACGCTTTTAATTCGAAGATTTTTTACATTTAAAGATGTAACTGGGTTTCCGTTATAGCTATTCCAATCTGTAGCTGGCCAAAGTGAAAAATCAATCCTATCAGGTACTTCCGTAGCAGCTGGATATGGATTAGAACAACTCCCCACGTTATTAGCAAATGTTGGACCACTATTGTGATCCGCCTTAAAATTCCCTTCATCCAATTGGTACCAGTATACACCTGGAGTACCTACAGTAGGTTGTGCATCTAATGTAACAAGATTAGGGTTCTTCATTGATTTGGGTCCATATGGATCACTGGCCGCAGTTGCTCTGCTATCGGTATATTGCGGAAGTACAGAATACGCTAAGTTGCTAACCATAAAAATAATGATCAAGATCATCGAAAAGATGGTCTTTTGAATTCTTGACTTCACTATTGATTATTCACCACCGTCGCATTTTAATGATTTTGAATCAATATGGTACCTGCTGTATCAGTGTGAAGATTATAACCCCAATTTCTTGTTTCTAATACAGATTGCATCCACAGTCGTTTTTCAACACCTTTAGTGAACAACTCACTTGTATTCATAGGAATAGTTACAAGCCCGTTTTTATTAGCTACTTTTAAATCTATTCTATGAAAAGAAATTAATGTTCCAGGCAAACCGCTGTTATAGACAATTGGGTCGGATTTTGATGTCTCAAGATTTGATGTAAAAGATACATCAGAAAATACAAGATATCCGCCTTGGAGATAGCTTTTTCCTACAAATAAGGGAGCATAAATACCTTTAGGCTTACTTCCTCTGGCATCGACAACTATCAGACGATGAAGATTTAGAATACCGGCGTTATTCTTAAGCGTAATTTTGCTATTTGCAATGTCATTAACTTTTACAGAACGAACACTATAAAAGTAATTGGTCAACGTAGTAAGATTGCTTCCCGTTGTCCCAACCTCTCTCATTTCTTTTAAATCAGTGTATGAATCCGCATTGCTTCCTTCAACATTCATGTACCGGAGGAGAATAGCAGCTACCTCGGCTCTTGTGGTAGTGCTTGAAGGCTTAAGAGAACCATCTTCAAACCCTTCAATAATACCTGTTCCTCGAACCAGTGCTATATTGGGAACTTGATCCGAACTGATTTCGTTCCTAGTAGCTTCCGGAGTAGGCAAGAGTGTATTTTTTGTGTCCTCAAATGCCTTTTTGAAACTATCATCAGATTTAATCAGGCCATTAGCAATCCATTTCATCATTTCATAGCGAGTCATCTCAGCATTTGGATTGAACCCCTTGGGATAATCGCTAGGGTTAATAAATCCTTGTGCAACCAACTGACTTATGGCCGGTTCAGCCCAGTTTCCTTGCATGTCAGGAAATAAGTTTGTTCCCGTTGTAGTTGTAAGCTTCGTTGCTCTGCTAAGAATAGCCCCAAACTCAGCTCTCGTAATCTTCCCGTTTGGCTTGAATGTTCCGTCCTGATATCCCGTGATCAATTTAAGATCGTATGCTTTTGCTATTGCCTCCTCCGCCCAATGCCCTTTTACATCTTTGAACTTTGCGGCCACTGAGGCAACAAGGCTTTTAGCATCGTCAACATTGCTTGCCTCGGCTTTCGGGGGTGCGAACATGAAATTTCCGGTCAATATTGTTGCAGCAGCAAGTGTAGTAAGCAGTACCTTTTTCATATATATCTCCTCCAAATATCTTTTTCTTAATCTACCATTATAGTAAATTAATACCTTAAATATATTATAACAAAACCTAAGGACCTCGAGTGTTGCAACACATAAATTTACTTTGGAAAAGTTTATCCGTCCCGATATATAAGAATTGAAGCAAAATATCCATCCCTCCTTTCAGAAAAGCAAAAAAGCACACTCATTGCATGTTGGCAAGAAGCGTGCTTCGCTTTTTCTTTTTAAACCCAGATGAGTCATATTCGGTTTATTTAAGCGCGATCAAAAAAATAATTGATCATTCGAATTGCAGTAGCCTAACGATGGGCGGTTTTCGTGCAAATCTGATTCACTATTTTTTTGATCGCGCCTTATTCATCATAATAAGTGATTTACAAAACACTGCCAACCTTCAAGAAGGTGGTCACTTCCTATTTCCAACAGTACAATCTAACGGGATATAACCACTTGCTGCAGCGTCTTTTTCGGTTGTAAACACTTCAATTGTAGTAAATGAAGAAGTGCATGCATTTTGCGAATAATAGTATTTCCGACCATTCGCTATGATACCGTTATATACCGGTTTCTTTACAACTCGGCTACCTCCAAGAGCATAGTTATTATAATACTTCGTCCCCATAGGTATTCCTTGAACAAAGGATAGAACTCCAACGTCATTTACTGTATTGTTCCATTCCTCTTGGCTTATCAAAGGAAGAGTAAAGGTGTATGCTACCCCGTATTTTTTTGCAAAATTGTTGTACTTATTAATGTAGAATTCGAGATCCTGCTGAATAGCATTTACGATTGATCCTCTGCGAACTTGATCAAAGGTCTTCGCATCACGAAGCAAAGGAACACCTGCTGTCACTGAAATCTCTCCACGAAATCCTTCGAACCATTTTTGGTCAGAATTCCGATTGACAGTAACAAAATCATCCAAAGTAAATCCGAAAGTATTACCATATTGATCTGCGTGGGCATATGGTTTTTTGGGGCTCCACACATGCGTTAATTCCATTTCGCCCTTACTGTTAGTGTATTCGTCCATGTAATATACATAGTAACCATCATAGGCAACAATCAGGATCAAAGGTACATAGCTTTGAATTACACCTTGTCCAATCTTATGATCAAAAACTCTAAAGTTTAGATACATTGAGTTTAAAAAGGTCTGGACTGCTTCCACTTGGTTTATCCGTAGCTTTTTTAGTGACTCATATTGAGCTTCAGAACTTTGACTAGCGTTTGTAATTAGAGCTTTTGCTGCATCCTGGGTAGCTGTATCGATTGCATGGTTATATCTAGTTTCGAGGATCAGATTTTGACGGTTATGAGTCACATTAATATTATTACCTATGAAGAATGGAAGAAGAATGAATGTAAATAAAATTGCAAGCCTAATCATAGTCTTCATTCAGTATCATCCCCCCATAAGGGATTACGATTTTCTCGTTCGGAGCATTCGTAGCTAGAAGTAAAATGTCATTAATAAGCGTCGCTGGAGTTCTATTCGTGTTTTTGACCGTTACAGTAAAAAAGTCCCCTGCAGCTAATTTGTAAACACGATTCGGGCTATCGATTCGATCAGCTGAGGTACTTGGGAAGAGCTTATCATTGACTTGCGCATTATAAAAACCTTCGTAATTAACATTGTAACCATCTTGGAAAATGCCGGCATCAGTATAAATAGGATCATAGCGCTTATGAAGATGTTCCATTTGAATATCGTATGTATTTCCGGTTAATGCCATCTGATCAACAAACTCATTATACATTGTTGGTGTAATGTACCCCTTATCCCTTACCGAATCAACAAATTTAGTGACAGAGTTCATCACAACGATTTGTGAAATGTCATCTTGTTTGTCTAGTGCAGATGAAATAGGCCACATGAAAAGGTGTAATATAACTATAATGGCAGCAAATGCTTTTGCAAAATAGTTTTCCACAATCTATCATTCTCCTTTTAATTAAACCGCAACAACGTCAGATTACCTTTAGTATCCCGAACGTACGTAGGAGTATATTTTTTATTTAAGTCAATTCCCGAGACATTGACGAGAGTCGGATCTAATGTTTTGGGAAACGTAGCACCATTTACTACGATATCAACGCCGATGTCTTTAATTTTATATATTGATTGTCTAACCTCTGCACCAGATACCGTATAATTGGTAGGAATTTTCAAAGTTGAAGTTATACTTTTGTCCGTCTGGGTAGTCATTTTGTAAGTCATTTCGTTAGTATCCGATACCGTTTTGAACAAAAAAAAGGATATGTATAAGACCGTTACAAATGTAAGTGCAGCAAAAGAGACGTATAGAGCAGATCTAGTATTCTCACCCATTGATCATCACCCTTGTTTATCTAAATAATTGTCTTCCATCAAAATCCAAATGATCTAATATAACAAGTTTTCATTTAATATGAAAGGGGATGACTTATACCGGCACATCCCCTTCAACTGCGAATTAGCCTTGTTTAAAAATGATGCCGCGGATTACTATTGTTCAAAGACAAGCCCGCGCACAACATTGGATCTATCTTTAATAATGCTTGCTTTAAATTTCCCGCTCGGATTCACGTATTCATTGCTGGATTCAAGCATCGTATTTCCCAAATCCCCCTCCCTAGTGTTAACGTTGGTCACAGAACCGTATTTGTCATCCGCCAGATTATTGATGTGGAGGCTGTTGCCATACCATTGCCCGCCTTTGTTTTTTCCCGTGATCACCAAGATTCCGAATTGATCCTTATCCCTGAATTTGCGGAGGGCGTTCGTCACCTGTGAGCCACTGATGCTCGTTCCGTCATAAACCGTAAAGGAAGCCTGCGACAACTCGGTTTGGATATCCGAAAAGTTGTTTTGCGCAGTTTTGGTGGCTTCTTGTGCTGAAATAAACAAAATAACAACGATGGTAATCAATGCAATGGTCAAAAATATTCCTGCGGCAACCTTTAATGCGCTTGAAGCATTATTCATTAGAAACCAGCTCCCTTATATTTTTTGAATTTGTTCATAATACACATTCATTTGCATGAAACTCATAACGATCAACGGTATAACCAGGTACATAAAAATCAGTGTATACATTGGAGCAAATCCCAGCAGTCTCCCAAGTCCCGCTTTGGTATCAATGATTTTCTCGTATTCCTGCTTGCGCTGTTCGAAGTAAAAAGACATTTCGCCCTCAAGATCATCAAACGCTTGGGATATGGGGATTTTCTCCACACAAAGGAGCAGTTTGTCCACTATTCTTTGGAACTCCGCCAGGCTGACTTCCTCCTTCAACTGGGTAAGCGCCATCTCAGCGCCGTGATCGTAATGCAAAACACATTTTTGAATCGGCATTTTGAAAATGATCGCAAAGCGGTTCATCCATTCCAATATTTCCTCAACCGAGATCCGATCCATTTCCCGCAGCATGGCGATAACGGTTTGGAACTGATATACTTCATGCTTCATGTCCATATGCCGGATTTTGCGCTGAAAATAAAGCAGCCATAGCGGAAACTGGTAACCGGTCCAAGCGATGGATAGAGCAGCAAGAACTTCCCACCATTTTAAATACTCCTCGTTATATGCTTGCAGCTTGGACATGATCCGGCCGGCAGATTTCATCAGCGTATCTTTGTTAGGATCGATATAGTTTTGTTTAACACGGAGCCGTTTGGCGATGTCATCATAACTGGCGGAAGGTGTCATCCCGACTTCCATCATGACTTCGCGATCCCGATCGCTTAGCTTCCGCCCCTCTTCTCGCTGATCGCTCGTAACTTGGCCGAAAAAGATATCCCCTGGCACCGAATCATGCAGAATATGGCCTTTGGCCGTTTGATGCAATACCATTACTGTTGTCATCGTCACGGCAAAAGCCAGCGCAAAAAACACTATTCTACGGATATAGAACCACTCGTACCTCAAGTGGGTGCTGCTTTCCTTGAGCAGGCGTATCATTCTGGCATATGTCGGCGTGCCCGGCCGTGGAGCCAAAAATGAAACTGCGAGACGCAGCAACGAAAAGGAAGAAAGAAGCTGTTCCCAAGTTTTTTTTCGATCCCCCGCGCGGTATGTTGTCTCATTATCCTGCTGAAGCCGCTGCAACAAAACAAAGGATAAAATGATGATTGCAAATATAATCATTTTCGTGATATAGCCCAGTTTGCTCGCATAAAACTCATCCATGGCTGGAAAGCTGCCTCGTGCCCAGCGTTCGATCGGTTTAGCAAAAAACACGGGCGCAAGGGCAATCACATTCAATCCTTTTAAAAGATAATCCAGCTTATCCCTCCGTAATATTTCCAAATGAATTTCTTTGGTTAAACCGCTGAGGCCCTTTAAATAAATCGATCCCTGCTCTTTGACTTTGTCTCCAAACTCCATAATCATGAAAGAAATGCCCGCAAAAGCCTTCAGGAAGCGGTTCGGCGCCGTTTCGTAATATTTTTCGAGTTCCTGCGAAGGATCATTTGAATTTAATGCTTCGTATATTTTGCGTGTATGCAACGCTGCTTCGTAACCCGCGCTTTCCGCTGCTTCGTATAAGGCTTCGTCAATCATTTCATGCTGCTGGTACCTGTGCCTTACTTCAGAAAACAGATCTACCATTTGCACAAGCAGCCTTCTCTCCAGGCGATTAACATACATATCAATCAGTAAGCTGTTAATAATGACCGCCATAAGCGAGACGAGCAGCAAAGAGCTTATGCTTGGATTTAGCAGCAACAATATAATGACAGAAAGAGATAACAAACCTAATACGGCCAAGGTGACTTTGGAGGTTTCATGTCTCAGTTTGAATTCATCATAAGCATGAACACCAGATAACCGTTTTCTGATCCTACGCATGTAAGATGACAGCAGAGGAAGCTTTTGCATGACAACATAGGATTTTTGCAAAAAGCGATGCCACTGCTCCTTTATGCCGACGTGTTTCGTTTGCATTCCACCGCTAAAAAACTGCATTTGAACAGCCTGTCTTTGCCTGCTGCCAATCCACGACAGAAAAGCAAAAGCGGCTGCGAAAAGAATAAGGGATACGACCAGCACCATAAAAAGAATGGATTTAATATTCATGAAGAACACCCCAGTGCTGATTCAAAAAATCCCAGAACATGCTGGCATCATCCGTTCCCATCTGTTCGGCCATATCCCTTACATTTACATAAGAAATAGGCTCGACCGCAACATATTTACCATCCCGATACTCAACGATATTTCGAGAGGTAAACGCCCTGCGATGCATTTGCCGTCTTGATTCGTTTTGAAGATCTATCCATTGGCTCAGCATTTGTTTGAGTGAACCCTCCCGGAGGAACTCCTTCTCTTGAACAGGATGATTTTCGGCTGGTACGCATTCAGTGATTCTTTCGATATACCGCTTGCCGTCTGCATCCCTTTTCATGTGGATGTCAAAATTAATGACCTGAACAACTTGTTCCTCTGCGATATGTTCATTATGAAACACGCCGATTTTTAGTAGAGAATTCCGAAGCGAATATACAAGGTCACGAAATGTCTTCGCATGGTGCGTGAATACGGTAAACAAACTGGCCACCTGTGACATCTGAATCATCCAGGCCGCAACCTCATCGCTCGCAACTTCGCCCAAAATATTGACCGTGCCGTCGGTCTTCTTTTGCAGATCCAGCCCTTCCTGGCCTGTAATGCGCTCTGTTTCACGAAAAGAAAGGATATTTCTCCTGCTGTATATTTTGCGTAAATGAAGCTCAAAAGCCATTTCTTGTACGCGCAAGGTGTAGGTAGGATTGATGTGCTCGATCATTGCCATAAGGAGCGTGGTCTTGCCGGATCCCTGCGCCCCTGTAATAGCGGTAATACGGCTCCCTTTCATCAAATAACCAAGCAATTCAATGGCCAGCTCGGCGTTTTCCCCAGTAATTAACTGCTGAAGGGATGCATTCGGAATATCAAATTTCCGTACGAAAAATGCCCAGGACTCCGCAAACGGCGGCCTGACGACAACAACCCTCGAGCCGTCTTTCATTTCATTAACTTTATAACCATTGGATTCGGACAACTGTCCGGGATGATTGTATTTGTAAATATTTTGACAGACCCGTTTAAGCTCCAGCTCCGAACCAAAAGATAAGAATGCCATATGTACCGACTTCCCCTTATAAAAAACCCATACGCTTTCCGTCGCGGGAAGAGGCATTTGATGATCATTTTCATGGAATAACGGCATCGGATAACCTGTGTTTACATAAGTACCCGGCAAACCTTCGTCCGTTAAAATTCCGTTGACACCACCGCTAACCCCATCAATTCGTTGGTCTCGCAAATCATCGATCACTGAAAACCCTTTATACTGCTGATAGATTCGCTGGACCACAATTTCCAGTTTCTCATTAAAAGAAAGGCCACTATACTCCGCCATAAATATCCCCTCAATATCTTCCGCTGTGACCACATAAACCGGCTGTTCCCCATACCCTTCGACAACGCGCGGTTCGGTTAACCCGTAATGTTCAAAAAGGACCGATAAGGCTTCTTGTCCGTATTGCTTTTGATATAAGTAAAAGATGATTTCAAATTGATCCTGGGGCGTAAGCCGTCCGATGTCTTCAAAAGGAATCGCATCATTAATACGCTCTTCGTTTAAACCGAGGCTTTTAACCAACAAATCGGCTATAAACTGTTTGACATACTGCTTTTCGCCAAAATCTCCAGAAATGCATTCCTTAAGCGCCTTACGTAGCTCGCTCCGTTTATTGGCTCTCCGCTTGTATTCTTCCTCGTGCAGCCCTAGATCGGTCAGTTGGCTATGTGTTAGTTCATGCAGCGTTCCTTTGACGAATTCGGTCATCAATTCGATCGTATATTGTCTGTTTACCGCTTGTATGCCCATAGCAGGACGGCGGTAATCCAGCCATTTTACGTAGAAGAGCAGACCACCAAACAGGACGATGAGCGCGATCAGAAGAATGTTGATGATCATTCCTGAGACCATTCACGCCCCCCTTTCCACCAGCTTAAGCATAGAGGTCATATCCAGCTGTATTAATATATCTTTGGCCAATGAGCGAACGCTTTCCAGAAATGCCCCGGAAGGCTGCCGATTGTTCAAATTGCGGCTGCGCTGCAAAAACGGCAGGACGCCCCGCATATTCCATGCGTCCAGAAAATCTGTTGTATACGGAATACCGTGAATGCTTCCCTTATAACCAAATCTTCTTTTGACGTTGTTCAAAGTACAATGGGAATACTTATCATACCGGCCCATCACTACGAGATGTGGTTTTTTCGCAACCACCTCTGGGCAGCCCCCGTTTTTGAAAAACAACTCCAGCCCTTTAATATTCTGGTTCAGACTGACCACAATCAGATCAGCCATTTCCAGCAGCGCCTGATCGCCGCTTCCTTCCTTGGGGGTTCCACATCCGGCATCAGCCAAGACGAGATCATAACGATTATTTGCTATCGTACATATCGACTGCAACATCTGTTTCCGGTATCCCGGCATGGTTCCCTCCAATTTCGCAGTTCCTTGGACCAAGTCGAGCCGCTCTGGAAGTAGGGATAGCGTATAGTCCTGCAGATTGTCGCGAGTCAATCTTCGGTTAAGACACAGCCGTTCCAGCGCATCCATGCCATGATCCTGAAAATGGATCTGCGCATGATCCAATGGATACGCTGCCATATGGAAAGCTCCCTCCACTCTCTCCTTCACCATGCCGCCATGTGCCAGCAGCGACTTCAGACGATAATCCATACCAATCGTAGCGGCAGTTGCTGCCGCATGTGCAGAATTTCCGCTGCCCCCCTGAAGTGGGCTCCAAAAAACAACCGTACTCATCCTTTTCTCCTTTCCGCAATCCGCAATGCGCGGTTAATTTGTTTGTGATCCCAATCCGTTAACATCTGCACCAGCTGTTGTAAATTTCTTTTGTATCCCCGGGTTAATGGTTTCATATGGATTCTTTTCATATGCTCATTTCGAAGTTTCAGCGATTGATCCAACTCATTCCAAGGGATAACGACGGGGTCCTCTTTCCAGCACACAGGCAGATGACTAAAATACCCATTAAGATAAGAACTGCCAAACCACTCATCTACGGCCCGCACGATAACTTTATATATTTCAGGCTCCGCTCCTTCGTCAAAATGGCGATGGAGCGCATCCTCCAGCCAACGCCTTCCCTTTTCAATCGTCCAGATTTCATAATCGGTAACCCAAATCAATGCAGCAGCCTCTCTCCATATTCTGGTCGGGCAAAAATCCGGCAGCTCCAAATCATAGATAACGTAGTCATATCTATCGATCCCGCTGCCCATACTCTCCAAATAGGTTTCTAACTCAACTGCATCTTCAAAGCCGCAAGCGATATCGAATCCGGAAAACTCTGTAATTAGCAGCGGTTCATCCAACCGTCCGATGTAGTAGGGATATTTCCTTTTATCCGTGGCATCCACCAGCAGTACGCTGTGCTTGGCGGACACTAGCATGCTGCATGTATACATCAATGTCTCGCTCTTGTCGCATATGCCGGCAAAAATCCATCTGTTCAAAAGATTTTCGTCTCCTTTCCACGTCTTACATACCAGAATGCAGCTAAGGTTGTGTCGCAGTTTGGGGTTGCCCCGCGTCTCCACGGTCATTACTCATACTTTGTTCTTCGAGTGGCATATTTTCTTGGAATTCTCCTAATGGAAAACCGTCATGATCAGCATTCGCTGGCGCAGCGCTCGGCGGTTCCACAGCCCCCCATGGTTCGTTAAAGGGAGCAGCCGTCCCGTTATCCGGTGATGAATTTGCTGTACTGGATCTCGATAAGGTGGGTAAAGTCGCTTGTCCAGAAAAGGATCCTCCACTTGAGAAGGATGGGACAAACTCGGAGCCCGCGAAGCTTTGCCCAGGCGAACCGACTGTAACAGCTTTGGCCAAGTCTTTTTCCAAAGAAGTTCGCACGGCTTCCGATAGCTTCTGTTCCGCTTTCTTCACAATATTCGGATCGCTTTCGATCAGCTTCAGCACCTCCTTATTAACCGGATAGGTCGGTATCGCCTTATCCTGCATTTCCGGTTCCACATAGGTGATCGCATACAATTTGGCTTCATGCAGATAAGCATCAACCATCGCACTAGATAAGGACAGAATCTCCTGTTCCGACATCGTTATCCACATGGCAGGATTCAGCAACTTGCCGATTTTCTTTTTGGATAAAATGATGTAATCCTGTCCTGTTGAGAATTGGATACGCACGTCGACCACATCACGCTCATGAAGATCGGATGGTAAAGCGATCACTTGCAGCTCCCTATTCCTCAAATCATCAGGCAGCGGTCCCTGTTCATAGATCATGGCATCCGTTAGCGCAGTTCCCTTCTTCAGCTCGATCTTTGCGATTTTTACCACGCTGGCATCGCTATTTTCCAGCAAATTGTCCGGCGCGGCTCCCCGTGGCAGTTTAATATTGGCAAGATCCTTAGCCGATACCGTCTCTCCTGCAGCAACGTCCCGTAAAAGGGCCCATCCGGACACCATACTCTTCTCCTCGTTCAGACGCGCCTGCTCAAGCTTCGCAATCTGCTGCCGGTAGTCTTCCCTGATCCGGGCTTCCCTGGCATGATGCTGCACGGTACTGAAAACGGCATAGCCTGCAAACAGAATACCCATTACAGCGGCTCCCGCCAGTCCGGCGTAAAGCATATGCCTTGTTCGCTGTCTCAGCTTTGACATGTATCTTTTCATTCTCCTCTCTCGCAGCAAAAATCAGCTGAGTCCAAATCGAAATCTTCTTCTCCGCTGTGTTCCGCTCAGTATTCCTTGAAAAATACGGTTTAACGCCTTGTCCATATCTTCGCTTTTGTCGAACGGGTCCATATGCAGCGGTAGTGCAAACACCTGGGGTGTGCTTAATTGTCTGCGCAACCTCTGAACCGCACCCGGGCTGGCTAGAGGCAGGAAATACATCCACTTCTGCTGCGGGTATCTCGACAGACCGTGGACCATATCCAAAACATCCTGCTGGCGCCATTCCGAACCCGAAGCAACAATGACGGAAATATCCGCCCGTAAAAATTCTTCAAGACGCTCCCTCTCCCGGAATGCTCCGAGGTCGATCACCACATAATCGTAACTTCCGGATAACAGCGTAATGACATCCGCTCTGGCGGTCTGCAGCCAGTAATCTACCCCTTGCACTTCAAACTTTCGGCTTCCTGGGTTAAGAGCTTTATCGCCATCAACAATCTGCTGAATTCGCCGGAAGGCCGGTGATTTAACATTCATTTCGATCAACGCCACCTTGCTACGGCTCCGCGCCAAATAGTGACTGATTGCGATTGCCGTATGCGTTGTGCCTGTACCTCCACCCGCTCCCAAGAGCGCAATTACCTGCGTACTGATCCTACCTGCGATGTCTCTCGCCCGTCTTGGATCCCGTTTGATATCCTGCCTCTGGGCCGCGGACAGCTCTCTACGGACCTCAGCTGCCGACGCGTAGCGGTTTTCGGGCGCAATCTGAAGCAGCTTACGAATGATCGGGATCAGCTGACGCGGCAGATCGGAACGGATACATTTCTCTGCCCTTTCTGTCCATTCACTGCTGATACCGGCCGTCGTCAGGTAGAGCAGAAGAGCACCAAACCCATATAGATCGGATCTAGCATCGCTTTGTCCGGAACCGTACTGCTCAGGGGCCGCGAAGCCGACCGTCCCGAGTTTGACCGTATCCTGCGTCTGCTCCTGCTTGTAATTCCGGGCAATTCCGAAATCAATCAACCTGAGCTCCAGCTGTTCCGTTAGCATAATGTTCGATGGCTTCAGGTCCCGAAAAATAACGACAGGATCGTGTGTATGCAAATAATCGAGTACTTCGAGCAGCTGATCCGCGAGCTGTAAAATGGAATCCATGGGAATCCTGCCCCGATAGCCGCTAAAGTATTTTTCTAGAGTTATCCCTTGGATATAGTCCATGACCAGATAGGTATATCCGTCATTGTCAGGAGGAAAGAAATCAACGATTCTCGGAAGCCTGGCATGGCTAAGGGAAATAAGCAATTGTGCTTCATCCCTTATGCTGCTTTGCTGCTTCGGATCAGAGACCGTCTCCTTAACGGCCCACAGTTTGCCGGGCAGCTTAGAATCCTCCGCGAGATACACATGGCTCATACCCCCTTCCCCGATCTTCCGGATAATCTTATATCTCCCTCCAATCGTAAGACCGATATGCAGCTTGGAAGGATGATTCATACTTGTCCCCTCACTTTCAAGACAAAAAAAGGAAAGCTTCCCTGGAGGCGGCAATGACGGTAAACCGTACAGCCATACTCCGGGATGCTTTCCCTTTGTTTATCATTTGATTAATTTGGTATCATTATAGAACAATGGTAATATCTGTGTAAAGGACTATTTTTAACATTTCATTCGAGCTACTCATTTTGTTCATTAATATTTAATCATATACAACGTAATCTCATCGCGGTTATGAAACAGCTGCTTGGCCCGCTGTACCTGCATGCTTGCGGATTCAAACGATGAAATGACATCATCGATAAGCGCCATGGGCTTTTTGTGCATCAGCTTGATCGTAACCACAGCCGTGCCGCCCGGGCGTAGACTTGGCAGCAATTCCGTTACCAGCTTGACCATCTGTTTGGGGCTCCAACTCATGTCGCAAACCAGCAAATCGAATTCGCTGTCACGGAAATGAACCTCCGAGGCATTTTTCTTGAAAATTCGCAAAGAGGGATGATCAAGCAGCGATTCATGCATTGCTGCGGGATCAACCGCAGTCACATGCATACCGCGTTCAAGCAAAAACGAAGTCCATCCCCCAGGTGCCGCGCCAATGTCAAGTGCGGTATCAAAAGCTCCAAAGTCGATGCCAAAGCTGATCTCCGCTTCAAGTAATTTGAATTTCGCACGCGAAATTTGTCCTTCTTCACGCTGGAAACGAATAGCCCCCCCGCTCCAATCGGACAGATTTAGCTTTGGTTCCGATACGCCGATATAGAGCATATCTTCCGCCGCAAAGACGGAGATGACCTTATCGGCTTCGCGCACAACAAATTCGGCGTTTAAGCCGGACAGACGATTTTGCATCATTTCACGCAGCTGGCTCGCACTTTCCGGAAGTACTACGCTTTGATCCGCTTTCCGGACCTGCAGCGACAGTTTAGCACCATGCAGATTGTCCTGATGGAGCAAACATTGGGCCGCTTGCTCAAATACATCGTCCGCATCCGCATGCAGTTCAAGCTGCACAGGTTGTATATGGCGCAGGAATATCAGAGGATTGGAAGCGATCATATCCATGGCCCGTTCCGCTTCTTCAAATAAGGTAACGAGAAAAACCTCGCCCGAAACAAGCGTTTTGCTTTTCAGCTTGCCGAATCTCCGTCGCAGCTCCTCCTGGGCATAAGGCGCGAAGCCATGGTTGGCCGTGCATATAAACCGAGAAGTTGCGCTATTCAAAACATCATTCGTTAATTGTTTATCATCCAAAATGGATTACCCTCCAGAAACTACTTTTATCCAAGGCCGGCCGCCATCCCATTCGATCCGGGCCGGAATATCGTAGGTTTGTTTTATCATTTCTTCAGTTAGAACGTCTTGTTTGGGACCGGAACCCGCTATTTTCCCGTCGCGGATCAAGGCGGTATGTGTGAACATCGGCATAATCTCCTCAACATGATGCGTCACATACACCACGGTGATGTCCCGCTCGCTGAGCCGCTGTACCTCCGTAAGCATCTTTTCCCGCTCGTACAAATCCAGACCTGCGCAAGGCTCGTCCATAATCAGCAGCTTCGGCTCGCTCATAAGGCTCCGTGCCAACATCACTTTTTTACGTTCGCCTTGCGACAAAGTGCCAAGCGGATGATTAGACAAGTTGCCCAAATTCATTTCATTCAGCAGCTTCAGCGCTTTTTCTTTCACATCGTCAGGAATCTCCTGATAAAAGCGCAAAAACGCATACGCTCCTGTGGCCACAACTTCCCACACCGGATCACTCAGATTGAGCTTTTCCAAGAGGTTCGGACTAATATAGCCGATTTTCTTGCGGACTTCACGGACATCACATTCGCCGTAGACGTTACCAAGCACTTCAATTCTGCCTTCGCTCGGAAATAGATACCCTGTCAGCATTTCGAGAATCGTGGTTTTGCCGGAGCCGTTGCGCCCTAAGATCACCCAATGTTCACCTTGTTTGATTTCAAGAGACACGTGATCCAAAATTTGATTCTCTTCCCTTCTCAAAGAAACATTCCGCATTGAAATCATGAAAGCACTCCCCTTATTTGAGCTAACAACTCTTCGACCGATCCCATGGAATATTTAATGTCCGGCTTGCCGGATCGTTCGGCGTCTGCGAGAAGAAGGGCAGGAACGCTACGGATTTTGTACTGCTCGACGACGATTGGCAGCATATTCACATCCGCTTCGGCAAGGAGCCCTTCCGGCAAAAGATGCTCGGCGACTTCTAGCATTCTCTGCGCCACTTTGCAGGTACCACAGAAAGGGGTGTGTAGGAAAACAGCTAAAGGCTTTCCTTTGCTCCACAGCTCTTCCAACAGCTGTTTCTCGGTTAAAGGTTTCACAGCCTTCCCCCTCCGGAGATTCGTTGCAGCACATCCCGTGGCATTGGGCCGTTATGCAGTTTCACATGTTCAGGGACGGATTGGTAGAGAAGCTCGTACATCTCCTTTTTGCCCGATATGCTGGATGTATGCAAATAGATCTCCCGCGGAAACAGCTGCCCGGATATCATTCCCAGTACGACTTCCTTGCCGGTAGGCTCTCCAGGTCCTAAGTCGAAATCCAGTGATAAAATGTCAACCTCGCACTCCCCCAGCATCAGCAAACACTCCTGGGCATTTTTGGCTAGAGCAAATCCATGCGGACATCGCCGATAATCATCTAGATAAATATGAATCACGGCCGTTCCCCCTATCTCCCGTATTGCCGTAAAACGTTAATTCATCTTGTCTTTCATACTGCGAAATAAATATTCAATTTCATCCCGGTGGGTTCCATCCGAACCCGGCTCCGTCTCCAAAACGACAGGCTTTCCTGCAAATTCCGGTAAAGAAATTAACCCTATTAAAGCTTCCGTACCGATACATCCTTCCCCAACGCGGGCATGACGGTCTTTTCCTGAACCTAAAGGATATTTCGAATCGTTTAAATGAACGGCCGCAAGCTCCTTCCAATATCCAAGCTCGCATCCGCGCTCCAGCCATTGGTCGGTTTGCCCGGGATCCCAGGTACCGGAAGCATAGGCATGGCAGGTGTCCAGACAAAAGGCTATTTTTTGCGGCTCATCGGCCAAATTCCGGACATACACTAATTCTTCTAGCGTGATGCCCATTGACCCGGGTTGTCCTGCCTGATTTTCAAGCAAAATTTTGGTTTTGCCCTGCCATCCGGCAAGTGTTTCATTTAAACATTGTATTATATTTTTATAACCTTGCAACGGGTCGCTGCTTTTCAGATGTCCAAAATGAACGACAATCCCCACGGATCCGCATGCTTCGGCTATAGCCAAATCATTTTTGAGGGAAGCGACTGTCGTATGATACAACTCACTCCCCCGAGTGTCTCCGAGAGCAATGTTGACCGGATATGGTGAATGGGCAATGCTGGGCATTCCCTTTTCACGGCAAAAATGAAAGCAATCCGCTGCAGCGGCGGCATCCAACTCTTTGATCGCTAGGCTGCGCGGATTTTTTGGAAAGTATTGAAACGATTTAGCCCCCATGTCCCATGCACGCCTGGCGGCTCTCCCGAAACCCCCGCGGGTACTGACATGGCAGCCAAACAATCGTTTACTGCTCATGCTGGCAGGACGGACAGAAAAAAGCTTTGCGTCCTGTTAATTCAACTTTGCTTATAACACCACCGCAGCGGTAGCATTTTTCCCCTTCGCGGTCGTAAACTTTGCAAAGATCATTGAAACCTCCGGTCAGCGTATCTCCAGCCATAAAAGGAGACTCCATATAACCGCCATGCTCCAAAGCCTCTGTCAAAACCTTTACAGCCGCATCATACAGACGTCCCAAAGTGTCTTCAGACAGCTCCTGGATTTTGGCCGAAGGCAGCAGCCCGGCTTCAAAAGCAATTTCATCCGCATAGCAGTTGCCGATTCCTGCAACGGCATGCTGATTGACAAGCAGACTTTTCAAAGCGCCGCGCCGCCCCTGAAGCAGCTCCACAAAACGTTCCTTACTCATCCGCCGGTCAAACAATTCGGGACCAAGTGGTTTGAGAATCTCATCCACTTCCTTGGCCGACAGCAGATGAAGATATCCTAGACGAAGACCGATAAAATATAATGTTTTCTGTCCAAACCCAATCTCCACCTGCGTACTCCGGCTTGGCCGGTCTTCCTCGGTTCCGCAATACAACATACCGCCAAGCATCAAATGCAGCAATAAACGGCGCCCGTTATTCAGGTGGAATATCAGGTGTTTCCCACGTCTTTCCACGAAAATGACACGTTGCCCTGCGAGTTCATTCTTGAACTGATCTGCCGGGACATTCACCGATTTCTCCCTATTGATTACAACATTGGTAATTGGCTGATCAATTATTTGATCCGAAAGCATTCTTCGGTAATTTTCCATTTCCGGCAATTCCGGCATTCGTCCATCGTCCCTTTCGTTCACAGCATAAATGGCTTTAGCACCCTAGGCCTAATCTTAGTTTAATCGTTTTCTGCAGCCCCGCATATCATTTCCATCAGTTCATGCAAATCTTTGCAGATAATATCCGGCTCAAGACCTGCCCCTTGGATATGCGTATCCAGATTTTCCGGCGTTGTCAGCCCGGTTAATACCAAGATGGTCTGACAGCCTGCTGCCGCTCCTGCGGCAATATCTGTCCGTATGTTATCGCCTACCACCGTCGCTTCGGAAGGGGATATTCCCAGCCGATCTGTAGCGAAGGTCATCAGATGGCCGGCTGGTTTGCCGATGATGATTGGTTCAACGCCGGATGCTGCCTGAATGGAGGCTCCCAAAGATCCCGCCCCAGGTATAGGTCCATGATCCGACGGCAGAAGCAAATCCGGATTCGTCAACACAAATACCGCACCTTCGTGAATCCATCTCACAGCCTTGGCCAGCGTCTCATATGTAAAGGATCGGTCGATTCCCTGCACAACAAATTGCGGATTTTCATCTACAATATTTAGTCCTGCATCAAGCAGCGCCTTCCGGAGTCCTTCTTCTCCTAGCATAGCCACGGCGGCCCCGGGAGATTCCTCGGCAATGTATTTGGCTGCAGCAAGTGATGAAGTACATACATCATGTGAAGCTGCCGGGATTTCCATCTCGTTTAAATGCGCGGCCACCCCTTCCGGCGTCCTGGATGAATTATTCGTCACAAACATATAGGGAACATTGCGTTTTTTTAGCGCATGGATCAGCGTATCCGCGCCTGGGATGCGCTGTTTTCCATGGTATAGCGTTCCGTCAAGATCAATCAATAAGCCTTTGGTTTCTTGATATGCAGTCATAGCTGTGCCCTCTTTTCTTGAAATGCACGTATTTCCCATACTTTGCGCCAGTTCTATTTTAAGAAAAATGGAGGAAAGCCGCAACTTATAAACGAAACTCTCCTCTATGCCACGACGCTTTAAACCTTTTTTCCGCGGTGTTCGCCAAAGAACAGCGTTGAGACCGCCGCCTAGGGGCCTCTGGCTGATATCTTATGTCATTTCCTGCGCTTTCCCGGAAAATAATTCATTTCCCCGCTTTGCCGTAAAATGAATATCTATGAGGCAGGTTTCCAGAGTTTATACTCCCCGGATATGTTAAACAACCCCACAAAGTGACGTGTGGCCTTTGAAGCTTATTCCGATTACTTTGCGGGGACCCCGAATATCTCAAAGAAAAAAGCTCCCTAAGGGAGCTTCCATCATCAACGACTCTACCCTAGTCCCCACTATTATGCATGTCTTCGTACTGGAAACAGCATCAACTCTTCGGCTAGAAGCGTCTTTGGAAACACGGATTGGGCTTCATCGAGCAGCGGCTGGAGATGTTCCAAATCCTTATACCGCGAGCTGAAATGGGTAAGGATCAGTTCCTTTGCACCGGCCTTCGCGGCCGCTTCAGCAGCCTGGATGGACGTACTGTGGTGGTAATCATAAGCCGCATCTTTCAAATCATGCATAAAGGTGGCTTCGTGTACAAGCAAATCCGCATCGCGGGCAAGCTTTAAGATGTTATCACATGTCCGGGTATCCCCTAAAATCGTAACAACGCGTCCCTTTTTCGGAGCACCTAGCACATCACTAGGAAGCAAAGTTTCCCCATTTCCCAGGTCTATGCTCTCCCCTCTTTTCAAGCGGCCATATGCCGGTCCCGGCTTAAGGCCGTACTCGGCAAGCCGTTTCAAATCCAGGCTTCCCGGTTTGTCTTTCTCAACGATGCGGTATCCATAACTGTCCACCCGATGATCAAGGAGCTGCGATTCAACAACGAAGTCTTCATCTTCGAATATCAAGCCACCGGTATGCTCAATGACTTCAAGCTCATATTCAATTCTAGATTGACTGAGCCTTAGACTCACTTCAATATACTCTTTTATCCCAGGCGGGCCATAAATCGTCAGCTTTGTCGTGCCGCCCTGGTAAGCGCGGCTGGAGAGCAGCCCTGGGAGTCCGAAAATATGATCTCCATGCAAATGCGTAATAAATACGTTCTCCAATTTGCTGAGCTTTAACGAAGATCGCAGGATCTGGTGCTGCGTCGCTTCTCCACAATCAAACAGCCAAAACGACCGCCGTTCCTCGAACATGCGCAGAGCCACCGACGTCACATTACGCTGTATTGAGGGCACTCCGGCATTGGTTCCCAAAAATTCTAGCTCCAAAACAATCAACCTTCTTTCTATGTAAAGCTTTGCAAATTTCGATGACAGACATCTGTAGGATTTTTGCAAAATTCTTATTGTATGTCTGAAAAGAAACGGGGTGCCTTTTCACTTAATAATAACCCCGTTTCTATGTCATATGGTGATTCGAGCGGCAAAAAAACCTCCTAGACCGGAGGAGTTTCTGATCGCATCAATCTGTATGATCAGTATATCACTTGACTTTATCCACATTAAAGTAACGCGCTTCAGGATGAGCAAACACCATTGCCGATACCGATGCTTCTGGCTCCATCATGAAACCTTCCGTGAGCTGGACGCCGATATCTTCAGGTTTCATCAGCTTGAACAGCGGCTCCTGATCTTCCAGATCAGGGCAAGCCGGATAACCGAACGAAACACGGATACCTTGATAACGCGCACCGTGGCGCTGCTTCATGGTCATATCTGCAAGATCCGGGAAACCCCAGCTGTCCCGCATCATATGATGTACGCGTTCCGCCAGCGCTTCGGCCGTTTCCAACGCAACCGACTGAAGGGTATGGGAACGGAGGTAATCTCCTTTATCTTTC
>JAIRVF010000134.1 GCA_031254035.1 Paenibacillus sp.
CTCCGTCATGCATAGGTTCGAATCCTATATCCCCAGCCAGTATGAGAGCCATTAGCTCAGTTGGTAGAGCACCTGACTTTTAATCAGGGTGTCGAAGGTTCGAGTCCTTCATGGCTCACTCTCTTTTATATGTAACATCCTAAGCTGTCTATTATGAATAGATGGTTTTTTGTTTTTTTTAACCCCTGTAATCATTAATTCTATAAATGATTACAGGGGTTTTGTGTTTCTTCGTATAAATTATATATCTTTATAACCATCAACAATGGGGAGGAGAGCAGCCAGTATAAGGCGTATAAAGTGGCTCTTGGGGCAATGGAGGTATTTGGGCCTCCAAGTCAAATGGATGCTCTATATGGCCTACAGAGCCCTTGTGAGGGCTTTTAAGCTAAATGGAGAATGGTAGGGCTTTATTCAGAGTGCCAACAGCTATAACGGTCGTTAAAAACGCTAAATAGATCGATTATCACTGTGTCACGCATTAAAGGGGGGATCGGTATGATAATTAAAATGACATATTCCAATATGAATGATTTTAACAAGCCAAATGAGGGTTTTGTTGTTTTAGGTCGGATTATACCTAAATATGAAAACGACAATTGGACATATACGGAGGAGATCTTTTCTGAACCATATTTCAAACAATATGAAAATGATGAAATCGATATCAGTTATGTTGAAGAAGATGGGAAGGCTGTTTTTTTATATTACGATGAAAATGCCTGCATAGGACAAATTAGGATCCGCTCGAATTGGAATGGATATGCTTTTATTGAGGATATTGCTGTTACCAAAGAGCGGAGACAAAAAGGTATTGGAAGAGCATTAATGGAAAAAGCGGTTGACTGGGCAAAACAGAATAACCTAGTTGGTCTAATGCTTGAAACACAAGATATAGATATTTCAGCTTGTCGTTTTTATGCTAAAAACAGTTTTATAATCGGTGCAGTTGATAAAATGTTATATTCAAACTTTCCTATAGCTCATGAAAAAGCGATTTTTTGGTATTACAAGTTTTAATTTCTTAGTGCGTCAATTATAAACGTCAATTATAAATGCTTCGGGCCATTCCCCTCGCTCCACGAGATGTATTTCGGAGAAGATTATTCAGCAGGCACAACCTCATTACCTAACCGCACCGCGGTCGCCCTTTCTTGATACTTAAGGTAGTGAAAGCGTCGTGAATACACGAACATGAGGAGTCAGCATTACAGGCTTCAGAGAGTGTGGTTTGTTCACTCTGGGAGCTTAAAAAAACTTTTTCAGAAAAATATTGAGATGTGCTTGACTCCTAATATAAAAGTATGATAAGATCATTCTTGTCGCTAACGAGATACGGTAAGCACGAAACGAACCAATCAAGTTAGCACATCATGGTTAGAAGGTATTAATCCTTCTGTAATGTGCGCGTGTGGCGGAATTGGCAGACGCACTAGACTTAGGATCTAGCGTCCTTGACGTGGGGGTTCGAGTCCCTTCACGCGCACCATGTTTGCGGACGTGGCTCAGCGGTAGAGCATCGCCTTGCCAAGGCGAGGGTCGCGGGTTCGATTCCCGTCGTCCGCTCCATTATAGATGCGCCCTTAGCTCAGCTGGATAGAGCGTTTGACTACGAATCAAAAGGCCAGGAGTTCGAATCTCTTAGGGCGCGCCATTTAATTTAATATCGGGATGTAGCTCAGCTTGGTAGAGCACCTGGTTTGGGACCAGGGGGTCGCATGTTCAAATCGTGTCATCCCGATATTTGTTATATCCCACTTTGCTGGGTATATATG
Organism: Paenibacillus sp.; assembly: GCA_031254035.1. Taxonomy (GTDB): domain Bacteria; phylum Bacillota; class Bacilli; order Paenibacillales; family Paenibacillaceae; genus Paenibacillus_AQ. The sequence continues at coordinate 1,776 of JAIRVF010000134.1, forward strand.
CGGGTGTAGTTCAATGGTAGAACTCCAGCCTTCCAAGCTGGTAGCGTGGGTTCGATTCCCATCACCCGCTCCATATTAATGAAATAATTAACGCCGCAGGGCGTTTTTTTGCTATATGGAAAGATTGTAGGGAAGAGAAGCCACAAAAGGGTGAGGGCGACCGTCCGCGCCGCCCTTCTGGAATAATCCAACTGAGGACGCGCACCAATCTCTATCCGTGGCCGAAGGTTCGCACTTTAATCGAAATGCTGAATATCCCTTCGAAATGTTGAATATCCCATCCGCGAGCTGCAGGCTCGCACTTCAATACTGATGTGGAGTATTCGTATCATCCACTCCATGTAATAAAAAATAACGCCCATTAGGAGCTACTCATTGAGAGTGGCTTTTTATATTAGATCTGAAATTTGCTAACGAAACTGGGGAGCGTTACATCCACAAAATGCTAATGTTTTTAATTTAACGAACCTACAGATCGTTATTTGAGCGAAATATAGCCGTATGAATCACTTTTGAGCTAAATAGCGTTTCCTAGTTTCGTTAAAAATTTAAGAAGCTCCTTTTTGCATGAATAACGATTGTGTGTTTCGTTAGCCGATGAACAGTTGGCCTTGTTAGTCTCATCCTTTAACATGGAGAGGGTAATGATCAATAATTAGCTTCCGTGAAATGGAAAGAGCAATGATCGATAATTAGCTTCCGTGAATCAGAAGCAAGCTTATACGGAAAATTAGATAATAAATGGATGGACAGAAATTGGAACGGGGTATACCTATGATACAGGTATAATATGGATGTGATAAAAGCTTACTGAATAATTAGTTGGGATCAGGGTTTATTATTAATTATGTTTTTTGGGAATGTGCATGTTTAACGAGTGAAAATATCCCCCTCCATAATTGATCAGTGCATATAAATACAATAGACATTCTTTTTCTTAATTTAATAATTTTTCACTTCAGTGTAGAAAAGTGCAGATTTTCAATTTGTTTTGTTGTATGATGTTTAGAAAGCTTAGAAAGCATGATAAAGAGACAGCAATACAAACGGGATAGAATGGGAGGAGTAGCATGACTGAACTTACGGTTACCGCAAACAAAAGCAATTCAAACAACCTTCTGCGGCGTGATGTGCGATTCTTGGGAAATATACTTGGCGAAGTTCTTGTCCATCAAGGCGGCAATGGGCTTCTTGAAATCGTTGAAAAGATTCGCGAGACCAGCAAGTCATTACGCTCTGTTTTTTTGCCTGAATTGTATGAGGATTTCAAGAAAATCATTAAGACACTTGAGCCGGATATTCGCCATCAAGTTATTAGAGCTTTTGCGATCTATTTTCAGCTTGTAAATATTGCAGAGCAAAACCATCGGATCCGGCGGAAGCGAGATTATGAAAGATCGGCAGGGGAAGCAGTACAACCTGGTTCTATAGAAAGGGCAGTTCAAGATTTGAAGGATCGCCATTTTACGTTCGAGGAAGTGCAGGAGATTATTGAAGGCCTTTCTCTTGAACTGGTGATGACTGCTCACCCAACGGAGGCCATGCGCAGAGCCATTCTAGACATTCATAAACGGATCTCCGAGGATGTCATGTTGCTGGATAACCCGACTCTGACCTTCCGTGAACGTGAGCAGCTCCGTGAAAAACTTCTGAATGAGGTCATTACCCTCTGGCAGACGGATGAACTCCGAACAGGTAAACCAACGGTGCTCGATGAAGTTAGAAACGGCATGTACTATTTCCATGAAACACTGTTCCATGTACTTCCTGAAGTTTATCAAGAACTGGAACGCTGTTTGAATAAGTATTATCCGGGCGATAACTGGCATGTTCCGACGTATTTGCGTTTTGGTTCTTGGATCGGCGGCGATCGCGACGGCAATCCGGCCGTAACGGCAGAGGTTACATGGGAGACGCTCTTATTGCAACGCAAGCTCGCTATTCGCGAGTATCACCGGATTTTGAACGAATATATGCAGTATTTGAGCTTCAGCACTTCGATCGTTGAGGTATCTGGTGAACTTTTGGAGTCTATCGCTCATGACCGCGAACACGTGGAAATAACGTGCCGGAGCGCTTGGCATAACGAAAAAGAGCCATACCGGATCAAGCTCGTCTATATGATGGAGAAAATCAGCAACGTGCTCGACGAAAGCAAAAAAGGAACGCCTGAATCTTACGGTTCGCCACTTGATTTTGTTGCAGATCTGAAAGTGATCGACCGGAGCTTACGGTTCCACTATGCCGACTATGTTGCCGATACGTATATACAAAGACTAATACGCCAGGTGGAGCTGTTTGGTTTCCACACAGCCACGCTCGATATCCGCCAACACAGCCAAGAGCATGAAAATGCGATGAAAGAGGTTTTGGCAGAGGTCGGCGTGACGCCTGATTATTCCAAACTGTCCGAAGAGGAAAAGATTGCGCTTTTGGCCAAACTGCTCAGCGAACCAAGACCGATTACCTCGAACTATCACCATTACAGCGCAAGCACCAAAGAGTGCCTCGATGTTTTCCATACTGTATATAAAGCCCAACAGGAGTATGGATCTCAATGTATTACAAGTTATCTGATTAGTATGGCCGAGGGCGCAAGTGATGTTATGGAAGTAATGGTCTTTGCCAAAGAGGTTGGATTGTTCCGACAAAATAGTGATGGAACTGTTCTATGTACGCTTCAGTCCGTTCCTCTTTTCGAAACGATTGAAGACCTTCATGCCGCTCCGCAAATTATGCGAAGTTTGTTTAATCTGCCGATTTACCGACAAAGCATTGCTGCAAGAAACGATTTGCAGGAAATTATGCTCGGGTATTCCGACAGCAACAAAGACGGCGGGGCCGTCACTGCAAACTGGGAGCTGCGCGTAGCGTTGAAGGAACTGACAGCTGTTGCCGACGAGGCTGGAATCAAGCTGAAGTTCTTCCATGGCCGTGGCGGGGCACTCGGGCGCGGAGGTATGCCACTCAACCGCTCAATTCTAGCCCAACCGGCTTCAACAGTCGGCGGCGGAATCAAAATTACGGAGCAAGGTGAAGTCATTTCGTCCCGTTATTCATTAAAAGGTATCGCGTACCGCAGTTTGGAGCAGGCTACTTCGGCATTGATTACCGCTGCGATCAACAATCGCATTCCAGAGGAAGACAATGCTATGGAAGCGTATTGGGATGAGATCGTGAAGGAAATGTCGGAGGTTTCCCTTACCAAATATCAGGATCTGATATTCCGCGATCCGGACTTTTTAAGCTTCTTCAAAGAGTCTACGCCGCTACCTGAAGTAGGTGAGCTGAATATCGGCTCCCGGCCTTCGAAGCGCAAGAACAGCGATCGTTTTGAGGATCTCCGTGCGATTCCGTGGGTATTCTCTTGGACGCAAAGCCGCTACCTGCTGCCGGCATGGTATGCCGCAGGTACTGCACTGCAAAAATTTTATGAGAAGAAAGAAGAGAACCTTAAAATCATGCAGGAAATGTATGAAAAGTTCTCCTTCTTCACTTCATTGGTTGATACACTGCAAATGGCGATTGCAAAAGCAGATATGAACATCGCCCATGAATATGCTCGTATGTGCAAAAACGATGAGGCACGCCAGCGCATCTTTAAATTAATTAAAGAGGAATTCAAGCTGACGTCGGAGCTGATTCTGAAGATAACCGGGCAAAAGGAAATATTGGATAATGTACCTGTCATTCAGGAATCCATCCGTTTGCGCAATCCATACGTAGATCCGCTTAGCTATCTGCAGGTGCAGCTGTTAAGCGAGCTCCGCGGACTTCGCGAGCAGGACAAGGATGACGCCGTATTGCTGCGTGAGGTGCTTCTCACCATTAACGGAATTGCTGCAGGTCTCCGGAATACAGGCTGAGACATTGAGTTATACAGAGAACATAGAAAAACTTCATAAAGGAAAGCCGAGATTCAATCGAAGTCTCGGCTTTCTTTTTTTTAATTCATAATATTTCTCAACAGAAAACTGCCCTCAAACGCGGTCTTTCTTCTCAAAACGTACTTCAGTCGACTTTTTCTTTAGTCCTAGCAGAGGTTGTCTTGCATTTTGGCGGTACTTGAATTACGATTTGAATGATGTGAAAATTAGCTCATTACCCATCAGCAAGTCTGGGGGAATTTATTGGTGGAAAATATAGAAAATAGGTTAACCAAGCTGGCTCTGAAAGGGGATCAGCGTGCTTTTGCAGAAATTGTAGAGCTATATAAAGATAAAATATATCATTTGGCCTACAGGATGCTGAATAACCGCCATGAGGCGGAGGATATTGTTCAGGAAACTTTTTTGCGTGTATATAAAAATTTGGACCGGTATGATCAGAATCAAAAATTTTCTACCTGGATTTACCGGATTGGAACCAATTTATGCATTGACCGTCTGAGGAAAAGAAAGCCTACTTATTCACTGGATGCGGATATGAATGATCAGGAAGGCATGGACGGTTATTCAATGATCCCAAGCGATAATCGAACACCGGAGAGCGAAGCGCTGGTGTCAGAGACGCAGCAAATCATTTATCAGGCGATCGATACGCTGCCAGCCAAGTACAAGTCGGTTATGATCCTGAGGTATTTGCAGGACTTGTCCTTGCAGGAGATCAGTGATGTTCTAGGGATGCCCGTCACAACGATTAAAACGCGGGTGCACCGCGGGCGGGAATTTCTTCGCAAAAAGCTAGAGCTCAAAATGTGAATTTCCTTTTTTTTGTTGAAACATTATAAACAGCTCTGCGTATTACCAGTTAAACAAGTCTTATGCCTTCATGGAATGAGGGTTCGAATATTCACTTGAGATGAAAGGATTGGCTCATTATGGAATGCAACTTGGCCGTCTCTTTAATGCATGATTATTTAGACGACGACTTGTCCAAGGAACAGCAGTTGGAGCTTAAAACCCATTTGCTGTCCTGCCCTGACTGTCGGATGCAGTTTAAAGAGCTGGAACAGACGGATATGCTGATGTTTTCTTTATACCATCACGCACCATCTGCGTCTCATGAGCTGACCCAACGGATCATGAGTGCCCTGCCTGAAGAAAAGAGGCAACAGCCTTGGCTTGGTTGGATTAGAAGACATCCGGCGATTACGGCCGCGGCGGTTTTCTTGATCGTCATGTTTATCAGTTCTATCAGCTTCTGGGATCAGGAAACGCAATTGGTGGTAAAGGGAAAGGATCTGGATCAGGTTGTCATTGAAGGAGACACGGTAATTGTTCCAGAGGGAAAAACCATTACCGGCAATTTAACAGTAGAGAATGGAAAAACGAAAGTTTACGGTGAAGTAAACGGGAATCTGACGGTCATTGATGGGTCGTTGTACCAAGCATCCACAGCGCATATCTCGGGAAAGGTCAAAAACATTGATCAGGCCCTGGACTGGATCTGGTATAAAATTACAAATGCTTTCACGGATGTCGCCTACCGTTGAGTTCCTTACAGTAACTGAAATTTCTATGGCGCCCTCTTTTCTGGAAGAAGGCGCCTTTTTGCTGGAAAAATATATAAATTGGGCCGATTTGGAGCTTCCTCCGCTTGCAACCTGAAGTTGATCGTTATAACCTAGAAGATATAGGGGAAATTATATTAGATAGAGACCCATTTTACATTCAAGGGGAAGTACGGGGGCCTAAGTATGAGTTATTTTGCTGATTGGACATGGAAAGATTCCATTAAAGACATTATCGATATTGCGATCGTTTCATATATTATTTATCAGGTCATTTTGCTCGTCAGAGGTACCAGGGCCGTTCAGCTGTTGAAAGGAATCCTGATTCTTGTGATTATATGGGCACTTAGCATCTGGTTTGATTTGTTTACGCTAAGATGGCTGATGAATCAAATCTTTAACTTTGGCATCTTTGCCATCTTTATCATTTTCCAGCCGGAGCTCCGCAGAGCGCTGGAACAACTGGGGCGGGGGAAGATCTTCGGACGCACTTCGGCGGAAGATGAGGAATTCAACAAGCTGATTGGTGAAATCATTAAAGCCGTGAATTATTTATCACGCAGAAAGATAGGCGCATTAATTGTTTTCGAAAGGCAGACTGGACTCAACGAATACACAGAATCGGGTATTCCGATGCAGTCGATGGTCAGTTCGCAGCTGCTTATCAATATTTTTATACCCAATACGCCGCTTCATGATGGAGCTGTCATTATCCAGAACAACTTGATTTCAGCAGCAGCGTGTTACCTTCCGCTTTCGGAAAATCCATTCATCAGCAAGGAATTGGGTACACGGCACCGTGCGGCGATTGGAATTAGTGAGGTCGGGGACGCTGTATCGGTCGTCGTTTCCGAAGAAACAGGCCAAATTTCACTTGCAATCAATGGACAGGTTGTACGTGACATTAAGGAAGAATCCCTGATTTCGAAGCTGTATGAAGAACTTCGTCCTAGCACTCCGAAAGAAAAACGTTCACTGTTCTGGCGTCGGAAGGGGACTGATAAGGATGAATAAATGGATAAATAACAATAATTTCGCGAAAGTGTTGGCGATTGCAGTCAGTATTTTATTGTGGAGTATGGTCCATTTGAATAATGACACCCCAACGCCTACGGCAAAAATCGATACAAGAATTATTGAAAATGTAAAGGTACAGCCTTATGGACTGGATGAGAAAAAGTATATATTAAGCGCAATGGATCACGACAGGGTACGCATTGAGATTAAAGGAAAGAAGATGGATCTGGACTTTGCGTTCTCGGGGGAATATAAAATCAAGCTTGATTTGACTAACGCTAAGGTAGGTACAAGCACGCTGCCTTTGAGTGTGGTTCTTCCCAAGGGGCTGGAAGTCGTGAATATTCAGCCGTCAACGGTATCGGTCAATATTGAAGAACGAAATACGGCCACCTTCCCGGTTACGATCGTGACCAAAGGTACACCGGCCGCAGGATATCAGCTAGGGAAGGTTACACCACAGCCGGCAACCGTGAAAGTGACGCTTCCGGAGAGCGAACTGCGTGAGGTTGTCAAGGTACAGGGAACCATTACGATTGATGGCGAGAACAGTGCCTTGAAGGAGAAGCGGGTCAAGCTGGCTGCGTATGACAAACAAGGGCTGGAAATCGATGGAGCGGTGCTTGAACCGACCTCGGTACTAGCTGAAGTGACAATTGTGCCTCCATATAAGGAAGTGCCGATTGAATTACAATACACTGGTAAGCTGCCTGAAGGTGTGGTTATCTCCAAAGCCCAACCTAACATAAGTAAGGTCAAGCTTTACGGTCCGCAAGAGACGTTGACAGGAGTAAAGTCCTACAGCGATATTAGCGTGGATTTGAGTAAGATTACAACGGCTGGAACTATAGTTCTTCCTGTGGACTTGACGCCGCCTTCCGGTTTTGAGAAAATCGAGCCTAGTTCCCTTAAGGTGGAAATCATCACCGTTGCCAACTCACAGCGGGTCATTGACGATATCCCGATTACAATTAAAAATAATACTGGCGGCAGTCTTCAGGCCGAGATTATCAATCCGGCGAGCAAGACCATGTCATTGGCGCTGAATGGCGCTCCGGGATTGCTGAACAGCTTAACGAAAGACGATATTCAGCTTATTGCGAGCATCGACGGCTTGAAACCGGGGACACATGAGGTGACGCTGCAGGTTGTTCTTCCGCGCTATATTTCCCGTGCGGACCCGGGCACTCCATTAACAGCATCGATCGAGATTAAGGAAAAATCAACACCTGCCGTAACCAGTCCTGATCCTGGAGCAGATGGAAAGGGACTTGATAAAAATCCCGATACAGGAACTGAAACACCGGGAGGAGCGCCGGATTCACCGACCGATAATCAAAGCACAACGGGAGAATCGGGAGAAACTGGAGGCAACTAAGAGAGAGACTAGAAACAGAGATGAAATTATTTGAATTTTAAAAATTTCTTTTTCGAAAAGGAAAGTATATAAAAAAGGAGAACAATTATGGGGAAATATTTTGGAACTGATGGAGTTCGTGGGGTCGCAAACAAAGAACTGACGGCCGAAATGGCATACAGCATCGGACGCTGCGGCGGTTATGTGCTGACGGGTGACGTTGAAAAGCCGACCGTCGTGATCGGTATGGATACCCGGGTATCCGGCGTTATGTTAGAATCTGCATTGGTAGCAGGAATGCTTTCGATCGGAGCGCATGTTGTGCGACTCGGTGTCGTATCCACTCCGGCTGTAGCCTATATCACAAGACTGCTGAAGGCGGATGCGGGTGTCATGATCTCTGCTTCGCATAATCCGGTGCAAGACAATGGCATTAAATTTTTTGGCGGGGACGGATTCAAGCTTTCGGATGAAACGGAACTGAAGATCGAGGCATTGATGGATGCTGAAACCGATAATCTGCCGCGTCCAATCGGCAAAGACCTCGGAAATGTAATTGTAGATATGGAATCAAAATATAAATATTTGGAATATTTGAAATCGACGATCAGCCACAAGTTTGATGGTCTTAAAGTCGTGCTGGATTGCGCGAATGGAGCCGCGTATGAGCTGGCGCCGAAGCTTTTTGAAGAACTTGGTGCGGAAGTCGTGAAGATCGGCGCTGAACCGAACGGATTAAACATCAATGACCATTGCGGCTCTACGCATCCTGAGAAACTAAAGGAAGAAGTATTGAAATTGAAGGCGGATCTCGGCCTTGCTTTTGATGGGGATGCGGACCGGTTGATTGCCATTGACAATAACGGCGAGGAAGTCGACGGCGACTTTATTCTTTGCATCTGCGGCGATGCCATGAACAAAGAGGGCAAGCTGAATAACGGCACGATCGTATCGACGGTCATGAGCAATATCGGTTTTTACAAGGCCACCGAGAAGTTGGGGCTTCGTACAGCTAAGACAGCCGTAGGCGATCGTTATGTCATGGAGGAGATGCGTAAAGGCGGTTATAATCTGGGTGGAGAACAGTCCGGGCATGTTATTTTCCTTGATTACAACACGACCGGAGATGGCATTTTGACGGCAATTCAGCTGGTGGACATCATTGCGGGCTCTGGTAAAAAGCTGAGCGAACTCAGAACGATGATGCGCCAATATCCGCAGGTGCTTGTCAACGTGCGCGTCGAAGACAAGAGTAAATATGAAGGCAACCCCGCTATTGAGGCTGCCATTGCAGAAGTAGAAGGTATTCTCGGCGACAACGGTCGCGTGCTGGTACGTCCATCGGGCACGGAATCCTTGATCCGCGTCATGGCTGAAGGTCCGGATAAGGATGAACTGGATAAGTACGTGGGCCAAATTGTCGATGTCGTGAAGCAGGAGCTTGTATAAGACCTCGGGTTTATTTTTACAGTAAAACCAAGGAACTTTTATCATAGGCCGATGAAACTAATGTTCAGGTTTCATCGGCTTTCATGTGGTGTGAGTAAGAGAGTGGAAAGTAAGAATGGATATTTATGCCGGATTGCAAAAGTGCTCCAGTATGAATATAATATAAACTACGTTTGTCGAATCGAAGAAGACAGATGAATCCCAAAAAAATTGCCATTCTAAATAGAAAGTTGAGGAACGTGAGGTTTATCCATTAAGCGCCAGAACTTGGGCTAGCGCGGGGAAAGGATTTGGCTGGCATAGCGAATCCACGGCAGCACCAAGTTGACGAGGTGAAGGTGTTCGAAACATTCGGCGGGGACCTTCCGGTGATTCACCAGAGCCGTAAACCGAAAACGGAAAATGAATGGGCGACCGTTCACACAACGCTTCCGGTGGGTGAAAGAAAATCATATTTTCATGGGTGTGCGGGCATTTATAGCAGTCAGTGTGGACAGAAGCCAGAATTGTACATTCGTGAAACGCACCTTGTAAACTTCATACAATGTTTGTTTTCCCGTACATTCTGGCATATGCCGCATGGTCTGTTCCCGTATGCTCACTAACCCATTATGGAGAAGTGAACGGAGGAATTTTAATTATGTGTGGTATTGTTGGATATATTGGTCAAAAGGATACACAGGAAGTATTGATTGAGGGATTGAAGAAGCTGGAGTACCGTGGATACGATTCTGCAGGTATTGCGGTGTTCACCAATCAGGGATTGCAAATCAGCAAGGCAAAAGGCCGGATTGCCAATCTGGAGTCGAAGCTAGAGGGAGCTCCGCTGGTGGGGAACGCAGGAATTGGACATACACGCTGGGCAACCCATGGCAAACCATCGGACGTAAACTCCCATCCTCATACGGACAACAGCCATAAGTTTTCGGTCGTGCATAACGGCATTGTCGAAAATTATTTGGATCTGAAAGATGAGCTAATTGCTGAGGGACATCATTTTGTGTCAGAAACGGATACGGAAGTGATCTCGCACCTGATTGCTCGGGAGTACAAAGGCGACATCGTCAAAGCCGTGCAAAAAGCAATTACCTACATGCGTGGCGCATTTGCATTGGGTGTATTAACCGAATATGAGCCAGAGAAACTGGTGGCAGTTCGTCAAGCAAGTCCGCTTATTATCGGAATCGGAGAAGGCGAGAATTTTATCGGTTCGGATATTCCGGCGATTCTGCAATATACGCGTAACGTGTATATTTTGAACGACGGCGAGATGGCTGTATTGACGAAGGACTCTGTCGAATTGATGACCATTGAAGGGAATTTTATTTCTCGGGAAATGATTCATGTCGACTGGGATGCCGTAACTGCAGAAAAAGGCGGCTTTGAGCATTTTATGCTTAAAGAGATTCATGAGCAGCCTAAGGCATATCGCGACACGATGCGCGGACGGATTGACGAATCCGGTAAAAAGGTTGTTTTGCCTGAACTGAAGCTGACTCCAGAACAAATAAAAGGCATCAATAAAATTCAGATCGTAGCATGTGGTACGGCTTATCATGCGGGCCTTGTAGGTCGTCAAGTGATTGAGTCGCTGGTACGGATTCCGGTAGAAACGGATGTTGCTTCCGAGTACCGTTACCGTTCGCCTATCGTTACTCCGGATACGCTGGTGATCGTTGTCAGTCAATCGGGTGAGACCGCAGATACCTTAGCGGCTCTTCGCGAAGCGCAGTCCCATGGTGCACATGTGCTGGCCATCACAAACATGGTGGGAAGCTCTATTGCTCGGGATGCGGATGATGTCATCGCAACGCTGGCAGGACCGGAAATTGCGGTAGCTTCGACGAAAGCTTACACATCCCAGCTGATTGCGTTTTACCTGTTTTCCCTGTACTTGGCTGAAGTGCGTGGCACGCAATCGCCTGAAGAAGTAGCACATATCATTGCCGCGATGCAAGCATTGCCTGAGCAGCTTGAAAGCATGCTGGCCAAACCGGATGCGATCAAAGCCTATGCAGAACAGATCTCCAAGCATGAGCACTTATTCTTTATTGGACGGGGACTGGATTATGCGGTGGCACAGGAAGGTTCGCTGAAGCTGAAGGAGATTTCTTATATCCATTCCGAGGCCTATGCAGCTGGTGAACTGAAACACGGTACGCTGGCCTTGATTGATGACGGCATTCCTGTCATTGCCCTGGCAACACAAGAAGCGGTACTTGAGAAAACCGTGAGCAACATCAAGGAAGTCGGCGCACGCGGCGCTGACATCATGGCGATTACGCATGAAGAGCATGTCACCGACCTGCTTAAATCCGTTCATCAAGCTTTTGCAATTCCGAAGACACTGCCGCTGTTGACACCGGCGTTGTCGGTGGTACCATTGCAGCTGCTGTCCTACTACGCTTCCCTTGCAAGAGGAAACGACGTGGATAAGCCGCGGAATTTGGCGAAGAGTGTGACGGTGGAGTAAGGGGGATTTAAACGGGGATTATAATTGTGCAGCAGTGCAAATAAAGTTGTTTCGAGCAAATTTAACTCGTATTGAGCAATTATAAGTCTTATAAGAGTCGAGCAGATTCAGGATTATTTTCTGACATTTGCTCGGCTTTTCTTTTGCTTCAGGGGAAAGGGAGTAGGGTAGAGGGGAGGAAAATCCAGGGTTCCTCTCGAATCATTTCACAGAGGTTTTTCTCAGGCGATTCAAGGCTTTCAGGCGGTTGAGTGAGCTCTACTCAGGCATTTGCTCAGACTCTTACCCAGGGGATTTCTGACCCCTTATCCTTGTCTTATCTCCTCATTTGCCGAAACGATTTTAATTTACTCAAGTTATCGGACTCTTGAAGGGAAAGGGCGAGGAAAACAAGTCGGGACAAGGGTTTGAACGATTTGCTGTAGATTGGAAGTGCCGATACGACTTTATTTTCGGGACATAATAACAGTTGAGTTATAAAATCTATACCTACTAAAAGGAAAATGCCTTACCATCTGAATGGCAAGGCGACTTAAATTATAATATGAATTTAGAAGTTACTTACTCAACTTTCGCAGCTTAAGTTCGGTAGGTAGGTCTTGATGTAATTGGGCAAACCAGTGATCCATTGCTGGAGTTGTGTCTGGATAAGTATTGTGATTTTCTTGCTGGCCTTCTTGGCGACATCCTCAGGCAATTCAATTAGTTGTTTTAAGGCGACCGCCCAATCCAGTTGACTTACCTCGTCGCATAGCAAATGAAACAAGCCGCCCAGGGTGCGGTTGTCAGTGCTCTGTCGGTGTTGCCATGCTAGCAAAATGTAACGTGAAAAGACAATCGTCGTATGACTAATCAGCATGTCATAAGAACGGCCCTGAAACTTTTTTTGCAGACGCAGCAACGATTTGGCACACTTGAAAAACACTTCAATATCCCAACGAATTCCGTAGATCCGGATAATTTCTTCTTCGGAGATCGAGAGGTCAGTGCACAGAATCGCCAGCCATTCTTTCTTCTTTGAGCGGTGGCGTACAAATACCATCGTGACCGGGATCCCTCGAGATAACTCGGTACGGATGGAACGTAAGATTTCCTTATTCTTTCCTTGGACGGGGATCGCTTTAAAGTAAAGCTCTAGCAAGGATAACCGGTCTTCACCAACAAGATAACGCTTCTTGTCATCTTTGACCATGCCGATCACATCTAGATCGCGATCAAGCATCGATTGGATCAATGGGGCATGTGTGAACCAACTATCCATGAGCACGTATGAAGCCTGCACTCCAGCTGAAAGCGCTCGGTCAATCATCGCTGGAATGACTTCAGGAGCAGGTAGCAAAGCTTCAACTCGCCGCTTATAACCGGACGTACGCTTATCAATCACTTGCATGATTCCGTTCACTTGAGACTTCAGCGAAGCGAGCAAGGAGAAGTCCACCGGGATGAACGTATGGCCATCCGACCAGCCTAAAGTAAGCAT
>JAIRVF010000023.1 GCA_031254035.1 Paenibacillus sp.
GGGGTTATGACGTATGTTCAAATCCGGCACGAATCCACTTTTCGATAATATCTTCGTCAAGAAACGGGGCTATCGGCTTCAAAGCACTGAACCCGCCCTTTTCAAAGGCTTTGCGGGCGTATTCCTCGATGGTTCTTTCGCTCATGAACGGAGCCAGTGACTTCAGTTCACTGAAACCTTCGGTTTCACAAGCCTTTTTCGCATATTCATCAATGATCTCGGTGCTAACAAACGGAGCAATCGATACGATTTCTTTCATGCTAAACTTTGATTTCAGATGACCGAAAATTTCGTCTGCCTGATCCGTTTTTAAGATTGGAGCAACGGTGGAGAATTCATTTATCGAAATCTCGTTATTTTGCAAAAATTCTGAGGTATTGTTTTCGATAAATGTTTTAACCATTTTAGTTCCTTTTTGATTATCCAGAATCTGATCGATGCTCACCTCAAAAATATTCGCAAGCTCCGGCAGCTTGGAAATATCGGGCATCGTTTCGCCCCGCTCCCAGTTGCTGATCGCCTGATAACTTACCCCCATGCGATCTGCAACTTCCATCTGTGTCATACCTTTTTCTTTTCTCATTTTGGCAATGTTTTTGCCTATTTTGACCATATCAAACATTTCAAATCACTCCTCATCGGTTGATGGGTTCAGTGTATCGAAAATGTGTAAATCCGTATATCAAGCGTCGCTTGAGTTAGGATCATTGACTCAATCCCTGCTTGAGTCCCCCTATATCCAACCCATCCACGGCAAATGCCTGACGTACCAGCTGCGGCGCAACAAACTCGTCGTATTTGCCCAAGTAAGGTGCTTCATCGGGCCCCAAAAGCATCGACGGGTCCGTACAAGCAGCACATTCCTGTAAAATCTGTTCCAATAGCATCTGACTATCCGCTTTTCCTGCCACAACGAAATAATAAGGCTCCATCGGCACGATGGAACGTAAGGATAGATGCTCCGCAAGATTGTTTTTGAGCAGCCGTTCCAACGTCCTAAACTGCTTGCTTCCTACCCACGGCAAAATGAACAGCGAGTCGCCGCCAGCGGGAATGACCGCAGACCTCAAAAGTCCGCTTTCTTTGGCCAAACGCCGGGCCCGCTCCAGCCGGTTTACGGCTTGAGGGGACAGATACGCGTAGATGGTGCTATCCGCCAATACCTCACGCATTTTACGCATTACCAAAGTATGAACATCCCCGCCTGCACCAAGCCATAACGTATCGACTTTACCTAAAGCCGCTTTAACGTAAACCGCTTTGTGTTTGGTATCCACTTCGGTAACCTTCCAAAGCTTCCCTGCCAGCGAGAAACAATATCCAGGCGGCGGCACGGTCGTAATGGAGCCGATTTCCTCTGTGCCGTTGTAGACGGCATGCTCCTCATCATCTTTGAACACAGCGTAGAAACGGAAGTTGTTTACGATCTTTTCACCCGTCAGTCCAATAATAAGGCTTTGCTGTTCGGTCCATTGAATATGGTCGGTTTGCAGCAAATAATTCAGGAACACCTTATATTCGCCCGGAGTGATACGGCTAAATGATGGCAGCATAAGCACGTCGGATGTCAGCTCGGCCGGCGTCGCTTCACCCCTGCTTTTCAATATGCTCATTGTCTGATGATATAACAGTCCGATCGGCTTTTGCCGAATATCTAGCGGTTCCACCCAGCGATCACGGATATACAGCTCGATAACCGCAATGGCCCGCAGCAGCGTCCATGGCATACGTGCAGGCAGCATCGCATCTTCATCCTCTTCCTCCGGACAGACAAACAGCATTTCGGACGGCGCATCATTGCGCCTACCGGATCGGCCAAGCCGCTGCACAAAGCTGGACGCGCTGTATGGCGCCCCAAGCTGAACCACCCGTTCCAATTCCCCAAGGTCGATTCCCAGCTCAAGCGTCACCGTCGCAGCGGCAACAGCTGGCCCCGGCCCATCCTTCAGTGCGGCCTCCGCCTCTTCGCGCAGCATCGCTGAGATACTGCCGTGATGCACATGAAATACATCCGGCTGATGCCGATGTGCCGCCACTCTTCGCAGTTCAAGCGTTGTTAACTCCGCATCCGAACGGCTGTTGGTGAAGATGAGTGCTTTTTTCAAATGCGTACTGTCATATACGAAGTTGTAATAGGCTTTCCGCGCATTTTGCAGATGTTCCGCCTGTTCTTCATCGCGGGCATCCGGAAACGAAAAATGCTCCACCCTGAGCCGCAGCTTACGTCCACCAGGCACGGATACCGCATCCACCGCTTGTTCACTCCCTGCACCGAGCCATGCCTTTGCTGCTTCATAGTCACTTAATGTCGCCGATAATCCGACGCGTCTTGGCGAGCAGCCCGTCATTTTTCCGATCCGCGCGATCTGGCTCAGCACCTGAATTCCCCGATCTACTCCCATAAAAGCATGCACTTCATCAATAATGATATATCTGAGATCATAGAATAACGCGGGAATTGCATTAGGCCGGTTCATCAACAGCCCTTCTAATGATTCCGGCGTAATCTGCAGGACACCCGAAGGGTTTCGCATCAGCTTGCTTTTTTCCGTTTGCGAAACATCGCCATGCCAATGCCAGACCGGGATATTGCCGTCTCGGAGCAGCTCCTTGATCCGTTCGAACTGGTCATTGATTAGCGCCTTCAACGGTCCGATGTATAAAATACCGACGGATGCGGACGGGCGTTCATGAAGTTCAGTCAATGCTGGAAAAAAAGCCGCTTCCGTCTTTCCCGATGCCGTTCCCGCAGCGATCAGCATGTGATGGGAAGTTTCCATGCAAATTTTGAGCGCTTCCACTTGAGCCGGACGTAGCGTATCCCATCTTTTCCGGTAAATAAATTCTTGAATAAATGGGGCCAGACGGTAAAACAGCTGATTCGCTCCGCTACTCATAGCTCAAACTCCGCCAAAAAATCATCCAAATCGTCTTGCTCCTGATCGCCTGCCGCAGGCGCTACCATGCGCTCACCCAGCAGTTGATCGAATGAAGCTTCTGGATTTTGATGCAATGTATGCAGTAAATCCATAAAATCTCGCACCACTTCACGCGGAGTAAGCAGCTCGTCCGCCCCCATTCTTCCGACAGCCATTTCCATAAATTGAATTAAGTCCTCATCGGTTAAGGATGGGCTATAACTAAAATGCAGACCATGAATTTGCAGCAGTTTTTGCAGTAAAATCAAAATCTCTTCATGCGACAGCATATCCAGCTTGAGAATCGGACCGGTAAAGTTCCGGTAGCCGCTGCCTGCAAAACGGCCTTCCACCAAACGAGAGCGCAGCGCCTCATAACTGAATAAGCCGCGCCGCTCGTCTTCAACAAACTGGGGTGTACCGCCCAGGAATATGCCAAGATGCTCCGCTTTTCCCTGCATCGTATCATTAAACATCGTCAGCAGCTTTTCGTAATTGCTTGTGCGGGCGATGCTGTTCGATATTTTATATAAATTGACGCCTTCGTCGATAAAAAGCAGCAACCCTTTATAGCCGATTTTCGCCACAAACTCCGACCACAGCTTCATATAGTCATACCAATTGTCATCGTCGATGATGACGCCAACATCCAGCTCTTTTCTCGCTTCAGTCTTGTTTGGGAATTCGCCACGCAGCCAGCGCAGAGCCGCCTGCTTCTTTTCATCTTCCCCAAGTTTGTATCCGTTCCAATACGCCGCCAGCACCCGGGCAAAATCAAATCCGTGCACTAAATTTTGCATTTCTGCCGTGACCGCGAAAATCCGCTGCTCGACCTCCTGCGTTAACGCCGGTCTCCGGAACGTAATCCGCCTTCTTTCATCGCTTCCTGCTGAATCGTGGTAATCCACTTCTGAAGAACGGCTTCGAGCGCTCCCCCGTCCGGACGCGTTCGCGTGGACAAATGGGTCATCAGCTCACGGTAAGTTGCCAGCCCTTGTCCCTTCGTGCCAACCAGTCTGCGTTCGGGCGACAAATCAGCGTCAGCCGTAACAAAATCCCGGTCCAGCGCATAATTGCGGATCGTTTGCAGAAGGAAGCTTTTCCCGCTGCCATAACGGCCGGTGATCAGCTTCATTGCAGCTCCGCCTTCGGCGATATTTTCCATATCCCGCAAAATGGCTTCAACCTCCGGTTTCCGTCCCACGGCGATATGCTCAAGACCGATCCGCGGTACCACGCCTGCCGTTAATGAATTGACAAGCGCAGTTGTCAGACGCCTTGGAATTTTTAAATCCGTCTTTTTTATATCCGTCTTTTTTAATTCTGTCATGCTTTTTCACCTCTTTAATTTTACCTTTGCAATAACTCAAAACAATCGATATATTCCTCCGCAATGCTCTCGCCGTCGACCACCAAATCTCCGATCGTTTCCATCGCGAATTCATTGATTTCATCCAGCAGCAGCGCTGGCATCGTTCCGTACTTTTCGGCAATTCGATCCAAACTGAAGGATGCGTCTTCCGATTTTAGTGCATACAAAGCTTCGAGATGAACTTGCCCAAGCTGCCTGGCGAATAGTATCCATTCCTCGTCCAGGCTGGACGTATCCCATACGATTTCCTGGTCAGATCCCGAATGATGATCTAGATGATCAGGCGCCAGCTTTTCTTCCACTGACTGTACATGCTCTACCGACTGCACATCCTCTACCGTCAGCATGCTTCGAACTTCTTCGCTATCTTTTTGCAGCTCAGCCAATCTTCCGGGATCAATGGAAATGATAGGACCAGCAGGTTTTTGTGGTGTGAATTCCTTGTCAAGAAAACGTGCGATCAGTGTTTCCGTCTCTTGTTTCAGCGTGACGCCGCGCAGACGGCCCTTGAAGTGCTGCAATTCCCTTAATTTATTTTCCGTACAGCGCACCAGCTGTGTTATGTAATAACGAAGAGGTGGGCATTTACGCAATTGTGAAATATGGAGAGGGAACGTTCGTCCGTACATGTCTGCGTCATAAATCGCACTGCGGAACAAGTACCGCTCTATCCACTTCCCCCGTCCCTGGTAGAAAGTATCCACCAGCTTTTTCCCGGTTGTTTTCTGCAAGAAGGAATCGACCAGGATAACAACCTTCGGCACATATTCCTCCAAAAGCGCTTTTCCACCATCTAGATAAAATTTGCTACGCTCTACATCGTAATCCGAAAGGGTTAATATATGCTCAAAACTGAGCGCGGAAGGTTCATATGTAAACAGTCTGGTTAATTCCAGATCATATAACTCTCCTGCTTTGGCAGATTGAGATCGAGTCACGATGTCCATTAAAGGAAGATCCAGCTGATGTACAAGCACAAAATCGCTTATCCAATCGGCCATATAGCCGTTTAGCTTGGGATACTTTTCTCCGTAAGCGTCCCATATTTTCACCATCAATTCGTAACCCTGATCTGGTTTATCCCAACCAACACCATGAATCAGCTCATACAAATAGACGAAAATATAAGAAAGATCAGTGAAAGGATACCTACCCATCCGCACTTCGCTTCTCCAGTAAAAATACCAGCTGCACTGCGATTCACTCATATGCTCGTAGGTAGGCCAATAACTCATAAACGGTGCGTAAGCTGCCGGCTCGCCTTCCCGATCCGCAAAGTCCCGGGCTTGAAGCAAAAATCTCCGCTCTTTCGTGAGCTCTTGGGTAAAAAGAGGAGGTTGTTGTGCAGAGGGATTTTCCCGCTCTGGAATGATCATTTCCTGAATTGAAGCACTGCTTCGATCCTGATCATCACTTATATCAATTTCCGCAAAGTCCAAAGACTTGTTATCTGGATTCATGGAACCGTACATCACCATTCAAATAGAATATTTGTTCTGTTTTTTCATTATAATACAAATCGGTTGCGGGTTACCATTGGTCCTCGGAAACGTCATAAATCAATACGTCTGGGTATCCTGCTGGCGTTTCAGCTGGAAATGCGTTAACTAAACTATAGATATCAAATTGTTTTACGCTATTTCCCTTTTCGTCCAAGAAATCATATTGCCCATTTTTATAATAAGACCCGGGTATATCAATATTTACCATCCAAGAGTAACTGTCAGGAGCTTTTACCTTTGCACCTTTGTTTTTTGAAATAATGTTATAAATGGTTGATACGTAAGTGCATCCTTTTGACCATGAATGACCTAATTGCGCACAGAAAAAAGAAAAAGCCTGCACTTTCGCAAGCTTTTTACCCAAATCAAGCCGTATGTCGTAAATAGATGCACTTTTGCATCAATTTCGCTACTTGACGGGGTGCAGTTCACCTTTTGGGACACCCCCATGAACCGCTACCATATGCAGGTAGTTTTACGTGTGTTAGCCGAACCTTTTAACGCTTCTTTTTAATGAAACTCCACATCGACCTTTTTCCGATGATCACCATCAATCTTCCGCATACGGACTTCCAATACCCCGTTTTTATAAGTCGCTTTGACCCCTTCGGGGGAGACATCAGACGGCAGCGTAATCAAACGGTGGAACCGCCCGGAATAACGTTCCCGTCTGTGCATATGCTCCTCCTTGACTTCATTTGATTTGTTCACAGTACCGCTGATCGACAGATTATTGTGGTCAACTTCGATTTTGACATCCTCTTTTTGTTCCAAACCTGGAATGTCGCAAGCCGCAATAACCTCGTTTTCCATCTCATAGATATCCACATTCATTTGGCCGAAGTTTTGAGGAAACCCTTTAAAAGACGGGAGATCATTGGTGAAATAACGGTCCATTTCTCGTCGTATGTTATCCAAATGGCGGAATGGTTCATATGGCACTAAAGGCATTTGATATTTCCTCCTTATCTTTTTCGGAATTATTTTTGCCGAAGTACCAAAAAATATCCATGCCGTTATTTATTCACCAGACAGATCCGTCCTATTTTCATTACCCTTTGACTCCCCTATTTCACCTGAATCTTGGTTTCAAGCTCGGGAATGTATTTTTTTTCTCCTGTTTTTGGAGACCGAACAAATGGTTTAATCGTCACAAACTCAGGAATTTCCTCAAAAGGCTCAAAGCTGCA
Source organism: Paenibacillus sp. (assembly GCA_031254035.1). GTDB lineage: Bacteria > Bacillota > Bacilli > Paenibacillales > Paenibacillaceae > Paenibacillus_AQ. The sequence continues at coordinate 6,983 of JAIRVF010000023.1, forward strand.
TACATATTCGAAGTGGTCTGCTTCTCCGGAGCCACTTCCATCAATCATATTTTGCAGATTTCCTTTATCATCCGTGATATCGTAATCAATATTAACGAAATCAGTGGCCTTGTACTGATCCGGAACCAATTTAGAGATTTCTTTCAGGTCCTGGCCTTGATCGCTTCTGATCCCGACCTCAAGCTGCGTCGTAACTGGCGTAATTTTGAGCTTGACGATGCTCATCCGGACATGACCAAGATCCTTGAATTCGTCCGGTGTAATGACCGTGATTTTATCCGTCTTTTTGACCGGAAGATTGAACTCGAACGGCTCCGACTGATCGTGTAAGGTAATAAGGAGCTTCAGCTCAAATTCATCCGGGATATGAAGCCCTGGGGAATCCAAAGCGGTCACGATGATCGAATTCGGAGCTTCGCTTCCTCCCCGGGCGATACCCATAGCGGTATTGACCAAAGAACCGTTCACATAAAAATCGATATTATTCAGACCGAGCGACGCATGCTTAATCCAACTGCTTGCATCATCAGTCCAGTTCTCTTCCGGTAGTTTGTCGCGGCTCAGCACCAGGTTCAAGCGGCTCCCATCGTAAATCAGTTCTGACAGCGTTACTGTAACCCCGTTATGAGTCACGCTCTGATCCATTTTCACGGTCATTCCTTCATCGCTCGCTTTCTGCAAGCCGCGGTCTCCCGCCAGTTTAAATACACTTTCAAAAAATGGAATTTGACTTAATGCTTGTGCCATTACCGGTGAAACAAAACCGGAACCGATCAGCAGCATAAACGCTGCCGCAGATCCAGAAACAATTAAAACCGACCGTCGGATCCAGCTTCTTTTTTTCCTTTGTTCAGGTTCAGGTTCGGCCATCGGCATATCTTCGAGCATGAAATAAGTTTTGTCCAGCCTCATGCGAACGGACTCCGGTATTTCCTGTACCGGTTCTTCTTTTAATTGAAGGAGATCTTCATGATCCAGTCCTTTCATAACCTCACCTCCCTTGGTACAGGGTTATTTAACCAACGCGATAACGTCATTCTGGCGCGGTAAAGCCTTGTCTTCACCGTTCCTTCTGATAACTCCAACATCTCCGCGATTTCACGTATCGGCAAGTCCTGAAAATAATGCAAAATAACAATCGTCCGCTGCGCCTCCTCCAAACGATAAACCGCATCCCTCAGATCCATTCGATCATCCGGAGATTTGGCTATATAGACAGGCTCGGGCGGCTCAGCCATCACTATGGTTCTCGATTTTTTACGGAGTAGTGTGTTGCATTCATTAATAAGGATTCTACAAACCCATGTGTTAAAAAAGGCCGGATTTTTAAGCGTCGGGAGTGACTTATACGCTTTTAAAATCGTTTCCTGCATCGCATCGGCACAATCCTCATCTTTTTTAACGATGGATCTGGCAATGTTGTACATCCGAAGCTCGATTTTTTTAATCAATGCGATAAAAGCATCTTTATTCCCTTCCTGTGCACGCTTTACTTCGGTTTCAAGATCTATATTCAAACGGGGCGTCCCCCTTTCAATTTTCTGGACATAAATTAGACGATGCTCTCTCAAAATAGGTCACAAAAATAGAGCAATTACGAATCAATTCATCATGAAGGCTGTCTGCTTGAACTCAGACTGAATATAATCGATACCAAATCGGATCGATTTATTCCTGCTTCAAACACTCGCATCAATCATAATGAATTTGATTCATCTCTGCTCTATTTTACATGTTTCAAGTTTTGACGAATGGTTTGACCTGTAAAATATATCCTCTTCGCTAAAGTTTTCGGTATTTTTTCAATGCCAAAATATTTAGGATGATAAACGCAGCGGCAAATAGCACCAACACCGAAAGATCCAAAGCAATGTCCGAAAATCCAAGTCCTTTGTACATGACGCTTTTGAGGGCATCGGCCCCATAATAGAGCGGCATAATTCTAGCAATGACCTGCACCCAGGAAGCCATATGCTCCAGCGGGAAAATACCTGCGAAAAAGATCTGCGGGATGATGACAAGTGGTATGAACTGAACCATTTGGAATTCCGATGCGGCAAAGGTGGACAGCAGAATCCCGAGCGAAAGAGCCACAAAGGCTAGCAGCAAATTGGCCAACAAGACATACCAGATTGATCCGGCCATATTAATGCCAAGAACCATCGTTGCGTACACAACGACTATCACGGTTTGGATAAATGCGAATATGCCGTAACCGGCCAAATATCCGATGATAACTTCTCCTCTACGAACAGGCGTTGACATGAGCCGCTCTAAGGTTCCGGTCGTACGTTCCCGCAGCAATCCGATCCCGGAAATCATAAATACGAAGAAGAAAACAAAGAAACCGATCAAGATCGGACTTAACGTATCAAAAAAAGCCGTGTCCGCGCTTCCATAAACATATTCCGTAGTTAGTCCTGGCTTTGACATTGGGACAGACATTTCCTGCTTCTGAACCGCTTGTGTAAAATTTTCCGCCATCTGGCCAATTTTCATCTGCAGTGCTTTGGACCCAGAAGGATCGCTATTTTTCAAAATTAGATGAAGGTTTCCATCCCGCATTTCTATGATCGCATCCAGCTTATCCTGTACCAATGTATCTTTATCGGCTTTTTCATAGGTTACCACATCCAGCCCCTGCTGCTTTATGAGCGAAATCATTTGCGGGTTCATTCCAACAGCGCCAATTTTGGCATCAGATGCATTTCCGGTGTGATTAAACAAATAATACATCAATGACAATACGAGCAGCGGCGCCAGAAACAGCAAGGCCAATGTTCTTTTGTCGCGCAGCATCTGTTCGAAAATTCTTCTGACAAGCGCTTTGATTCTCATGCCGTTTCGCCTCCCGCCCGCAAAAATACTTCTTCCAAATTCACTGCATGATATTGCTGTTTAAGCTGCTCCGGCGTGCCGCTGGCTAAAATTCGCCCTTCTCGTACCATGGCTAACTGATCGCATTTATCCGCTTCATCCATGACATGCGTCGTCACGATGATTGTTTTATGCTCGGATGTCTTTAACCTGATGAGTTCATTCCAGATCGACTGCCTTAGCTCCGGATCAATACCAACGGTCGGCTCATCCAAAATGAGCACGGAAGGGTTGTGAATCAAAGCGATCGCAAGCGATAATCTCCGTTTCATGCCCCCGGAATAGGCAGACACCTTTTTACCTAGTTCATCCGTCAAATTCACCAAATCTGCTGCATAGGCAATCCGTTGCTTTTGCTCCGTTCTGCCCATTTTAAACATCGAAGCAAAAAACTTCAGATTCTCCTCCGCCGTCAGTTCAGTGTATAAAGCATCCGATTGCGCCATGTACCCAATTTGCTGGAGCATAGGCAGACTAGGCATTTTCGTGTTGAGCACTTCGATCTGGCCTTCATCCGGCACATCCATCCCGACCATCATTTTGACGAGCGTCGTTTTGCCTGCGCCAGAAGGACCGATTAGCCCGTAGATTTGGCCTTTTTCCATGTGAAGATCCACTTTGTTTAGCACGATTTTTTGTCCAAATCTTCTGCTAACCTGCCGCACTGTGACGGTTGCTTCCATTTTCCCACTCCCTCGTTAATGAACACTGTGTTGATTATCTTTCGTAATTTCATTATAATCAAAGCATATTTCAATCACAATAAACAGAATTTCAATATGTGATCATTACTCGGCAGTTTCGCAATAATTGTTCATTAATGAATCAATTACATAATGTTGACCGATGCTTGAATTCAGGCTATTTATAGATTCAATACGGAATATACTGTAGATCTATATCTAGCTTCATTTTCTCGTATGATTCCAATATGAATTTGGTTCTAACAGGAGGATTCTTAATCATGGAGCAATCGAAGGACCGGCGGGTTATGCGCACGAAGGACGTCATTCGCAAGGCTTTAACGGAGTTAATCGATGAAAAGGGCTTTGAAGCGTTAACGGTAAAGGATATTACGACACGGGCGGAAATAAACCGCGGAACCTTTTATCTGCATTACCGGGATAAATATGATTTACTAGAGCAGAGTGAACAGGAGCTCATCGAAGGTTTGATCAAGATTCTCAGTACGATTGACCTCTTTGATATGAATAATCTGGTGGATATCAAGCAAACTTTTCCGTATATCGTGACGGTGTTTGAGTATATGGGCGAACATGCCGACTTCTTGAAAACAATCCTCGGTCCCAAAGGAGATCCTTCTTTTCATTCTTTACTTAAAGCAATGATGTGGGAGCATTTGTTCGAAAAAAATGTAATTCCGTTTATAAAAAAGGAAAATGTGCTTGTCCCGACGGAATATCTTGTCGCCTATATCGCATCGGCGCATTTCGGCATTATCGAAGAATGGCTGATGAAAGGGCGTAAAGAGTCGCCACAGGAAATCGCATCGATCATGTTCAAACTTTCGGCCCACGGACCTCTATACGCAGCAGGCGTGATCAAGGAGAAACCAACTTGCTCCGAAAGTGATAAACCTTAATGTATTATTCAATCAAAAGATGATTTATTGAGGAGCAAACATAAAATGGAAAAACAAAAGCTAATTAAGAAGTTCGATAAACAGTCGGCTATATATGAGGAAAACACGCGTAAACGCATGATGGGTGAATGGCGAAAACGCCTTGTTGAAGGCGTCCAGGGAGATGTGCTTGAAATCGCAGTTGGTGCGGGAGCCAACTTTCCTTATTATGATATGGCTCAGGTGAAGCTGACAGCCGCAGATTTCAGTCCGATGATGCTCCATCGCGCGCGCCGGATTGCTGATGAGCTGCGCATGCAGGTGAATTTGATCGAAAGTGATATTGAAACATTGGAGTTTCCGGAACATTCTTTCGACTACGTTGTTTCTACACTTTCCTTATGCGGTTATGACAACCCGGAGCAGGTTCTCCGCAACATCAGTCGCTGGTGCAGACCTAGCGGTCGTATCTGCCTTTTGGAGCATGGACTTGGAGGCAATGTTTTATTAAAATCCACCCAACACTTGCTAAATCCGATTGCCCGCAAAGTTTCCGGGTGCCACTGGAATCGCGACATCATTCAAATCGTGAGGAATTCTGGTCTTCAGATTGAACGGATGGAGCCGCACTGGGGCGGTATGATTCATTTAATATGGGCGCGGGTGTGAAGCCACCCCGAAAAATGAAAAAGTGGATCTTTTCTCACCGCCCGCTCTAGTGCCACTCTAGTGCGCTCATGCAAATTGGTGCAAAAGCGCATCTTTTCTTACCATTCTAGTACGCTCTATGCTAAATTGGTGCAAAAGCGCATCCTTTCCAGGTAAAATCCACCAGCGAAGGCACAAAGGCAGGAAATAATTGCACTTTTGCAAGCTTTTCCTTCTTAAGATAGATAAAACGCAGAAAAAGATGCAGGTTCGCATCTTTTCCGTCGCTTGGTTACTTTTCGAATTTCCCGCAACATTCTATCGTGGATCCGATCCCGAACATACTAAATTTCAGTCATACTACAACCTCAATGCACACCGCTTACTTCATTCGATCCAACGTTTCCGCAAACCAGGATTTAAACGCTGTCTGGTCAATTCCAGTCGCAACCCGGATGTTCAGTTCGCCATTAATTTCCATGGTCATACCCTTGGCAGGCCCTTCGGTAATAACGGTAATCCGCTTGGGCTCAACATGAAATATCTCCGGGTTCGTTAAATATGTGATCGCGCACATATCATGCATCACGACCCCGTTCTCCATATCGCCATCCCGATAATGACGGAAGGTGGCGTCAAACATCTCCGCTGTTTGGCTCTGTTTATTTGCCGGATCCAATTCTTCTTCGCCAATAAGCGCTTTCAAGGTTACGTCCAGGCCAATCATAACCATATCAACGCCGGAATCAAAGACGATTTGTGCGGCATGCGGATCAGCCCAAATATTAAATTCCGCAGCGCTGGTAACATTGCCGCCGGATAATGAACCGCCCATCAACACAATGCGATCTATTTGGGACTTGATATGAGGGTACATCAGCAATAACATGGCAATATTGGTCAGAGGACCAATGGAAACCAGCGTTATCTTTGCGCCAGATGCTTCCAATAATGAACGCATAGCCTCAACCGCATGTTCTTCGATGATCCGGTGTGTACTTTCCGGAAAATCATACCCGTCCATACCCGATTCCCCGTGTACATCCGTACTGACAACAGGCTGAAACAAAGGTGTTTCCATACCGCGAGCCACAGGTGTATCCTGTCCGTAAAATGTGACCAACTTTAACGCGTTGGCAGTTGTTTTGTCAATATCCACATTGCCATGTAACGTCGTAATTAAGCGAACATCCAGTTCCGGTCGGTAAAAAGCCATTCCAAGCGCCGCCGCGTCGTCGATGCCTGGATCGGTGCTGATGATGACAGGAATTCTAGCCATCTGATTATCCTCCTATAGGTATCCTGTTTTGAGTCAAGGTTAGCCTAGTTTATCGGAATCGTCAATGCGACTTCGTTTCGAGGATGATCTCTCCCATCATGCCAATCACTGCGTTAAGGTCTTTTTCCACTGAAAACTTACGATCGATCGATGTCGGCAGCCCATCCTTGGGCGCGAGTTTGAAACACCTGAAAAATGCAGAAAGTGTATCCTTTTCTCTCACTTTAGTGTGTTCTAATCCAAATTGTTGAGAAAGCACATCTTTTTAAGCAAAAACTTCTGAATAAACGCTCACAGACCGTAAAAGCATGCACTTTTGCAAGCTTTACCTTCTAGGATAGAAAAACTGCAGAAGAAGATGCAGTTTTGCATCTTTTTCCGTCAGCTGATTACTTTTCGAAATTCACTAAACGACCATAGACAGTCACCCAAAAGAAAAACCCCTTATCGTTAGCAGGTCATAAAATAAACCTGTCCACGATAAGGGGATCATAACTAAGCTATCAAGTTCAGAACCTATTCTGATCTCGGAGAAACAAAACTCTGCTAATAGCGGTCTTTTTTTCAAGAAGTGTGCGCCGTTAGGCATTTTTCTCGTCTACAGCTCCCACATCCCGAACTATTCTTTAGTTACCAGCTTAAGCGGTGCAGGAATGTTTTTTTCTACCGTCTTGCCCTGAAGTACATCAGCTGCGGCTTGAACCGCCAACTGTCCGATCAGATCAGGCTGCTGTGCCACGGTCGCGGTCAGCTTTCCGTCCTGGATCGATTTCAATGCATCATCGTTGCCGTCAAAACCGACAACCGGAATGTCTCTGCCGGAGCTCTTGATAGCTTCGATTGCACCCAGCGCCATTTCGTCATTGTGTGCGAACACGGCTTGTACACCAGGGTTTGCTTGCAGCAGGTTTTCCATGACGTTCAGACCTTTTGTACGGTCAAAATCCGCCGTTTGTTTTGCGATGACTTTCAGATTCTGGTCGGCAACTTCATGGAAACCTTTGCCGCGTTCACGGGTCGCCGATGCGCCAGCTACACCTTCCAATTCAATTACTTTCGCGTCTTTGCCCACAATTTTTTCGATAAATTCAGCCGCCATCTTGCCGCCCTTCACGTTATCTGAAGCTACGAGTGCTTCAACATCACCTTTGTCCGCAGAGCGGTCGAGGGTAATGACAGGAATGCCGAGATTGTTCGCCGACTGCACAACAGTCGAAATAGCTGCGGAATCAGTAGGGTTAATAAGCAGCACCTCAACACCCTTTTGAATCAGATCGTCGACATCATTACTTTGTTTAGCCGAATCGTTTTGCGCGTCAACAACGATCGCTTCCATGTTATGCTTTTTGGCTTCGTTAACCACGCCATCTTTCAACGAAACGAAAAACGGGTTATTCAAAGTGGAGATGGATAAACCGACTTTGATTTTTTTCGCCTCTCCGGCCGTTTTAGGCTTGGCCCAGCTTGGTGGTTGCAGTGAACATCCAGTTGTTAAAATAAGCAGAAACGCTGCCAATACTAAAGTAAGTTTTTTCATGTAAATTCTCTCCCTTATGCGGATTTTTTTCGGTCGATGAGTACGGCGATTAGAATGACAATACCTTTAACAACCATTTGATAGAAAGAAGACACGCCGAGTAAGTTAAGTCCGTTGTTCAAGGTACCGATAATCAGCACACCGATCAACGTACCGACAATGCGGCCACGGCCGCCGGAAAGACTTGTACCGCCCAAAACAACCGCAGCGATCGCGTCCAACTCATAGGAAGTACCGGCCGTTGGCTGCGCCGAGTCCAAACGTGAGGCCAAAATGGCTCCGGCCAAAGCAGACAACACACCTGCCAAAGAGTAAATCATGATTTTGACACGTGAAACTTTAATACCAGAAACGATAGCCGCTTTTTCGTTACCGCCGATTGCATAGGTTTTGCGTCCGAAGGAAGTTTTTTGCAATATCACCCACAGAACTGCAAAGGTAATGATCATCGTAATGGCAGGAATCGGAATACCGAATTGATAGCCCCGGCCGAACAGCTGGAACGTCATGCTGTCACCCAGCCCGGTAATCGGGTTACCGTTTGTATAAACAAGCGTTAATCCTCTGAAGATGGTCATTGTTGCCAATGTCGCGATAAACGGTGCCATTTTGCCTTTGGTAATCAAGAGACCGTTGACCATGCCCATCACGCCGCCAACTAAACAGCCAATGATGATTGCCAAAATCGGATCAAAGCCAGCAACAAGCATATTGGCGACAAAGGCGCTTGATAACGCCAGGATCGAGCCGACGGACAAGTCGATGCCGCCTGTTAAAATAACGAAGGTCATACCGAACGCAATCAGTGCGTTGATCGATACCTGGCGGAGCAGATTCAAAATATTAAGCGGTTCCAAAAAGCTTGTATTCAGGAACGATACAATAAGAACTAGGATGATCAGACCGAGAAGCGGGCCCAATTTTTGTGTGATTTGCGAAACCTGAAACCCTTTCTTTGTTTTTGCATTATTCATTGTTGTCATATTACTGTCCCCCTGTTGCCAGCGTCATAATTTTTTCCTGCGTCGCTTCATCTTTATTTAGTTCTCCCGTGATATGGCCTTCGTGAACAACAACGATGCGATCGCTCATTCCAAGCACTTCAGGCAATTCAGAGGATACCATGATAATGGCAACACCATGGCCCGTCAGCTCGTTCATCAGCTGATATATTTCGCGCTTGGCGCCTACGTCTACGCCCCGGGTTGGTTCGTCGAGAATCAGAAGCTTAGGACCTATGCCTACCCATTTAGCGATAACCACCTTCTGCTGATTCCCCCCGGACAGATTGCCGGCTGCCGTTTCCGACGAGTGGGTTTTGATTTGCAGCCGCTTAATCAGAGCATCTACGAATAGCTTTTCTTTTTGCGATGAGATGATTCCTTTGGATGTAAATCCACTTATACTTGGCAGTACCATGTTTTCCCGTACGGAGAAGTCCAGAATCAACCCTTCGTCTTTGCGGTCCTCCGTAATGAAACCGATTCCAAGTTTTACCGCGTCAGCCGGCTTTTTAATGGCGGCTTTCTTCCCGAACATGCGGATCTCGCCGCCATCCAGATGATCGAGTCCGAACAAGGCCCTCATAATCTCCGTACGTCCCGATCCCATTAATCCCGAGAAGCCGACGATTTCGCCTTCATGAACCTTAAAGCTCACATCTTCGAACAATCCCTTCCGCGATGCGTGCTCGACCTCGAGCACAACCTCACCCGGGGAAGGATTCCGAGCTGGGAAGCGCTCGGTCAGCTCTCTGCCGACCATTTTCTTGACGACCTCGTCAAAGTTAGTCTGCGGAATATCCTTCGTGTCTACCGTTTTTCCGTCACGCATGACGGTGATCCGGTCGCAAATCGCGAATATCTCCTCCATGCGGTGTGATATATAGACGATGGATACGCCCGTTTTTTTCAATGACTGGATGACCTCGAACAACTTCTCAATTTCTCTCTCCGTAAGCGCCGACGTTGGTTCGTCCATAATGATCACCTTGGTGTCAGTAAGTAGCGCCTTGGCGATCTCTATCATCTGCTGCTGTCCGACCGAGCATTCCCCAGCTTCGATATTCAGCGGAATGTCGACGGAAAGCTTATTGAACTGCTCATTTGCAAGCGCCTTCATTTCCTTTGACTTCAGCAAACCCCATGGCGTGGACATTTCCTTTCCGATAAACAGGTTCTCAAGCACGGTCATATCAGGCCAAACATTTAGTTCCTGATGGATAAAGGCTACACCTTGACCTTCCGCCTCTTTTGGATTCGAAAAATACGTCTCCTTGCCGTCGACGATGATGGTTCCTTCGTCCCTTGGATGCAAACCGGTGAGGATATTCATCAGCGTGGACTTGCCGGCGCCGTTTTCTCCCATTAGGGCGTGAACCTCGCCTTCGCGCAGCTCAAAATCAACGCCGGATAATACCTGGTTGCTGCCGAAGGCTTTGTGGATTCCTTTCATTTGAATGTGCATAAGGGGTCCTCCTTAAAGTTTTGCGAGCATTGCTCCACTGATGTTCTTCATAGCAAAACTTGCTTCGTAAGCCAATGCCTAGTTTTGCGGGCACTGCTCCTTGATTGTTTTCCGCAGCAAAACTTGCTTCGTAAGCTAATGCTTTTTAACCAAAATAGACGCCTGCCTGTAAAATGATATTTGCAAACGGTTTGGCCTCACCTGTGCGGATCACGGCTCTGGCCTTACGAGTCAACTGCTTGAACTCTTCGTGAGGACACTTTTCAATCTGGCATCCCTCGAATTTATCTTCTATATAATGAAGTGCTTCGGAATTATTGGTTTTTATTTCTTCCGCAATAACCACCTTCTCGATTTCCATATCTGCTGCGATGGCATTTACGGTTTCTTCAAAACTTGGTGATCCAAGCGTTAGCGCAAGATCGATTTTTTTCACCCCTTCCGGGATCGGGAGGCCAACATCAGCGACCACAATCGTGTCCGTATGGCCCAAATCGGCCAAAACTTTCGATATATGACTGTTCAAGATGCCTTGTTTTTTCATGTTACATCTGTGCCTCCACTTCTTGACGGTGCGGCATGCCGCCCTGTGCTCCAAACTTCGTTACGGATAAGGAAGCCGCGCGGTTGGCGAAACGGACGCTCTCGAAAAGCGGTTTGCCCTCAGCGAGTGCGACGGCGAAAGCGGCGTTAAATGTGTCTCCCGCACCTGTCGTATCCACTGCTTCAACCTTATAAGAAGGAACGAGCACTTCGTTTAATCCGTCAAAATAACGGACACCTTTACTTCCTTCGGTGATAAACAGTTTGTTCGGATATTTGCGAAGCGCTTCGGCAACACTTAAGGATGAAAATAATACCTTCGCTTCATGCTCATTTGGCGTAATATAAGCCGCATTCTCGATAACCTCTTCTTCGAGCGGACGAGCTGGAGCGGGATTCAGCAGCAGAGGAATATGAAGCTTCTTGCAAATTCTGCTGACATGAGTTACGGTCTCCACCGGAATTTCTTGCTGGATCATTACCATATTCGCTCCTGCAAAAGCACTCATGGAGTTATCGATATAATCCGGTGTTACCATATTATTCGCTGCTTTAATGACAACAATACTATTGTCTCCTTCAGCCAAAATGATGTGCGCTGTTCCACTTTCCATATGTGTAACCGGTTCCACATAGTCGATAGAAACACCATTACATTTGAAGTTATCTAAAATTTCTTTCGCGAAATGATCATCTCCCACGCGTCCAATCATGGTCACATCAGCTCCGAGGCGAGCTGCGGCGACAGCCTGATTGGCGCCCTTGCCTCCGGGCACGGTCTTGAAGCTTTCGCCGAGAACCGTTTCACCGGCTCCCGGACGTATGGATGATGTTACGACAAGATCGATTGATGAACTACCCACCACAATAATTTTAGCCATGCTTCTCCACCTTCCTCGTTGTATCCCGCTCCGTAAACGTCACGGGCATCTGAATGCTTTTATGAGTTATATTTTCATTTTCTATCAATTGAATAAGCAGACCGGCCGCCGCTCTTCCCATATCATACGAAGGTTGCCGGATTGTCGTAAGCGACGGTGTCAGCAAGCTGCTGAGCGGAATATCGTCAAAACCGATAATCTGCACCTCTTCCGGCACTCTCTTTCCAAGCCTGAGCGCTTCATGCAAAACCGCTGTCGCTACGATATCATTGCTCGCGATCACGCCGTCGGTATCTGGATGATACTCGAAAAGTTCTTTAGCCCAGATTCCCGCCTCCGTGAATGAAAAAGACGAAGTCTTGATCACGTTAAACGAGATCCCTTGCTTCCTCAGCTCATCAACCGCACCTTGATAACGATCCTGAGCAGGCCGGATATGCTCGGGCCCTTGCATCACCGTTATTTGACAGCTGCCGCGTGCGGCCATTTCAAGAGCGGCAAGTCTTCCACCCTCGCGGCCATCGGCATATACCGACGGGCGGTTATCCGCCGTCCGGTCGAGGAATACCACCGGAATGTTCAGCTTCCGGTATGTATCTGTATCTGGATGATTTGTGGAGGCGATTACGCCCACCACGTTATTTTGCACGAACGTTTGGATATATTCTTTTTCTTTTTTCGTATTCTCATCGCTATTACCAAAGATAATTCGGAAATCATTCTCCCGCATTTCATCCTCTACCCCGCGCGCAAGCTCGGGAAAGAATGGGTTAGTGATATCTGGGAGCAACAGACCGATCAGCCTTGATTTTCGCTTATACAAAGATCTTGCGACCTCATTCGGCGTATAATGCAGCTCACTGATAGCGATTTCAATTTTCTTGCGGGTATCTTCATGTACATACCCCGTCTTATTGAGCACCCGCGAAACGGTTGCTACCGAAACTCCCGCGTGTTTTGCGACGTCTCTAATGGTTGCCATATCTTGTTTCTCTCCCTAGTGTGGAACCGGTTACACTATTAAAATAGCACATCCTTTTTCATCTGGCAAGCTAAAATCCCCATCCATATAATGGGGCAACTTCGATATTTGACCGTAACCCATTGGATTTTGAAGGCGTTTATAGAAATAAAGCGCTCTTTGCCTGTGGTTATCTCCTTCGCAATAAGCAGCGCCTGATCCATGCCGTTAATATACGTGGTTTGGTGCAATATTTTTATTAAGGCGCGATCAATAAAATAATGAATCAGATTTGCATGAAAACCGTCCGTCGCCTAAGCTGCTTTAAGCAAATCGCATGATCTTTTATTTTTTTATCGCGTCTAAGAAGAGGTGTTTTATGTATAAACTTTCCGGCATCATAGGATTGCTGCTCTGCTTTTCTATTTTGGCAGGCTGCAGCTCCGATAAAGTAACATCCGCGGAATATGGAAAAGCTGTCAACCGTACGCATATGGGCATCACGTCCGACGGCTTGAAATGGGATCAGGACAGAAATGCCCCGTCTTTTGAAGATACGCTGAAGCAGATGCCGTTTAAAGTCAAACAGATTAGACTTCCTTTTCCGCCTACCCAAACGGCCGCTAGCATCATCGAAGCCCCGTTTGATATGATCCAGCTCACTTACGCTGATCTGGAGAACGGCCGCCAGCTAATTTTGGTGGAGAGCAATTCACAGGATACCTCGAAGCCAAAGGGCAAATCCGGTCCTAAGCTCCGCAATGGCACGCCGACCTGGATACAAAGCGATTCACACACCAGCGCGCTTTACTGGAGAGAAGACGGGCTAACTTATCTCTTAATGTCCAATCAGGTTAATGACAAAGATTTTATACCACTGTTCAGTCCAAAGGATCTTGCACTTATTGCCAGCACTATTCAGTAAATTGCCTCACCAAGATAGAGAAATGCCAACTGCCCAAGGCCGCAGAGTGTCGAGGAAGTCTCGGCAGCTATTTTGTCTTGGGTCAGGGAGCTTTGGGCTAACGAAACATACAATCGTCTTCATGCAAATATAAGAGCTATGAAGAAGTATCTCTTAACGGCCTCGCATATTCGCGTCCAACCAAGGAAGAAGAACAGGCAGAACATGCTTGGCTTGCATGGCTCCGGTATGATCTAGTTAAAATAGCCGGTCCTTCCCCATGAATGATCATATCGATTGAACTGCCATCATGCAGCTTCACTTGAATCATAATTCCATCCCTCCTTGTTTTTCGTCCGCAAACGCATATTTGCCTGATTCAATGGAGTTAATCAGTCTGAGTGTATTTGCTATTTCGCTATCCAAATAGTTTTTCCACAATCCAACCAGCTCCGGATGTTTCGAAGGCTCGGATGGCATCTCTTCCGTTGGCAGTGTGGTTAAAAATGCCGCTGATTCTTTCAGGGCGAACGATCGGTTTTGCAGCAAGTGAATGACATGCGGCCGAGGCAGCATATCCATGTAGGCGATACCTACGGCAAACGTCTGAATTTCAAAGTTCTGGAGCGCTGATTCCAAAAGGGTTTCAAATTCGGCTTTCCCGGCAGCAGTGACGCTGTATTCCGTACGTGAAGGACCTAACTTGACTTGCTCGTTTGGGGTTTCTGTCTTGGTCATTCCCTGGGCTTCGAGCTTCTCCAAGGCATGATAAATAGATCCCGGTTTTACGTTCGTCCAGGTTTCGGCCCGCCAGGAAGTCAAATCATTGTACACCGCGTATCCATGGCTGATGCCTCTCCGCTGGATCGATCCCAACACAAGCAATCTTATTGTCGACATTATAGATGCTCCTTTCATTGAATTCAGCCTTAGTATAATGAAGTGTGTTTATCTAGTCAAATTTGAATAGTTAGCAAAAAAGCTTCCCTAAACAAGGAGAGTACCCTCATTTAGGGGGTTAAAGTGTTTCCATTCAATCGCAACAGACGTGCCCTGTACAGAACCCGGATGTACTGCCTATCACTCCTTAGTTTGGCATGGCCAGCTTGACGACTTCTTTGCCCTTCAATTGATCATTTACATATTTCATCGCTTCTCCATAACCGGTCTTTTTGATCTGTTCGCGCAGGTCGTTGAGCACTTTTAATGCGTCTGCATCTGATTTGGCGAATATCGCCTGCTTCCAAACATCACCTATCTGATCCATGGAAGGCTTGAGTGTTTCCCAATTCGAAGCATTGGTGATGACGTCCCCCGGGTTGAAGGCTGCTATAATATTGATTCCGTTCGGACGCAAAATTTTACGTGCATTGTCCATCGCTGCCAGGCGGTCTTGATCCGCCCAAATATCTCCTCCGCCAACCGAATTGATCCGGTCCAGTCCGGTCATGTTTTCGAGTCCAATCGCAATCCCTTCGTTTCGCTTCATCTTCCCGGTTGTATTTTCGTTGAATTTGTCAAACCATTCCTGTTTCGCTTTTGGTTTCCCATCAACTTTCTCCCAATGAACGCCCTCCACACCATAATGCACCAGCATAAAACCTTCGTCGGACGCCAGAAAATCCAGCAGCTTGAGTGCAGCGACAACATCCTTACATTGTTTCGTAATTACGGTCACGTTATTGCCTTGAATTGATAAGTCTACAGGACGGTTCGGCTCTGCGCCTGCCCGCTCCAGCGGTCCGACGGGCACATAATCCGTACCCGGATGGGATTTCACGTAATCTTTGGACGCGTCGAGAATGGCGGGATAATGCGCGGCCAATACGGCAATCCGCCCTTGTTTAATTTTTTCAGTTGCGATCGGGTCCGTTTGGGTAAACACTTCCGGATCAAGCAGCCCTTCAGCGATCAGTTTGCGATAATACAGCGTATAGTCCTCATAAGCTTTGGTAAAAAATACATTCTCCAAGCTTCCGTCGCCTTTCTCCATATAACTGGTTCCATAAAACATGGTGTTCCCGATGCCCACGGCCCAACCATCATGGAATCCGCCCATAGGCATGACTGGCATACCGTTTTCCGTCAGATTGGCGTCCTTGATTTTTTTCAAGAATTGATACAAATCATCTTTCGTTTTCACTGCTTGTGGGTCTACACCCACCTTCTCGGCAATGTCTTTGCGCACATAGAAACCGTACAACCAATCATTGACGTCGTTTCCGGTCGCTGGCTGGTTTTGATACATCATATACTTTTTGCCGTCGATTCCGCCAATGGCCTTCTCATACAGCGCAGGTGGGACGTTTTCTTTGGCAATCGCTTTGGCGAGGTTCGGGTATTTGTCGATTTTATCGGTCAGGTCCACCAGCTGTCCTTCCTTCGCCGCTTTAATGATCCCGTCTAGTTCCCCTCCCCATGCGGGTCCGGTGTAAATGTCCGGAAGATCCTGGGTCGCAAAAATCTGATTGACCTTCTCAACCTCGCTGCCTTTCGTATAATCGATCATCATTTTGATCCCCGTCTTTTCTTCGATCGCTTGCGTAACCGGTGTCGTTTCGTTGTCTGGCCCGGATGAACCGTTCCAATTGTTCAGAATCGTCAGCGTCGTTTTTTTGTCCCCTGAAGTATCCCCGCTGCTACTTTTCCCGCTACCATTTTCGACGCTACCTCCGCCACATCCGTACAGCATACCGGTCAGCATGATGACCCCCATCAACGAACAGACCGCTTTTAACCTTAGCTTAGCCATAAAAACCCTCCCCAAAAATAAAAGTGTTATGATCAAGTTCCACAAGGGAACTTGTATCCGCTTCTCCGCTTCTGCTGTACTTCCTCAGCCTTTAACCGATCCGATCATAACTCCTTTGATGAAATATCTTTGCAGGAATGGATATACACATAAAATCGGGAACACCGTAATCACAAGCAGTGCCATTCGGAGCGATTCCGGTGTTGCACCGGCCATGTTGACGTTGATGGTTTGTCCTCCCTGCTGTGCCGCCCTCTGCAGCGACGACGATAGCGCCTCGGCTTCGGTCAGCATTTGCTGCAAAAGCGTCTGGACCGGAATAAGGTTTTTATTCGAGACATAATAAGCTCCCGTAAACCAGTCATTCCAATGCGCCACTCCGATAAATAGCGAAATCGTCGCAATAACCGGACCAGACAAAGGCAAAATGATCCGCATAAATATTTGAAAATCATTTAATCCGTCAATCCGCGCCGATTCCTCGATCTCCTCCGGGATCCCCTGCAAAAACGTACGTATAATGACGATATGCATGAAATTGAACAGCATCGGGATCACGTACACCCAGAACGAATTGATCAGGTGCAGCTTTTGCAACGTGATGAAATAAGGGATAAATCCGGCACTAAAAATCGTCGGCAAAAAGATATAGAAGGTGAAAAATGTACGTCCCGGCAATGTTTTCTTTGAAAGCGCATATGCCATCAACGTGCACAGCAGCACATGCAGTACCGTTCCAATCACTGTCCGTAGAATCGTAATTTTATAAGCCTGCCAAATTTGCTTGTTATCAAACACTTGGACGTAATTGTCCAAAGTAAATTTGCGCGGAAAAAAGTACAATGCACCCAGCATTGAATCTTTACCGTCGTTTAACGAATACACGAGAATATAGATAAATGGATAGATCATCAAAAAGCCAAATAGAATCAGCATCATGTAGTTGAAAAGATCGAATGCGGAAAATACATGTTTTTTCATGCCAGCCCTCCCATATCGTGGGTGATCAAAAGCGGACTTTTTGAACAACCTCTTAAAACAGTGATACATCACTGACTTTCCGGGCGATCCAATTCACGATGACGATCAGAATGAGCGCGATGCCGCTTTGGAACAGCCCGACGGCAGCCGCGTAACTAAGGCGACCTTGCTGTATGCCCGAGGTAATGACGTGAACATCAAGCACGCTGCCGATATTGGCCGTTGCCGGTCCATTTAACAGGAGCAGCTGTTCAAAGCCGGCACTCATCAAACTTCCGGTTGCAAGAATGAACAAAATCACGGCAACGTTGCGGATTCCCGGAAGCGTCACATGCCAAATTTGACGAAATCGACTAGCGCCATCGATCTTTGCGGCTTCATACAGCTGCTGATCAATACCGGCGATAGCGGCCATATAGATGATCGAGCTCCAGCCGATATTTTTCCAGATGTCAGAGCCGAGGATTAGGGGGTAAAACCAGGTTGTGTTGTACATGAATTGAACGGGTTGTACGCCGAAAGAGCCGAGAAGATCGTTCAGCGGCCCCCCGTACATGGAAAGGAGACGCTGCATTAGCGTAACGACGACGATCCAGGAGACAAAATAAGGAAGGTAAGATAAGGTTTGAACTGTTTTTTTGAATTTGAGTTTGCGGACTTCATTGAGGAGAATTGCCAAGATGATCGGCATCGGAAAACCAACAAGAAGCTTCATCAAGCTGATGATGATCGTATTCCAGATAATTGCTGCAGATTGGTAATAATCGAAAAACTGGTGGAAATACTTCAATCCCGCCCAAGGACTGCCGGTGAAACCGCCGACAAACGTAAAGTCTCGAAAAGCAACCTGAAGTCCATAAAGCGGAACATAAGAAAAAATGAAAAACCATACAATACCAGGCAGCATGAACAGATAAAACAGCTTGTGACGCCACACCCTTTTCAAAAACAGGGATGACTTCATGAACCTCACCTCTTTCTTGATGGTCATGGGTAGAGCCAACCAGAATGTAGTAAGCGTTTGCAATTTATTCATTACCTAGTTCGGATGTTAGATCCCCTTTGGTTGTTTTAAAACATCGCTCCCTCCTTTGATGTTTGAACATTTTTACATAGTTTGGAATTATGATATAATATATATTAAACATATACAATATGTCTAAATTACTATGAACTTACATCGGGTAAAAAATTTTTTTTATTTGCGGTAGTCCCTGTTCTTGCTCGAACGTTTCTTTCCAGGATACAAAAGGAAAAATGCGGTATGTACCCGCATTTTCGCATCATACTTGTTATCCGATTACAAAACTTCAGGCGTCGGCGTAGGTGCGGCATATTTCCCCGTGGAATAGGTTTCGTCAATAACCGGCGCGGATTTCTTTTACAGATTTGCCCTGTTTGTTTAACCCGGACACTGTCATCGCTGTTTCCACGCATACACCGCAGCGGGTTCCATGATCATCCCATACAACGCTCCCGTCCTCATTTGTTTCCTTGATAAAACAATTCAGATTGCTTTTATGCCCCGCGCTCTCCCCACAGCCACAGTAGCACGGAATCGAGCTTAAAATATCCTTCACACTTGCTGCTGTTGTATACGCGGTTTTAAGTGAAGGATCTAACGCATCCAAAAATGCCGGAAGCTTGTCCGTTCCTTGGGTCGTTTCCTGCAAATCACCGTTCGCCACGAGCTGCTGATGCTCGCCCAGATGAACCACCGCTGATTCGGCTTCATGTGCATCGCTAGTTTCCTTCGCTCCACAAGCCGACAGCAGCATGCTTGAAAGAATCACTCCGAGTATGGTGATACGTGTCTTTTTCCCCAACATCAACTCTCCTCCACCTTGTTTTCTTGTGTATACGGACTCGAAACCGAAATTACTTCTTGACATTTTGCGTGGTGGTCGCTGCGGTTACGGATCGATCTTCCGATCGCTGTTGTCTCCAAATTTCTTGATTTTATTTTTTAAAAGGTAGAAATTCGGAGACAAAGGCGAACGCTACCGCTTCTTCAGATCGATTCCGTCCCCTCCACTAATTTCGCTTTCTTTAAGCACTAATAATGATGTTGAACCTGTATACGACACAAAACAATCCCTAAAATATAGTATACCATCCTATTGCATATTGCAGACGGTTCTTTTTCTTAGACGCGATCAAAAAATAGTGAATCCAATTAGCACGAAAACCACCCATCGTTAGGCTATTTTCGGCAAATCTTGAATAATCTATTATTTTTTTCGATCGCGCCCTATTGGGTCTACTATTTTCTTGATCGCGCTTAATTGTAATGTTTCCGTTTAAGATCTTCTTTTGTTATAATTGGATTAATAAGCTTTAACGCGGAGCCAAGAGAAAGGTGATCAATAATCATGGAACAGTCTATCAATCCAAATGAAGAATGCGATGCAACCTGCATGGGCTCGGAAGAAGAGCTCAACCAAATCAAAAAGGGAATGATCGATGATCAAGCCGCCACGCAAGTAGCTGACTGGTTTAAGGCTTTTAGCGATCCGACTCGTGTAAAATTGATCGATGCCTTACTGCAGCGCGAGCTTTGCGTTCATGACTTGACAATTCTGCTTGGCATGGGACAATCTGCCGTATCACACCAACTTCGTTATTTGCGCAATCTCAGGATCGTTAAGCGCCGCAAGGAAGGAAAAACCGTTTATTACTCGCTTGATGATACACATATCGAACAAATTTTTGTCCAGACCCTCCAACACACCCAGCACGGGTAATTGGCAGCAAAAAAAGGCTGATCTACTAGTAGTTTCAAAACTACTGGTGGAGCAGCCTTCGTTCGTAAATCCCAAAAAAAGTTGAGGTCTCATCGTAATTTGAACACCTTCTTACGAAGTATGTATACACCAAGCAGCAATGATGGGAATAACACGTCGAAGGTCAAATCAAGAAATGGCCAATACCACAAGATTGCGTCAGTATAGTAGACAATATTTGGAGCAATACATATTGAAAGTACCATGATAAACACTGCGCATGGCATGGTTAATACCTTATACTCCTTCAGCTTGAAAATTTGACTCAAACCTAAAGTGATGCCATAGGTGAACAGAACGATCTTAAAAAAGATGGTGACAAACCACATGAGTGACAAGATCGCTTCAATTCTTTCCAAAAATTGCCCAATATTGATCTTTTTCGCCAAATTATAACTTGGGTACATTTTGCTTGCCGTTGCTTCTGCACCTAATACGAGATCTGTGAGCAGAATCAAGAGAATCAATGCAATACCGCCTATTAAAGCACCCATGGTAAAGCTTCTCAATATATGTTTTGGTTGGTTGACATAAGGCATAATCATGAAAAATACAACAAGCTCAAGGGGAGAGAACGTTGCAGGTATAATGGAACCCCGAAGGATCGATATGAATCCCTCACCAAAAACGGGTTGTATATTCTCGATATGTACTTGGGGAAGCAGAAATAGGACGAAGAGGATAAAGAACAGGACGAATCCCGGGAAAAATATCTCTCCTGCCCGTGCAAACGTTTCAAGTCCAAGTCTAACAGCCATTACAACAATACACAAAAACATGATATGAATCGCCTGAATCGGCGTCTCCGGCATGATTTGCGTGGTCATAAAATCACCGATTTCCCTTATATTCGCTGCCGCGCCTAGCAGGAAATAGACTACAAACAACAGCGACAATACCGTTCCAAGCATCTTTCCGAGTATTTTATTATTAAATTCCACCAAGGTCATTTCAGGATTAAGACTTGCGACGACTGTGAACAAACAAACGGCTAGCAGTCCAATCCCCACACCTATAATTGCGGAGATCCACGCATCTTCTTTAACTTGAGAAGCCATACCTGACGGCAGCACCAAAAGCGAGTCGCCAACCGTAAATAATGTAACTAGGATTGAGAATTGTCGTAAGGATATCTTTCCGTTCTCCTGCATGTTATCACCCTTCTTTCAAGGGACCATAAATGATATTACTGATTGGCTCGTAAACCGCAATTACCATATCTAAAGGGTTGGGAATCGGCCAATGCAGTCCCTCAGCTATCCCGATTCCAATACCTACGATGAGCAGGATAGTGAAAACCCATAACTCCTTGCGTAATTTCTTCTTGATTAGACGGGGCACTTCAATTAATATGATTACTGCGGCTGCAGCCAGTATCCCTATTGTCTCCCACATGATGGTCCTACTCCTCCATAGTTTCCAAGATTGAATTACTTACTGCACCAATCTGTCGTATGTTAGTTTCTACCTTCACATCTACGGCTAAATTCTGAAACTGCCGACCCCAGTCCTTTTTTAATTTTTTCCAAGCCTTCGGGTTGGAGCGCCGAATGGCTTCTCCGAATCCAAAAATGTCCACCTTGTATTTTGTTTGCGCTGTTTTTATAGCATCTTCAACCAGTTGTTTTATTAGTTTTTCTTCCGCTTTCTCCAGTTCAGCAATCGTCTTTTTTTGGGTTAAATCAATATGGCAAGCAACATCGTCAACATTCATTTCTCCTCGTATGTTAATGTCGATATGAGGTTTTCCACGCTTTATGCTTCCTTTAACCTTTGTTTTTGACCGAATCATCTCTACGGTTAATTTACCTCCTTTAGAACAGGGAATCACACTGGCAGTACTTGTCACATCATCACGAATATAGTTATATCCTTTACTGTCATTCACGTCTAACCAACCGAGCAGCTTGTCCTTTCTGAATACAGCTAACGTAGTGTATTGATTCCTGGTTGGGGGGTCTGACGTCTCTACATTTTTTTTGGCTGCACCTTTTTTCGGGTCACCTGTGATGGTAATTCCCGTTAACACCGGATTTTGCCCTTCGCTCGCCAAGTCCGAAATCAACTTATCTAAGTTGACAGCAGTTGTAGGCGCCCACCGTTTACTTGATGTTTCGAGCGCGTTAAAGAGCTTATTGGCAGGAATACCCTCCAGTGATGTCAAAATCTTCAACACATCTTCAGCCGTTGCATCCTTAGCCACAGCAACGTAAAAATCCGATCGTGCCTCACTATCCCTAGTTAGGAAATCCAAGGTATTACCAATTCCCTCTCTAGCCAAAGCTTCGCCTAACACAACAACACGAAGATGAGCTATATATATTTTTCTGGGGCTAATCGTTGTCATTTTACGAAGGGCTTCGAAAACTGTGTCTCCTACCGCAGTAAATATGACAACCGGAGATATGCCCCTGCCTTTTTTTGCTGCGATTTCACCCGGTACCACAACCTGTACAGTAACCTTGTATTTTCGGCCCTGTTTATCGATCCCCATTCCTAAAGCAATCGAAAGATCATTGAGCTCCCGCCGATTCCAACAGCCGGTCTCAAATAAGAGTGTGCATAAAAGTAGCACAATTAATAATTTTCTTAACATAGATTAGTCATTTCCATTCGACCCTTTCAGGTTCGAGATTTGGGGCCTTGAGAAGGCCGCTCGCGAGTTATATTTTTCTGACTGATTAGTCGTGGCCGAGTTAACAACTTGAAACGCGGCATCCTAATAATCGTATCCTTCTGGTCTTCGAGAATGAATGGTGCTAGAGGAGATGTATAAGGCACTCCGAACGAGCGCAGGCTGCACAAATGAAGCACCAGCGCAATAAATCCAATAATTATTCCGAATAAACCAAAAGAGGCTGCCAGCAGCAGCATGGGAAAACGAATGAGCCGAACGGAAAGCGACATGTTGGCAGCCGGAAAAATAAAATTAGAAATTGCCGTAATCGAAATGACAATGACCATCACGGCGGATACAATTCCAGCATCCACTGCAGCCGTTCCAATGACCAGTGTTCCAAGAATCGATACAGCCTGCCCTACGGCCCGAGGCATTCTGATACTGGATTCCCTTAAAATTTCAAAAGCCGTCTCCATAATCAGTGCTTCAATCACCGCCGGAAAAGGAACACCTTCCCGCTGCGCTGCCAAGCTGATCAGCAGCGGTGTCGGCAGCATTTCCTGATGGAATGTGGAGACAGCGATATAGAGAGATGAACCAATTAAAGCAATAAAGAAGCTGAGAAAACGAAGCATACGAAGTAAACTGCTTGCAATCGCAGGCTGGTAAAAGTCTTCTGAAGCCTGAAAAAATTGGATAAAAAAAGTAGGAGCTGTTAAGACGAATGGCGTTCCATCCACCAGAATGGCTACACGTCCCTCTAACAAGTCTGCAGCAACGACATCCGGTCGCTCTGTATTGTACATCGTAGGAAACGGGGAATACGGTTCATCCCCAATTAATTCCTCAATATAGCCGCTTTCCAGAATCCCGTCGATATCAATCTGATCCAACCGTCTACGCACTTCTTCCACGACTTTATCATTCACAATGCCATGAATATACATTATGCTTACATCGGTTTTGGTAACTCGCCCGATCATTCTGGTTTCGAGCCAAAGATTCCGGTCTTTGATTTTCCGCCGGATGAGCGCGGTATTGGTCCGAATGGATTCCGTAAAACTCTCTCGCGGACCACGAACGATCGTCTCTGCCGCCGGCTCGGTCACGCTTCGTTGATTCCATTCTCTTATGGCGACGGAAAAACCTTGTGTTTGCCCCTCGAATAACAGAATCGCATCACCGGATAGTAATGATGTATAAAACGCTTCAAAATTCATTACCTCATTGATCTCGGCCACCGTAAAGGCACGTTCTTTTAGGACGTTTAACAAATCCTCATCGAAAGCGATTTTATCGTCCAGTTCAGTACCTTTCGTATCCATTAACAAAGATTTCATTACAAAATCTGCAAGATCTTTAGTACCTGTTAGACCGTCTGTATAGAAGATAGCCGCTCTAATATTACCGGTTTTTCCGATCCGGATTTCTCTGATAATTATGTCAGTACTATTTCCTAACGCTTGTTTTACCTTTTCAATATTTTGCTCTAGAGTTGCCGAAATGGACTCCTCAGCATCCTTTGATGTCTTCGTGGACGTGGTGGCTTTTTGTCCGTCTCCATAATTTCCATTTGTATGCTTCATATGCGATCCCTCGATTTATGCGCTATCTATGTGACAATTGTTACCTAATCGGTACCAATCTATTCCTGAGGCACCAGTTACAAAGTACACCGAATGAACGGACGACATGTCTACCACAAAGAGAAGCCCCCGGGATCCTATAGGCTAAAACGTATGGTCGACGGCCATCCAAACATGCTTCGGACCACGCACCTTGATCCCCGCCTGCCACAAACTTATGACCACACAAAAATGAGGTCGACCAGTAAGTTCTGGTGACCTCATAATTCTGCCTAATTCAGTTTTGTAAAATACCGTAGCTCTTCTTTTTCTGCATAGAATCCAGTAGACTCATATAGAGATAAGCCTCAGGCCAAATTTCAACTTCTGTATCTAGATAATCTTCTTCTTCGCTAGATGTCTCCATCTTCCAATATGAAAATTGAAACTCCTCTTGCAGCTTTAACTCAGGACTGCCCCCCGCCAAGTAGCGAAATTGATGCAAAAGTGCATCTATTTACGACTCAACGGCTTGATTTGGATTAAAAGCTTGCGAAAGTGCAAGCTTTTTCTTTTTTCTGTGCGCAGTTAGGTCATTCATGGTCAAAAGGATGCACTTTCGCATCAATTCTGCCTCCCACACCACGAAACGCCTGAAAAGGTTGCACAATCGCAACAATTGTATTTCGACTTCCAAACTCGAGGATAGAGAGTTGTTCTGAAGATATAAGAAAGTATAAACTTCGGAGATCTCGCATCCTTATATCGCAAGAAAAATTACCGCTAAATGTGGTCTGTCTTCTATGAGAGTACGTCGATAACGAAACAGTTTACAGTTATGGCTATTATGATGTTGGTGGAACAAGGAGTATTAAAAGTAGCGGATATTCTGTCAAGATTTACGCCGTCATTCCAGTATACAGATCAGATAACCATACATCATTTATTGACCCACACATCAGGCATCCCTAATATTACTCAAATCCCCAATTTTATAGAGATTATGAGACGACCTTCTACACTTGAGAAAACGATTAATTTATTCATAAACTTAAAACTTGAATTCATTCCGGGGTCTAGATTCCAATATACAAATTCGGGATATATTTTGTTGGCATAGACATATAACAAAAAGAACGCCTCTTCTCCTAAAGGAGCAAGAAGCGTTCTTCGCATATTATCGGAAATCCATTTGTAAATAACCTGACATTTCAGTGGGTCTATACCGGAAAAGGATACTCTCTTTCTGGACCGTTCCTTTTCCCGTTCTTATTATTTCACTTTCAATACCCGCATCGCGTTCAGTACCGCTATAAGCGTGACCCCAACATCCGAGAACACCGCTTCCCACATCGTCGCAATCCCGAATGCGCCCAAAAGAAGGAAGATTCCTTTAACCCCTAACGCGAAAATAATATTCTGCCATACAATTGTACGCGTACTCTTCGCGATATGAATCGCCGTTCCGATCTTGGAAGGCTCATCCGTCATGATGACCACGTCCGCCGCTTCAATGGCAGCATCCGAGCCCAAACCACCCATCGCAATGCCAACATCCGCTCTAGCAAGTACCGGCGTATCATTAATGCCATCGCCAACAAACACGATTTTTTCTTTCGCGGATTTCTTGCTTTCCAACTTCTCGATCTCTTCCACTTTATGCTGCGGCAGAAGTTCAGCATGAACTTCATCCAATCCCAGCGAGCGGCCAACCGCCTCGCCGACCACCTTGGAATCTCCGGTCAGCATTACGGTTTTCTTGCCCATCTGCTTCAGTGTTTGGATCGCTTCTACCGCATCTTCCTTCACTTCGTCCGAGATGGTGATATATCCGGCATATTGGCCATCAACGCTGATATGCACCGTCGTTCCGGCAAGTTCCGGCTGTTTAAAAGCTATCGATTCCTTATCCATGAGTTTGCTATTTCCGGCCAATACGGCTTTATCGTCCACTTTCACCTGAATGCCATGTCCGGAAATTTCGTTATAGTTTGCAATCCGTCCTTCATTCAGTTCCTTGCCATAAGCCGTACGGATGGACTCGGCAATGGGGTGGGTCGAATGGTATTCCGCATAGGCCGCAATCTCCAGCAACTGTTCTTTACTCATTCCCTCCATGGTTGGACGGATATCCGTTACTTTAAAAGCTCCTTTGGTTAATGTGCCGGTTTTATCGAAAACAACATATTTGACATCATTTAAGGCTTCAAGATAGTTACTTCCTTTGATCAGGATACCCGCTTTGGAAGCCGCACCGATCCCGCCGAAGAAACCAAGCGGAATGGAGACAACCAGTGCGCAAGGGCAAGAGATAACCAGGAATATAAGTGCTCTGTATATCCAATCCGAAAAAGCTGCCCCACTGATCACAAGCGGCGGCACAAGCGCAAGGAGCACCGCTACGATCACCACAACTGGTGTATAATATCTGGCGAATTTCGTAATAAAGTTTTCGGTCGGAGCTTTATTGCTGCTTGCATTTTGTACCAAGTCCAAAATTTTCGATACCGTCGATTCGCCGAAGCTTTTAGATACCTCGATGGTCAGGACACCATTTTTATTAATAAATCCGCTTAAAACCTCATGACCCGTTTCAATTTCACGCGGAACGGATTCGCCGGTCAAAGCCGATGTATCCACCATTGAGCTTCCTTCGACAACCATGCCGTCCAGCGGTACCTTTTCACCTGGCTTAACGACGATATAATCACCGACCTGCACTTCTTCCGGCTCCACTCGTTTCGTATCGCCACCCACTTTCAAGTTGGCATAATCTGGACGCAAGTCCATCATAGCGCTAATGGATTTGCGGGAGCGATTGACGGCAATTCCTTGGAACATTTCACCGAGCTGGTAGAACAGCATAACTGCAACGCCTTCCGGATATTGGCCAACGCCAAATGCACCTATGGTTGCGACCGACATCAAGAAAAATTCGTCAAATATCTGGCCACGAATGATGTTTTTGACAGCTTGAAACACAATATCCGCGCCTGCTACCAAATATGCCACCAAGAAGATCGCCAGCTCCACATATGGGCCGGCATCGATAAGCAATCCGACTGCGGTCAAAGCCGCACCAACGACTAAACGGATCGCCATCTTCTTGGTACCACCGCTGCTATGATCATGAGCGTGGGAATGCCCTTCCGCACCATGATCATGATCATGCGTATGGCCGTGTTCGTGACCATGTTCATGGCTATGTCCTTGATGATGCCCATGCTGGTGTGCACCTGATTTTTTATGTCTTGCAGATGGGTGATCCATCACTGTAATATGCGGCTCAAGCTTTTTGATTTTCTTTTTTACGTCATAAAGCAGTTCTTCATTTTCCTCATCCGTTTCATAGACCAACGTCTGCTTGACAAAATTGACGGAGCAGGAACGTATGCCATCCATTTTCTTGACGCCATCTTCAATTTTCATGGCACAATTGGCGCAATCCAAGCCGTCTAACACGAGTTCGCGTCTCACACTTCCTATTGCCTCAGCCATCGTAATGCCTCCAATCTTAACTGCGATATAATATGAGCATATGTTCATATATGAACTTGTTAAGCATATTATATTCACTTTGCAGGGAAGATGTCAATCAATTCTCTCCTAAAATTAGTATGATAGGCAAAAAAAACCGCGTTTATACGCGGTTCAAGCGGATTTATGTATTTAGAGATTCTCTTTTCTCGAGAATAACCTTCATGATCAAAGCCAGAATGGCCACAATTAGCAGTGCAAGCTGCATCTCGCCAAGTCCCAGCCAAAACGCTTCTACCGTTTCGTCCACAAGCGAGACGGTAAACAAGCCGATCGCTGACCACATTACAGTGCAAGCCAGAAGATAGCTGCTGAAGATCCGTTCCCTGTGCCGGAATTGATATGCAATCACGGCGGCTGCTACTACAGCAGTCCCGATTGCAGTGTATCCTCCATTCTCTAGGAAAACACGCAGCAGATTCAGGATACCGTATGCCGCAATCAACCAAGTCAGCATCGTGTTGGCATAAACTGCCCAAGGCTTACGATGTTTGAAGCATTGGTAAACAAGCATCAGAATGTTTGCAATGATAGCCAGCAGGATTCCTTGTGTGCCACCTGTATAATACAGCAAGGACAAGGGCGATCGGATGACCGCCATCGTATCAAAAACAAGGGGACTGAATTTCCAAATCAGAATGCCAACCAAAAGCATAATCATTAGATCATCCAATAAAGGCTTACGAATCGTGGTATCCAAATGCCTTGTCCAAAAAAGAGTGACAAGATATCCGGTAGCTACTGCAATCATCATCATAAGCAATGAGTATTTCAGCATGAGAGGTCCAAGCATAATCACTTGCAATGGCAGTACTCCTCCGTTCATTTATGAATCTGTTCTCGGATAAAGTCTTCAGAGACTCCCCGGGCAAATAAGAAAGAACCTGGCGAAGGATGCCCGGTTCCTCTACTGATGTCAATTTTCGGCCTTAGGACTGGATGAAGCATCTTTAAAACGGCTATATTTTATAAGCCTTCGTTCAGTTTAATGGCAGCAGCAGTTATTGCAGTTCAAAGCAGCGTTTCCGTTTTGCGGAGCATATAACCGAAGGAAGCCGTACCGTTTCAGCAAACGTGCCGCTTTTTTAGTCTGGCGGCAGTTCTCCGCCAAGATGAGCACAGGCTCCTCAGACGCCAGCTGCGATTGGTATACATAAGGCAGTCTGCCCATGGAAATATTGATGGAGCCCGGAACGTGATGCTGGATATAATCCACCGCATCCCTTACATCAAGCATTTGCATTTCATGCCGATCCTTCTCACGGGCACACAGCTCTTCAGTGCTTATGAAGGTCAACCCGCGGACCGGAGAAAACTTCCGGATAGCCCACAAAACAACCGCTGCAGTGAGAACAGCGAGCAAAAACCACAACATCAATATGTTCCTCCTTGATCCATAACTTGCCTAACCAAATTAACCTATACCTATAGGGGTATGATACGATTATAGATGCCATTATCATAAAAGTCAATATTGATCAAACATGAACCTAGGAGATTGGGTCGGCAATTCGGAGCTGCTGGTTGGCAAACTCCCTGTACATCATATGGCTTTCGATCAATTCCTGATGCGTGCCTTTACCCGTGATATGCCCTTTTTCAATAAATAGGATCTGATCCGCGTCCACAACTGTAGACAGCCGATGGGCAATCACTAGCGTTGTCCGCCCTTCCATCAAATTTTGCAGCGCCTTCTGCACAAAAACTTCCGATTGGCTATCCAGGCTCGAGGTCGCTTCATCCAGCATCAGAATTTGCGGATCCCGAAGGAGTGCGCGGGCTATGGAAATCCGCTGGCGCTGCCCCCCCGATAATTTGATGCCTCGCTCGCCGACTTCGGTCTGATATCCCTTGGGAAGATCATCGATAAAGATGTCGGCATATGCCATATTAGCCGCATGTTTGACTTCTTCGTCGCTTACCTCGCGATCCATGCCATAACAAATGTTATCCCGAATTGTCCCTGCCACGATCGGGCTCTCTTGGGGAACGTATCCGATTTGCCTGCGCCATGTTGAGAGTGAATATTCGCTGATATCCTCCCCTCCGACCCGAATAACACCACTGTCAGGAAGATAGAAACGTTCAATGACGGAAAACAGCGTCGTTTTTCCGCCGCCACTTGGTCCTACCACCGCCGTTACTTTCCCAGGTTCGAGCGTAAAGCTGATGTCATGCAGAACGGCATCGCCTTTTTCATATGAGAAATGAACATGCTCAAGCCGAATAGTTTGGATGGGGCCGGACAGCGTTTTGCCTTCCGATACGTTTTCCTGTCTGTCTTCAAGTATATTCACAATTCGTTCCGTAGCACCCACTGATTTTTGCAGTTGAGTAAAAAACATCGTAAGCTGGTTCATCGGCATAATAATTTGCACCAGATACAAAATAAATGCTACCAGGTCACCTGCGGAGAGAACTCCGCTTGAAACCCGCATTCCGCCGTATCCGATAATTAGAACCATGAGACCCATCATCACAAAAGAAATGATCGGACCGATAAAAGCCTGGATTTTGCCTTCACGTATTCCAAGCTTTAACAATCCCTGAATCGCACTCCGGCCGACTTCTGTTTCCCGTTCTTCCGCATTGGAGGCTTTCACTAGCCGGATCTCGGATAGCACCTGATTCAGGATCGTCGTAAAATCGGCGGTCTCATCTTGCATGCGGCGGGATACGTGGAGCATCACCCGCCCCAGCGGTACCAGAACCGCTGCTGTAATGGGAATCGCCGCAAGAATGATCAGCGTCATTTTCCAATCGAGCAGAAGCAATATGACGATGGCACCCACCATGGAAATAACGCCGTTAAAAAATCCCGTGACATGCTCGGACACCAGGCCCTTCAGCACCGCAGTATCATTCGTCATTCGGCTAATCGTGTCGCCAGTCCGGTGATTGTCGTAATATGGAATGGGCAGCTTCAGCAATTTTCTCCAAAGGCGGTCCCGAAGTTTGGCTACAACTTCTTGCCCCAATCGGTTTAGCAAATAAATCGAAATGCCACCCGAAATGGCGGAAACCACGAAGCTCACGATAAGCATCACGATTTGACTCGGTTTGATGCTGCCCACTGTGAAGCTGTCCACCAGCCCTTTGGTGAACAAAGGCACCACCAGGCTTACCAAGGTGGAAAAAACGCTTAAAATCGCCGCCACGGATAGTACCCAGACGGATGGTTTGGTCTCGCGGACTAAATGAACGAACGCTCTCCAATTCGCTTTTTGATAACCTTCCTTCATTAAGATATCCCCTATCCTTATGAATTTATTGCATGCCTTATCTCTTCGGATCACAATGATCACGTGCATGCTTCTCTTTTTAATTTGTTTGCGTATACGATGATAAAGCACTTTTATGAACTGAATATGAATTGTGCTATTCCTAATCATTATTATACTTAGTTAGACACATGAAGTCATATTTTGGATAAATCAGCCTTATCCCCCTGTCAATATGCGATTGTTTTCGAAAATTCATATAGATTTGACCAAAAGAAGGCAAAATCAAAAACTCTAATGTTAAAAATGGTCGAGTTTTGAAGTCGAAATACAATTGTTGCGATTGCTCCTTTTCAGGCGTTTTGTGGTGTGGGAGGCAGAATTGCCTGCGAAAGTGCATCCTTTTTACCATGAACGACCTAATTTTGCTCAGAAAAAGGAAAAAGCTTGCACTTTCGCAAGCTTTTTACCCAAATCAAGCCGTTGTGTCGTAAATAGATGCACTTTTGCATCAATTTCGCTACTTGACGGGGTGCAGTTCACCTTTTGGGACACCCACTTCTTTATAAAATTATTTTTCATTCTGGTTTTGATATCAGCTTCTGCGTCATTCTTCAGGCTACAAACAAACTGTCAACCTCATTATTAAGTGAATCCCAAAAGGACTGAATATCCTTCTTCAGTGGCCCCTGGATGCTGTTCGTTCCTTTTTCATAGATAACATCCTTATTATTGTTAATTACGTTGAGGTATTTTTGAACAATCACGGTGGTCTTGGCATCCGGATGCGTGTTGACAAAGGTTTGGAAGCTCTTTTTTACAGCGGGCAGCAGCTTTAAGGTTCGATCATCAATCGCGTCATAGCGGAAGTCTGTCAAGTACGCATGTAAATAATCCTTATACATTTGTAGTACTTCCTTGGCCTTAAGCCCTTCCGGATTTTCAGTCAAATATAATTCCGCCTTCATGATCCGGTCTCCCAGTTTTTCTCTCGTTATGGCGATGGTTCCATCCTCAAAATAGCTTTTCTCCGCTTCCTCAGACTTCAGAGCCTGGTAACTTCTGATATCATTCGATACATACTTGTCGTATTTTTGCAGCGCCTTATAATCTACTTTCCAGAAAAATTCGCCCTCTGTATTGCCGAGTGCAAGCCCGCCCGCCTGCTGGTCAAGCAGCCACTGCTTCAGCGTGTCGTCGCCTTTGATATTGTTGATGTTGATCGGATAACCTACCTCATTCATTTTTTGTGACGTTTCCGGCTTGGACAGCATTGTGGCAAAATTGTCGTTCAAGCTTGGCAAATATCGATCATAGAAATCTTCTAACTCCAAGAACAGCTGATCCGCCTGCTTCTGTGTCACCTCAGGTAAATGGGTATCCAAAAATTGAACGACTTCTCCCGCATCTTTCGCCTGGGAAACGATCAGCTTAAACTTATCCAATACATCTTCTTTGGTTTCCGGTGGCAGCTGGGCCGTATCTTCCTTTTGCCCTTCCTGACGGACCGGATCTTGAACCGTAACGCCCTGGGGATTGCCGCATCCCGCAGCTGCGATTGCCATCATCATGACCAGCAGCATTTGAATGGTTTTCCGTCTCAGAACCCTCGCCCCTTTCCCTATATCAAATCATTTGAACCGATAAATTTCAGTCATCAGCTTTGTTCTCTCTGTCGTCAGATTCATCTCTGGATTTTCCTGACTCATCATCAGTCGATTCCCGTCCGGACTCCATGTAAGCATACTTTGCAAGTTGGGATATAGGGACACTAATGCCGTACGCCCTTCCTTTGTATCCATAACATAGAGACCAGAGCCGCCTCTTTCCAGATTAAACAGAGAATACGCGAGCTTCGATCCGTCCGGTGACCAGGAGATTTGTTTCGCTAAGCGCCCTTCTGCTAAAACGGTAGCTTTGTCCGGTGTGCCCGTCTCCATTAGGTAGACTGTATTTTTGTTCTCGGAGGTTTCTACTGCGACTGCCAGTTTGGAGCCATCCGCAGAAACCGAGAAATCTACGACTTTTGTCCGGACCTGCTGCGGCTCACCTTTGGCGCTTGGATGGTTAAGGTGATCGAAAACAACATTCATTTTGTAAAGCACACCCCGTTGATCTAAAAAGTATGCCTTAAACCGATTTGGATCTTCAAGGTCCGGTACCGCTTCAACCTTCAAGATGCTCTCCGAATACTCTTTCATGGTCCAAACAAGTGTCGTATCTCCATGAATGCCAGCCACGCTTAACCCATAAGTTGTTACTAATAGGTAAGCGTTTTCCCCGATCCACGCGCCACGCACATCCCCGTTCAGATGACCAGAGTAAGTTTCATCGCTCACGTCCAGTGAGACCCTTTTCCCATCCGCTATTTGCACGAATGAGGCGTTCATCCGGTTGCTTACGAACAAATGCGTTCGGTCCGGAGACGGATTAACCGTTAGAGCAGAATGGATTCCAAGCTCCCGATCCGGACCTTTTGCTCCACCCTGCGAATGAACGTATATCATTCCTTCCATCCAGAGCGGTTTTCGGGTGCTGATAATCTCGGTATCCGACAACCAGGCAAGCCCGTAAAGATCATCCTTCCGCTCAATCTGCACAAGCTCCATCTTGCCGCCCGTTTCCCGATTCGGGGGGTCTTTAACGGTTACGTTTCCGGTGCCGCTTCCACCGCATCCGGCCATCACCGTCAGTAAGACAGCCATCGCAGTAAAAACCAGCATGTACGTCCATTCCCGTTGTTTCAACACAGCCCCTCCTCTTCGTTAGACAATTCTCTATAAGAGGTTGTTTAAAAAGTCCCCCATTGATAAGAAAACCTGATCGCAGCTAATTCAAGGATGAAGGGCCGCGATTCAGTGGTAGGTTTTCTTGCGATATAGAATTTCATCAGCGTAGCAAGATAACTTATAAATTCTATATCTAACACGAAGTAGCACTGGATGCTTAATCGACATCGAATCTTGAATTCAGCTGGGCCTACGCGGATGCTTACGTAGTAATGTTTCCTCCGGAAACATCTCAGGTACTCACGTACCCACTACAGGCAGATGCTTACGAAGTCGTTTTCTACGAAAACGTGTTGCTCCGCTCCTCAGTCCCTAGCTTCATCCAACTGAAGCGTTTTGAAAAAAACGCACGTCGAAAGCATATACTTCGGTGCTGAAAGTCTGACTTTTTAAACACGCACTACATGAGGATACTTGCAAAATCCTGATTCGAGTATACGGAATAATAGTTTCCACAATTTATCGAAATGTTTCCAAATTATTAACTTTTGCCTTCGGCCAGCGGAAAAGTAACGATAAATTCCGTTCCCGTTCCCTCCGCCGGAGTTTCCACTCTGATATCGCCATGATTTTGTTCCGTTAACTGCTTGACCAAAGCCAGTCCAAGGCCACTTCCCCCCGATTTCCGAGCACGGTCATGATTCAGCGTATAAAAAGGCTCAAATACAAGCTCCCTTTGGTCTTCTGGAATACCTACCCCGCTGTCGCGGAGGCGCACCTCCACGCATTGGCCTACAATCTCATTCGCAATGGTCACCGACCCGTTGGCAACGTTATATTTAATGGCGTTATCAAGCAAATTGATAAAAATATGCGTCAGATTGTTCCGATCCCCGATGATCGTGGCCGGTTGAATCTGCTGATGCAGTGCGATCCCGAATTGCTCGGCTTTTCCTTTCATTCTGGAGCAAACATCCCCGAGCAGTACTCCAAGCTCAACTTCTTCCGGATGATGGTCAAACTCGTATTTTTCCGCAGCGGCCAAATGGAGAACCCTTTCCACCAGTTCGTACAAACGGTCCGCTTCCTTGGCAATCGATTGTTGAGCATCCCGAATTAAGGCTGGATCATCAGGGTACATGTGCAGTAAATCAGCATATGCCCGGATCGAGGTCAGCGGCGTCTTAAATTCATGGCTAATGTTATGTATAAAATCCTTCTGCCGCTTTTCCAACTGACCCAGTTTTTCGAGCGTCTGCAGAAGTTTTTCCTGCTCCTCCTGTAGAGATCGCATATTCGACTGAATCGCCTGGTTCATCTCAAAAATGCCGCTGCTGAGATCTCCAAGCTCATCCTTCCGACGCAAACTGGGTTGTTCCAGATACTCTCCCCGACGAATCCGGTCCGTCGCCATTTTCAGCCGGTGGATGGCATTTGCCTGTCTGTTCATATAGATGAGACCGATGACAAAGGAAATTGCCAATACAGCTGCCCCCGCAATTAGAAAAAGTCTCTGGATACTGTGGTAAAAGACATACTGGCTGCCAACCGAAGTTTGGAAATGAACAACACCTAGCTGTCCCCGGCCGCTTTGAACAGGATACATATATTCCAAGACATCCCCGTGTACTTCGTATGCAATTTTACCCTTTAGAGCGAATTCGAGAATATGGCGGACGTCGGCCTTTTCAGCCATAATCAGCGAATCTCCGGTCTCCTTGCCCCTAGCATTATACAGAATCACCCTCATGCCGCTGACATTCCCTAGTTCACGCGCCAAAGCCGGTCCCTGCAAACCCATAAATGTCTCCGCGTCCACCTGCGTGCCGCTAACATACATCTGCCTAATCCTGTCTGTAGCGACGCCCGCCTGCTGCTCCATCGTTTGCTCCAGCTGCTGACGCTGGTTGCTTGTAATGCCATGCAAAATCAAATAACTAAGCAACCCGATCGCAAACAACAGTAAAACTGCAAGAAAGCCGGTAAATTTCCATTTCAAGCTGATCCGCATGCCAAATCCTCCGCTTTTCTTAGACCGTATGCATCATAAGATGCCAATGAGTTGATCTAAGATTAGCGGAGAATCGGTTTATTTTCAACAAAAGGGTGAGGAATACGAGCTAATAATTAATTTTGGGCTCATCATAAGATTTAGTACTTGAAAGAAGCGAAGTATGTCTCAAGAACATAAAAGTAAAAACAATAATAAAACCAGAGATAACTAAGGTAAAATTCTTTCACTCCCCTTGTGCAGCGGTTTGTTTTTCCTTACTCGTATGCCGTGGCCAAATCTTCGTTTCATAGTTTTCATAAAACGTGATACAAATATGCATCCTTCGCAAAAAAACGCATCACCGGATTTAAAAAGGAAGCCGATTCCCCCCACTGATTTATTGCATTAAACAACTGATAATCCAATTGATCGATACTCATCTTCATTCTCCTTATGCAAATTATGATTCGCCGGAGTAAACCAGCGATCGGAAGATCGATCCGTAACTGTAGCTGTCTACTCGCATAAGTTCAAGAACTAATTTCAGTGTTGAGCCCCCCTATATCTTTTGTTTATAATGCTCCGGCATTCTGCCATACGTCCCCACCCGCCAAATCCATTCCAAAGGCCCCATAGCAAAACGGTTCAGCCACATGGTGCTGAAAATCATTTGGATTATAAGAATCCCGGTGGCAAACATGGCTAAAATTAAATAATAAGCACTGCCGCTTAGACCCAACACTGCATCCATCGTTAAAATAATGACGGTTTGCACAATATAATTGGTCAGCGCCATGCGTCCCAGCCTGTTCAGCGGCATAAGCCATTTTTTCATAAACGGATACTGCAAAAGTAAAGTGAGCGTGGTTACGT
The DNA here is from genome assembly GCA_031254035.1 of Paenibacillus sp. GTDB lineage: Bacteria > Bacillota > Bacilli > Paenibacillales > Paenibacillaceae > Paenibacillus_AQ. The sequence continues at coordinate 43,715 of JAIRVF010000023.1, forward strand.
AAAATACATCTTCCGCCAATACACCTGCTGCCATTCCGGCGTCTAGCAGACCTGTCTTATCAATGATCTCATTTTGCGCCCATAATCCGAATGGGATAAAAATCAGCGAAACCACCTGTACGATGATCCATCTCTTCTTGTATTGGCCTACGTTCTCGAAAATACAGCTTTGCCCCGCCCACAGTCCTAAAACGAACATGCTGAGACTCATGCCGATGAAACCGATCCATTGACCCAAAATCAATAAAATGATCCCCAGTGCCAGATTGATGGCAGGCTTCAATTGATACAGCGGAAGCAGTAGGAAACCCAAAATGGCATACAACATCAAAGCTTCCCCGGGTTGAAATTGGTGGTGGATATACCCAAAAATCAACAGAATCAGCAATCTCCGCACAAACAGGAGATAGGCTTTATCCCCTCTCTCCTGTGCGCGGGAAATAAATAGGTAAAAGCCGACGCCAAATAAAAAGCTGAAAATCGTGTAAAAACGCTGATACACCGCGTAATTAATTATTTTTAAAAAACCTTGCTCCAGATGACTCCAAAACCCATACTCCAGCGGCACATGAACATAAGGAATCATCTGAAAGATGTTGATAAAAATAATGCCGACAAGCGCAAACCCTCGTAAATAATCCAATACATCAATTCGTTTCATGCCAAAGGCCAAACCCCTTTCTTATACCATCACTCGTTTCAACTTCTGGATATATCTCGAGCTGACCAACAGGAAATACAAGGCTTGGATCACAAGGAATGCCGCCGAGGCGATCAGGACAGGTTGATTGACATCATCCAGACCAAAACCTTCCCGCGCCCGGTTTAATACCACAAGCGTCTGAATTGCCGATACGAATATCGGTGTGAAAAACAATACCGCAATTTGAATGGCCGATGATTTGCCCATTTCGCCTGATTGCAGACCGATTTTGGACATGGACGTATACATCTGCTGATCCTGCCTGAGCTCGGAATGCAGCTTGAAATAAAGGAAGCTGGCTGAGCAAACCGACAGCAGGGACGCAATAAACACACCAACGAAACTCATCATAGATACCCCTTGTTCATGCGTGGCATACTTTCCTCCGCGGCTGTCCAGCACATTGACCGATTCTCCGCTGACATTCCTTTCAGAGCCCCATCGTTCAAGCTCCAGGCCTAGTTTGTATTCCTGATCCCCTCTTCCCGGCATAACTCCATCTGACCAAGCAGGAATCGTAAAAATGTACACATCGTTCATCTTGTAGCTTTGGTTCTCAGAAATCTGATTTGTCAATTTCTCATAATACAGACCGGATACAACAAGAAAATTGGTATAGGATAGCGGTGAAACTTCCTTCTCTGTCCTGATCTCTCTCATGATGTGCAACTGCGCGGCCGGATCTTCCAGCTTTACGATAGAATTCTTGCCCCAATCCGGATTATTCCGTGCTTCCTTGTTGGACTGCACCAGCACAGCCTGATCTTCCTGCAGCGATCCAGCTTCCTGCAGTCCAAGTGCTTTTGAAATGCTTTTATAACTGTCCTCAGACATAATGGAGACTTCCTGTTTCCATCCAGACGCTTTTGCAATATAGCATTCGGTACGGAACACTTGATACGTGATGCCTTGTTTGTCCAATTTTTGTTCGATGAACTTCAGATCACTTTCGACACTGCTTTTATCATTCACGTGCAATCGGATCGCATAGGGATTATCCTGGTACATATTCTGCGTGCGCAAATTCACGGACATGATAAAAGCTACAGCCATGCAGCAAATGGAGGTTACGACGGTAACCAGAAACAGAATCCGCGCGTTATCCTTGATTTTATAAGCCATTTCCGATATCCAGATCAGATTGGTGCCTCGCCATGTCAACCGCCGGCTTTTTTTGAGCAGACGAAACACAAGAACCGTGATCTGCGTGAAAAAGACATACGTGCCTGCAATTCCCGTCACAGCCGCAACCACAAGATTTTTATCGATTGTAAAATAGCCTGCAGCTAAGAGCAAAATGCCGAACAAGGAAACCCATATGGATACTTTCGGTTCTTTCTTCGGTTTGCTCGATCCTTTAAGCAGCTCCAACACTCGACTTTGATTGATAAAAATCAAGGTAAAGGCCGAAATGATCAGAAATAGCAGGGCAAACGAACTTACGGTCAGCAATATCGCTTTTCCCGGGAAATATAACCTCAGCTCTTCAAGTCCGATCATACGGGCGCTCAGCGTCAGAAAAAGTTTGGACAACAAAAGTCCTGCCAGCATCCCGGTTACGATTGAGAGTGCCCCAATCAGCATATTTTCGACGAAAACCAGTCTGCTGAGCTGACCTTGGGTCGCTCCTAGAATCGTCAGTATTCCAAATTCTTTGTTTCTTGCCTTTAGAAAAATTCCGATGGAGTACAGCACAAACAAAAACGCAAAAATGTAGATGACATATTCCATAATTTGCATGACCATCCGCACGTTAGCTCCCAGCTCGGTCTGGTCGATATCCGGATGGAAAATAAACAGCGCGTATGTAAAGAAAACCATCACCATAAAACAGCTGCTCAAAAAATAGGCAAAATACGCACGGGCATTCCTTTTGACATTGTTAAACGCGAACTGATGAAAGCTCATGGGCATTACCTCCCAAATACGAAAGCATATCGATGATTTTCTGGAAAAAGGTTTGCCGGCTGTCGCCCCGGCGGATTTCACCCGAGATCATTCCATCCTTGATGAACACTACGCGGTGACAGTAGCTGGCTGCCTGCGGATCATGCGTCACCAGCATCATGGTTACACCATCGTCTTCATTCAGCTTCTCCATCGTTTCCATTACCGTCCGGGAGGAAGCCGAATCCAGCGCTCCTGTCGGCTCATCCGCCAGCAAGAGCGAAGGTTCAGGGATGATGGCACGGGCGATGGCGGCACGCTGCCTCTGTCCCCCGGATATTTCATACACCCTTTTGTTCAGAATCTCTTGAATTCCTAGGCGATCTGCAATCTTCTCCAGCTTCGCCTCCATCGTTCGTAAATTAATCTTATCCAGCGTAAGCGGGAGCACTATGTTTTCCGCCACTGTCAACGTGTCCAGCAGATTAAAATCCTGGAATACAAACCCCAGCTCCCGTCTGCGGAACAGGGAAAGTTCTTTTTTCTTCAGGGCATGCGGGTTGCTCCCGTTAATGAGCACGGTGCCGGAGCTTGGTGTGTCGATTGTTGACACCATATTCAGTAAGGTGGTTTTACCGCTGCCGGATGGTCCCATGACGCCAACAAACTCCCCTTTTGAAATGCTAAGCCCAATATCCGTCAAGGCGCGTGTCGCCACTTTCCCCGGATATACTTTGCTGAGACCGGTAACTTTTAAAATATCAGTCATGATCAATCTCCTTCCTGTATCTATATAAGTAGAAACAATGATTGTTAGGATGAAGGCAGCCGGGTTCAACTTATATTGCTTCTCTATGTATTCCACTTTATAGCTTTTTTGCTTTGCTAACTATGGAATCTCCTTACCCCAACCTTAAAGATTTGTAAGGTTTTGTTCGGATATAACGGTCTGATATCAAAATAAAAGAGCGCTTTGGTCATCGCAGCGCCCTAAAAGTGTTATTTGTATTAAAATCTGAGTTGTTAAATGTAAACCGTACTGTCGTCCCCTCGCTGGGTACCGACTCCATCTCCACCCGATGATCGAGCTTCAAGCACACTTCCCGTACCAGAAACAATCCCATGCCAGTAGATTCATGATATTGCCTGCCTTGATTGCCTGTAAAATACGGTTCGAACACCCTGCCCAAATCTTCCTTAGCGATACCAATTCCTTCATCTCTAATCTCCAAAACCGTGTGCGGCCCCTGCTGGTAAGCTTTGAAAACAACCTTTTTTCCTACTCCGGCTGAATAATTCACTGCGTTGACGATGACCTGACCCAGCATAAATGCCAGCCATTTGGCGTCGCTGATCGTACTCAGATGAAGTGGAATTTGGATTTCCGGATAAATCTCCTTTCGGATAAACCACTGGCGGTTTGCCGCAACAGCCTGCTCCACGGCGTCCAGAAGCGGTATGCTTTCCACCTTAAAATCCTGCTCAAACTTATCCAGCCTAGATGTGTACAATGCCATCTCCAGACCTTTCCTAAGTCTGTCGATTTCCTCCTGCATCCCGTCTGCCACTTCATCCTCAACGTCCAGATCTTGCAGTGTAAGCTGAAGGACTGAAACCGGGGTTTTCATTTGGTGAACCCAGCGATTGATAAAAGCAGTATGGTTATCCAGCCTCATCTGCGTGCTATACAACTCATTTTTATACAATTGGAACTGCTCCCGGAGCATATCACTCACTGCTTCGGCCATCGGCGTTTCTCCAAGCTGGTTCAGCGATTGATCCAATTTCCCTAGCGGCGTCTCGAGTCTCACATATAGTTTTCTTTGGGTATAGTAGCGGTAGGCCAGATAGAGCAGCAGCATGACAAAACTCAATAAAGTGCCATAAACCACGGTGAGCCAGGAATGCTCATCAACTGCAAGCCAGTACCATACACCGACAAGAAACATTTGCCCCGCATAAAATAATAGCAGTGGGATCTGTTCCCGAATAAAAAGTCTCATGGCCCCTCGTTTCCTTTCAGCTTCAGCTTGTAGCCTGCGCCGCGGACGGTTTCGACTGGGTCTTCAAATCCAAGTTCCTTCAGTTTTTTTCGGATTCTCGTAATATAAACGTTCAAAGTATTATCATCGATAAAATGCCTGTCCTCCCACATCAAGTCCAGCAAGCGTCCGCGACTGACAATACGGTCCGACTTCTTCATGAGAGCTTCCACCAGCATCGCTTCTTTTTGCGTGAGTTCAACCGACAGCCCGCCGTAAGTCAGTACAAACCTCTCAGGGTAAAGCACCAGCCCCGATGTCTCAACGGTCCGTTCTTCCGTCTTGGCGGAGTATGAGCCGTACGCCCTCCGCAGATGGCTGCGGATCTTGGCGACCACAACATCATAATGGAAAGGTTTCGTGATGTAGTCATCGGCACCGTTTTCAAGCGCCATCACCTGGTCCATCTCGCTTTCCCTCGCCGATATAAAAAGAATGGGGCAGGTTGAGAGCGCCCGGATCTGCCTGCACCAGTAAAATCCATCAAACATCGGCAGATTCACGTCCAGCAAGACCAAATGAGGCTGTACCTCACTAAACTCGTCCATCACGTGGGCAAAGTCCGCCACCGCGGAAGCCGTATAACCATATTTCTCGATATGCGCCTTTAATAAGGAGGCGATCTTGGCATCGTCTTCAATGATAAGTATTTTTACTTGATCCATCGTTTCATCTCCATTCGTACTACACCTACGGATTGCGGAATACCTCATATCTCTACCGATTTATATCATCTTGGTTTGTGGCGAGGGCTGCCAATCTGTCAACCACTCTTTGGCGCAGCGGATCAGCTTTTTCGTTGCTGGGGCACTGCTTTTGGCCATATTAAGTGCAATGCCAAGAGACCGGAAGCTTTGGTCTTCCAGCTCAAGCGCAACAATGTTATTCGTTCTCCCCTGCAAAATCATTTCTGGTAAAATGCTAATACCCAGACCGTTCTCAACCATAGCGATAATGGCATAATCATCCGATGCCTGAAAGGGAACGGGCGGTTTGATTCTGCCTTTGCGCAATACGCGCCGGACATCATAGTCGCTGCCCTCCTTCGGCATAATGAAAGGGATATCGGTGATTTGGCTGTAACGTACAAAAGGTTGTCCTGCCAGTGGGTGATCCGGCGGCATCACGCACAGCATCCGGTCCTGGCGCAGTGGGATAATATGAAACGAATCCATGGTCGGCAGGGACAAAAAACCAAGATCGATTTCCCCTTTGAGCAGCCATTCCTCGATTTCATGGTAATCCCCTTCAAACAGTTTGATCTTAATGTTCGGGTGCTGGCTTTGAAATTTCCTGATGATTCCGGGCAGCCACTGCACGGAGATACTCGTGAAGGTGCCGATCCGGATCGTCCCTACCTCAATCCCGTTGATCGAGGCAACTTCCTGTTTTAATTGCTCCTGCACCAGGAGCATGTCCCGGATATACTTTAGGATGCGTTCCCCATTATCCGTCAGCTTCACGCCCGAACGGCTCCGGCTTAGTACGGAAAATCCGAACTCCGTCTCTAGACTTTGAATCGCATGACTTACGCCGGACTGCGTTAAACCCAGCGTTTCCGCAGCTTTGGTTAAACTGCCCAGTTCGACAACCTGCTGCAGTATTTCATATTTGATCAGACTCATGATTCCCGCCTTCACCCTTGCCGATATATATTTATCATTGCATGAATTTTTCTCATGTTAATGATTACAAACATTCAATTTCCTTATCTTAGCATACCATTTATACTGATTCAGGCACAATCTGATATTCGACATAAAGGCTGGGACACATTCTAATGAAACAATACAAAGCAGATTTAATCGTACTTATGGTCACCGTTTTTTGGGGAACTTCCTATTTATTTATGAAAATCGGTCTGGATACACTGCAGCCGTTCAACTTGATCGCCCTTCGCTTCGGCGTCGCTTTCGTGGCGGCAGGCTCTTTATTTTATAAAAGGCTCCTGCACATGAACCGTAAAACCATCCAATACGCTTTTATACTGGGAAGCCTACTATTCGGACTTTATATATGCATGTCGATGGGGCTTAAAAGTACATCGACTTCAAACGCCGGATTTCTGATGAGCATGACGGTCATTTTTGTTCCCGTATTAACCGCCCTGTTCTTGAAGAGCAAACCCGAGAAGCGACTCATGGTAGGCATAGCCGTGGCTGTTGTAGGTATTGGGATGTTGACGTTAAAACCGCATACCACCCTGCAGCCCGGTGATGCATGGTGTATCCTTGCCGCTTTGCTGTTTGCCATACATATCATCATCACTGGTCGTGCTGCAAAGAAAACAGACTCTTTAAGTTCAGGTATTCTTCAGCTTGGCTTTACCGCTTTTTTCGGGCTAATCTTCTCTCTGTTTTTCGAAAAACCCGAGCTTCCCGGCACACCGTCCGGATGGCTTTCGGTGATCGCTCTTGGCGTTTTATGCAGCGCAGTCGGCTTTGTTCTACAGGCAATCGCCCAAAAGTATACGACGCCAACCCATACAGGATTGATCTTCGCGTTGGAGCCGGTAGTGGCTGCCATATGCGGGATTTGCTTCATGAAGGAAACAATCACGTTACAAGGATACATCGGTGCGGGGCTCGTCCTGCTGGGTGTCGCACTTTCCGAACTTAATGTAAGGAAGCTGCTTCCTGGTCGGAAGCTGACACGCAAATCATCATATTCGTAATATAAATTACTTATAGTGCGTGTTCAAAAAGGTCGGTTTTCAGCACCGAAGCTTATGCTTCCGAAGTGCGTTTTTTCAAAACGCTTGAATTGGATGAAGCTAGGGATTGAGGAGCGGAGCTACACGTTTTCGTAGAAAACGACTTCGTAAGCATCTGCTTGTA
>JAIRVF010000053.1 GCA_031254035.1 Paenibacillus sp.
CTCCGTCATGCATAGGTTCGAATCCTATATCCCCAGCCAGTATGAGAGCCATTAGCTCAGTTGGTAGAGCACCTGACTTTTAATCAGGGTGTCGAAGGTTCGAGTCCTTCATGGCTCACCAGTTTCTTTTGCGGACGTGGCTCAGCGGTAGAGCATCGCCTTGCCAAGGCGAGGGTCGCGGGTTCGATTCCCGTCGTCCGCTCCATTTAACTGTATTACATTACATCGGGATGTAGCTCAGCTTGGTAGAGCACCTGGTTTGGGACCAGGGGGTCGCATGTTCAAATCGTGTCATCCCGATATTTTCTTTTTAATGCGGGTGTAGTTCAATGGTAGAACTCCAGCCTTCCAAGCTGGTAGCGTGGGTTCGATTCCCATCACCCGCTCCATATAAAACAAACAGTAACGCCAAATGGCGTTTTTTTGTTTTTAGTGGGCTGCATCCTAGACCACTAAACAATATGATAATGCTGCCATCATTAACCTGATCTTTCCCAAATAGCGTCCGCCTGATAGAAGATGAAATTACAGATTTACGTTTACTAACTGATAAATTGTATCGAATCCTTTGGGGAATATACAAAATTATGTTCTAATTCCATTTATAATAAATGCTTTACAAAAAATAGAATATAACATATAATTATCCTATCAAAACCCACATAAATACCAACACTTATCGTATCTGAATCTACATAGATACCAACACTTATCGTATCTGAATCTACATAAATACCAACTTCTCTATACCCTTCTCTTGTGCAACTTTTACATCCAACTTTTCTATACCCTTCTCTTGTGAAATTTTTACATCCAACTTTTCTATACCCTTCTCTTACGAAACTTTTACATCCAACTTCTCTATATCCTTCTTTGCGAAATTACTTGTTGAATAACCTATATTTCTTACTTCTCCTGTAATGAAACTTGCACATTTGTTGTGTTTCTTCTATCCTCCATTTAATTGCTCTGCATCCTTAAATGTATTGAACTTCTGCTATTTACCGTAAGAATACATTCCGTTAGTTTGTTTTAACATCGTTTTGGCTACATATTTCCTTCTCCTTGAAACAACTATTAAAGAAGGGCAGGGATTCTATTGAGAATAGTCACTCAGTACATTTATCAGTACAAGCTTGAAGACGATGTGCATCTTCTGCTGAATACGATGACTGGGGCCATGGATACGGTCAACGGGCGTATAGCCGAGCTGTTGAAGCCACGCGTTCAGCTGGATGATTCGCTTTTGACAACGGAAGAAGCAGAATTTTTGAATGAACGAGGATATCTTGTGGATGAGAACAATGAGCAGGCATTGGTAACTGCCTGGTTTGCTGAATTTAAGCGAAGGATGAAAGCGTTCCACTTTATTGTCTGTCCGACGTTCACTTGCAACCTTCGTTGTCCTTACTGTTTTGAAGGCTTAGATATTCGTACGTCCAAAACAGCCATGTCAGTAGAGCAAATCGATCATATGTTCAAATCCATGGATTTATTGATTCAGGAGCGCGATGCCTCTAGGGTTGACTTGCAATTTTATGGCGGGGAGCCTTTCCTAAAAAGTAACCAGCATATTGTCGAGCAAATTACCGAACGTGCGGCCAGTAGGGGATGGCCTATCTCCGGTATAACCAATGGCACGCAAATCCATCACTATTTTGAATTGTTTGAAAGAATCGGAAGTGAGGCCGTGGATCAGATCCAAATTACGCTGGATGGACCTGAAGAGATCCATGACCAACTACGAATTCATGCAAACGGCAGAGGGAGCTATCAGGAAATACGCCGCAATGTGGATCAACTACTGGCCATGGGGATTCCAGTTCTACTAAGGGTTAATACCGGCAAGGACAATGTGGCACATCTGCCCATGATGTTTGAAGAGTTTGAGAAAATGGGCTGGACAGCTTATGACCATTTTCAATGCCAAATCTCCCCGATTACCGACCATGGCTGTACGGGATGCGTTCCTAATTATCAACCGGAATTCAAGCTGCTTCGTCAACTTCATGAACTGATGGGAGACTGGGAAGCTGCCAGGGAACGTTATCATCTTATGCTTGGTTATGACATGGAGCGACGAACAAGCCTAATCCGTTCAGCCATCTATGGCAAGGAATCATTTATGCAGCGTGGGGAAGGTATCGATCTCACTGGATGCAGCGCCTCTAAACAGCATTATGTAATCTACGGCGCGGATGGATTGATTTATGCCTGCCCGGAAACGGTAGGTCAGTCGGAAATGGCTATCGGCCGCTTTACTCCGCAGCATGAATTGGACCGGCAAAGATGGAATGCCTGGGAGGTCAACATCGCAAACACCTCCAAATGCTCGACTTGTAATATTGCGCCTGTATGCGGAGGGGCATGTCCGCTCCAAGGGTTTAACGGTAGCAGTTTTGACGCTTATGAGCCTCATTGCAACTTTGCACAGCAGACCATCAAGGCGTATCTTGATCTGAACCGTTCCCGCATCATGGATCTTATATCTTCTTCAGTTGGCGGTTAATATAGTGGCCGATCCCGCTTGAAAGGAGGTGATATCTATGAAAGCGCTGAACAGCAATATTTGGACTAAGCTGTCTGTAAAAGAGATCGAAAAAGCCAATTATCAAACGGCGTGCTGCCTCAATGCAAAAGTTAATGTTGTTGAAACGAAACCTGCAAAGTAATAGTTTTTTCCTACTTAAGTTTTTTGTAATATCCTGATTTGAAAAATGATGTTTGCGGCGGTAAAAGCTTGCTTTTGCCGTCGTAGACGTCATTCCCACCGGGAAGGGGGCGATGAAAGTGGTCGTAACTCGTTATGTGTTCATTCATAAAATGAAGGATCGATATTTGCTGCTAAATTCATTAACTGGTGCGGTGGACATCGTTGAGGAGCGAATGATTGACGCTATTCGTGAAATACGTGACGGGCATCCTCATTCACTGTCTCATACGGAAGTTGCCTTTTTAATGGAGCGGGGATATTTGTACCGGGAGCTGTCGGATGAGGAAGCTGTGGTTAATCGCCTCGTGGAATGGTCAGCCAACCATGCCCGTGAGCATTCTCCGATCACCTTTATTTTTTGTCCGACCATGGCTTGTAATCTTCGATGTCCCTATTGCTTTGAGCCGCATAAGATGCATGAGAATAGTCAGGTCATGACTTTGGAACAGGTGGATTTTGCTTTTGCTGCTATGGATAGTATACGGGAACAGAGAGCGGATTTGCCGCGGGCTTCTTTCAATCTGTTCGGAGGCGAGCCTCTGCTGCCTACAAGCAAGCACGTAGTGGAGCGGATTATGTTGAAGGCGGAAGATCGGGGATTGGTAGGATCGGTTACAACTAACGGTACTTTTATCGACGAATACATCGATATCCTGTTCCCATACCGTCAGAACCTTATTTTTCAGATAACCATCGACGGAACGAAAGAAATGCATGACAAACGCAGAATTACAGCCGGAGGCAAGGGGACGTTTGATAAAATTACCCAAAACATCACTCTATATCTGGAGAAGGGTTTTACAATTGAAATCCGGATGAATCTAAATGAAGAAAACGTCGACATCATACCTGAGTTTCTCACGATAATAGATCAATTTGGCTGGAATCATTATCCTAATTTTAGTGTTGCACTCTCTCCCGTAACAAACTATACAGGTTTTGGGGGAGATGGACTGCTCCCTCCTCATCAGATTGAGGATAGAATCCGCATGAAGGTTGCGCCTCATCTACTGAACAAGTTCCGTGTTCAGTTAAATGGCGATTTTGCCCGTTTGAATTTACCAATTAGCAAGGTATTGGGCGAAAGCCTGATGCCAGGAGAGCATATGCCTTCCCTGCATTATTGTGAGGCAAGCGGCGGTCGTTTCTATGTATTTGCTCCGGATAACCTTGTGTACCCTTGCAACCAGATTATCGGAGACTCTTCATGGGCTATTGGCCAATATTACCCTGAATTATCTATTGATGAGCAGGCGGCCGCCTTATGGGAGAAACGGAATGTGACACAAATGTCGCAGTGCAGCGGCTGCAGCATTGCCTTCCTCTGCTCCGGTGGATGTCCTGTCATGGCCAAACGAGCCTATGGGTCTCCGATGGCATCTTACTGCGGTACTTCCAAACAAGAGCTTCATGACTATATCGATTCCGTAGCCGACAAAATAATGCAGGCAGTAGAGGAATAACAAATGATGAGTACAAAAATGAGTCTGAATCAACCCGGATCTGATGCAGCGGACACTATCAGTATTAAGGTAACGGGGTATTCATCTGTATGGCAGCCATGCCCTCTAATGCACAAAGCGTTAAATGCGGTTCTAGCGGGTCATGCTGCCTGCCGTTCCGCAGAACTAGCCATTCCCACAGCTTTTCATCCAATGTTAAGTGTTAAGAACCGCATCACTTACGCCATTCCAGCAGCGCAACTGCTTACCGATAACAATAATGGCCATGCTGACCGCCATGCGGGTGAAGAGCTTATACGCTCGCTTGCGTTGTTTTTGACTCGAATCCTGCGGCTGATTCATCGCAAGCTGCATGTCGCCTGCGAAAAGCGGAACTATTTAAGTTCTGCAGACCGGATGTTTTTACGGGAAGTATCCCGCTGCTCTCCGGAAGGGATGACAACCGTATACATTCATACGGGCAGCCAACCGCGTTCTGTTTTGTTGCAGCATACATATGCGTACATAAGAAAAAACAATCCCCATAGAGTATTCGCCGCCGCATTGCAAGGGATTGACCGGGCAATGAGGCTGGCTTTGTATAAGGAGGCACTGGCCCGGATACGTCTGAGTACAGCTATGCTGGCCGGGCATCTTGAATTTTTGCCTTCGCTAATGGAACGTAAATATCTTGTTCATATGATTTTGGGTCAGAAGCGGTTGACAAACGCTTGCTTGCAGTGGTTGTATCGTCATTCTGAAGAACCGGCTGTGCGCAGCGGCACACTTTTGACCCTGGCTGTTCAGCAGTTGTTTTCGTTTGCTGGGCCGGATCATTTCCATAAAGCGCGCCGTTTTCTGGCTGAAGCCCGTGTATTGGAATCATTGCTGGAATCGCCCCAAAAAATCATGCATATTTCCATGCGGCTGAATACGCAAGCGTTGTGGTTCTATCGCAAAGGCAGGCTGAACGTATCATTTTGCAAATTGGAAGAAAGCTATCAAGTTTTGCTGCGACACGGTCTGCTGCGGATGTATGAAGCTCAAGGCGGTATCGTCTGTGCGAATGCGGTGAAGACGGCACTGAAATGCGGCAGAAAAACAGATGCCTATATGTGGACGGACCGATTAGCGGCTTTGGCGGTTTCGGACCCACTTACTGCCATTCGATGCAGCAGAGCCTTCTTCAAACTAGAGCGATGGAGCGAGGCCGTCGATTGGATCGATATATCCATAGCCCGGAGCGCTCCTTCTGCTGATTTATGGGTTCTTCGCGCCCAATGTTATTTGCATCTGGAGCAGCCTCAGCAAGCTATTAAAGATTTAAATGCAGCGGAAGAGATGGCAGCGGACGACATCCGCATCCCCCTTCTCCGCGCTGTGGCACATGAGGATAATGGAAATTATACGGACGCCTCCGCATCCATATGGCAGGCGCTTCGCCTCAATCCTAGACATGTCAATGCCTGGGCAGATCTGGCCCGCATTTATTGGCTACAGGGCAAGCGGCGCCGGGCCAGAACCGCCTTGCTCTGCGGACTTCGATTGGAACCTTCACGAGCCGATTTGCAAGAGCGGCTTAACAGTTTGGCTTAAGCATGTACATTGAATCAGGAAAGGAGAGTAGCATATGCTTCAACTGATTCGTTCTCCTTATAAGACGGACTCTATTTGTCCACCCATCAATCTGCTTGCTCTGGCCGGATATGTGGAGCCCTATCATCCCGTTACGATTACCGACTTTGTACTGCCTTTGATCCGCGGAGAGCTTAACCTCGATGCAGCCGGAATCCTCCGTATGGCGCAGATTGTACTGGATAACCCAGCGCCTGTGCTGGGATTTACGGCAATGTGTGGCTCCTATGCAGCTGCCCTGCGAATTGCGCAGGAATGCCGAAGGCTTGATCCAGGCCGGCTGATAGTATTCGGAGGACCCCATGCCGGATTCGTAGATAGGGAAACCTTGGAATCGTTTGATTTTGTTGATGTGATTGTCTCCGGCGAGGGGGAGCAAACATTGCTTGATTTACTGAATGCCTATGCTGCCGGCGATTCGCTGCATCATGTTCCGGGAGTTACTTTCCGGGACGGAGCAAGCATCATCCGGAATCCTCCACGGAACGTCATTGATGAACTCGATTCTCTTCCTTTTCCGGCGTATCATCTGATCGATAATGTGGATGCTTATTACGAGAACTCAACTGATCGTTTTCTGGAAATCGAGGCAGGACGGGGGTGCCCTTTTAAATGCAAATTTTGCAGCACTTCGCTATTTTTTTCGCGCAAATACCGCGTAAAAGCCCCTGAGAAATTGATAGAAGAGATGAAATGGTTAAAAGAGCATTGGAACATCAGCTCCTTTGGCTTGATCCATGATAATCTGACCGTAAATAAAGCCAAAATTTTCGATTTGTGCGACGCCTTCCTGAACTCGGGAGAGTCATTTACATGGTATTGTTCTTCACGGACGGATACGATTAACAAGGAAATGATGGTTCGGATGAAGGAAGCGGGCTGCCGGGGCATCTTTTTCGGTGTGGAAACAGGCAGTCAGGAAATGCAAAAGAATATTGGCAAGCGGCTGAAACTGCAAAGTGCCGCTCAGACGTTCAGGGATTTGATGGAGGTAGGCATTGAAGCAACGGGTTCTTTTATTATTGGCTTTCCCGACGAGCAGTTGTCAGATCTGGAAGATACCCTCTCGATGGCGATAGAGCTGCGGATGATCGGTATACGGGATATCCAGTTCCATCCCTTATCGGCGCTTCCCGGTACGGATCTATTAGACGAGCTTGAGGAAACCTTGATTTTTCATCCTCACTTATTAAGCTTTCAGGACATTACTTCCGTCATTGATATTACCGAAACCGAGATGGAATGGATCGAGAAACATCGGAAAATTTTTAGTAATTTTTATGCGGTTCCGCCAAAAAATTATCCTCTGGATCTTGTCTATCAAACGAGGGGATGTTATTTCTATTTAGCCCATTACCGGCCCAGAACGCTTTATATGATCAAAAAGCTTGCGGGGATCAGCAACTTATCGTTGATCGGTATGCTCGTAGAAGCGCTGCCTGCCGGGTATGAAAACTGGACCGAACCCCAGCTCCTAAAATCACTTGCAGATGTGGTTGAGAAGCTTCCGGAGTTCTGCCGGTTATTCATCCGGGATATTCTGAGCTACGAAACGGTGTTCACAAGTGTGGTGGAGTCAACGGATGGAGCTAACGGGTGGGGACGTTATAAGGGACCTAAGCCGCTGTACGATGACGATGAATTCATTCTTAAACCGGTTCGTACGCTCAACCTAAACTATGACATATTATCAGCTATACATGAGCTTGAACGCCTGGAGACTACCCTTCTGCCTGAGAAGCCGCATAACCTGGCGGTCGTATTCGAGTCGGAAGAAAGCCAGCTCCGAACGCTGGAGATTGATGATCTCACATCGGAAATTATCAGACGCTGTGAGGACGGCTTGTCATTCCATGAATGTCTGAAGCAGTTTGCCTGGGAAAATCCATATTTGCAGAATGAGCAGGATAGGAAGGACTGGATCGGGCAAATGTACCAGCATTTCCTGAGTGCGAGGCTGGTTATTGCGAAAGCCGTATAAAACCGGAATATTCTGATCCTTTAAACAGACAAGCCGGATTGGAGGATGCTATGTCTGTGTTACTGTACTTTGCAGCTATAGCGTTTTTTACTGCCCCGCTTCTTTTGTCCACATACATTGGATATAACAAGGAATGGTGGACATTATGGGGGAAGGTGGATATTTTACCATTTCCGGCTCCTTTCTCCCTATTTTCACCGATCTGGGGATGGTATCTTCTGTGCTGGGCTATGATCGCAGGGGCAATTGTCTTTAATCCCACACCAATTGTACCTCTTATCCCTCTAGTGGTTTTGCTGGAGCTGGGATATTTGCTCTTCTATCCATCCCCCGCAAGTCAGGAGGCTCCGGCAGCAGAGGAGGTTCCTATGACCGTTTTTTCCATCTGGCATAATTCGCTTACGGAGGAATTGGTCTTTCGGGGGCTGCCGCTTCTTGCTATGGATTGGATGGGACTTCATCATAATAAGGCGGCATTTTGGGGATTTGCGGTTATCACATCTATGGCGTTTGGTGTGTATCACTGGTGCCGCATTCATATCCGGCGGCTGCCGGATACTTTCATTTGCGGGCTTATTTATGCGTTTACCGCCTGGCATTATGGAATTATATTTACCTTCATACTTCATTTGATTCATAATATTCTCGCCGTTCCAATGGCTAACAACAAATGGACCTTATCAAAGTGGCGGCAGGGACGGTTTTGGTATCTCGTACTCGCGCTGCTGTTCAGTTTGCTGTCGGTAGTATCATTATATTAAATCGCAGGGCCGTTGGAGGTGTAAGAGATGTTTGGGGTTCTTAAAATCAAAAGCTACCGGCTGCTTTGGAGCACCCAACTGCTCAGCAATTTGGGAGATGCCATCCGCAACTGGGCCATCTTGTTTTGGGTGTTCCATGCAAGCAACCATTCCCCACTCATGCAGTCCATGATTTTGCTGGCCGAGTATGTGCCTGCCCTATTGATCGGGCCGTTTGCAGGCATTTGGGTGGACCGTTATGCTTATAAAAAGGTGCTCATTGCCTCAACCTTGATACGGGCTTTGCTGTCGTTTGCAGCCATCCCGTTTATCATGTCGGGACAAATTGGGATGGTCCTTGGGTTGATCGCGCTTTCTTCTGTAGTACAGCAGTTTTTCCAGCCTGCCGTGAGCAAGGGGCTAGTTAATTTCGTCCCCAAGGATCACCTGATGGCAGCCAACAGCCTGAGCAGAACTACCCAAACCTCCTTGACCCTAGCAGGCCCCATCTTGGGTGCGCTTGTATATCAGACACTTGGTGCGGAGCTATCCTTTACCGTCGATGGCATCCTTTTTTTGGCGGGGGCTTGTCTTCTTCTTGTTATGGCTGTACCTAATTCCCAGCCGACCGTGAAACCTTCGACCTTTTCGAAGGCAGCATTTTGGAAGGAATTTATGGAGGGAATACATTTCGGGTGGCAGAACAGTATCGTGCAAGGCATTTTCTCCCTGCTGTGCATCATGAGTCTCGGTGTAGGCGCGATCAATTTGTTGAACATTTTCCTCGTTGTGAATGAAATCGGGTTGTCCGAACAGTATGTCGCTTGGGGCAACAGCGTTCAAGGGGCGGGTATGCTGATTGGGGCACTGATTGCCGGCAGTATCAGCAAAAAAATGAAAGCATATCATTGGCTAACCGTCTGGAGTGTCGGCATCATGGCGATTGGCATTATCGCCTTATCGCTTAGCTGGAATGAGTACATTATGTTTGCAAGCCGCTTCCTGATCGGGTTTGGAGTCACGCTGCTGAATATATCGATCACGACGCTTTTTCAACTAGAGGTGCCGGAAGAATTGATCGGCCGCGTAGGTTCTGTACTGGAAACCGCGCCGCTGCTAGCCATGCTGATTTCCCTATCTTTGTCTGGATACTTACAGACGTTGATCAGCACAAGGGTTATTTTCTTGGGATCTGCCCTAATCCTGTTTGCGGCAGGAATTGCTGCCTTATTCCAGTTAGGGTGTGTAAAAACCGCGAAATCTAAAGAGCAGTCTCAGCAAACATCAGGCTTATAAGATGATCTGCTAATCTCAATCAGAAATGTTGCAAAAACATTCAAACTGGTTTCGTGCTGCCTAATAAATCTAGCATGCCCCGGACCACGCATCGTGTGCAATTCAATTCATCCGAATAAGATTTAAACTTCTGACCTTTAATTGACATAAAGATGCACCCCTTAGAAATACGTCTGATTATCTAAGGGGCTTTTCGCCGTGCACACAGGGGAGAAGGGCGCACGGTGAAAAATACGGCCTATGAATCTGTATGTTCCTTACGGAAACCGCAGTTCACAGGCCGTTATTTTTTTGTGGTCCTTCTTTAGCACAAACTTATTTCTTCACGAATTGCTTTTGCTTCGCTAAACCTTTATCAGACAATTGGTACACGGTTACGTCATAAATCCCGGTATGTCTGGCCGCATTGGGATCACGGTCCGGGTTCCATTTTTTATTCTCACGCTCAATTTCAATCTGAATGGTATTGGCCGAGATGAACTTGGCATCAGTGCCGATGCCACCAAATCCTTTTTTTAGAAAAACCTTTCCGTTCTTATGTACGCCGACCAGATTAACTCCGCTAACGCCTGAAGCTCCTGATTTATAAAGCAAATATGTATCCCCGCCAGAAGTCACGGCAAACTGGACCATGCCGCCTGTATTGATCCAAGCTTCGTCCACTTCCCTCCAAACGGTCTTTCCATTCAACTTGATAACAGGCAAGTAGCCGAAACCGTCTGGCTCTTCTTTATCGACAACCAGGCCATTCGACAGTTTCATAGGCAGTTTATTTGCTTCACTACCAAGATGAAGAGGGGCATACATTTTCGCTGCCGGTTGGCTTGTCTTGGCGGAAACCACCGTAGTTGGTAGAATCAGACAAATGACAAGGCATAATGTCAGCCATTTTCGCATAATGAACCTCCCTTTGCAATGTTTTATATACTCACAATCTTTTAATATACCATATGGGATACATTTCTTCTATACAATCTTAATAGATGTTTATTAAGTAAAAATGTTAATATTGACATGGAAGCGGTAACAAGAGATTATCAGTATGAAAGAAGCTATTATTTCCTAGGAGGCTGCGAAGATGAACAAAATCAGAGTAGGTATGATAGGTCTCGGTGCCCGTGGTATGGGACTCTTAAAAGGCGTTATTTTACATATGGATGATGTTGAGGTCGTTGCTGTTTGCGATAAGTATCAGGACCGCTGCGATCAGGCGGCGGACTCTGTAGCGGGAACGGGTATAGCCCGTCCATTTGTGACATTGGATTACCGCGAAGTACTAGCACTTGGAAATATCGATGCTGTGGTCATTGGTGCTTCTTGGGCTGACCATGCTGAAGTTGCCATTGCGGCGATGGAAGCCGGCATTTATGCAGCCTGCGAGGTAGGCGGAGCCTATTCCGTACAGGAATGCTGGAGACTGGTAGAAACTTATGAGCGTACCCGTGTGCCAGTCATGATTATGGAGAACTGTTGTTACGGCCGGGATGAAATGATGGCTCTGAATATGGTGAAACAGGGGCTGTTTGGAGAGATCGTTCATTGTGCAGGAGGCTATCATCATGATTTGCGGGATGAGATTGCTTACGGAAGAGAAAAGCGCCATTACCGTCTGGACAATTACATTCACCGCAACTGCGAAAACTATCCGACGCATGAACTCGGACCGATTGCGCGTATCCTAAATATCAACCACGGCAACCGGATGGTTTCATTGGTATCGATGGCTTCGAAGTCGAAGGGAATGCAGGAGTATATCCGCAACCAAAAAAGTGATGATGCTGAGTTGATGCAAACTGACTTTATGCAAGGTGATGTCGTTACAACGATTATTAAATGCGCACACGGCGAAACGATCACGATCACACTGGATACTACGCTGCCGCGTTATTATTCCCGTGGATTCACCGTTCGTGGAACCAAAGGGATGTTTGCAGAGGAAAACCACTCTATTTATTTGGAAGGCACTCATGATGAATCCCACCATGACTGGAAAGAGCAGTGGGGTAATGTGGAGCAGTTCAGAGAGCAATATGATCATCCGCTTTGGAAAAAATTTATGCAGGAAGGTATCAAAGGTGGCCATGGCGGCATGGACTGGCTTGTATTCGCGGACTTCTTTGATTGCGTGAGAAAAGGAACGAATACGCCGCTGGACGTGTATGATATGGCCGCATGGATGTGCATTTCTACGTTGTCGGAAGAGTCGATTGCCTTGGGAGGGCATCCGGTTGCGATTCCAGACTTTACGAACGGCAAATGGATAACACGGTAATCAGTTTGTAAAATCATCATGATTTTTATACGAAGGCTGGAAAGTGCTTGCACTTTTCCGGCCTTTTTTGCATTGTACGTCGAAAGTATGTTCTGCATCCAGGGTAGACAGACTAGATAGAAGTAGGAAAACCTCTGTTCACTTAGGCGCGATCAAAAAAATAGTGAATCAGATTCGCACGAAAACTGCCCGTCGCTTAAGCAAAATCAATAACAAAGGAGAAATAAAAAATGTCCAACATGAAAACTGCGATTATTTACTACAGCTCTGGAGGTACAAACTATCAACTGGTGGAGTGGGCTGCCGAAGGCGCTAAACAAGTCGGTTCCGAAGTGAAGGTCTTGAAGGTGGCTGAAACGGCTCCACAATCCGCAATTGATTCCAACCCGGCATGGAAAGAACATCATGAAGCAACTAAACATGTCCCGGAAGCGACTTTGGCCGACCTGGAATGGGCAGACGCGATTATTTTCAGCGTACCGACGCGTTTTGGCAATATACCGGTGCAAATGAAGCAATTTCTGGACATTACAGGCGGGCTTTGGTTCCAAGGCAAGCTGGCGAATAAAGTGGTCAGCGCGATGTCTTCGGCGCAAAATCCTCACGGCGGTCAAGAAGCGACAATTCTTGCGCTGTACACAACGATGTACCATTGGGGCGCAATCGTTGCTGCACCGGGATTTACGGACTCATCTATTTTCGGGGCAGGCGGCAATCCATATGGTACATCCGTAACGGTCGGACAGGATGGCAACATGGTCGAAGACGTCAAAGATGCGGTTATCCATCAAGCCAAACGCACAGTAACGGTAGCAAATTGGGTTAAACAAGGACTGAACACGAGCAACTAAGTTTAAGATGCACAAAGGCTGAACCAAAACATCCCGTAGGATGGCATTTGGCTCAGCCTTTCTGTTTTTTTCAACTATTGGGAAGTATAAGACTTCTACTGCACTTTAATAACAAGGGCGTTGCTTATTTTGCGTCCTGGAGTAGTCAAATATTTGCCGTTGTAATATAAGCCACTCGATGCGCCCCCATCCAAATTCATCGCCTGATAAGCTCCGGTTTGGCGCATGATTTCCGCGAGCTGCGGAATCGTTGCCCCGCCCGTAGTTAACAGGATGAGCTTATGGTCCTTTGTAATTCCTAGAGCGCTGCGTGCGCCACCTCCCGTCAAAATTTTCGGATCTTTGAAACCTTCCTTTTTCACGTTCAGCGATACTTTGCCGTCAACCACAAGCCGCGGTCCAGCCTGTAATCCGCCTTCAATGAGTCCTTGCCCGTGTTTGTCTTGAAAATCAGAACCCGCAATCAAACGGACGAACTGGTTCTCATCATATGTAAAGATGACCCGCTGATCGCCGGAACTCGACATTTTAATATCGCCTTTGCTCATGATATATCCGTATGGAGCTTTGTAGCTGCCTGACGTATAAGCGTCGAAAAAAGTACCGTTAATGGCTACGGCGGCACTGCTGCGTTTGGCGATACTGCTAAGATCCTCAACCATGCCGGGTTTATTGCCTGCAAGCACGACATCCATTTGCACCTTCGGGTTCATAAGGGAGATCGTGATCATCTGTACGCTAAAAGATCGCCCTCCCACTTTAAAGGTTTTCTTTTCGCTGATGATTGGACAACCTTCCTGCTTTCCGGCAGAACGGGTGACGACAGGGAGGACCGAGAAAGAGCTGTTGGACGAAACTTTGACAGCGTTGCTCTCTTTAAGCCACTCAAGCTGGTAGCCAAACTCTTTACTTATCGGCTGAAGTGGTACGTAAACGGATCCGTTGTCCTTGAAGGGTGCATCCTGAAGTGGGATGGAGTGATCCTTTATGTTAGCTGTCTTTTGGCCAAGGGTCATGGAAATATGTACGTCATTGCGCGTGATTTCGATTCGTTTGGCGGCTTCATTCCACTGTACTTGGTTGCCGTCAAAACCGTTTAAAAAGCGGACGGATACAAAAGAATGATTGCTTTGGGCATCCATAATTACCATATCTCTAGATGGCGGCGCTGCGAAGGCTGGAGGTATCAAGCAAATGAATGCAAGCAGTAGTATTAAGATCGATCTTTTCAACATAATTGGCTGAGATTCCCCTTTTATATGATTTATTCCTATATTTGATATATCGGAAAAATCAGCCTTTTGATTTAGAGTGAAATAGGACTATATTCTCTTGTTTGATACAAAGGGTCTATATCTCCCCTATTTACCCACACGGACGTAAAATCGTTCATCATGCCGGTCCACAACCACGGGTGATTCGAAAAATTGGCTCAGATTCTCCGCTGTCAGAATATCTTCGGTTTTTCCGCTTCCGACCGCCTCGCCGTTTCTCATCAACAGCACATGGCTGAACGCCGGCAAAATTTCCTCCGTATGATGTGTCACATAAATCAGGGTCGGCGCATTCGGTTGGCGTACCAGTTCCGCAATGCTTTCCAGCAGACGTTCTCTCGAGAAAATATCAAGACCGTTGCAAGGCTCATCCAAAATGAGAATGCGGGGGCTCGCCATCAATGCGCGGGCGATGAGAAGCTTCTGCTTTTCTCCCTGCGAGCAGGTTCGGTATTCGCGATCCCACAGATGGGCGCAGCTGAGCGTCGTCATTAGTTCGCGGGCGAGCTCGTAATCTTCTTCGCTGGTTTGGTCGTAGAGGCCAATGGTGGCATGTTTGCCGCTGATGACAATGTGCTGCGTGCGGTCCGAAGCATAAAGCCGCTCCTGAAACGAGTTGCTTACCCAGCCGATTGATTTGCGCAGTTCGCGCAGGTCTACTTCGCCGAACAAATGGCCGAGCACCCGGACAGAACCCTGCGATGGCCAGATATAGCCGTTGATGATGTTCAATAACGTTGTTTTACCCGAGCCGTTAAGACCCAGGAGCGCCCAATGCTCGCCGGGTTTGATCTGCCAGCAGACATCCTTCATCAGTGTATGTTCTCCGCTACGCCAAGTGATGTGTTCGATATCGATGATCATAGAAGGTCCCTCTCTTCTGATCCGTTTTATAAAAACACTGTTTCTCACATGTTAAAATAAATCGCTGCGCTGTCAATACGGCCTTGAAAAAATTTTATTATCATCTATGCTACCTTTCTTAAAAGGGGTGTCGTCGATTTGTGCTGGCTTGAATGGGATTTTTTGCTATAATGTCATCAGTGGAAGCCTTGGACAAATCTCCATGCAGGGAAAACGAAATTTCAGCGAGTGTAAGGCAGATTAAAACCTGCTCTGGATGAAAAACACCATTGCGGTATTCAAAAGAGACAGGATACAAAAAGAGGGGGCAAAAGAGCGATGAAAAGAGAAAGCTTCATTAAACCCGATGTTGAAAGCTGGCTGCAAAAGTTCCATTTTTCCATTCCGGTCAAAGTACGGTATTGCGAGACGGACATGCTGGGACATGTGAACAATGTGAGCTATTTTATGTATTTTGAGCAGGGACGGATTGAATATTTTGAACATCTAGGATTGTTTGATTCCATGTTTGGCAGCGAAAAGGTAGCCGTCGTCGCGGATCTAGAATGCCAATATTTAGCGCAAATGTACCGCAGCGATAAAGTTCAGATCCATGTCCGTGTCGCTTCGATCGGAAGATCGTCTCTTGATGTGGAATATGCTGTGGTGGTGGAGAACCAGCTAAAAGCGGCAGGACGAGGAGCGGTCGTACTTATTGATTCTGCAAGTGGAAAAAGCACACCACTTCCGGACGAAGTCCGCACGGTGATCGCTGGTTTCGAAAAGGAAGGATTAAACGGAGTTTAAGAAGTTTACGTGATTTACGTCAAAGCACCTGTTTGCGGCAGGTGTTTTTTTGTGAGAAGATACTAGGAGCGAATTTTCGAAAACATTAAACGATAATGGGAGTTTTTACATATGGCTAAATCCAAGTTTTATGTGGTCTGGGAAGGGAAAAAGCCGGGGGTTTATTCGTCTTGGGCGGAGTGCCAGGCACAGGTGAGCGGCTATAAGGATGCAAAATATAAATCCTATGAATCTCGATCTGAAGCCGAGGCGGCATATAAAGGTGGCTGGAAAGGAAACTGGGGGCAGGGCAAATCCTCCTCATCCTCCAAAGGAGCAGGAGCGGGCAAATTTTCCGGTAAGGCTGCGGTCGCAGAGGATCAGGAAGAAATTATTTATGACAGCATCTCCGTCGATGTCGGTACCCATGGCAATCCTGGGCCGGTGGAATATAAGGGTGTTGATACAAGAACCGGGGAAATTCTGTTCTATGTCGGACCGGTCGAAAACGGAACAAATAATCTGGGTGAATTCATCGCCATCGTGCATGGTTTGGCATATCTGAAGAAACTCGGCAGCAACAAGACGATTTATTCCGATTCCAGAACCGGCCTCGCTTGGGTCAGAAACAAGAAGCCCGCAACGACGCTTGTCAGAAACGAGTCCACGCGCAAAATTTGGGAGCTGACCGACCGCGCGGTGGAGTGGTTGCAAAACAATAAATACGAGAACAAGATCCTGAAATGGAACACGGAGAAATGGGGAGAAATTAAAGCGGATTTTGGGCGGAAATAAATAGGTTCGAGTGAAATAAAAGCCTGCAGATTAGAAATCAGCATATCACGAATATAAAACGCAAAAGAAAAACGGTTCCGCTCAAAGGGATCGTTTTTCCTTTTTAAAGTACAACCATAAAAAAAGAGAGAGGGGTTCCTCTCTCCCGTACGAAAATGCTTAAAGTTTAAACAGCTTCCGACTCCCCAAGAGGCAACTCGCCTTCCTTCGGCCAGCCGCCCCAAACACCTAGCAGATTACCGCTCGGATCGACCAGCTGAAAGCTATAGCCGCCGTCCTGCTTATAGAGCATGTCCCCGACCGAGACGCCTTTTTGACTGAGCTCGCTCCTCAGCTCATGAATGTTATCCACCTGGAAGGTGAGTACGGGCTTGCGCTCCCCTTTGGAGCTGACAAATTCGAATTTCGGTACTTCCATCGCTTCGACAAGACCCAGCGCAATGCCGTTCAGGTTCAGCCATGCGGCGTCATCTCCGTCGCTAAATGGAAAGCAGAAGCCGACATTGAATACCTCCGTGTACCATCTTACCGCTTTAGCAACGTCCTTTACTGGTAGCTCGATCACCTGAATATGAAGAGATTTGGCTGTCATTCTTGTTCCTCCTTAGATTCATTAGAATTGGATTTTGTTCATTCGAACTCGGGAGAAGTTCGCTTCTATCGTATAAACGAATGGCGAGTACGAAAAGAAACGGTAGGAGAGAAGTTTTAACGAAATTTTTTGGAGGTCACACGGAGCAGATGCCCATCCGGATCGCAAAAGTCGAAATACACGTACTCCTCGTTATGCCAGACGCGGGCCACTTCCATGCCGCTGCTTCGAATATTCTGATAGGACTGGTAAATCCGGTGCACGTTTCCGCTGCGGAAAGCTTCGACAAAAACATCGAGCAGGCCTGTGTTCATTCGTTCATCTGGCGGGTGCGATATGGCTTTTGCAGTGGTACCATCGGGATCTGCAGCCAGCTTGGCCAGACGCAGTCGGGTCCGTTTAAGCGCCTCCTTGACGGCTCCTTCGGTCGAACCAATATGGAGAGCGGTTTTCTTGGCGGAAAAGCCAAAGACGTCGATCATCAGCAGCAAGACGCTTTGCCGGATCGAGAGCCGCGAGGCCAACAGTTCAAAGGATTCACGCAAATGAAAATCGGTTTCCGCCTGAAGATTGTCCATCTGCATATCTTCTAGGTACTGCTCGGATGAGGATTTTTTTCGCAGCCCATCGATCCATGCATTTTTCGCGATACGCAGCAGATAAGCCTTCTTGATCGTCATGCCTTCCGTATAAGAACGGTAGGCCTTTTCTAGCGTTGTCTGCATTAGGTCTTCGCCGTTTCCCCTGCCCCCCGTAAGTTTGATGCAATATGCCAGAAGCGATTGCATATGGGGCTGAATGATCTCCGTAAACGATTGGGGATGAATGAAAACCACTGCCTTCCTGTATTTTTACTATATTAACCAATAATACCATAGGAGGGCATAGCAGTATCGCTTTACGGGTACAAAAAAGAACCTTGTTTCCTGAGACAGAAAACAAGGTTCTAGCGCGACCATGCGGTCAGCACAACGCGGATTTTTCGTCAGCTTTTTAACTGGTACGTATTTCAAGCACCTCGTATTTGATAACACCCATCGGTGCAGTGACGCTGACAACATCGCCGACGGCTTTGCCGATCAGTTCTTTGCCGAGCGGACTTTCATAAGAGACCTTATTATTCTGCACATCGGCTTCCGCCGGGCTAACAATCCGGTACTCCACGATTTCTTTGAACTCCATATCATTCAGTTTGACAAAAGAGCCAACGCTGATGGTCGAAGCATCCATGCTTCTGACGACCCGTGCTTTGGTCAACGTTTTCTCGAGCTGAAGAATCCGTGTCTCCATAAAGGCTTGATCGTCTTTAGCGGAATGGTATTCGCTGTTTTCCTTCAGGTCGCCGTAACTGATCGCCACTTTGAGACGCTCGGCCAGCTCCTTGCGTTTGACGGTTTTCAGTTCTTCGAGCTCTGCTTTGAGCTCCTCCAGTCCTTCCGGAGTTAAAATGAGTTCTTCATTTTCATTGGACATATTGCAACACCTCTTTCCTAAATTGTACACGAAAACCGGGCAAAAGAGAAAGACGCGGGGAATTTTCGTTTTAAACAAACTTTCCTGCCGACATGACCCGTCGTCCGCGTATACTGTGTCGTACAGGGATGATGCTAAATCCCGTTACCTTAAGGAGGAATGTCTTCTGCAAATGATGTTTAAGTACAACTGGGCCGTCCGCGAGGATTGGTTTAAGTGGTGTGAAGAAATCAGTGAGTCCGATCTTCTTGAAAAACGCGCTGGCGGAGTCGGCGGAATCCTGCACACACTGTTTCACATCGTGGATGTGGAGTGGAGCTGGGTTCGGACCCTGCAGGGCAAAAGCGACTTCAACGAAAGCTTTGAAGAGCACAGCAGCATCCGCCAGGTCCGCGAACTGGAAGCCGCCTTTCGCCCCGAAGTAGAAGCATTCGTTCGGAACTGGAATGGAAGCATGGAGAATCGGGAGTTCCGCGATGTCATGCCAGACGGCAGAGAAACGCTGGATACCTGGGGAGAAGTGATGCGGCATATGATCGCCCACGAAATTCACCATGTCGGCCAGTTGTCGGTGTGGTCACGGGAGATCGGGAAGCAGCCCGTTTCTGCTAATTTAATCGGCCGTAGGCTTACATTGAAAGCCAAGAATTGATCAACCGCCGATCCTCTTTATGCTATACTCATCCTGGGAAGTTTTAACACACGGAGCTTGACAGCTCAAAAGGGTTCATTGTTCCAAGCTCTGGAGCTTGGAACTTCTTCTTAATATCTTTTGCTGGGCGTGCTGGAAAAATTCAGCCTGGTGGCATTTTCCTCATAAAGGATGAGATCCGGGTAGCTGGGTTTTTAACGCGATTTGGATGCAAGGAGGATCGGATTCATGCTGGATACATTAAAATATCCCATTATACAAGCGCCTATGGCGGGAGGGATCTCGACACCTGCCCTGGCTGCCGCCGTTTCTGACGCCGGTGGGCTGGGTTTTTTGGCTGGCGGATATAAGACGGTCGAAGGCTTGGCAGAAGAGATTCAAAAACTGCGCCAATTAACCTCTTCTAGGTTTGGGGTGAACATTTTTGTGCCTGGTCGCGATGAAGTGGATGAGGATGCCCTCGCTGCCTACCGTTTAAAACTCGAAAGGGAAGCGGAACATTTGGGGACGATGCTCGGAAATCTCAGCACAGATGACGATGATTGGGACCGTAAACTGGACCTGGTGAAGGCGGAGCGGGTTCCTTTCGTAAGCTTTACTTTTGGCTGCCCGTCTAAGAGAATCATTCAAGATCTGCAGGCGAATGGGAGCTTTGTCATCGTGACGGTCACCTGTGTGGAGGAAGCCAAAATCGCCGCTGCTGCCGGTGCGGATGCCTTGTGCTTGCAGGGGATAGAAGCGGGAGGGCATCGAGGTGCATTTTCGAACGGCATGGATTTGCAGGAGGAGTATGGATTGCTGGTTCTTTTGCAGCTGGTTAAACAGGAACTCGGAATTCCTCTTATAGCTGCGGGTGGTATTATGGACGGGCGGGCCATAGCGGCGGTCATCGCTGCTGGAGCTTGTGCGGCACAACTCGGTACTGCTTTTCTTCTTTGCCCAGAAAGCGGGACGAACCCAGTTTATCGGGAAGCGTTGACCCGTCCGCGGTTTACTTCAACCCGCATAACTCGTGCTTTTACAGGTCGGCGGGCACGGGGCCTTGTAAATGATTTTATGGAAGCTTACGACAAGGAGGCGCCGGCGGCATATCCCCAGGTGCATTATATGACGCAAGGACTGCGTAAGGCTGCGGTGCAAAGCGGTAATCCCGAATACATGTCGTTATGGGCCGGTCAGGGATACCGGCTTGTTCAGCCGCTGCCTGCAGAAAAATTAATGTGTAAATTGACAGCTCAGTTGCTTGAACAAAACAGTGAATGAGAGAGCCGCCTTCCGAGGTGGTTTTTTTGTGGGTTATTTTGTGCTTCGATAAGGTATTTTTTTCTGAACTACTAGTAGAAATCATTTTAAGAATCAGGTTATGATATAGAGAAATTGATCTCAGAGTAGACAAAATAGAAAATAAGGTGTTTATTATGAAAAATGTGCTGGTGACAGGCTACCGCGCGCATGAGCTGAATATTTTCGGCCAGAAGCATCCGGGTATCCCTTATATCCAGAAAGCCATTACTGCAAAATTGGTGCAGCTGGCCGAGGAGGGACTGGAGTGGGTCATTTCACCGGGACAATATGGGGTGGATTTATGGGCCTGCGAATCGGCCATTGCCCTCAAAAAACAATACCCGCAACTAAAAATTGCCATTATAACGGCTTTTGAGCATCCCGAAGAGAACTGGAAAGAGGATAAAAAAGAGTATTACGGGCAGATTTTGCAAGGAATTGATTTTTACGAGACCGTCAGCCGCCAGCCGTACAGCGGCCCTTGGCAGTTCAAGGCCCGAGACGATTTGCTGTTCCGCAAAACCGACGGCATCATTCTCGTTTATGACGAAGAGACAGGGGAAGGCAGCAGTGCCAGGTTTTATAAGGAAAGAGCGCTGAAAAAGCAGCAGGAGGAAGGCTATCGCTTCCTGAGCATCAGTACTGAAGATATCCAGAGTTTGGCGGATGAAGATGCTTCCGGCTGGAGTGACGAAGGAACGGATATGGGCTAAAGGTACAACTTATTAAGAAAGGAATGATACGATTGATCCGATTTGGAACCATTGGTACCAACTGGATTACGGAACGTTTTCTACTTGCAGCCGGGGAAAATGATGATTTCGAACTGACTGCGGTTTACTCTCGGACTGAGGAAAAAGGAAGGGAGTTCGCAGCCCAATTTGGAGGGCCAAAGGTATATACCGACCTGAACGCTATGATTTCAAGCAATGATATTGACGCGGTTTATATCGCGAGCCCGAATTCTCTCCATGCGGAACAGGCGATCATATGCATGAATCACGGCAAGCATGTATTGTGTGAGAAACCGCTTGCTTCCAACAGTGACGAGGTACGAAAAATGATCGCTTCGGCGGAAAAAAATAATGTGGTGCTGATGGAAGCAATGAAGTCCACATTGATGCCGAACTTCAGAGTTATGAAAGAAAATCTGTATAAAATCGGCCAGGTACGGCGATATTTTGCCGGGTATTGCCAGTATTCCTCACGATATGATGCGTACAAGCAGGGAACGGTACTGAACGCGTTTAATCCGGCATATTCGAATGGTGCCTTGATGGACTTGGGGATTTACTGCATCTATCCGCTAGTATCACTGTTCGGGAAACCGGAATCGGTGAAGGCTGTCGGCGTTATGCTCTCTTCGGGAGTGGATGGGGAAGGAAGTTTGGTTATGCGTTATCCAGATATGGATGCCGTAGTGATGTACTCGAAAATATCAGATTCTTTCCTTCCTGCCGAAATTCAGGGGGAAAACGGAACAATGGTCATCGACCGGATCAACCAACCGTACGACGTGAAAATCCAGTACCGGGACGGCAGCGTGGAAAACCTGACTCAGCAGCAAATCCATGAATCGATGTATTACGAGCTGGAGGAATTTATCCGAATGATTTGCCGCGGCAGACACAACAGCAAAATCAACTCCCATGAAACCTCGCTGGCGGTTGCCGAAGTGATGGAGGATGCAAGAAGACAAATCGGTTTGAAGTATGAGGCGGATGTATGGTAATGTTCGATCCGACTATGTTTGATAATTTAAAGGTTGCTTTTGAAAATCAGCTGTATGATCTTGATAATCTTGACGGGGCGATCCGCATTACGGGCCGCACAGACCGGCTGGAAATGTCCGTCATGTCACGGGAGTTCGCGATTCGGTTCGAATTGACCGGAGTACCGGAGGTTTATGCGGAAATCCGGCTGGAGGCATCCCTGGCTGATTTGGCCGCCGAAATTATGGAGCTGAAGGGCGAGAGTCCGGGGTGCGAACTGCGAATTTGCTTCGGGATGGATGGGATCCGGGAGGAAACGGACTGCGGGAACATCGAGCGAATTTTGGAAAAGATTTGGCCGGAGATTCCGTTTGTGCAAACACTCAGCCGGATATATGGACAGGTTTCGGACGGCTTCAGGAATGAAGCGGAGCTTCGGTTCCAGCGGAAAATCGGTGAGGAGCAAATGGAAGATATCCCGGAGATAATCGAGCATGTGCAGCGGACCTTGGAAGAACTGAAGGTTTTTTTGCATTAAGCAATGTTAAACATGTTGTGGTGAAAATAAAAATGGATAGAGGTTTCAGAGAAGATCTGATCCCTATCCACTTTTTTGTTATTTACAACAACATGTTTGTTGTTTGTCCCAGTAAGTGGATTTTAATGTAAGTTAGATTTGTGTAAGTGGTCAAATCAAGTTTTTTTACCCATTCGCTATCATTCCAGATATCGGGATTAGTAATGGTCTGACTCTCTCCACGCACAATAAAATCATAACTATCCTTCCCATTGCAATACCAATCCACAATAACTAACTTTCCATTCAAGTTATGTATAAGAACTTCAGTAGGTTCTCCAAAGGCTCCTATTTCATGTTTCACGTGCGCAATTAGTTTTAAGTGGGAATATGGATTATTTCCGCTAACAAGCTTCACCTTATAAGCTTCAATATCGATATCTGTCACCAAATTTGTTGGGGTAGGCTTACGGTATAAATCATGCTGGGAAGTAATTTTCTTCTGCATATATTGTTTCAGGTTGTTATTATCAAAGTAAGTATCCAAGTTGATATCTGTGTCGTTCCACATCGCCTTGTAATAGTCAGACAGAGCACTCACGCACATTTCATAAGCGGTTTGATAATCCCGATCAGATAGACCATCCTTATCTTCAACCAAAAAGTCGAGAGTCGTATTTATTGTATCCTCTTTTGTAGTGGTTGAATTTTCTGTGTTTGCATCTTCCTTCACGATGACTCCCGTAACAGGAGTGTTTTTTTCGTCGATATTCTCAACAGCGTTATTACATGCACTTAGAGCGAATAAAAATACGAATAACAGGCAAACACGTTTCATTCTTATTCCTCCAGTAAACAGTTTATATCCTTTGTAGCAAGTATTATCAAAATAAAAAAACACCATGCCCATAAAATAGTCATGATGTCATTTGAACTCTTTACGTATTAATCTTCTGGATTGATGTAGAAATGTAATTAGTTCTACTTCTTGATACTGAAAATCAGGAATCGTTGTTGCTGTTTGTATTAATTCAACCATTTATTTATTCACTCCATGGCCTCTGAATGAATTATCCCCTTCCCAGCGTCTAATTCAGATAAACCTCCCAGTGTAAAAATGAGGTATTATTGTCTAAAAATAAAAAAATATAAATAATACGGAATTTATCGAACTTTTCCCTATTAATATTGTTTATTAAATAGGAAAGCATCTTAGTAAATACATTACTGCTCTTAAATCTGTTTTAGAAGGAGGCTACCGTTTAGAAAATAATTTCAACAATCCCAGTATTAAAAGAACTAGTACCACCAGCGGCAACAAAATTACAACAAGAGCGTTATCCCAGTTGATGGAGATTCGAATCACATCCTAACTATTAATAATTGGAGGAATTAAATTGAAAAAGCTAATCTCAGTATTGTTTTTAATGGCTGTATTTTTGCTTCCAATGTCGGCTTATGCTGATAGTTCTTCTCCTGAAGAGTCTTTAACATCATCCCAGATCAAGGAATATTATGAATTTATTTTAAATAAATATCAAGTGAACGAACCATTTTCCCCTGAAGATGCTCAATTTATTGAAAAGTATGCAAACGCTGTGGGCGCTTTTGTTGTTAGTGAAAATCAAAATGTAGTTTCTCCAAGGGGAGTTGATAGATCCTCTTTTACTGGTCAAAGTGGTGGCTTAGCACTTACAGGTTACGTAAGCTACGACCATAACGTTTTGGGTAAAAATACTTGGGAGTTCTATATGAATGCTTGGGATGTTTCTGGTATTAAAAGAAACATTGTTGATACAATAAGTTTTGATTGTTTTGGTGTCATTGATGTTCAAACTGGTGCAGTTGGTAAGATACATAGCGACACAGTTTCGACATCTTCATCCGGGAAAGTAGCATATTTAGAATTGAATAAAACTGCAAGTTATACTGGATTACCAATAATGGTTTATTACTACCCTAAAGCTTCTTTTGATGGAGTAGAAGTAAGGGGAGAATTTCGATAATACAATGACTATAACTGAATAAAAATGGAATGGCGTTTTGAAGCCCGCAGCTAAAAGGTGCGGGCTTCTTGTATCTTCGGAGAAAAGTGTAGAGATACTTAAATACATCTTTCGCAAAGGATTTGAACCGACTGTATCGAACTTATAACGCAGAGGTGAACAATATGAACGAGCTTGAGATCCGCTACAGTACCAAGGATATTGCCGATAAACTCGGTGTTGAGGCCGTTACAGTCCGGAAGTATGCGCTGGCACTCGAAAGGGCTGGCTATAGTATTGACAAGATCGATCCTACAGCGCTACGGGAAAGGAAAATTGCAGTTCTTTTAGCTGCTCAGGGGTTTTCCAGGCAATTTCATAAATAAGACCATCGGGGTCATGGATTGTTGGTTGTCCGTCTAAAATCTCAACCTCGAAATATGTTACATGGTATTCAACTGGGCCAAATGCCACTGACTTACTTTTTATTTTCTTTACATCTGTAACCTGTCTCCTCATAAACCTCCCTAATACAGCAATCTTCCAGGGCTTCTCCTTGTTCTATCCCCCCAGACGGTACCGACCATCGTTTCTCTTCTTCTGGTTTACCTTGTAGAACCATTAATAACTGCCCATCAGAATTAACGCATACACCTGCCGCACCAACCCACTTGTTCAAGGAATTCCCTCCTTTCATAACTTTTTTGCATTTTCCCCGTTTTTATGAATGAGGTAAAATTTGCAAAAAACATAAATGGAAATCGAACATGCGATATTTGAATTGACAAACCGAATCTAATTTTAGAAAGGTGGGCTCCAATGCAACTAAAGCCATTGAAGCTGCTGGCGGGTGCAGCCATCATAATAGGGGTTTGCGCGGGGCTGTTGATGCCCGATGCTGTAGGTTTCGCTCAATCTTCCGAGCTCTCTTCTGCAAAGCCGGTTCAGCCTACAAGCAAACTTGTTGTTCAGTATAGAACCCCATATTTTACGACCCAACCTACTGAAACATCCCTTTGGACGGATCTCAAGGCAGTGGATTACGGTCGTAAGGGTGAACCGCAGCGGATGGGAACAACGTGGCGTTATGAGAGGGCGCAGGCACAGTTTACGGTGAGCTTCTCCGAAAAAGATAAACTTGAGGCCTGGAAGTGGTTTCTTCCAGCCGATCAGAAGCTGCATTTGAATGTTTATGCTGGCCTCGATTACGTGTTTGCCTATGATTTCAGAGCGACGCCTGCCGCGCTCACTCTGAACAGCCGGCCTGTTTGGAGGAACCAGGGCGACCTGGATTACGCTTATTTGATTGGATCAACGGATCAGGTTCTGCTGGTGAACGGAGATGATGGTGGATTCAGTGGCTTTCATCATGACTCGTCCATCTATGCTTTGGATCGGGCTTCAGGCCGCAAGCTGTGGCAGGTTGATGCGGGTTTTGGAAATTTCAGCGCCTCATTGGACGGTTCCCGCAATACGGCCGCGGTATATACCGAATATGATCCTATCAAGAAAGTGTATGAGGGGCATATCCGGGAGATGAGCCTGAAGGATGGCCATATCTTATGGGAAAAGTTGCTGCCTGAAGAACATCTGGTCCAGATGTACGCCGTCAAGGATGCTCTGATCCTGTACCAAATGCCTGATTTCGAGCAGGATTCCGGATGGATCACCGTATTGGATCGCGCGACAGGCAAACAGAGATGGGCCAAAGCTCTGAACGGAAAGCCGTGTGTTTTCGATACGGAATCGGAAGATCCATATATTTTGGTCCAGGAGGGATTGAAGCTATTGGCGCTGGATCCGAAAAACGGGAATGAGATATGGAACGTGATGGGGAAGGGAAGCGAGAGCCCGGATCCTCAGCGCAACCCTTATTACAGCTTCGGTAATGTCCGGCTGCCGCTGGAGTCGCGTTCAAGCAACCGCTGGTTTCTTACTGGTGACCAATGGATGCTGCTGGATACCTTAAGCGGCAAAGTATTGGCAGAATACCCGTGGAATCAGCAGGAGCGTTTCGAAACGACGAATGAACAGCGGTATATCTTGGTACAGCGATCGGATAGACTAACGGATTATGACGGTTCCAAAGTAAAAGAAACCGTTTTGTATGATGTGATCGAGCAGCGTTCGTTATGGACCTTGCCGGGTAAAGCGGTTAGCGGCATGTTTGATGGAAGTCGACTGTACGTCGTACTGGATGGATTGCCGACAGCGGTTGACCGTCAAACGGGAACGCTGATCTGGCAGATGCCATTGTCTGTTCACGAGTCCGCGAACCCGTATACATTGGATGAAATGGCGAAGACCCGTTATGCCGTACTGCCGCAGCGTCTGCTGCTTGGTTATGGCTCCGATCTGCTGGTGCTGCGGAAGCAGGACGGAAAGGTGCTGGGCAGACTGCAGGACGTCCAAATGGGGCAGAGTGAGGCCAGATATAGAAAGGGGATTGAAGGGCTACTGAATATAAGCGCTGACGAAATTTATATCGGTTCTTCGAATGGCGGATTGGCCCGGTATAATGTGACGGAGCTTGAGCGGTTACTCCGATAACACATGGTTGTAGATCTTCATGCCAAAAGGGTTCCAAGTTCTGAGCATAGCAAAGCCCTTTTGGCGTCTGTCCGAATGTTCCAAGTGCGAGCGCTCGAGTCAAAACATTAAACAAATTTCAATTTTAAGCCGATACATATATTGAGAGCATAGGTAAGAAAAGGAGATGGGGAATATGAGGCTTGAACAAGGCACCACGGCAGGTTGGAAAGTCCAGGAGCCCAAGCTGGTTATCCGGCGGCAATTAGAATATACGTTTGAGCTTGGCCAAGAACAGGATGCCGATCAGCCGAACAAATCGAAAGGAACCGGCGGCAAACTGGTTACATGCCGGGAAGGCGGTTATATCAGGCAGTACATTGTTCGTGCGGACGGCAGCCGGATTCTGCTGAGCGAGATGAAGGAGCCTAAGAGCGATGCTGCTTCTCTGATGCAAACCGATAACGAGGCGGATTATGGCAAACAGGAAGATTCCATGGGCCAAAGCACGGAGGACGTGATACAACTGCTTAATGTACAGGCGGGGATCGCAGCCGATTATCGTAAAAAAACGGTTCATC
This sequence comes from Paenibacillus sp., assembly GCA_031254035.1. Lineage (GTDB taxonomy): Bacteria > Bacillota > Bacilli > Paenibacillales > Paenibacillaceae > Paenibacillus_AQ. Next base: position 27,954 of record JAIRVF010000053.1, read on the forward strand.
TGACGGCTTCGTATAACACACTGTAAATGAACGGGGCCGGTTCCGTTATCGTAACGCGAGAAGCCATGAAGGAAAATGCATGCCGGATGAGCTGCACCTCCAATAGTTAGACACCATCTAACTATTGGAGGTGCAGTTTTTATATGGCCAGATTCAGTACAGATGAAAGGTACCACCGGATTTTGTCAAACATCACGATGTATGTTGAAATTTAATGATTTGTAATATCGAAAAAAAATGTCTCTTTTAACCCCTTTTTTCCTTCAGGAGTGATTTTTATCGCTCGTGTCTTAGGTAAACGTTGAACCCAATGTAATTCCAATAGTCTTTCTAGAAGGGCATTTCCTAATGCTCCCGCAAGATGATAACGTCTTTCACTCCAATCTAAACATTTATGTGAGAATGAACGACGCTTCTTCTTAATTCTTTCAAGATCAATCTCAAGGGTTGTAAAGAATTCCTCCCCTTTTTCAGTAACAGTAAAATGGTCATTTTCTTCGCAAATCATACCCATTTTAATTAAAGAGTCTGTTAACTGTACTCCTAAATTCCCCGCGAGATGATCATAACATGTTCTTGCCAAACGTAATGATTTATCCTCTGAAGCTTGTTTTAATGACTTAATTTCAACTGGAGGAGATATGGATAAAAGTGACTCCATAATTTGAGCAACTTCATGATTTTGAATCCCATAGTATCGATGTCGTCCTTGTTTTTCAACAGTAACTATATTCGCATCGACCATTTTTGTTAAGTGGAAACTAGCCGTTTGTGGTTTGATCCCTGCCATATATGCGAGTTCACTTGCAGGATGGAATCTACCGTCTAATAAGACTGATAATATTGCTGCGCGAGAAGCTTCACTCACAAGAGTAGCAACCATTGCTGCATTTGGGTTTGCATTCATTTTAATTCCTCCCTTATGTATTCCACATTTCGATGATAGTCGAAATATTTATGGTTTACAATGCATTTAATAAGAGGAAAGACATGTAGGAGGAGAAATAAAATATGAACATAATGAATCAAATTCCAAACACAAAAGTTATAGAGCCTAAAATCTTATATTATGGAACTCCTGTAATTTTACTTAATACGTTGAATGAGGATGAGACAGTAAACATTAGTCCTATATCATCATCATGGGCATTATTGAACTGTATAATATTAGGTGTTGGGCTTGGTGGGAAAGCCATTGAAAATTTAGAACGACACCCTGAATGTGTAATTAATGTTCCAGATCCTTCTCTATGGGAGAATGTTGAACAATTAGCCCCTTATACAGGGAAAAATCCAGTTCCAGATTATAAGAGACAGAATGGTTTTACATATAGAAAAGAAAAATATGATATTAGTAAATTAACACCTATTGAGTCTAAAACGGTCAAGCCTACTCGGATTTTGGAATGTCCAATTCAAATTGAGGCAAGGGTAAAACATATTCGCATTCCTGATTATTCTCCTAATTTTGCAATTGTAGAAACACAAACTGTACATGTACATGCTCATACGGAAATTATTATTGAAGAAGATCATATTGATCCCAATAAATGGAGTCCACTGATATATAATTTCCGGCATTATTTTGGTCTTGGTAACCATTTAGGTAAAACCTTTCGATCCGAAATATAAATATATTATGAGCCTAAATGTACCCACGCCGGAATACGAAATAATTTGTCGGGGCCTCCCCTGTATGTTATTCTGTAACGCAAGAGCCATTAGGATTACCGCATGCCGGAAGGCTGCGGTTTTTTCGCAATGAAGGTTATTTTCGTGAAAGGGGCATTATGATGCATATACCAATTATAGATATCGGAGTTAATTTGACTAACCGTGCTTTTGACAAAGACCGCGGGGAGGTATTGGCACGGGCGGAAGCCGCCGGTGTGTCACCCCTTGTCATCACTGGAACGAGCGTGGCAAGCAGCCGGAAAGCCGCGGAGTTTGCAGGGTTGCATCCACAGAAACTATATGCGACGGCAGGCGTGCATCCCCATGACGTAAAGGGATGCGGAGCAGGTACGCTGGACGAGCTGCGCAAGCTCGCCGCTCTGCCGCAGGTGGTGGCCATCGGTGAATGCGGACTAGATTACAACCGGGATTTCTCTCCGCGTGATGTGCAGCGTGAATGGTTTCGGAAGCAGGTAAAGCTTGCGGAGGAGCTAGGAATGCCGCTATTTTTACACGAACGGGATGCGTTTGCCGATTTTGCAGCTATCATGCGGGAATTTCCGGAAATGATCGCGAAATCAGTTGTACATTGCTTTACAGGAACTGTAGATGAGCTTGAGGCTTATCTGGATATGGGTTTTCACATCGGTATTACTGGTTGGATCTGCGACGAGCGGCGCGGTCAACATTTGCGTGAGCTTGTCAAAAGAATTCCGCTAGAGCGCCTCATGATCGAAACAGATGCTCCTTATCTGACACCACGCGACATGAGACCGAGGCCCAAGGATGGGCGGAACGAGCCAGCTTTCTTAGAACATATCGTGAAGGTAGTCGCCTCTTGTATGGGAAGGGACCTGGAGGAAGTAGCTAACGGTACACGCCAAACGACAAAAGCGTTTTTTCAAATCCCTTAATCGCTTAAGCATTTTCTTTTCTTATATATTCGGGATGTTGGCACTGTTGTATAATGTGTAATGACATGGAAGGGACTATCTTCCACATTTATGAAGCAGGCGGGATGAGACTTTGAAGCATTTTATCAAAAAAGGAATTACACTCCGGATTACCATTTCGCTGCTAGTCATCACGGCGATTTTACTTACGATGCTAACATGCATTACCTCTGCTTTACAGGTTAACCGTACTTCCTTGATCAATAATTATTTGAATAAAAATGAATCCTATTCGAAGAAACTGGCTTCCAATACGAGTGATCTGCTGAAAACGATGGAGAACAACATTAAGGTAATTTCCTCTATTTCAGCACGCGACAGTATGACGGATCCTCAAATGATCAATGATCTGTTTCAGGAAAATACTCAATATTTCAACTCCATCGTGATCGCGGACAAAAACCGGGTGGTTCAGGCTTTGAGCCCAAGCACTATCGGAATATCCGTGGGGGACAAGCTGACTTCCGAGCAGAGTAAGATGGCCGTGGCTAAGAAAAAACCTTTCATTTCCGAACCTTATCGCGCGACCACGGGACGGCTCATTATCCTCATTTCCGCTCCCATTGTGGATAAACTGGGGGAGTATAAAGGATTGGTGGGAGGAACCATCTATTTGGAGGAAAAAAACGTGCTGAGCACGATGCTTAAGGAGCATTTTTTCGGAGACGGTTCTTATGTGTACGTAGTAGAGAAAAAAGGGGATCTGATTTTCCATCCAGAACAAAAACGGATCGGGCAGCATGTCATTCAAAATGAAGTCGTACGGAAGGTGGTATCGGGTCAAAGCGGTTCCCAGAAGGTCACGAATTCCTTAGGCAAGGATTTTTTGGCGGGTTATGCGTATGAACCGAGCTGTTCCTGGGGAATCATTTCCCAGACTCCGTATGAAGTAATCCATAAACCAATGAATAATTTGGTGCAGAGTATGCTGCTTTTTTCATTGCCGTTTCTGCTACTGATTCTGATTCTTGGCTGGTGGATCGCAAGCCGGATTGCCAAACCGCTGCATACGCTGGCGCGTTTTTCGGATAAGGCGACTCTGAAACTCGTGCCTGCCGAAAACATTCCGGACATTCACTCCTCCTATTACGAAGTCAGGCTGTTATCGCAAAGCGTCAAGATTGCGCTGCAAAGCATGAATCGGGATTTGACGCATTTGAGGCATGAAGTGAACATTGATGAGTTGACCGGCCTTGTCAACCGAAGAGGTTTTGACAGCGTGCTGGCCGATTGGGTGGAGAGCAAAGCACCCTTTGCGCTGGTTATGATCGATATTGACCATTTCAAGCAAGTGAACGATACGTATGGACATGTTATTGGCGACGAGGTTTTGCGCTATTTGGCGCGGCTGATGCAGCTGATCTCCTCCGAGGAAGACGTAGTTTTTCGCTATGGGGGCGAAGAGTTTGGCATATTGATCAGGTATTGCGGCCATGGCAGGGCCAAAGATGTGGCGGACCGGTTGCGTGAGCAGCTTGCCATAACCAAAAGCCCGACCGGCCAATTGATTACGATTTCCGCAGGCATTTCATCGTTTCCGGCCCATGGGGCGTCCGCCGAGCAGCTGGTAATGCGTGCGGATGAAGCGCTCTATCAATCCAAAGAAAACGGTCGAAACCGGACCACGGTGAGTAAAGTCACGGAGTAACGAGGTAAAAATCACCTATAACGGAACTTTCGAATTGTGAAAACAGCCAGCATGTGCTAAGATGGTAACAATTATAATGATCGGAGGGTTCGCGAAGCTATGATTAACATTAAATTCCGTTTTTTCTCTTTGTGCCGCTAATTGAATAGTGCTCAAAGGCCCTGCGCTGGTGCAGGGCGAACGGGATTGGTATGCATATCTTCGGATGAACCCAAAATAAATCATACGTGTGCCGCTAAAGTCACTTTAGGCTTTGCGGTGCGCAAGGGTTGCAGCAGGAGAGGCTTCTTAGCCCCTCCTTTGCTGTTTCCGGGCAGTTTTTACCGCTGGCTTTGCGGTGTTTTTTTGAACCTGCCGGATCAAGACGAATCCAATGCCTCTTAGGCTTTTTCCTGCATTCGCAAGGGCCGTATAGGCAGCCGCTGTTCTACCGTTCGCTCAAACCACAGGCAGAGGCCTGCGGTTTTTTTGTTTTTTTAGTAATAATAAAACATGGAGGGATTCATTTTATGAAACAACCTGAACAACTCGAAATACTGGAGCAGCGCGCCGTACTCGTCGGCGTGAACCTGAACAGTCAGAAAGATTTTGATTATTCCATGGAGGAGCTCGGCAATCTCGCGGAGGCTTGCGGCGTGGAAGTGGTGGGCCAGCTTACTCAAAATATGGAACGAATCAATAAATCGCACTACATCGGCACAGGAAAGGTAGAGGAGCTCTCTGGTTTGTATAAAGGGCTGCAGGCCAATCTGATCATCTTTAATGATGAACTGTCCCCTTCGCAGCTGCGCAACTTGGAATCCGACCTAGACTGCAAGGTCATTGACCGTACGATTCTCATTCTAGACATTTTTGAGAAACGCGCAAAAACCCGTGAAGCCCAGCTTCAAGTCGAAGTGGCCCAGCTCCAGTACATGCTGCCGCGTCTGATCGGACTACGCGAATCGCTGGGGCGCCAAAGCGGCGGCGTTGGGACGAAGAACAAAGGTGCCGGCGAAACGAGATTAGAGCTGGACCGACGCCGGATCGAAGAGAAAATCACCGCCTTAAACAAGGAGCTTGAGTCCTTGGTGTTCCAGCGCCAGACACAGCGCAAGCAGCGCAAAAAAAATGCGCTGCCGGTCGTTTCTCTGGTCGGTTATACCAACGCTGGCAAGTCCACAATCATGAACGCCATGATCGAGAAGTTCGGAGCTGCCGGAGGAAGTGGCGAAAAAAGCGTATTTGAGAAGGATATGCTGTTTGCAACATTGGAAACTTCGGTCCGAAATATTCAGCTTGAAGACAATAAAAGCTTCTTGCTAACCGATACCGTCGGTTTTGTTAGTAAACTCCCACATCATTTGGTCAAAGCTTTCCGCTCGACGCTTGAAGAGGTTGCTGAGGCTGATTTGCTGATTCATGTTGTGGATTATGCCAACGAGAAATATGAACAGCTGATTCAAATTACCGAAAATACGCTAAAGGATATTGGCGTCACGGATATCCCGACGATTTTTGCCTATAACAAATGTGATCTGGCAGGTCGCGAAATCCCTGAAGTGATGGAGAAAAGCATTTACATGGCGGCTAAACCGCGAGTCGGGATCGATGAGTTGGTGGACCTTATCAAAGGTTTTATTTTCAAGGATTACATTCACTGCGAAATGCTGGTTCCTTACGATCAAGGCCAGGTGGTGTCTTATCTGAATGAGCATGCGGATATTAAGGCAACCGAATATGAAAACGAAGGAACACGCCTTACACTCGAATGTAGACAGATGGATTATGAGAAATACCGCGAATTTGTGATTGAATAAGGGAAACGAATAGAAAGCTAAGTTTAAACTGCGACCGTTTCACGGAATTTTACCGGAAACGGTCGCTTTTTTCTATATGATCCGCTTTCGAATCCAGTCCGAAATAAGATCTGTCAAAATGACAAGCACGATGATTCCGAGCAAAATAATGCCGACCCGATTCCAGTTGCGGGCCTGAAGCGCAAAGATCAGCGGCGTCCCAATGCCTCCTGCACCTACCAAGCCAAGCGTCGCCGCGGAGCGGATATTAATCTCGAAACGGTACAGAGAGTAGGAGAGAAACTGTGGAATGACTTGCGGCAGTACTGCATAACGCAGCACCTGCAGTCGGTTTGCACCTGAGGCGACGAGCGCCTCCTGCGGCCCGCGGTCGATATTCTCGATGGTCTCTGCATAGAGTTTGCCAAGCATGCCGACCGAATGAATACCCAGTGCAAGGACACCCGCAAAAGAACCAGGGCCGACCGCTTTAATAAACAGAATCGCCACGATGATTTCGGGAAAAACACGGATGACACTCAGCATAATTTTTCCACTGCCCGAGATGGCGAGGCGCCGGCTCATATTTGTGGATGCCCAGAAGGCGAACGGGATGCACACCACGGCGGCGATAACCGTACCGAGAATGGAAATGACCAGCGTATCAAGCAACCCCCGCAGTAGATCCTCACCTTCAGGAATGTAAACGAAGGACCAGTCTGGATGCAGGAACCCCTGCAGGATCGATTTGGATACGGTCCCTGCCGTACCTTGAATCCCTTCGAAATGGATCCCTTGGGCAGACCAATAATAAACGGCGATAACAATTAAGGTAATCAGCGCGAAGCGAATTTGCGAACTGAACACGGAGCCGGAAGTTTTTCCGGACGCGGTTGTAGTGTTATGTTTCATAGCAGTTTCCTCCGGATCATCGTACTTCCGTAATCAATGATTAAGACGATCGCGAGCGTCAGCAAAATAATCATCGAAGCGCGGTCGTAGCGGAACAAACCAAGCGACCGGTCCAGCAGCAATCCGATGCCGCCCGCGCCGACAAGGCCAAGTACGGCCGCGGCCCGCACATTGACTTCGAAGGTATAAAGCAAATAGGACATAAAGTAAGGAAGCGCTTGAGGCACGACCCCATACCTAATAAGCTGCAACCGATTCGCGCCAACCGCGGTCATAGCTTCGAGCGGTCCGGGGTCGATGGCTTCGATTGCTTCATAGGCTAACTTGGCGATAATCCCAAACGAGAAGAACACGAGAGCCAGCATTCCAGCGAAAGGTCCGATGCCAAATACGGCGACGAAAATGGCTGCGAACAACAGATCTGGTATGGTCCGGATCAGGTTCAGCACCATGCGCGCAGGCATTGTGATCCAGCGGCTGATACCTAAATTTGAAGCACAAAGCAGTGCAACCGGGATGGCAAACAAACCGCCCAATGTGGTGCCGAGAATGGCGATCTGGACGGTTTCCATCATCGGTTTCCAGATCGTAGGGAGATAACTCCAGTCCGGCGGAAACATCTCCTGCAGCAGGCTACCCATCTGTGGAAGTCCAATGATGAGCTGATAAGGAGTCACGCCTGTTTGAATCGAGCATGCCACCAGGATGGCCAGTAGAATGAGCCATCCGGCAGCCCGTTTGTATTTTCGAGGTGGCATGAACTCGGGTGTACTCGGTTTAACTGAAGCCGTGGAAACGGGAGTCTTCATCATGCCCCTCCCAGCAGCTCATCCTGCAGCACGGGACGGCCGTAAATTTCGGCAAAAGCCTCGTCGGTAGCTTCTTCCGGCGTTCCGTCGAATACGACTTCCCCAGCACGGAGTCCGATAATTCGCGTCGCGTACTCACGGGCCAAGTCGATAAAATGTAGGTTGATGATCGTGGTAATATTCATTTCACGGTTGATCCGCTGCAAATCGTCCATCACCTGGCGGGTGGTCAGCGGGTCAAGTGAAGCGACGGGTTCATCCGCCAAAATGACCTGTGCTTCCTGCGCAAGTGCGCGGGCGATCGATACTCGCTGCTGTTGGCCGCCCGAGAGCTGGTCGGCACGGATATAAGCTTTTTCTCGGATGTTGACGCGTCTTAGCGCCTCAAGGGACAATTCCACATCTTCTTTAGGAAACCAACCGAGCATGGTACGCATTGTGGAATGATAACCTACCCGCCCTGACAACACGTTGCGAAGGACGGTGGAGCGTTTAATCAGGTTGAAATTTTGAAAGATCATGCCTATGTCGCGCCGGATATGGCGGAGCTGGCTGCCTGAAGCTTGGGTCACCGATTTGCCGTTAACCTGGATGTTTCCTGCTGTGATATCCGTCAGACGGTTGATGCTTCGCAGAAAAGTGGACTTGCCTGCACCGGAGAGACCGACGATAACAACCAGTTCCCCTTCTTTGATCGTTAGATTTATGTTGTTAAGTCCGACCGTTCCGTTCGGATAGACCTTGGATACTTTGTCGAATTTAATCATGCCCGAACCAACTTTCTGTAATAGTATCTGAAAGGAAAGGAGCTTTATTCTAATGGGAAAACAACACCGCCATAAAAACCATGGACGGTGCTGCCCTGATTACTGCACGAATGAATTAAGAGTTTTGAGATTACTTGATTTCTTGGCCAACGGCTTTGGCATATTCGCGAACCGGATCGAAGTTTTTGTCGTCCCCGGCAGTGTAGCCTACATGCGTATAGATGTCTTTGATGATTTTAGCGCCTTCGGCATCGTTGGTAATATCGATAAATGCCTGGCTGATTTTTTCTCTCCAGCTTTGATCCATATCGTTACGGACGCTGACAGTGTCGTTCGGAATTTTGGCGGTGTAGTGAATGACGCGGGTTTTTTCGAATACGTCAGGAACGTCTTTTTTAACTGTATTGCGCGCGTCTTGGAAAACTGCAACAGCGTCCACCTGGCCGTTTAGCAGCGCCATAATGGCGGCGTCATGTCCTTTAATCGTTACGCCTTGTACGTCCTTGTCAGGATCAATGCCCTCTTTTTTGAGCTCGGCAGCCGGGAAGACATAACCCGCGGAAGACGTCACGTTTTGCCAACCGATCTTCTTACCTTTCAGATCTTTAAGGCTTTGGATCGGAGAATCCTTTTTCACGACGATCATGGATTTATAGAAATCAACTTTCTCTGTTGTGTCTTCGCCCGTGTCGTCCTTGATGCCGTAACGCTGCGCTTGAAGGAGAAGATCGACTGTCTTTTTGTTGTCATGAGCCAGAACATATGCATTTGGCGGTAGGAAGCCGACGTCAACCTGTTTAGAAGCCATCGCTTCCACAATGGTGTTATAATCCGGGGATACAGTCACGTGAACCGAGATCCCAAGCTTGTCGCCAAGCAGCTTTTCAAGTGGTTTTGTTTTGGCTTCCAGTGTATCCGCATTCTGGGATGGAACGAATTGTACATTAAGTTCTTTCGGCACATAAGCCGAAGATGCCGCTTCCGCGGTTCCGGATGCTGCGTCTTTGCTTTCGCTTCCTGCGCTTTTGGATCCACAGGCTGCCAGGCCAGCTGCGAGCGCCAGCGTCATGCTGATCGTTAGTACTTTTTTAAACATGATGGTCCCCTCCACAAATTTGTCTTTTTAGGTCAGACGCATCCGCCTGACAGAAACGAGCTTAACATAGGCGCGAGAGGCAAGGGTTAACGCAAAGGGTTTCTTTTGTTGGTTCCCTGTAAAATTTTCCACAAGCGAAACCAGAACCAAACCTAGGTATGAGCCGGGAAATCGACCAATTATTATAGAAAGAAAGAGGGGCTGCGGGACTTTACGCCTGCTTAACGTTCCGGGGGTATAATGAGCGTGATGTTTAGGCTCAATTCATAATTAGTATTTAACAATAGGCGAAGGAAGCGGAGGAGACGGAATCGATCTGAAGAAGCGAAGCGGTCGCCTTTGTCTCCGAATTTCAACCTTTGTCAAAGGTTATATTCAGGAAATTTGGAGACAACAGCGATCGGAAGAACGATCCGGAACCGCAGCGATCAACTCGCATAATATCAAGAACTAATTTTAGTTTTGAGCCATTTTAGATAGGAAAATTTAAGGGAGTGGTAACGGTGAGCGGCATTCAAAACGGACAATGGGCGGACGTGCAGGGCAAGGCTGAACCATCCATGAAGCTGAGGATTTTGTCGACGACGGATGTGCATGGCAGTCTAATGGATTACGACTATTACCGGGACGAGGAGGATGCTTCGCTCGGGCTGGTCCGGATTGCCACCTTGGTTCATCAAGCAAGGGCCGAAGCAGAAAACACGCTTCTTGTGGATAATGGGGATTTGATACAGGGGACGCCGCTGGCGACATGCGCAGTCCGCACGGCTTCATCTTCTTTCACAGGAGTTGAACACTTTGTCCATCCGGCGATCCGGGTAATGAATGCGATGGGATATGATGCGGCAACCTTTGGCAATCATGAATTCAATTACGGACTGGATTATTTAGATAAAGTAGTCGCTGGCGCCGCTTTTCCATATGTGAACGCTAATGTTTATATGCAAGAGCTGGAGCCAGGTAGCGGACAACAGGTGAATCGATACACACCATACGTGATTCTGACAAAAACATGTTTTGACAGCGCCGGAATGCCGCATGAAGTGCGGATCGGAGTGATCGGATTCGTGCCCCCACAAATATTGAATTGGGATCGAAACCATTTGGAAGGCAAGGTACAAGTCCAAGATATGGTTCAGTCTGCATTAGAATGGGTACCGCGGATGAAAGAGGAGGGAGCGGATGTTGTGATTGCGCTTGCCCACACGGGGTTTGATCCTGATGTATCCCTGATTGACCGCAATGCCGAAAATGCCATGCTGCCGCTCAGCCTCGTGCCTGATATCGATGCCATAACCTTCTCTCATACGCATAGGGTGTTTCCTTCTCCGGATTTTGCCGCTTTAAATACAGCCTTTAAATCAGCGGATGGAACTCCACTTCCCTGCTTGGATTGGCAGAAAGGAACCATCAATGGACTGCCTGCCGTACAGGCCGGATACGGGGGCATGATGCTCGGGATCATTGATTTATCGCTGGAACTGCAGGATGGTAGATGGCGGGTGGCTCACGGAGAGTCTATGATCCGTGAAGTGTACGACCATTCACGCAGAATCGAGCTGGCTAAACCTGATCCTGCACTGGCGGAAATGCTGCGGAAACCGCATCAACAGGCGGTAGCTTATGCAAACGCTCCGATCGGACGGGTCGAGGCGCCTTTGCACAGCTATTTCTCTTTGGTACATGAGGATGCTTCTGTTCAGCTTGTCAACCGTGCTCAAATCGCTTACGCCCAGCGCTGGTTAGCCGCTTCCGCTCCCCATTTGCGGCACCTGCCGGTTCTCTCTGCCGGGTCGCCGTTTAAAACGGGGCGGAACGGACCGAAAGAGTATGCGGATATCTCGGCAGGGTCTATTGCCATCAAAAACGCGACCGAGCTGTATTTGTTCGACAATACCGTTAAAGGTGTCAAAATGACCGGCGCTGGAATTAAGGAATGGCTTGAAATGGCCGCAGGTTTGTACAACCGGATCGATCCGGAGGCAACCGCAGAGCAACCGCTGCTAAATCCACGGTTTGCGGTTTTTCAGTTCGATGTCATCGGCGGCGTTACCTACCGGGTGGATGTCACTGAGCCTGCAAAATACAAACCGGACGGTACAGTGCATCATCCTTCCGCTAGCAGAATAACCGATCTTTGTTACCAAGGCAGCCCGGTGGATCCAGAGCAGGAGTTTATTGTAGTTACCAGCAATTATCGCGTATTTGGATGTAATTTCCCTGGCCTCCGTGAAGCGGAACTGATCATGGATACTGAAGATGAAAACCGTGAGGTGCTTATCGATTATATCGCCGGGGAAGGTAATCTTGACGGGGGTGTTGAAGAAAACTGGAGTTTCGTTTCTGTTAACAGGCCGGTGAACATTACTTTCCTTTCTTCGCCAGCTGCCGTGAAATATGTTGGGGACTTTCCGCAAATTGCTTGTACCGGGCGGACCAATGAGCAGGGATACGGCATTTACAAAATCGACCTGAGCATGGGGCAAGTTCCCGAGGTAGTGTTAGCTGATCGTAAAGCTGTCTTGTAAAATGTATCGTAATACAAAAATTGACATATCAGATTGCATTTTCATATTTATAATAGTTAACAAATCCTAATTTTACTCGAAACGCAGGGGCTCAGGTGACTTGAGACCTCTGCGTCTTTTTTACAAATATAAGGATTAAGGCGCTTATCTAGCCGCCATTTTCTATTATAAAATCCTACTAATATAGCGATGGAGGCGATCTTATGAATGCGCGATAAAATTTTACAGATTCGGCAAATTGTAATAATAAAGGGATGTTATGTTTAAGGGGTTCTGAGATTTTATAAGAATTGGGGAGGAAAAAGAAGGAATGAATATGGCCAATCATTTGAAGTTCCGCAACCGGAAGCTTGTTGGTTTCTTTTTTGCTTTTGTTTTGGTGTTATCTAGCGTGTTTGGCTGCATGCCGGCGCAAGCTGACGCCTCGGTGCTCACCGTTGCTGAGGCGATCGCCAAGAACAATAGCGGAGAAACGGCTACGGTAGAAGGTTACATCGTTGGCGAAGTGTATAATTCCAAGCTTGTTTTTTCAAATTTTCAGGATGACCTAAACGTTCTCATCGCAGATACTCCCGGCGAAACGAATAAAAGCAAACTGATCGATGTGCAGGTATCCGCAAGCTTCCGTCCTGCGATCGGGCTGAAATCCAACCCGGCCAATCTGGGCAAAAAGCTTCACGTAACAGGTACGCTGACCGCTTACAGCGGAATGAATGGCGTTAAAAATCCGACTGCGATGAGCGTATCAGGGGAATCCGGCGGAGGAGATCCCGGCACCGGCGGCACACCAGATCCGAAAGATCCGGGCAGTGAAAATATCGGCGTTCCTACCACCCTTCCGGACGGTACAGGCAAAAAAGTGCTGTTCGATCAAAGCCACGCCCAAACTGCAGGAGCTGCCGATTGGGTCATTGACGGAGCTTTTTCCGACTTTGCGGACGGCCTGAGGAATGCAAAATTTCAGGTGGATGTACTGGAAAGAAAACTCCCGATGAATGCCCAGTCTTACGATACCCCAACCATTACGCTCAACAAGTTAAAGCAATATGATGTATTTATTATCAGCGAAGCGAATATTCCTTTTAAAGCCTCCGAGCAGGATGCAATGCTGCAGTATGTCAAGGAAGGCGGCAGCATTTTCTTCATCTCCGACCATTATAACTCCGACCGGAACCTGAACCGCTGGGATTCCTCGGAAGTGATGAACGGCTACCGACGCGGAGCATTCGGAAATCCAACTAAAGGCATGTCTGCGGAAGAAGCGGCTTCCGGTTCGATGAAAGATGTAACCAGCTCGGATTGGCTCGGGCAAAACTTTGGCGTCCGTTTCCGTTACAATTCCATCGGTGACGTGACCAAGACGGATACCGTGAAATATGATCAATCTTTCGGCATTACAGCCGGCGTTAACGACGTGGAAATGCATGCCGGATCCACGCTTGTCATTCTGGATCCAAAACGCGTAAAAGGCGTGGTTTTCCTGCCAAAAAACGTTCCTGGCTGGAGCAACGCCGTTGAGAACAGCGATAAGAAAAACTTCCCGAACGGCGGGGTTTACCAAAACGGTGGTATCGCCGAAGGGCCTTATGCGGCCATTTCCAAGCTGGAAAAAGGCAAAGCCGCATTTATTGGTGATTCGTCCCCGGTCGAAGATTCCAGCCCTGCTTATGTCCGCGAGGACAATGGCGGCAAGAAAACAACCTTTGACGGATTCAAGGATGAAGGTCAGGATGGCGTATTCCTCGTTCAAACGGTAGAATGGCTGGCTGTTCATGAAAATTACTCGACCTTTGAAAATCAAGGGATTACGCTTGATGCGTCTACACCGCTGCTCGGTGCTCTTGAGGAACCGGCTACATCTGCCGAAATCCCTGGAACAGAACCTTGGACAACTCCGGCAGCAGGTTATAAATGGTATGATCCATCCACATATAAAGCGGGATCCTACGGCTCGGGTAAAGAAGGTCCGGTTGTGACCATTCCGGATCTGACGACCATCGCAAGCGCTAGAGCCGCGGCTGATAACAACTACGTTACGGTTCAAGGGGTCATTACATCCGAACCCGGCATTTTTGGTGGATCTGGCTTTTACTTGCAGGACGGAACCGCCGGCATCTACGTCTACCCCGGCAAAGCTGCGGGATATCATGTTGGCGACAAAATCAAAATTACCGCCCAAAAAACCGTATACAACTCCGAGGTAGAGCTGATGAATGACGTCCAGTTTACCAAACTAGACGACCAGACGAACATTCCGGCTCCAGCGCCTATCGTTCAAGATGCGATGAATGCCAGCAATCAGGGGCAGCTCATTACATTAAAAAACGCAACCGTACGGAATTATGCGATTGTAACTGGCTCGCTGGAATTCGACCTGGTAAACGGAAACATAACCAATCATGTGCGCGTTGACAGCCGTACGGGAATTTCTGCGGATACGCTGAAGACGGCATTCCCGGAAGGTACAAATGTAGATATTACCGGGATTTCATCCATCTTTAAAAATAATTATCAGCTTAAACTACTGAATCTCGCCGATATCCGTCCAGCAGAGACGGGGGCGGAAAATCATCCGCCTGTGTTCACTGCTATTGATCCACAGACGATGCAGGTCGGCTCGGCATTATCTTTTAAGGTACAAGCTGTAGATCCGGATCAGGACAGCCTTGTTTATACCGCTGTTCAGCTTCCGGACGGGGCGAACTTCGACCCTGCGCTACAAACCTTCTCTTGGACACCACAAAAGGAAGGGAGCTACACGGCATCCTTTAAGGTCGAAGACGGCAAGGGAGGCAGCGACACGCTCCACGTAAGGATTTCCGTAACTTCTGTATCCACAGGAGAAGAAAATACGGCTATCCTGACCGGACCTGCCTCGGTTTATGCTGGAGCGCCTGTTGACCTGGCGGTTGGCGTAAGCAAGTTGACGTACCCGTTTACGGCAATGGATGTTACGATTCAATACGATCCGTCCCGAATCACGTTTGATACGGTAACCAATCAAGACGGCAATCCGATTCTTGCCGAAACTGCAGTAACTTCATCCAGAAACGGACTGAGTGTACTGGCGGCGGGCGTCAAACCGGATGCTGGACAGATCCGTCTTCTCCTGGCGAGTACGGGCGAAGAACATGCGGTAAAAGAGAGCGGAGAACTGTTTAAGCTGCATGGCAAGCTGAAAGCGGACGCCTCCGGTTATGCCGATTTGTCATTATCTTCATTTACCGTATCCCTGGACGGCTCTTCTCAGGAGCTCGGCACGAGCGCGACCTCGGTTCATATGCAGATCGTTGTGGCTGACCACACCGCACTGCTGGCGGCCATCCAGGATGCGCAAAAGCTGGCCGACCAGGCCGTAACCGGAACGAAACCAGGACAGTACCCACCTGCAGCTAAAGCGGATCTTCTGGCTGCCATCCAAGCGGCGAATGCTGTTTATAACCATGCTTCCGCTACGCAGGAGCAGATCAACTCGGCGCTGGCTGCGTTGACCCAAGCGGTGAATACCTTCAGAAACTCGGTCATTCCGATTCCATCGATGCCTGCGGATAAGTCTGCTTTGACCGCGGCGATTGCTACCGCGCAGAACATTTATGATCATGCTGCCGCAGGTGACAAAATCGGCCAATATCCTGCTGCGGCCAAATTAGCGCTGCAAGCCGCAATCCAGTCGGCTGTATCGGTGAACAACAGCTCTTCCGTTTCGCAGTCGGAGGTGGATGCCGCTGTGTCTGCACTGAACAGTGCCGTTTCGCTCTTCCAGTCCAAACTGATCACGCTGGTTCCGGGAGCAGGCGGCAAGATCTCCGTCCAAGACCTGTCCATCATCGCCAAATATTATGGCATCAAATCGACTGACAGTAATTGGAGCCGCGTAGCTTCCGCCGACCTCTTCAATGAAGGCGAAATTACGATCCGTTCGCTGGCAGGTGTTGCCCAGATGATTATTGGAGACTGGTACAACAAATAAATCTGGGAGCAACAGCGATCGAAAGAACATTTCACCCGGCTACCTTTATCCTTAAACTGATTGCTTCAACTTATATACTGAAAATGAACGAATCGCAGGACGCAGCTACCCGGCTGTTTCCTGCGATTTGCAGTCTGAAAGGATGGATACTATTGCTGAAGAAAATCACCACCGTATTCGGATTGATGCTGGGTTTCGTTTGGTTGGCTGCACAAGCGCAGGCCGCTGCCGAAGCAGTACCTTCCATTTCTTTGAAATCAGCTGTCAACGGACAGGAGATTACGGTGTTTGTGACCGGTGATCACCTGAAAGATCTGTACGCCTATGATTTGATCATTTCTTATGATCCCGGCAAGTTGGTCTATCAAAATGCCTCCTCAGGGGCAAGCGGTTTTGGTGTCGATCCGATCGTCAAAAACGGCGATATCCGCATCGCCCATACCAAGGTCGGGAAAATAGCTGGAGACAACGGTACCAAAGAACTGGCTTCCGCCAAATTTACGAGACTGGACAGTGGTACAACATCCGTTTCGGTTCATGATGTCAAGCTGGTGGATTCCAAATTGAATGCCGCAGCGGCAGGCAAAGCGGAGATTTCGATAGAAAACAGCATAACTTCAACAACGATTGCGCTGAAAGATATCGAGGGGCACTGGGCCAAAGATTCCATCCAAGAAGCGGTGCGTCAAGGCTGGATTACGGGGTATGCCAATGGAACTTTTCAACCGAACAAAGAAGTGACGCGGACAGAGTTTGCAGCCATGCTGATCCGCGCTTTAGGAGATAACAGCACGGATCGTTCGCAGCCGCTGAAGTTTACCGATGTGCAGCAAATTCCGCCTTGGGCGCGTCCTTTAGTGGAAGCAGCGGTCCTTCGCGGGATTATGAATGGCTATGAAAATGGATCCTTTGGGCCAGGCAAGCTGATTACGCGGGCTGAAATGGCGACTATGGCCATCCGCTCATTGAATCTGGCAGAAGCTGTGAAAAATTCCGATCAACCAAGCTTCGCCGACAACAATCAGATTCCTGCTTGGGCCAAGCCATATGCCGCAGCGGTGGAACAAAAAGGGATTATGAAAGGAAGAAGCGGTAATATGTTTGCTCCAGGCGCCCATGCAACACGC
Source organism: Paenibacillus sp. (assembly GCA_031254035.1). GTDB lineage: Bacteria > Bacillota > Bacilli > Paenibacillales > Paenibacillaceae > Paenibacillus_AQ. Next base: position 45,216 of record JAIRVF010000053.1, read on the forward strand.
GCAGAAGCGGTTGTTGTTATTTTGGCTGTCCTACAGCGGCAGTAGGTTCAATTGGTTTGACTTGGAAAAGTAGAAAGCCGACCGCCCTTAGCCGATATGTTGTACAATCCATATTACACCATAGGGACTCTGAATAGAGGGTCCCTTTTCTATTGCAGCAATCTGAAAAAGAGTTAAATAAATCAAAAACGTCCCGGCAATGCGGATATCCGGTCGGCTTCAGGGAATATTAGGCATTGATAATTAGTCCTTAATTTCAACACGAGCCACTATTTTGCGGGGTGAACGAAATGATGAAAATAACACCGGAACAGCATGTAAAGCTGCATGGGTTCAACAACCTAACGAAATCTTTGTCCTTTAATATGTATGATATCTGTTTTACCAGGACCAAAGAAGAACGTGAAGCTTATCTCGATTATATTGACGAACAATACAACGCGGATCGATTAACGGCTATATTGAAGCAGGTCTCGGATATTATCGGCGCCCATGTGCTGAACATTTCCAAGCAGGATTATGTGCCGCAGGGGGCAAGTGTCACGATTCTCGTATCGGAAGGCCCCGTGGTCGAGGTTCCGGAGGAATCCTACTCGGAGTCGCCTGGACCACTTCCGGATTCGGTTGTGATGGCGCTCGACAAAAGCCATATTACAGTGCATACCTATCCGGAATTCCATCCAGATGAAGGCATCAGCACGTTCCGCGCCGACATCGACGTATCCACCTGCGGGGAAATTTCACCGCTGAAGGCGCTGAATTATTTGATCCATTCCTTTGATACGGATATTATGACGATCGATTATCGGGTTCGCGGGTTCACGAGGGATATAAGCGGTCATAAGCTGTTTATCGATCACGATATCAATTCCATTCAAAACTATATTCCGGACAAGGTAAAGGACCTTTACGACATGATTGATGTCAATGTATATCAGGAGAATATTTTCCATACCAAATGCAAGCTTCGGGAGTTCGATCTGGATAACTATCTTTTCGGATATACCAAAGACAAACTTAGCGATCAGGAGCAGGAGGAAATCACCGAGCGGATCACGCAGGAAATGGATGAAATCTATTATGGGAAAAACATGAGCTGAGGGAAATGTCCCTTGGCTCATTTTAATATATGGGGGACAAAAAGCGGATCAGCACCAATAGCGGAATTGAGTCTTTAGTATGGAATTATTTCAGCCGGTAGTCTGATTTTCGTAGTTTGTGTGGTAATAAATTCCTGATTTATTTCCATACACTGGATTATTATAGGCAAATCATGTTTAAATTTTATAAAAAGGGCTTTGAGAGGACTGATGGTCATTTTGAGGTTTATCCGGTCTATCGTTCTAATGCTGATCATGATTGTATTGCTGGGAGGTTGCCAAAACGTGAATAAGTCGGAAAACGAAAACCTGATGCAGGAAGCTAAAAATCTCGCCATCCAATATTTTAAGGATGAATATGGGCTTGACGTGGAAATTACGGATCAGGAAAAGCTTGCTGAATACATATCGCCCCAAATTACGATGAAAGGTTACGTAAAAGACAAACCAGAAGAAAGCTTTAACATTTCGGTAGATTATGAAGACAAAAAAACGACCAACTTTGTCATGAGCCCGGAGCTTGAAAAAACCATTCGCGCCAAAGGAATCGATCCTTTTGCCAAGAAAGATACGGGAAAATAGGATGCTGATAAATGATGGAATGGGGGAGGAGTACGTTTGAGCAAGGGAACTCGGATCACGGATGAAATGTATCAAAAAATGTCGGACCTCGCTTACTCCGACTTGAAGAAGGGGGGCAAGGTGCAGGAACTTCCGGGCTGGGAAGTGTTGGAGGATCACAAAAGTGATTTGATATCGGGTTTTGATGCCGTTACTTTTTATAATCCGCAAACGCAGCAGGCTGTCATTGCATATCGGGGAACGGAGTCAGGTGTGCGTGCTGTTCCGGATTATGCAACCGATGCCGGAATCGGCATGAGAGAGTTAGGGCGCAAAATAGATCAGAACCTAAATACACGTCCATGGGATGGGGCAGTACAGAGTATTCAGGACGTGACTGGGATTACTAAGGTGAAAGAGTTGGCTGGCGGTGCTGAACGGATGCTCGATAAAAGTTTTGACCAGCATAATCAGCTTTACGAAGCCGAAGACTATGCCAAGGAAATGATGAAAAAACATAAGGACTTAGATTTTTCCTTAACAGGACATTCCCTTGGCGGAGGAAATGCGCAATATGCCGCGGCCTATACCGGATTATCCGCCGTTACTTTCAGCGCGCCATCCGTCATGGGAAGTCTGTCTTATGGGGCAAAACGCAAGGCGGAGGATGGGGAGTTCGATTCGCAAATTATCAATTATGCCCACCCTGGCGACATCATCGCTAGCGGCACGTTTGGCGGGTATGATCGTCACGTTGGATCAACCTATTACATTGACTCCAATTATGAAGAGGCGAACAAAGATGTCGGGCTGGTTGAAAAAGTCAAAAACACATTAGGCGGGCCTTATTACCATGGTCTAAAAAATTATAAATTTAACGAAAACGGTTATATGTCCAACCCATTGTATGATGCCGCTACCGGCGAAGAGGTGTACGGCTCGCCGCGGCAGCCTGTGCATTTCAACACGTTACGTTACAATTACATTGAACGTATGCGCCGGATGACACAAGCAGGCATGCTGATGGGCGGAGCCGGTGGAACGATTCGGGTAACGCCCGAGGAGCTTGCTGCTGTCGCCGAAAAATGGAGCCGGAATGCACAGCAAATCAACGAGGATATGAAGGCGGTTAGAAGCAAGCTGATGAAATACATGCATTCGAGCCATAGCCGCAGATTGCAGCCGTTGGTTGCGCAGCTGGATGCTTCAATCGATGAATTAAATCGTTGGCATGTGGAGCAAACGTCGAAATTTTTAGTATTTATTCAGTTAAAATCAAAGCAATTTTATGAGGCAGACGCATCCGTCAACGGATAGTCGTATTCAGTTAAGAGAAGCGGGAGGGGAGAAAGTGAACGGGGAAATCCTTGTAGACTTTGATGATCTGCTGCAGGCGGAACGGGAGCTCAGCTGGCTGCTAGAGCGAATTCGGGCGGATGAGCAGGAAGCCAGGAGTCTTTACAGTAGGCTGGATGATTGGAACGGGCAATCTGCGAATGTGACACGCGGGCTTGTGGAGGAGTTTTTTACGGGGCTTGCCGGACGGGTCGATTCCATTGGACAGCAGAAGGCGGAATTGATCCGCTATGTACAGGTTATGAAGGAAACGGATAATATGAGATAGATAATATTGATAAGGTGGGAAAAAATCCTTATTAAATAATCCGACACCAGAGCTGTGATATATGCTATACTATCGTAAGTAACCATTGTGATGGCTTTAACATACGATGGTGCGAAATTAAGGTATTATTTAATTAACAAATACTAAAAATATGAATATGGATCTTCGGGGTAAGGTGAAATTCCTGACCGGCGGTGAACGTCCTTTGTAACCAAGGGACGTCAAGCCCGCGACTCGCTGCTTTGTGTGGTAGAAGGCAGCGACTGACCTGGTGCGATTCCAGGGCCGACGGTAAAGTCCGGATGGGAGAAGATCAAAGCAGTAGGTTTGCGCGAAATTTTTGTAATTTCGGCAAGCTTATTTGATCAGCCCCCGTTATGTCGATTGATATCGATGAACGGGGGTTTTCCAATGTTGACTCCGTATTCAGGTAAGGGGAGCAAGGAAATGGAAAACGTAAGTAGTAAGATCAAGTTGAAACCCGCCGCAAGCAATCGGGCGGACCGTTCGAGAACCGGCTTTTGGCTGGTCGTCCTCGGCGCGGCATTATGGGGAGTGGATCCGCTTTTCCGGATTATTTTGCTTAGGGAGCATATTACGGCGACGCAGATCGTTTTGCTCGAGCATATTATCATCGCGTTGTTTGTTGCACCGGTTTTATGGAAACACCGTTCTGAACTCAGAGGCCTGAAAATGCGCCATATCGGCGCGCTGCTATTCCTGTCCTGGGGCGGCTCAGCCATTGCGACCATCCTTTTTACGATGGGACTGACCCACGGTAATTTGAATGCCGTATTGCTTTTGCAAAAACTCCAACCGATTTTTGCTATTCTTATGGCGCGTGTCCTCTTAAAAGAACAGCTGCCGAAGCAGTTTGGCTGGATGCTTATCGTGGCTTTGGCGGGTACTTACCTGCTGACATTCGGGTTTACATTCCCATTTGGCCACGTCAATGATTTTGTGAAAGTGGGAAGCTTGCTCTCCCTTGGTGCAGCGGCTCTTTGGGGCGGTTCTACCGTGATGGGACGTCTGATGGTCGGCAAAATGGAATATGGGACTGTAACCTCACTACGATTTATTTTAGCTCTGCCGCTGCTCATTGGCATTACGATCAACCAGGGTGATCCTTGGCAGTTTCCAACCGCAGCGGGACCGCTTGCAGCCATATCGATTAATTTGCTCGGGCAGGCGTTGCTGCCTGGTCTGCTGAGTTTGCTCGTTTATTATAAAGGTTTGACGACTACGAAAGCTTCGGTAGCAACACTGGCGGAGCTGAGCTTCCCGATGGTTGGGGTTCTTATGAATTGGCTGATCGCCGGTGAGCTCCCAACGATCGCACAGTTATGCGGATTTACGCTGATTTGGAGTGTATTGTTTATTATTTCGCGTCGGAGTGCGGAAGCGTCGTAAGGTATACAAATGGTATAAACATATAAGGGCGTCACAGTGCACTGAAGGCTGATCTTTAATAGGGCTCAATAGCCAAAGTTTCGTAATGTAAGGCTGTTTTTGCGGCAGATTTCTCTGCTGCGAAAACAGCCTTTTTGATCTGTATGGAATTGTGTATGGCTGAAGTGTGCTGATCAAGTCCGCAGCACAGTTATACCCGGCAGCTGATCAATGACGTGCCCAAAATCCACTCGGCTTGGGATTTAGGCTGATAAGATGGAGCTCGTGCTAGAAGAGAACCGAACAAAAGGATAGAGCCGGAGGAATCCGGACCCTATCCTTTTATCATAGTGGATAATAGAACGCAATTACGGTGTCAACGTCTCTTTCAGCTTAAGTTAACAGATAGCGGCCGCCTTCCTGTACAACCCGGAACTTTGAGCCCTTTTGCTGAATAACAGACAAATTGGTGCCTTCTTCACCGTACCACTCTAGGCCGAGTGCATATCCTGCCTTGCTGTAGGATACAAACCACAGATTGAAATCATGTGCGCTGATCTGTCCGTCGTCATCTACGCGCCATGCCGATTGCGAATCATCGTATCCGATGAAATCCTGGAATACCATGCCGTTTTTATCCACGAGTACGAGGCTGGCAAGCTGTTTGCCGTTTCCTTTGGCGAATCGGACAAGGCCAATTTCGGTACCAGAGGTTGTCGTTGCAATCAGGCCTTGGCTGACAATCTTGCGATTTTTTGCTTTTTCGATCGATTTGATTGTCTTTTGACTGAATTTGCCTTGTTGAACCGTCTTAAGAGCTAGAAAAGTATGGCCCTGAAATGCATCTTTCGTCGTGAGCAGGACGCTTTCGTCACTGTTTAATTTATCGGCAGCATTACTGAGTTTAAACAGCTCGCCTCCATCGTTGTTGAAATTGATGGCTCTTTGCCTGCCGTTGCTTTTGTCGGACGAAGCTTGATGTTTAACATAGCTCACGCTATACTGCTTCCCGGGTGCGTAGAGCACTGAAGTGAGCGTTTTGGGATTTGGATTGTTTTTATTGGGGTTGCCGATGAGTCCAAGGATCTGTTTACCCGTTGTATCCGTGTATCCAAACATCAGCTGGTCGGTGCGCAGTTCACCGGAAGGAGCTTTAGCCAAGGAACCCGAAGCCTTGGGAGTCGCCGATACAGTCGAGGCTGTGGCGAAAGAGGTAAATACAGCCATGCTTAAGATCAAACTTAGTATTATTGCAGATAATGGTTTTTTCATGTTTCTGATCCCCTTTCTACAGAAGAAAATAATCTGACTTCATTGGTTTATAATAATTAGACGCTATAATTTTCCATTTAGTTGCAAAAATTTCATATGTATTCGTTTCATAATTTTCATACAAATGGTTTTGTGATAAGCAAATGGAAATGCCAATCCGCCAAGAAGGGCCGCCAGGAATAGAACGATAAAGATATCAGAAGGTGAATGGCAGAGAAAGCAACAGGAAAATATTACTTCACAGCGCTTACAAATTGCATATTTACAGAAGAAAGTTTCTGGATTAGAATATAAACGAACATTAGTTGTATACAAGTATACTTGTAGTTGTAATGAATTGGAGGACAAGTACATGATCAAACTGGGATTGATCGGTTTAGGTAAAATGGGTTTTAATCTTGCGCAAAATCTTTTGGCATGCGGTAATGAAACCGTTGTCTTTGATGTTAATGCCGAGCCGGGAAAACGGCTTGCGGACAAAGGAGCCGTACCTGTGTTGACTTTACCTGAAATGGTAAGCCAACTTGAGTCGCCACGGACAATCTGGATGATGGTTCCGGCTGGCGTGGTGGACCATGTGATCCAGGAATTGAAACCGCTGTTATCGGCTGGCGATGTTCTGATTGATGGCGGTAACTCGCATTACAAGCAGTCCGTTGCACGCGGAAAGATGCTTGAGGAAGCAGGCATTCATTACGTTGATGTCGGCACTTCGGGCGGAACATCCGGCGCTGCCGAGGGTGGATGTTTTATGATCGGCGGCAGCAGGGAAGTGTTTGAACGGATTGAACCGTTGTTTAAAGATATGGCTGTTCCAAAAGGATATCTTTATGCAGGTCCAAGCGGCAGCGGCCATTTTTTGAAAATGGTTCACAATGGTATCGAATACGGTATGATGCAGGCCATTGCGGAAGGTTTTGAAATTTTGGATAAAAGCGAGTTTGATTTCAATTATGAAGAGGTTGCCCGTGTATGGTCGAACGGATCAGTGATCCGCGGCTGGCTGATGGAGCTGGCTGAAAGTGCATTTTCGAAAGATGCGAAGCTTGATGGCATTAAAGGTGTTATGCACAGTTCCGGGGAAGGCAAGTGGACGGTGGAAACGGCATTGGATCTGCAGGTCAGCGCCCCTGTTATTGCCATGTCGCTGATGATGCGCTACCGATCGCTTGATGAGGATACGTTCCATGGCAAAGTCGTCGCTGCGCTCCGCAACGAATTCGGCGGGCATAGCGTTGTAACAAACACTTAAAGGCCTAATGATCTTTTGAAGGAAGTTAGGACGCGTCTGCACCGATGTGATAAAATCCTATATAGCGTATATAAATCGGGGTTTTGCGTGTTCGTATCCGGATTTTTGCAAAATCTTTAAAATAGGAGAGTTGTCACATGTTGCAGTATCCTTCAGCTTGGCTGCAGAATGCATCGCTTGGAGAAACCATTGCCTGCGAGCTGCGGCTTCGGATTATTAACGGAACTATTAATACAGGCGAGGTCATTTCGGAAAATTGGGTGGCTTCCGAGTTCGGCACAAGCCGTTCACCCGTGCGGGAAGCTTTAAAAACGCTCTCAAGCGAAGGACTTATCCGGTTGGAGAGAATGGGAGCAGTCGTACTGGGACTGAACCTGACGGATGTGGAGGAACTGTATGATGTCCGTTATTTGATTGAAAGCTTTGTTCAGCAGCGGCTGGCGGAAACGGATGTTGACGGATTGCTTGCAAATTTGCAGCGGATCGTCGACAAGATGGAACTTGCGGTAAAACATAATGATGCTGTGGAGTTTTCGTACCAGGATCTTTCCTTTCATGAAGCTATCATTACGGCCGCGGAGCATAACCGCATTTTACATCTATGGAAAAGCATCCGACCAATTGTGATGACCGTCATGCTGATTACGACCGAGGAGATTTTCTCCAAAGGCGAGGCGAAGCTTCATACGGTGATTAACAAGCACCACTCCATCATGGAGGGATTGCGTTCTCGGAGAAAAGACGTCGTGCAGCAGGTTGTGCAGGATTACTTTGCAGATTCAAGGAAAACGCTTCATATTAGCATTCCCGAGCATTAATCCGGATGGAAGCGGCGCATGTTCCAGGGAACAGTGCCAACTAAAGTTGTCGACAAGTATACTATTAAAATAAAAAATTAGCTGGGCATGATATTTGAAAGAAGGTTCAACATCATGATTAGTGCATGACAAAAGGCGAAAGTAGCGGAGGGGACGGAATCGATTCTTACGAAGCGGAAGCGTTCGCCTGAAAGCTTTCCGAAGGAAAGCTAGCATCGGAAGCATATGCTGTCTCCGAATTTCTACCTTTATCAGGAAATTTGGAGACAACAGCGATTGGAAGAACGATCCGCAACCGCAGCGGCCACCTCGCAAAATGTCATGAACTAATTTCAGTATTGAGCCTGCAAGAATCCATAAATAAAGATACCAAGATCAAGGGAGGGCGTTTGGATGTCCAGTATTTTCGGTATGAGCCATAATTGGACGCTGCTTGTTTGGACACTGGTAGCAATAGCTTTTCTGATTGTATTTATCGCTAAATTCAAATGGAATCCATTTGTAACTTTATTGTTATCGGCTTTACTGTTAGGCTTTTTGACGGGTATGAAACCGCTTGATATTGTCGATTCGGTTACCAAAGGATTGGGCGGAACGTTAGGCACCATAGCTATCGTTATTGCGCTGGGAACGATGCTCGGCAAAATGATGGCCGAGTCTGGCGGTGCGGAGCAAATCGCTACGACCCTCGTCGACCGTTTTGGTGAGAAACGTGTGCACTGGGCGATGATGATCGTCGGTTTTATCGTTGGTATTCCGGTATTTTTTGAGGTAGGCGTCATCTTGCTGATTCCGATTGTGTTTACCGTCGCACGCAAAACAAAAATGTCGCTATTGCAAATTGGCATACCGATTTTGGCTGGCTTGTCCACAGTGCATGGCTTGGTTCCGCCGCATCCAGCTCCAATGATCGCTATTAAAGCGTACGATGCGGATTTGGGCAAAACGATTTTGTATTCACTCCTTGTGGGGCTACCGGCTGCCATTGTGGCTGGGCCACTGTTTGGCAAATGGATCGGCAAAAGAATTCAGGTAGAACCGCCAGCTGAACTGGTAGAACAATTCTCTTCCAAAGAGACGCGCAAGTTGCCCGGTTTCGGGATCACATTGTTTACGATCCTGCTTCCTGTTATTCTGATGCTGATTGGTTCCGTTGCCAAAATTATCGATTCGGAAGGCGTCTACGATATTACGGTTTTTTGCGAGTTTATCGGCCATGAGGTCATTGCGTTATTGATTTCCGTCGTGTTCTCCTTTTTCTCGCTTGGTTTTGCCCGCGGATTCTCGAAGGAGAATATTTCGAAATTTACTAGCGAATGTTTGGCTCCGACCGCGACCATCATTTTGATTATCGGCGGTGGCGGGGCATTCAAGCAGGTGCTCATTAATAGCGGCGTTGGCGATGCGATTGCACAGATTGCAACTTCCGCCAATATCAATATTATTTTGTTTGCTTGGTTTGTGGCTGCGCTGATCCGCGTGGCAACCGGTTCGGCTACGGTAGCTATGACGACTGCGGCTGGCATCGTCGCTCCAGTGCTCGCGCTGAACCCCGGTGCAAATGTTGAACTGGTAGTTTTGGCCACAGGCGCGGGTTCCATCGTTTTGTCCCATGTAAATGACGCTGGTTTCTGGATGGTGAAGGAGTTCTTTAACATGTCCGTGCCGCAAACGTTGAAATCGTGGACCGTTATGGAGACCTTGCTGTCGGTGGTAGGACTGATTATAATTTTGGCAGTAAGCATATTCGTATAGTTTTAGAGGTTACATGCACTTTTAATGAAATGAAGAAAGAAGGGTGAAACATGAGCAGTAAGATGATGATCGGCATCGATATCGGAACGACAAGTACCAAAGCCGTCCTTTTCGAAGAGAATGGAAAGGTCGTGGCTAAGGGGAGCGAAGGTTATCCTCTTCATACTCCGACTTCGTCGATTGCCGAACAGGATCCGGAACGGATCTTTACGGCGGTGATTCATTCGGTAAAGCAGGCTATGGAGAAAAGCGGAACACGTCCGGAGCAGGTCATGTTCGTTTCCTTCAGTTCGGCGATGCACAGCGTTATTCCGGTAGACACGGATGGTAAAGCGCTGATGAACTGCATTACCTGGGCGGATAACCGCAGCGCGGAATGGTCGGAGAAACTGAAAAAGGATTTGAATGGGCATGAAATCTACCTGCGGACAGGTACTCCGGTTCATCCGATGTCGCCGCTGACCAAACTGCTATGGCTGCGTCATGACAAACCAGAAATCTTCAGCAAAGCCGAGAAGTTTATTTCCATCAAGGAATATGTTTTTGCCAAGTTGTTTAACCAATATATCGTCGATTATTCGATTGCGTCCGCCACAGGCTTGTTTAATCTGGAACAGCTAAACTGGGACGAGGAAGCGCTTCAGGTTGCAGGCATCGGGCCGGAGAAGCTTTCTTTGCCAGTTCCCACCACTCATGTGGTGACAGGGCTGAGTCCCGTCTTCGCCGAGGAAATGGGGATTTTGGCCTCTACACCTTTCATCGTGGGAGCAAGTGACGGCGTGCTTTCCAACCTGGGTGTGAATGCCATCGAGCCTGGAGTTGTCGCGGCAACGATCGGGACCAGTGGCGCGATCCGCACGGTTGTGGATCATCCCGTAACCGATCCGAAAGGTCGCATCTTCTGTTACGCATTGACCGACAAGTTGTGGGTGATTGGCGGTGCGGTCAATAACGGCGGGATGTTGTTCCAATGGGTTCGGGACGAGTTTGCCGCTTCCGAAGTGGAGACGGCGAAACGCCTCGGCATTGACTCCTATGATCTGTTGACAAGGATTGCGGAGCAGGTGGATCCCGGGGCGGACGGGCTGCTGTTCCACCCGTACTTAACGGGCGAGCGGGCTCCCTTATGGAATCCGAATGCACGGGGCTCTTTTTTCGGCCTCACAATGCACCACCGCAAGGAGCACATGATCCGTGCAGTGTTGGAAGGTGTCATTTTCAATATGTACACCGTGCTGCTTGCAATGGAGGAGATTATCGGACGCCCAACTAAAATCCACGCCACAGGCGGATTCTCTCGTTCTCCGCTGTGGCGGCAGATGATGGCGGATATTTTCGATCAGGAAGTCATCATCCCGGAAAGTTACGAAAGCTCCTGCCTTGGTGCCGTCGTGCTCGGCTTGTATGCGCTTGGAAAGACCGATTCACTGGGTATCGTATCCGGAATGGTGGGTTCCACCCATCAACACAAGCCCGTGAAGGAAAATGCGCAAATCTATCATCAGCTTCTGCCGATCTTTATCCGGTTATCGCGGAAGCTTGAAGAGGAATACAAAGCGATCGCCGACTTTCAGCGGCAAATCTTTTAAACTATGTAAGTACGAAGTATACACATACGAATATGAATGCTTTTTGAAAAAAAGCTGCCTCGGAAAGCATATACCAGGTTCGCCTAAAAGCTTCCCGTAGAAAACTCTAACGAAACTACAGGGCGCTATTGCCTTAAAAACAAAAGCAAATTAAATCTAACGAAACTACAGATCGTTATTTAGGATAGAACCGGCTTAGGCGGCACTTATTTAGCTTAATAGCGATACCCAGTTTCGTTAGAATTTCGAAAGGACATTTTTGCTGCAAATAGCGATGTCACGTTTCGTTAGAGAATCACCCGACTGCCTTCATCTTGAAAATCATTTGTTCAACTTAAATAGTTCAAAATCAAAAAGTGAGTCTATCTCTGTTAAATCGATAATATCTTTATCAAAGAGGCAGAAAAAAACGAAGCGGAGTTAATCGCTTTTTGAAGTTAGACCAAACCAGCCCACGATTGCATCCAATGCAAAGTGGGCTGGTTTTCGTTCTGGAAAGCTCGTTTCGAAAGCATAAGCTGTCCTCAGATTTCAACCATACTATATCTAAATTAAATGAAGTCTGAGGACAACAGAGATCGGAAGTGCGCATTGATGAAAGGCATAAGTTCATCTATTTTAATTACAGCTTATATAGATAAACTTAAAACCCACCTTGAGGATTCTGCGCCTCACCGCTGCTGAAGTTTGCGGAACACGTTGTAGCTTCTGCGGGCACATTCCGAAATGGCAATCGGATGGAAGCCGCTGATTTCCGCATACAATGTATCATTCAGCGGCGCGGTCCATAACTCGGGCAGGGCTGCTGCACCATGCGACGCGCCAAGAATGGAGCCGACGGTAGCCCCATTGCAGTCAGTATCCCAGCCGCCCAGTACGGCCGTCGTGATCCCTTTTTCAAAATCACCGCCGGAATGAATGAGCGCAGCCGCGCACAATGCGGCATTGTTATTGGTATGAACGGGATGGTAGTGCTTGAATGCTTCCCATATTTTGCTCACCAGTTCTAATTGGTCATCCGTCTCTTCGGCGATCTTGACCGCCAAGGCAACATCCTCCGCCAATCGGCAGTTTTTCGGAATTTCGCTTAATCCGATCTCAACGATCCGTTTCACATCGCTCTCCACGAATGCGGCAGCAATCATAGCTGAACAGAACATTGCACCATAAATGCCATTTTTCACATGGGAGAAGGAAGCATCCCGCCAAGCCAACTCGGCTGCAAGCTGAGGCTGACCGGCGGCGCCATAGGCGTAGCCATCCACCCGGATTTGGGCGCCAATCCATTCGCGGAACGGATTCAAATATGAACGACCCCAGTGAATATGTTGTTCCCAATCCTCAGGTTGCTCTCCGCTAATATACGAAGTGACACGGGCAAAATTTAAGTAGGACTGGGCTTCGGCAGTGAACACCTGACCCAGTGATAAATGACGGTGCCACAGCTTGCCAACATCCCATGAATTAAAATCGAGACCATGATTCTCAAGCATAAGAAGGCCAAGCACCGTATAACGAATATCGTCATCGGTTTCCATGAAACGGATGCGGTCGCTGCAACTGTCCAGACTGCTCCAATGGGCAAATTCAAGACCATATTGATCTTGAGCGGTAGATTGGCTTGGGGTATAGTAACGAATCGGCCATGCTTCGGCGCCTTCAAACCACAGCTTAATATTTTTCCAGCCCGGTCTGCCATCTGAACCTTTCATGAAAGATGAAGCCTCCAGCGGTTTGCCAAGGGCGCAGCCAGCCGAGCGACCGAGCCAAGCGCCATAAAATTTGTTTTGCCATTCAGAATCATCCAAGTGATCGGTCAGTATACGGGGACCTTCTGAGCGTTCGGCTCGGATTGCCTCCAGCTCGGATGGTTCAACATACTTGAAGGCTGCATCTGGTACAAGTACCGATAATGCATCATATACGTCCATTAACTGCGATTCACTCGTACCAGCTGCTTCCAAACGCTCCATAAAACCCGTGACATCGCAGCCTTCCTCCCGGCGCTGCGTAATCTCACTACGAACAATTTCTCTCAGCCCAAACCATTTCGTCATCTTGAGTCTCCTCCCAAATTTCCGAATTGCCTCAAATCAAAAAGGATGCACTCATTATAACGGGCTTTGGCAGCCATGGCTTCTCAAATTACGGATTGCATTCTCTCATTTTTTGCTTACGGATAAAATCCCCATTGACTGCCGATAAATCGTGGGGGCCATGCCGACGGTTTCTTTAAACACCCGGTAAAAGGTCGGCAAACTTTGAAAGCCGCATTCGAAGGCAATCTGGGCAACCGGTTTGTCCGTACCGGATAAATCCTGTTTGGCAGCCTGAATACGCAGCAGGGAGACGTAGTCCGAGAAACGATAACCCGTCGTTTCAAGGAAGGCCCGGCTCACACGCGAGACGCTTAAACCAAGCTCTTCTGCCAGTTCTCCCAGACTGATCGGCTCGCGAAAACGATTCTCGACCAATGCGGCGAGCGATTGTACCTGATGAACGGACTGGATCATGGTCTTGCGCTCGTCATCCGAGAGCATTCCGTTATAATGACGGAGAAGCCGTCCGCATAGCTGTATTAAAGCGCTTTTGGCCATCGCCAAATAACCCGGCGACTTCTCCCTTAATTCTTCCGCTATGGCTAGTACCCAGGGAATAAGCCGCTGTGCAAGCTTCGAGCCACCGGCAATATGATTGCAAAAGCAGGTGGATCGGTAGGAAAATGGCAGCAGTAATCCGGGTTCCTCTGCCAGCAGGATTGCAGCATCAAAATTAATAAAAAGATAACGGCTCGGATCGAGCGGATCCGACTGGGCAATATGCCGTTCCTCATTATTGACCAGAAACAAATCGCCAGGACCCGCCGCATAACGTTTATTGCCAAAGAAAAAATGACCTTTGCCCGACAAACAAAGGCCGATTTCAAGACTGGCGTGTGCATGAGGCGGTTGCAGATAGGTGGCGGGCGTCCATTCGAAAGCATTGATAGGAATGGGATGATCATAGGTAATATGCAGTTTCATCGTAATCCTATGCCTCCTCTCATCTTGATCCATTCTCCCTCATCCAACTTGAATCCTGCTGCAAAAAAGTCCTTCCTCTCCATCATTTGTGATCAATGAGGCAATGAAGTTACATAAACGAATATATAAACTTTCAGTAAACCGGAAGCAAAAAAGACTTCACCGTATGTGGAGTCTTTTTTTTCGATTTAATTCGAGTTTTGATCATGAAAATACCGACGTGTTGCGAGAAGATTGGTTGTTTAACGAAAAATGTCCTGAAAAATTAGAGGTTTATAGAAGGTTAGTGTTTTATTTTGTCGAAATATTGAAGTGTAGATAATTAAGAAATCAATGAAAGGGGAGTTGAAATGAAGCAGGTAACAAGCGAAAATCCAAAATATATCGATGAAAAGAAAAGACTTTTCAGCAAGGGATTTCAAATGTTCGGCCTGGGACGGGGCTTGCGTCTGATGGTTCTGGCTTCCCTCATCTCGGCGGGGGTGTTGGCTGGGAGCCTGGCTGGTCCTGCGACAGCAGCAGAAGCAGTGGCTTCCGTGGGCATGAATCAGGATCAGAGTGAAGCGTTAACATACCTGAATAACATCAGAGCCAAGACGGGGCTGCAGCCTCTGCAGTTCAGCGCGACGATTTCCAAGGCGGCCCGGCTTCATGCCGTTTATTACAATACCAATCATGGAAAGTTGTCCGAGAGTGCTCATAATGAAACCAAAGGCATGCCCGGATTTATGGGAATGGCGGTCTTCGATCGACTAAAAACATCCGGATGGTCGCCCGGAAAAAATGGATATACGACCGGCGAGATTATGCATTTCGAACAACGGGAGAGCAAGGAAGCTGTGAACGGTTGGCTGAATACCGCTTACCATCGGGAAATTATACTCAGCCACAACTATAGCGAAATCGGTATCGGTCTTGTGAACGGAACGGCTGTCATGGATTTTGCAGGGCCGTATGATCCGGCTCCAATCCAAGGAGGAATCGCCGTATATCCATACGACGGTATGAAAAATGTAGGGACCGGTTTTTACGGTCTTGAAAGTCCTAACCCGCTGAGCAAGTTTAATGTTACAAAATCCGGTTACATCATTTCGGCAACGACTCAGAATGAAATGGTATGGCATAAGGCCCAAATTACCGACGGGAGTGGTGCTGAAGTGCCTTATTTTGAAGAACTTCACAACAAAAATACGCTTTTTCTATACCCCAAATCCGTTCTAAAAGGGAATCATACATATAAAGTGTCAATTTCCTACGAAATGAAAGGGAAAACCGGGAAGCAGCAAAAAACATGGTCATTCACCACTGGCGCCGAGACCGGTTCGAAAATCTAAGTGCCAACCTTATCTACATACCGCTGCGAGATGGAGCTTTCATATTAACTTTTGGAACCGAAATTAGCTGCCCTTATTTAATAATAAGAGGCGGCTTTTTGCTGCTTACTTAAGTTTCATAAAATTGGTCTTTACATTACTAATGTCTTAGTGTACTATCTACCTATAACACTAATACAAAAGGAGATGCGAGCATGAACCATCCCAATGACATAAACTTAGACTCCGTGCTTTCACTGCGGGGCGTTTCGAAAACAATTGGAAACAAGAAAATAGTAGACCAGCTCTCATTTGACATCCATGAAGGGGAAATTGTCGGGCTGCTTGGACCTAACGGAGCAGGGAAAACGACGACCATCCGGATGATCGCCGGGCTGATTCAAATGACGGAAGGGGACGTGTTCGTCCGTGGGAGCAGCATCCGTCGCGAATGGAAGAAGGCGATCCGCCATATAGGTGCGATTATCGAAAATCCGGAATTTTACCCCTATATGACAGGTTATGATAACCTGAAGCAATATCAGCTGATGAATGACTGGATTAGCAATAGCCGGATCGATGAGGTTGTTCGTCTGGTCGGGCTTGAAAACGCAATGAAGAAAAAGGTCAAGGCCTATTCACTCGGGATGCGCCAGCGGCTCGGAATCGCGCAAGCTTTGCTGCATGAGCCGTCTGTGCTTATTTTGGATGAGCCGACCAACGGATTGGATCCGGCAGGCATCCGGGAAATGCGTGACTACCTGAAAACCATCGCTCGTGAAGAAGGCATTTCGATTCTCGTATCGAGCCACCTTCTACTGGAAATAGAGCAGCTTTGCAGCCGGGTCGTCGTCATCCAGGAAGGTAAGCTGATAACGGAACGTTCACTTGTCGACAAAGGCGGGGATCAGTCTGAAGAGAAAAATTTTGTGCGCGTCATGTTCCGTGTTGGCCGCCTGGAGGAAGCTAAACATGTGCTTGGCGCCCGTAATGACTCCGAAATTTTGCAGGTGGACGCTGATCAAAGCGAGCTGCTTGTAGCGCTTCGGTACAAGGACATTCCAGATATGGTTACAGCACTTGGAGCGGCGCAGGTTCCGATTTACCAAATTACGGAGCTGAAACAATCGCTAGAAGACGAATTTTTGAAATGGACAGGAGGAAACCGCATTGCGTAGTTTTATGAATCTTATCATTAATGAATGGCTGAAAATGTCCAAGAAACGCAGCTTTTTTATTCCATATGCGATCATCGCCGTGATTTCAGTGACGATTGCCTGGGTTATCAAGCGTTGGGGCGGGGAAATGGATATGTCCGTTTACGGTTATACGACCTTAATGTCCAGCATCGCAGGTTTTGGCAAGTTTGCGGCTATGCTTGCAATCATTTTTACAGCCGGTATCGTATCCAAAGAGCATAGTCAAGGAACGATTAAATTTTTGCTGATCCGTGGACAGAGCCGCGTGAAAATACTCGCATCGAAATATGTGGTTGCGCTACTGTTTACTTTATCGCTGGTTGTTTGGCTGAATGTAACGTGTTTCGCTTCAGGAGCATTATTTTTAGGAATAAAGCAATCATCGGGTGTATGGAACAACTTGCTAATCGCGGCGGGAAGTTCGCTTGTGTACAGCATTGTTTATATGACGCTGGCGTTTATGATGGGCGTGCTGACACGTTCGTCAGGCGCGGCGATGGGTCTCGGCATGACGAGTGTCGTACTGAGCAGTATTGTCATTCCAAAAAGCTTTTACAAATATGTGTTGTTCCCAAACGTGGATTTGTCGGTATACAGTCACGGGGGCCAGCCACCGATCGAAGGGATGACGCTTCCATTTTCGATCGCGGTCTTGGCGGTTTATATTGTCTTGTTTCTTGGCGCCAGCTTTGTTACGTTTAAGAGACGTGATATAGCCTAATGCAGCCAAGGGGCAAAGCTGACGGCGAAAGGAGTCTAGCCATTTGAGCATCGAATTTGACAACAACTTGCCGATCTATCTCCAAATTATGAATCATATCAAAAGACAGATCGTATCTGGTCTGCTTCAGCCCGGCGATAAAATTCCGTCCGTAAGGGAGCTTGCGGCGGAAATGCAAATTAACCCGAACACGATCCAGCGGACGTTTCAGGAGCTGGAACGCGAGGAAGTCGTGGAAACAAAGCGTGGGCTGGGACGATATGTGACAAGTGAGGGATCCAAAATTATGGCGATTAAAAAGGAAATGGCCGGAGATTTGCTTCATCAGTTTATTCATGGCATGCAGGAGCTTGGATTTAAAAATAAAGATATCGTCTCTATCGTCAAGGAAGCGGTGGCGGCTGAAACTGAAAGCAGCTCGAACCAGAAGGGGGGGCAACTGGATGGAAACAATACTGAAGGTTAACGCCCTGTCTAAAAAATACAGATTCAAGCAGGCGCTGAACCAGGTAAGTCTTGAGATCGGACCGGGCAAAATCATCGGTCTGCTTGGCTCGAACGGAAGTGGCAAAAGCACGATGATGCAAATCATCGCAGGGCTCACTCCCGCAACGGCTGGAGAGATCTTGGTCATGGGAAAACCGGTTGGAATAGAAACGAAAAGTCTCATTTCCTATATGCCCGACCGTCCGATGACCGAGAGCTGGATGAAGGTGAAGGACGCCGTCGCCTTTTATAAGGACTTTTATGCGGATTTTGATATTGAAAAAGCGCGCGAAATGCTGGATTTTATGAATTTGGATGAAAAGAGCGCGGTTAGCACATTGTCTAAGGGCATGAATGAACGTCTTCAGTTGACCTTGGCGCTTTCACGCAAAGTTAATCTGTACTTGCTAGATGAGCCGATTGCCGGGGTGGACCCCGTAGCCCGGGGCAAAATTCTGGATGCCATTGTTCGCTTTTATAGTGAGGATAGCAGTCTCATCATTTGCACCCATCTGGTTCGGGATATGGAGCGGATCTTCGATGAAGTCATGTTTTTGAACAATGGAAGTATCGTGCTGCACGAAGAAGTGGAAAACCTCCGCATAAAGCACGGAAGGAGCGTCGACGAGATGTTTAGAGAGGTGTTCGGCGAATGATTAAGCTGATTAAATACGATCTGAGACGTAACGCGAATCTTTTGCTGGCGGTTATGACTGTGCTAATCCTTGCGGAGTTGGTGTTGGTGTTCTGGTCTTCGGGAACGCTCGAGGCTAGGATGGGATTTGCCTTTGTATTTTTCATTTTAGCTGTCGCCATCTTCATAAGGCACAATCTGAATGTATTCTATTATAACATCTATTCGGTGAGCCGAAGGCTTCTTCCGGTCAACACTTTGTCCTACGTTTGGGCATCGCTTGTGTACGGACTGCTGAATAATTTGGTACTGTTACTAGTTGGAGCAGGTTTCGGCCTACATTGGTTAAATAAATTTGGTGAAAATTTTGTCTATAAGGCCGATGGCAAGTTTGGGAATGTTTTTTTGACTCTCTCGGTGTACGGTTGGGCGGAGCTTATATTGGGGTTTATTTTTTCGCTCGTATTTGGATACCTGTTTTTGTACATGATCATCGCTTTAGCGCGCGGCATTACGAAAAAAGGTGTATTTTGGGTCGGATTCCTCCTGTTTCTGATCCTATCATATGCGATTGATTGGGTTGATAATTTCCTGTTTGCTCAAAGATCATCTCAGATGTTCAATATGGTAAACTTTCATTTTGAACCGACAAATGCGCGGTTTAGGTATGATCCGACAACCATAAATATGAGCTCGGTTGGATCGATCGTATTTCACATTTTGCTCTGCATCGTATTTCTTTTTGTCATCAAGTGGTGTGTGGAGAAGAGAATTGAAGCCAAATGAGCACTTGTAAGTTAAAGCCTGCTCTGGTCCTCGTGAAGCGCACCCCCTAGAATAGACATTGGAAACCTTCCTTTGATTATTCTGATGAATTGAATGCACCCCTTAGAATAGACATTGGAAAAACCCCCTAGGTGATCCGATGGATTCTAAGGGGTGTTTTGTTAAGATGAAAGAATTATAAGTTATCAGCGAGAACAAAGGCTTTCTCAAAAAAAATGGAGTTTTATTTTTTTAGCAGAATCCTTAATTGCCAAACTGGAGAAAAGTGGACTAAGAGCAATGGAGAGAAACCCGCATCAGATCAGTCTTTCCAGCCCTTTGCAGCCGCTTGCAAACCCCGTCCTTAGCCGGGTACAATGGGATTAAAATATGGGACGAAAGTTGACCTTCGCATTTATTTTATGAACGGGAAACTAGAACCTCCGGCTCAGCAGCTTTTATTTTTGATGTACGGGAGACAGAAAGGGGACGGAAAGCATTGCCACACATGCAGGAAATGGGGAAAACACTGCTCAGCATCCGCAGTCATTTTAACGGACTGACGAAGACGGAGCGAAAGGTAGCGTTATATATTTTAGAAAATGCCCAAGATTTGATCTATGACTCGGTAACGGAGCTCGCGGAAAAAGCGGATGTCGGGGAGACGACCGTGCTGCGTTTTTGCCGCAAAATGAAGTTTCAGGGTTTTCAGGATTTCAAGCTTTCTTTGGCTCAGGATTTGGTGAAACCAACTGACCATATCCATGAGGAAATAGCGGAGGATGATGATCCGCTTACGCTCAGCCAAAAAATTATCGGCACGCATCTGCGAACACTGGAACAAACGCGCGAGTTGATGAGCGGAGAGCAGCTGACTCGGGCGATCGACCTGCTGACAGCGGCTAACAACATCCATTTCTTTGGTGTGGGTTCCTCGGGATTAACTGCAGCGCAGGGGGCGCATAGCTTTGCGAGAATCGGCAAAAATAGCCTGGCGGCCACGGATACCCATTTTCAGGCCATGCAGGCTTCACTAATGACGAAGGGCGATGCAGCTGTCGGACTTTCGATTTCGGGCAGTTCGAAGGATACGATCGATAATCTGACCATCGCCAAAAAAGCGGGTGCCCACATTATCGCCATCACGAGCAATGCCCGCTCGCCGATTACCAAAATAGCGGATATCGTACTCATAGTGGTAGGCAGGGAAAATCCGCTGCAGGGCAGCTCTCTGGCGGCTAAAATGTCGCAGCTGGCGATCATCGATATTTTGAATGTGGCCGTGTCGCTGAAAATCAAAGAAGAAGCGATCAAATACAGGGAAATTACTGCCAAAGCGACTTCAGACAAGCTGTACTAATATCCGGCTGCTTCACCTGTACAATCATTGGTGCAGCTTAGATAGATCAAGTCGCAAGTAAAAGGAAGGTGGATAGGATGTCGGTGTCGGAAATACCAGATCATCTAGATTATGGGCTTTCCATCTTGTTTATCGGCTTTAATCCCAGCTTGAGGTCTGGAGAGACCGGTCATCATTACGCCAATCCGCGCAATAATTTTTACCGCATTCTGCATCGCGCTGGACTGACACCACGGCTGTATGATGCTTCGGAAGATCGGGAGCTGTTGAAGCTGGGGTATGGGTTTACCAATATCGTGGCGCGGCCAACGCGTGGGATCGATGATATCGACCGCAGCGAATATGCGGAAGGAAGAGAAATTCTACGTGCGAAGCTGGCAGAGTATCGGCCGCAGATCGCCTGCTTCGTCGGCAAGGGTGTCTATACCCAATATAGCCAAAAAAGCAAACTAGACTGGGGGTTTCAGAAGGAACCGGTAATCACCGAGATTCATGAGTTTGTTGCCCCATCGTCGAGTGGTTTGGTGCGGATGCCGATGGATGAGATTATAGCGATTTACCGTCAGTTGGCAGAGTATACCCGCGGAACATGAGGAGTACAGGAATGATGTGCTCATATCGGGAGAACAAAATAATGGGCAGCGAATAGCAGAAATGTAAGTAATAAAAAAGGGAATAATAGAATTCAAAAGCGAGGTCGGATAATAATCCGGTCTCGCTTTTATATGTAGATGTTTTGAATCAAGTATGCTGCCCATTTCAACGGTCTCGACTTTCTTTCTCAATGAAAATTTGGGGCATAATTATGATAAGATACGGAAGTGAAGCATATTTTTTAGATTATGCACAAAAAGCGCGCAATCTTGTTAACGCACCTTTAGTTGTAACCGGTGGATTTCGCTCGGAAGAAGGAATGAATGAAGCAATTGATAGTGGTGCTGTAGATATGGTTGGCATCGGTAAACCTTTTGCTCTTAACCCCGACTTACCAAATGAGATTATAAATGGAACGAACGAAACTATTGCAATGAAGCCAATCCGTACAGGTGTTAAAGCACTTGATAAAAAAATATCTTCTATGTTAGAGCTTGTATGGTATGAGCAGCAATTTAAATTAATGGGCAAAGGAAAAGAACCTAATCGAAATCACGGTGTCTGGAAAACAGTTTTCCAAATGTTAAAGGACAATGGAACAGCTGCCTTCCAAAAACGCCGAGCTTAAAACTCCAGCAGTGGGTTGGCATTTCTGTTCTCTTCCGTGCCTTTAGGTTCAGATATGATGTCTGGCCGCATACGATTAGGTGTAGAAACCTGCAAGTATGGGAGGCCGCCCTGATGTCTGTGCACGATCATCCGATTCAAATAGCCAAACGGTATTTGCCGAAAGAAGCCACACTGGTAAACATCGATAGTCCTGTGCCTCATCCAGCCGTTTATGCTGCCGATATCACCGGGGACGGAATCCCTGAAATCATGGCGGTTTACAAGTTTAATAACGAGCTTTATTTAATGGTGCTCGTCTATCGGCATGGTCGCTATGAGGTTGCATCTCGGATCAAGGGACCGGGATATAACGTTACGTATATGGCTGCAATGCCTATAATAAAATCTGGCATAAATAACCTGGTTATTGGTTGGCAGATTGGTTCCATTTGGTCGAAGTTGTCCGTCTATGCCTGGATGGCGGCAGGATTAGTTGATGTTGCCCCGGATGATATGAGCTACAGTCGCATTCATATCGAGGATATGCCAGGCCCTGGCGGACGGGATGGTCTGGCTGAAATTGCTCTGTGGATACACGATACGGGAAATGCTTATCGGGTCGAGGTGGTAAGGTGGAACCAAGGTGCTTTTGTGCCTGCACCGGAAGTGTACCCTTACTATTTTCCAGTTGTCGTGCGATATTATGAAAAGCTCACAAAGGAGCATCCGGATTATGACTTCTATTGGTATTACCTCGCCGACGCTCAGTACAAGGCCGTGAATCCGGAAGCCGCGCTGGTGTCGGTACGCCGGGCGCTTGCTTTACCGAATCCCTATCCGTCCCGGGAAACGCTGCTCGATTTGGAACGGAAGATTAAACAATCACTTGAAGGAAGCGGAAGATTCGATAGCTAACTGGTTTATAAAAATAGGCCAGCCCCGATCTCCGGCGGGCCTATATATACAAAAAAGCTGCCCCTTGGGACAGCTTTTTTGTATATTATTTAACCTTATTAATATCCCCAGATCATCGCAAAGAGTGTTCCGAAGATCGTAACGAGGCCAACAAAGGCGGCATAAGCGACGTTCAAGTACAGCGACTTTTTCGATTCTGTTTCGCCGATATGCATGAACAGGACCAACTGAAGCGATGCCTGCAGTATGGCGCTGATGATCAGGATGACCATTGCAGCTGTAAACGTAAGATCCCAGTAAATAACGCCAAGTGCCACAAGTGAAAGGACTAGCGAGAAGATATATCCCATCACGTGACGTATCGGGAATAATCGTGCCATTTTACATCAATCCTTTCAGATAGACAAAGCTGAAAATGAAGATCCAGACCACATCAAGGAAGTGCCAGTACAGCGAGAAAATGAAAGATTTATTCGCTGTTTCATTCGTAAAGCCTTGTCGTTTTACTTGCAGCAGAATAGCCGCGCCCCACAGAATACCCATGGATACGTGCAAACCGTGAGTGCCAAGAAGGACAAACAAAGTGGACAGGAAGGCACTGGTTTGCAGCGTGGCTCCTTCATGAACATAATTTACGAACTCGGTAATCTCGATGCCAAGGAAGCCAAGGCCCAACAGCAGCGTGATTCCGAAGAAAACCATCATCGGTTTTTTCAAATTTAGGCGCATGGCATGAATGCCGAGACCACAGGTAAAGCTGCTTGTCAGCAGGAGCAAAGTTTCCCAGATAACCCCGCCGATCTCAAAAATATCTTTGCCGGTTGGGCCGTTGCCCGTGCGGTTCCATAACGTAAAGTACACGGCGAACAACGTAGAGAAAAGGACAATTTCTGCACCAAGGAAAAGCCAGAATCCGAAAATTTTATTGCTGTTCTCTTCCGTTCTGTACTCTAGCGGCAGTGAGTCATTTATTTTCATACGATATCACCCCGCAATTTCTGTTCAGTAGCGGCAATTTCCTTCGCCGAAATATGGTAGCCGTGATCACGTTCGAAGGAACGCAACGCCAGCATGATGAGCACGCCAACGCCTGCAATGATCGCAGGAATGAACCAGCTGAATACGAGGGAAAAGCCAAGGGCAAACATAATGACGCCGAGAATGAACGGTTGCCCGCTGTTACTTGGCATATGAATTTCTTCGTAAGGTCCGTCCTCATAAAGAGGAACGTTATGCTTTTTGGCATGCCAGAAAGCATCTTCCGATTTCACGTTTGGCAATTTGGCAAAGTTATATACCGGAACCGGACTTGGAAGACTCCATTCCAGTGTACGTGCATCCCAAGGATCTCCGCCTTCATTGCGTGGACTGTGACGGAAGCTATAATAGAAGTTATAGCACAGAACCACAAAGCCAATCGAAAGGACTAAGGCGCCAATCGTCGCGATCATGTTCAGCGGACCGAAGCCTGTGCTTGCCGAATAGGTGTACATCCGGCGTGTCATACCGTTAAGTCCAAGGAAGAACAGCGGCATGAAGGCAACGTTAAATCCGATGATGATCAGCCAGAATGCCCATTTTGCTAGACGTTCGTTCAGGCTGAAGCCGAACATTTTAGGGAACCAGTAGTGCATGCCGGCCAATACCCCGAATACCGTACCTGGAATCAGCACATAGTGGAAGTGCGCAACTAGGAACATCGTATTGTGATATTGATAGTCGGCACTTGCCATCGCTAGCATAACGCCGGTTACGCCACCGATCGTAAAGATCGGGATAAAGCCCATCGCGTACAGCATCGGAGATGTGAACGAGATTTTACCTTTTTGCAGCGTAAACAGCCAGTTGAAGATCTTAACCCCTGTCGGGACGGCAATGGCCATCGTCGTGATCGAGAAGAAGCCATTAACCATAGCACCTTGACCCATCGTATAGAAGTGATGCGCCCATACGAGGAAGGACAGGAGCGAGATGGCCACCATACTGACAACCATCGATTTGTATCCATACAGATTCTTTTTCGAGAACGTAGAGATGACATCACTGAATATACCGAAGGCCGGCAAAATAACGATGTATACCTCAGGATGTCCCCATACCCAGAACAGGTTGGCCCAGAGCATATCCATACCGCCGTTGGCCATCGTAAAGAATTGGCTGCCGAAAAGACGGTCAAACATCATCAGGGCAAGTGCTACAGTCAGCACAGGGAATGCAAACAAAATAATAACGTTCGTAATCAGTACCGACCAGGTGAACATCGGCATACGCATCAGCTTCATGCCTGGCGCGCGCATTTTCAGAATCGTCACGATAAAGTTGACGCCTGTCAAGAGCGTTCCGATACCGGATATTTGTAGTGCGAGAGAATAGTAGTTATTGCCCACTGTCGGGCTAAATTCAAGGCTTGCAAGCGGGAAATATGCGGACCAGCCGGCATCAGGCGATCCCCCGATTACAAATGATAGATTAAGCAGCATCGCTCCAAAGAAGAACATCCAGAAGCTGACGGCATTCAGTCTAGGGAAAGCAACGTCACGCGCACCGATTTGCAGCGGAACGACTACGTTCATCATCCCGATAACAAACGGCATCGCCATGAACAGAATCATGATAAGCCCGTGCGTCGTAAAAATTTCGTTATAATGCTGCGCGTCTAGAAACTTGGAATCCGGCGTCGCGAGCTGAGCCCGCATCAAAATGGCGTCAACGCCGCCGCGGAATAGCATGATCAGCGCAGATATAATATACATGATACCGATCCGTTTATGGTCAACCGTGGTGAGCCATTCACGCCACAGATATCCCCATTTTTTGAAATAGGTCAATCCGATCACAATTGCAAGGGATACGAGAATGATGCTGACGTCGGCACCGTAAATCATCGGTTCACCGGTAACGAAAAATTCGTCCCATTTCATGAAAGTTTTTCTCCTTTCTCCATGATGTTAATGTCCGTGTTCCATGGAAGAATGATCCATGTCACTCATGTCCATGTCACCCATGTCTTGCGTATGATCCATAGGCTCCTTGCCGGAATCTTTGTTTTCGGTGGAGCTGTTCCCGCCGTGATGGTGTCCGGCCATGTCTCCTTCAGGAGCAGGGGCGAAGCCAAGATGCGTAGAATTGAAAGATTTACGGCCGACATGTTCGGCTTTAAGTAATGTATTGAATTCCTGCTCGGTCAATTTCGGAGCGGTTTGATGGACATCATTCACCCACTTCATGTAGTCGGCAGGAGATTGGGCTAATACCTCGAATTCCATTTCGGCAAATCCTTTACCGGAGAAGTTTGAGTTTTTACCCATAAACGAACCTTCATGTTCAGCTACAAGATTCAATTTGGTGATCATGTCGCTCATCGCGTATTTCTGACCGCCGAGCTGCGGAACCCAGAAGCTTGAAATCGGACCGTAGGAATAGAGCCGGAACTCTACTGGACGGTTCGTCGGAATATTGACGTAGTTGACCGTTTCAATGCCCTCCTCCGGATAGCTGAAATGCCATTTCCAGTTGGAAGATGAAGCGTAGACGACAAGCGGCTTTTCAGATTCATAGCCGACAGGCACCTTTTCTACGGCATTGGTAGTACGAATGGTGACAACGGAGAGTATGGCAACGATAATGATTGGAATCAGAGTCCAAATGATTTCGAGCCATTTATTTCCCTCCATATGCGGTGGTTCATAATCATCGCTTGTTTTGCTAGCCCGATATTTTGTTAACATGTAGATATACAGGATGTATACAACAATTAACACCAAGGCCATCATCAGAATCGAGAAGATAATGGTGTTAGATTGGGTTTTAGCTACCGGACCTTTCGGATTCAACACAAGCAGTGACGAATCACATCCGCTTAACAGCATTACGATGGAGATAAAGATTAATGAAAACAACCATCTTTTTTTCTTCACAGGGAAACTCCTTTCTAGCATAACTTTGACGCTGAGTTGGATTATTCGCGAAATCCTCTTAGCCATAGCATATTAACCTGTGAATTCGAAAACAAATACAGGATAATGCTTAGTTACCAATAAATTGCAAATATAATGTGACATTCTTCATATCGTTTATGAAAAAACTCCAAAAAAGGCGATTTAACATGGAAAAGGGCCAAATTCGGCGATTTTCATTTTTGTTCATAAATGGGCCGGGGGAGAACGGTTGTGCCAGTTCTGTCACATTTGGAAAGGCTTTTAACGTCTAAAAAGGGCCATTTGAAATCGGGATGAACCGCCGAAACGGCTAATAGTCGCGGGAGAATGTGCTAAAATATCCACAAATGGATTGCCGTAATAAAAATCACAACCAGAAAGATGGAGCAGAAATGAGAGAAAATCAAAACGCAATAAAAGGGATCTTTTTTGACGTAGATGATACGCTTTACGATCATTTGGAGCCGCTTCGAATGGCGCTTCAGTGTGTGCTTGCTACCGGTGAAGACTTCCCGTATGGAAAGGTCTACCACCGGTTCAGATATTATAGCGACATCTTATCCGCAGAGCATGGCGCGGTAAATGCTGCCGGAGCGGAGCGGGATTTGCAGGATATGAGGGTGCGGCGAGCCAAGCTTGCGCTTGCGGAATTTGGAGTGCATGTGACGGATCGCGAGGCTGCCCGCATTCAGGACGCGTATTTGAAGGGACAATTTCAGATCCAACCGTTCCCTGGTGCGGTAGAGTTGATCCGTAATCTGCAGTCGGCGGGACATATCGTTGGATTGATCACGAACGGGCCGGAAAAGCATCAAATGGCTAAAATCAAAGCGTTAGCGATGGATTCAACCATCACTCCGGGGAATATCTTCGTTTCTGGAGCCGTCGGGTATGACAAACCGGACCCGCGCCTGTTTGCACATGTAAATGCACAAACAGACACTGATGCATCCCACAGTTTTTATATCGGGGACTCATGGCGAAATGACGTGATGGGTGCGCTGGAGGCAGGATGGACAGCCATTTGGTTCAACCATCGGCAGGTAAAACCTGAAACGGAGCATCAGCCGCATTATATGGCAGCCGCATATCGGGAACTTGCTGACATTTTGCTGGACTGAAGGAGAGAAAGCTTGTCCGTTGGGAGATTTGCTGGACTGAAGGAGAGAAAGCTTGTCTGTTTGGGAGATTTGCTGGACTGAAGGAGAGAAAGCCTGCCTATTTGGAAGAGGACCCGCTCCTAAGTTTAATCGACTCGGAATGTGTTGTGCCGTTCATCGTTTAATAGGGGAAGTGTGGGAAGTATTTTTTAAAGCTGCAAAAGTGCAATTTTTTTGATTGATTCTCTGGTGATAGCCATGAATTCCTGCGATTGTACAACTTTTTTTCACTGTGAGTGTCAAAATGCTCTTGTGACAGCGAAAAGGATGCATTTACGCAAGCTTTTCCTCAATAGAGCCAGATAGCCTGAAAAAGCTTGCACTTTCGCAACCATTTTCGAAATGGGTTACTACCGATTGTTTGAGCTAAATGAATGTGGATGTTTTTGGATGGGCTGACGTCTTAGCGGCTTGGAAAAGAAAGCTCGGATAGCTGATTGGTTATACCGTTCATTTTCATCCTTAGGTGAGAAGGTCCGGAGAAAGAAATTAAAAACGGCGGTGCAGGAATGGTTCATGCGCCGCCTCTTTTAAAATATTTGAAAGTATAAGCTGCGCTCGGTTGCAAGCCTTGCTCTATTCAAGCCCCACTTCAAGATTCCAAGGGGTTTTCGTCTGAAGACGTGGGAGCGGTCGGGCCATTTGTACGTTTGTACAAAAACCGGGATACGAGTATCCCGAGCGCCCCAAGTCCGATAAAGAGGATCGCCCGGATAGCGACAGATACGTCTGGAAGATCTACGATAATTACTTTCACTAAGGTGAGAAAAAGCAGAGCCAGGCCTGCGAAACGCACCATTAGTTTTTGGAACAAGACGCCGCTAATGATAACGACAATGGCGTACGCGGCCCAAACTGCAGACAGAATAAGGTGACGTAGATCGAAAGTCAGATCGGCTGTCAGCACATTCGTGATCTGAGTTAAAAAGATGATCACCAGGAGGGCATCCACCCACATCAGAATATCCGGTAAGAGATGGAAGGAAACACCTTCCGGCATCCGGCGGATAAAATAAGCCAGGAACACTAGACTAATCAACAAAATGAGCCAGGTAAGGCTTTCGGCCGAGACGATGTCATGAATGGCCAAGATAATGGTTTGAGACGCGCCGTAAACCAGCGCTACTGTTGCCGTAATTTGCTGCATGTAGCTGGAAATTTTGAAGCCGAGCAAAAGTCCCGCAGTGCCGATGATAATAGCTGCTGCCGGAGAATAGCTGTGGTTCAAGATATCCAATGCCCACAAGAACCAAGCGGCCGTCGCAATAGATACGAATACGGGAGCCTGTTCGGCCCGAATGTGCTTGATGAAAGCGATAAGGCTGTAAATCAGCGCCCAAGCGATCAGCATCAGCGGTCTCCATTGTATGCCAATGTCTGTGACTGGATAAAGCGCATAGATCCAGAACACCAGGATGCCAAAGCCAGGGAAGAGGGACAATATTTCATCTAGCTTGCGACGTTTAGTTCCCAGGAGAGCATAGGCCATCAGGGCAGCATGCTGCATAAATATGGCAGTGATGAAAATATGGCGGCTTTCCCTGAAATCTCCCGCCACGCAGCCGATCAATAGCGGAAGATGAAGCACGCCGATCGCGACATAATAGGCAGCACGGAAATCAAACTTTAGAGCGACGAAAATCATCGCCAGCGAGAACAATGTTTCATAGCCGGTGAACACCCAAGCGCTAGGATGGGCAGAATGCACCAAGAACGGAATCAGGTATCCGGCAACAGTCGCGATAATGATAAGCGTCTGCGAATGGCGGCGCAGCGCAGTAAAAATGCAAAGCGCTATCGAAAGAATATACAACACAAATGCCAGGCCTGAAGGTATGAGATCATACAGCACATGCGATGCGAACACGGATAAAATCAGTACGCCGATTGCACCGCCAAGCAGAACCTGTCCCAGTGCCTCGCGCTGGCTTCGGATTTGCCTTTCTCCAAGCCAGTACATGACGGAGGCTGCGACTACGCCTAGAAGGCAACGTACGGGTTCGGTCAAATAACCCGCAGTAACTGCAGCCGTAAATCCCCACAACACGCCAAGCAGCAGAACCACGATGAAGATGCGCGGCAGCCACACTCTTGCAATCAGATGTTCCCAATCTTTAGGTGGCTTGGGTTGTGCAGGAATATGAGGACGCTGCATATTGTTATACGCATACGGATTCATCCCTGGCCCTGGATGCACCCCCGGTTGATTGGGAGGAGCTATGCCGCCTTGCGCCTGACCATAGCCGTACGGAACCTGGCCTTGATAGGGCTGACCCGGAATACCGTTTTGTCGCTGCTCATTTCGAGGCATTCCCGGCTGAGTGAAGGGCTGCGTCGGCATGTCGGGCCGCCCGTGTGCGACATAACCTTGCGGCGTACCAGTAGGCGAACCATGTGGTGCACCATACGGCGCACCAGGAGGCGCACCAGGTGGAGTACCATACGTACCGGCTTCGGGCCGATAACCCACGTTAGGCGGAGGTACTTGCGCTGGCTGGCCTGCATCGGATGGGCTTTTATCACACCTCTCTTGGCGCAGATCAGTAAGCTCAAGTTCCATTTGTTTCATTTTGGCCTCGAGCTGCTCAATTCTTTTTTCCAAATTCAATGGTTAGGCACCCCTTAAATACCAGAATTTATGTATTCCACTTTGTAATAATAACACAGACCTAAGGGGCGTGGACCCAAAAATTCGACCCCAAAAGGCCGCATTCTGTAAGGACAGGGCTAGAGCGGAAAATTATTTTAAGCCGGTGGTTGCGATGCCACGAATGATCTGTTTTTGAAAGACGAGAAACAATTGGATGAGCGGTAAGACCAAAAGAGCGGCTCCAGTCATGATTTGAACCCAGTTGCTGCAGTCTTTGGCTTCGCTTGAGAAATAGGTCATACCTACCGGAATGGTAAACATGTCTTCGGTTTGCGTAATGATCAGCGGCCATACAAATGAACTCCAACTACTGAGAAAGGTGGGATACACAGCGTCGCTTAAGGAATAAAATGCAGGTTTGAACGCAAAAAAGCACCGCCAGAGGCGGTGCGGACGGGAACATTTATAAGTCCTGAAACTTATGATGCGGGCAGTGTCTGATCATCGGTTAAAACATTTTTGCCAGCGAAATCAATGCCGTAATGGTCACGACGTTAAACAAAGTGGAAAGCAGCACGGTTTGCGCGGCAAAATCAGGTTCATTTGCATATTCCTCGGCTAGGATGGACGTATTAACGCCCGAAGGCATGCCGGATGCAATCAGGAGCGCCTGCGCTGGAATTCCCTTTAGACCAAGAGTGAACACAAGTGTGCAGCCGATGACCGGACCAATAATCAAACGGACGAACAGGCTAATGTAAATATCAAGCCGATAAAGCCGAAGCGGATATTTGACGATTTGCGCCCCGAGTGTTAAAAGTGCTATGGCAACCAGCGACTGCTGAGCGTATGTTAAGGGTTGGGAAACGAATACAGGCAGCGGCACATGCAGGACGTGCAGAAGCAGTCCCAATACGAGGGCATAGGGGACGGGCATTTTCAGAAAGGAAATTACCATGCTTCGGTAATTTCCTTTCAGCTTCGCGCCTTGGATTGCGATCACGCCATATGTAAAGGTCAGCAGACTTTGCAGTGACATAATGAGCGCTTGCATGGACCCGGCGAGCGGATCTCCCTTGAAGACAAGCGCATTGATCGGCATCCCGTAATTCCCAGAGTTATCAAGCATAATGCTGTTGTTAAAAGCAGCCCTCATGCTGCTTGGGAATTTCATGAACCGGGCCACTAAAGTTCCGACGATCCACAGAATAAAGACATATAATCCATAAAATAAGACGACGGTTCCCAGAAGCGCACCAGACATGTCGGAATGATACATACTCATGAAAACCGCTGCAGGCGTAATGAAATAAAAATTGATTTTGGACAGGGTATAAAGGTCCAGACGAAAAATGCGCTGCATGAGAGAACCAAATCCGATCAGAACAAAAACAGGCAGCACAACTTCAAGCAATATCGTAACAATCATAGGCTCAGCTTCCTTTAAGGTATCAAGATGTTATTGGCAACTTATTTATTATAGCATCCATGGTGGTAGGCAGGGCCGCAAAGATTCACGTATTGTCGAAGATTATTTTATAAAACGCTTCATTTTCTGTGAAATTATGACTATTATCTTCATTATTTGGGATTAAAGTCCGAAATAAAATACATACACAAAATGAGGTTATCTAGGTATGAAGTCGTATGAGGTGGAGGACCGAGGACAGGCAGCAACTGCCGGTCCGATACGGTTGAACCTGGAAGCATATTTTAATAATTAAAGTGTTTTAACTAGGAGGTTGTTTACATGTTATCCAATATGGATCGGTCGCATGACAGTATCCAAAGCGGCCTGTTCAAAACCGATGTTTATGAAGAACTGTACACAAAGGCCCGCCACTTAAATAAACTGTCTCAAAGCCATATTAATCTAGCCCATCTATTGATGGAGGAGGGACTTAGCAAAGAATCGCTGATTGTTGCCCATATGGCCGTCAAGATGAAACTGAAGCAAATATATCTACAGTCGAAAGGCGCGCTCCCGCCGGAGGACGTCTTTTATGACGATCTAATCTGCAAGACGCGGAGCTTTGCGGAAATTGATCTGGAGACAGAGTTGTTCCTGAACACGCTGCATTACATTGCAGAAACCGATCATGAGGTCTTTTTGCCGCGGATTAAAGACGGGCATTTGGAGAAGATGTTCGAGCGGATTGAAGACGTGCTCGCTTCACTCGATGTATGTGCGGTCAGCAGCAGCGTAAAAATCCGTCTCGAAAATTAAGGCCGCTTATGTCCACTGCAGGTGATGGCCACCGACCTTCTTCTCATTCAACACCTGTTCCACTTTGGAAATATGCAATTCCATTCGGGCTGTCGCATCCTTGGCATCCTGTTTGGCAATAGCGTCGTAAATCTGGATATGCTCCTGTAGCAGGCGTTCTGCAGAAGAGCGCTCGGCGTAAAACCAAAGTGCCCGCATATCCTTCATGCTTTCATGCAGTTTGTTGGACAATGACTCCATCAAGTCATGCAGCAGGGGATTATGAGTCGCGGCGGCAATTTGCTGATGAAACTTCACGTCGGCTTGTTCACTAAAGTGCTCATCTTTGGATTGCTTCATTTCCTCGAGCAGATGCTCAAAAACGGCCAGGTCATCTGCTGTGCGATGCTGTGATGCGAGCGCGGCGCAGCCTGTCTCCAGAACACGACGGACCTCCAGAATATGGCGTAGCGAAGCGGCGCGTCCTTCCCACAGGTCGGCATACTGCTGCATGGGATGTACCGGGTCCGGCTCCAAAGGGAGCGATTTGACGAAAGTACCACCGCCTTGCTTGATATTAAGAAGTCCCATTGCTTTCAGCGCACTGAGTGCTTCCCGGATGGTCGATCTCCCAACATTATATTGGGTGGCCAAATCGACTACGGAAGATAGCCGATCCCCAGGCTGAAGCCGCCCTTCATCTATTTGTTTTTTCAAATCGATCATCACCCACTCATATTGCTTGAGCGGTCTTTGCTGACTGGTCAATGCTCCTACTTCCTTTCTTGAAATCACTGTAATTTTATTTTTTCATTCATGGCTCATTACTGAAATTAGTAGCTTTTTTTCAAAAAAGCATTTAGCTTCGTAAGAATTGATTCCGTCCCCTCCGCTACTTTCGCTTTTTTGCCAAGCACTGATCATGATGTTGAGCCTCATTCATCGCTGTAATTCTTTTCGCCCATTCTCGCGCATTCTCGCGCATATCAACAATCCTAACGAAACGTGGTATTGCTATTTGCGCCGAAAAAGGCGTTTGGAAAATCTAACGAAACAGGGTATCGCTATGGAGCCCAATAAATTGCTTTAAATCTGGTTTTATCCCAAATAACGATATGTAGTTTCGTTAAAATTGATTTGCTTTTGTTTTTGAGGCAATAGCAATCTGTAGTTTCGTTAGAGGTACAAATTCATGGTACAAGTTCAAGGCACAAATTCATGGTACAAGTTCATGGTTAAAATTTGAATTTTTTCGATTTAGGTCTATTTTCGATTCATATATTCTAGTGTATACTTGTTTCCAAGAAAAGTCATCAGATGACCTGACTAATTAGGAGCAAAGGGAGGGATTTCCTTGCTGCAAGAAGATGTAAAACGTGAGCTCATCTCCATATCGGGAAGCGAATATGTCAAGGACGATCCACAGTCTTTGGTAACCCATTCCTATGACGGTACTCCGATGCTTCAGTCTCTGCCGGATGCTGTGGTGTATCCATCGAGCACGGAAGAGGTGTCGCAAATCATGAAAGTGCTGAACCGGCATCGCATACCGGTTGTAGGCAGAGGTTCTGGCACCAATCTGTGCGGCGGCACGGTACCGGTTCAAGGGGGCGTCGTAATGGTCATGCACCGGATGAATCGGATTTTGGAAATTGATATGGAGAACCTGACAGCGACGGTTCAACCGGGTTTAAACACAAAGCAATTCAGCACCCATGTGGAGAGCCTTGGGTTATTTTATCCTCCGGATCCGAGCAGCATGTCCATTTCCACCATCGGGGGGAATATCGCGGAATGCTCTGGAGGGCTGCGGGGCTTGAAGTATGGGACAACCAAGGATTATGTGATCGGTTTGGAAGCGGTTCTGGCCAATGGAGACATTATCCGTACCGGCGGAAAATTGATGAAGGATGTGGCTGGTTACGATCTGACGAAGCTTTTGGTCGGGTCGGAAGGGACTTTGGCTATCATTACCGAAGCGATTCTGAAGCTGATTCCACCTCCAAGATACAAAAAGACGATGCTTGCAATGTACAAAGATCTGAACGGGGCAGCACGGACGGTATCCAAAATCATTGAAAACCGGATTATTCCGGCGACGCTCGAGATTCTTGACAACGCAACCATTCGCGTGGTGGATGACTTTGCGAAGCTTGGATTACCCCTTGATATGGAAGCCATTCTTATTATCGAGCAGGATGGCGACAAAGAAGCCGTAGAGCGGGATATTGCCGTCATTACAGAGGTATGCCAAAGCGAGAATGCCGATCAGATCAGCATCGCGGCAAGCCAGGAAGAGGCTGAGAAGCTGCTGACAGCACGTCGCAGTGCGTTTACGGCTCTGGCTAGACTACGTCCGACGACCATACTGGAGGACGCAACCGTACCGCGCTCGAAGATCGCTGACATGGTGATTGAAATTAATCGGATCGCGAAAAAGCATCAGGTGCAGATCAGTACGTTTGGCCATGCGGGGGACGGCAACTTGCATCCGACAGCTACGACTGACGCCCGCAATAAGGAAGAGATCGAGCGAGTGGAAGAAGCCTTCGAGGAGATTTTTGAAGCAGCTATCCGTTTGGGGGGAACCATTACCGGCGAACATGGCGTCGGCATGGTGAAGTCACCGTATCTGGAATGGAAGGTTGGTCCGGCGGGAATGGAAGTGATGAAGGCGATCAAGAGTTCCTTCGATCCGTATAATCTCTTGAATCCCGGCAAAGTGTTCGCGAAGGAAACACGGAAACGGGTGGTGATCCAGCGTGGCTGATGGGCAAGTTCAGCAAGCGAATCGACTAACCGAAAAGCTCCGCTTACGTCTTGACGAGGATCAATTAACGAACTGCATGCGTTGCGGCTTTTGCCTTCCGGCTTGTCCGACATTCGCGGAAACGGGTCTGGAAGCCGAATCTCCTCGGGGACGGATTGCACTTATGAAGGCTGTTACGGACGGCATTATGATTCCGGACCAGGCATTTGAGGATCAGATGAATCATTGTCTCGGATGCCGTGCATGCGAACCAGCATGTCCGGCGGGAGTCAAATACGGCCAACTGATCGAGCAGGCAAGGGATGCCATTGAAGACCATAAAGAACATAAGCCGATGGTAAAGTTAACGCGTCATGCTGCATTCAAGACGGTATTCCCGCACCAGAACCGAATGAAATGGGTCGGACGTGGACTTGAGTTTTACCAGAAGTTTGGACTTCGAACTGTGGCCCATGCAACGGGCGTTATGAAGTTGTTTCCCAAGCATCTGCGCGAAATGGAAAAGATTTTGCCGGACGCTTCCGGGCGCGGTGTCGCTGAGCTGATTGGCGAGCATCATCCGGCGAAAGGCGAAAAAATCGCGACCGTGGCTCTATTCAGAGGATGTATAATGGATATTTTATTTACAGAAACGAATATTCACACGGTTGAGCTGTTGACGGAAGCTGGCTTTGAAGTAGTGATTCCGCTTGAGCAGAACTGCTGTGGAGCGCTGCTTACACATAGCGGGGAAGCGGAAGGAGCGCGGGAGCTAGCCAGACGGAATATCAAGACGTTTAAAAACGCGGGTGTGGACTATATCGTATCCAATGCGGGCGGCTGTGGAGCGCTTCTAGTTGAATACGACCATCTACTGCAAGAAGATCCGCAGTGGCGGGACGATGCGGTTTGGTTTGCGGAGCGGGTGATTGATATCAGCGA
The DNA here is from genome assembly GCA_031254035.1 of Paenibacillus sp. GTDB lineage: Bacteria > Bacillota > Bacilli > Paenibacillales > Paenibacillaceae > Paenibacillus_AQ. The sequence continues at coordinate 81,780 of JAIRVF010000053.1, forward strand.
ACTGCTCGTCCGTGCCGGAAGAAACCTTGATTTCACCCAAGACAAAGACGTCGCGGAGCAGGTCCGGATCACCTATCAGGATTCCTGCCATCTCCGCAACGTGATGCATTCAGCGGATGCTCCGCGCAAATTAATGCGCCAGGTTGAGGGAGCACAGTTTGTAGAAATGAAGAATGCCGACCGCTGCTGCGGTTCGGCAGGGATCTACAACATTACGCAGCCGGTCATGGCCGGACAAATCTTGGACCATAAGATGGAGTATGTCGAAGCCACCGAGGCCAGCTATTTGTTGACTAGCAATCCGGGCTGCTTGCTGCAAATGAAACACGGTATCGAAGAGCATGGACTGGACAGTCAAATGAAGGCGGTCCATATCGTAGACTTCCTGCATAAGTATTTGAAAAAGAAATGATAGGGAGCAATTTTTGACAGGGAACGGAATGGACTGGATTCATAAGGACGAATAAAAAAGGGATGTAAAGCGCGGCCTGCCACCGGGATTTTAGCCGGCGACGGGCCGCCGTGTTTGGCTCGCCTTATTTTTGGGCTTTTCTCCAATCCTTCATGGCCGTATTCAGGCGCTCCATCGCTTCAATGACCGTGGCCTTTGGACAAGCGATGTTCATGCGCATGAAGCCTTCTCCTTCAGCTCCGAAAGCCGACCCTTTATTAAGTGCTAGTTTTGCCTTGGACAGTAGGAAGTCGGCAACTTCATCCTTGGTCATACCAAGCGCGCGGAAATCAAGCCACATTAGGTAGGTTGCTTCTGGCCGGTAGGCTTTGATTTCCGGTATATGTTTGCCGATATAGTCCAGTACATAATCTATGTTCTGCTGCATGTAGGAAAGTACCTCATCGAGCCATTCTCCGCCGCTAGTATAGGCTGCCTGCGTGGCCGCGCTTCCAAGCGTGCTGATGGAACCCACATGATAAAGCTCAAGTGTCTTCTTGAACGTACTGCGGATATCCGGATCAGGAATAATAACATTGGATGTGTTGAGTCCGGCTATGTTAAAGGTTTTGCTCGGCGCGGTGCAGATGATCGAACGTTTTTTGGCGTCACCGGATATTTGGGTGAGAGGTATGTGGGCATTTTTCTCATAAACCAGGTCGGCATGGATTTCATCGGACACGATCAGGACATCATGGCGTGCGCAGAGCTGAACCAAAGCTTCAAGCTCCCCGCGCGTCCATACCCGTCCAACCGGATTGTGGGGACTGCATAAAATCAGCATTTTAATATGTCCGCCTTCCAAAATTGCCTCCAGACCTTCAAGATCCATGGAATAGCGGCCATTTTCGCATTTTAGCGGGTTCAGCACTAGCTCGCGTCCATGATCCTTCACGACGTTGTGGAATGGGGGATAGACAGGAGGCTGGATTACGATTTTGTCGCCCGGCTGGGTGAAGGCCTGAACGGCAAAGCTGAGCGCGGGAACGACGCCCGGGCAAAATACGATCCAGTCCTGGTCAATCTCCCAGGCGTGACGCTGTTTCATCCAGTCCGCAATGGATTGTTTATATTCATCGGTCTCCATGGCGTAGCCGAATACTCCGTGCTCGACATGCTGCCGCATCGCTTCAATGACCGGAGCTGGAGATTCGAAATCCATGTCTGCTACCCACATAGGCAAAGCATCATTTGTTCCGAAGAAATTTTTCATACCGTCCCACTTGACGCAGCCGGTCTTATGACGAGAAACGAGTTTGTCAAAATTCAATGTTATTGCCTCCCTCAAGGATTAATAAAAAGAATAAGTCCCTTCATGACTATATTATATCAGGGATAACTTGGAAAGAAGAGCAGCCACGGAGTAAAATAGGACTAAATGGTATGAAAGGGAGGGACTCATGTGCAGCTGATTGCCATGCTGTCCATGTTGGTTGATCATATAGGCATCGTGTTTTTTGAGGATCATCTCTGGCTTCGGATCATCGGTAGAATAGCCTTCCCAATCTATGCGTACGCCCTGGTCCAGGGGGATCGGTACACAAGATCGAAACCCCAATACTTGACACGGTTATTTGCGCTGGCACTGCTGTCTCAAATTCCGTATCAGCTGGCCCTGAATCCGGGTGGTTTGAATGTAATCGCTACTCTGTTTATGGCGGCTGCCGTGATGCAAATTCTGGATCGGAAGTTTTCCCCGTGGGGCAAAGGTGGTATCGTGCTTGCAGCATGCGTCTTCATGCAGTTTTTTTCGTTTGATTACGGCGCTTACGGGCTGCTATTGGTATTATCCTTCCGCTTTTTTGCCTCCGAACGGCTGTTGTTCGCCCAGTTGCTGCTTAACTTGTTTTATTTATTGATTTACGGGCCGGGCGGTTTGTTTCAATTGCTGAGCATAGTTCCGACGCTGCTGATCGTATATGGTCCCACGGTATGGAAAAAGCTTGAGCATATCCGTGTTCGCAAATGGGTGTGGCGCTCGTTTTATCCGCTCCATTTATCTGTGCTTGCGGTGATGAAATGGGCTGAATGGTAGTTTCTCAGCGCTTTAAGGCGTTAGGACCAGGAATTATAGTATGAGACTGAATTTGGGCCGGTGAGAAGCCAGGGGTACATGCCGAGAAAAAGGTCTGAAGGTGGAATTTTGCCAATTTAGGCAATGATATTACTGTTGGGTTCATATTTTGGATACACGCAGGGCTTTGGAAGATCCGGGAGAAAGGAGTTCAAATGAAAAAGGATTCAGAAAACGTTAGAGCATGGGCCCTTGAAGGTCCGAGCATCCAGATTGATCCGTTATTTCCTTATTACCAAGACCGGTCTGCTGACAGTGTTGCTGAAGAAATACAGCTTGCGGGCTACCGTACAGTTCATTATTTTGTCGTAAATGAAAGCCAAATCAATGCCGAGTTAATCCGCTCTTTCCATAACAGGGACATCGCTGTTTGGGCGCTCGTGATCGGGAACGGGACGTTTTCAACTTCCCATCTGCCGCCAGAATGGCCTTCCTGGAAAATGGGGATGCTGAAGGAATTGAACGATGGGTTTGAACGGTTTTCCCCATTTTCCGAGGGATATGTGCAGTGGAAAAAGGAAGCCGTTTCGCAGATGCTTCAGCTATACCCTTTTGACGGCGTCGAGATCGCCGAGCCATATTTCCCGGAGTGGGACGGAATCCGCCGCGGGGTTTATGGGGATATTGGGCCGCTCGCGAAGCAGGCTTTCCATGAAAAATGCGGTTTGGCCATTCCTGAGTTTACGAACAGGTTTGCGGCAAATTATTATAAGAAAATTCCGGATGTCTACACGAAATGGATCGACTTCCGAGTAGATGCCGTTAATACACTCATTGATGAAATCATTAACGGCAGTGGTGGAGCACGCGAGGTCCGTCCGGATATTCTCACAGCGACCTGGTCCCTTGCAGTGGACGGTGGAGCCGTATCCACATTGAGGTTGAAAGAATGGCAGGGACTTGACGCCATCTCCATGATCGGAAGGGTCAAGCCAGATCTGCATATACTCCAGACCCATTGGCCGGACTGGATGAAACGGAACCTCAAAGCGGAATATCCCGGGACATATGAAAGCTTCGCAGCACCGATCCGTGCGGCTTACCCGGAACTTCCGCTGGGAATACAAGCTGATGTTGGATCAAGGGCCAATATGGTAAAGAACCGCACCTGGCTGAACCAGTTCCAGAACACGGCGTACGATCTGGGGTATCATACTTGGACGGCTTATGAATACCATCTTGGCGGTTATATGTATGAGGAACCTCCTGAGCCACTTGCTGCCGTCATCCAGGGAGAAGTGGAAGTGATGGTTTCTTTCAGCAAACGGCTGGATCCCGGCTCAACAGGCGTGATTATGATGGGAGACCGCGAAGCAGGTGAAGAATTTCGCGTGCTGGAAAGCAGGATCGATGGCAACAGACTGTGGCTTCACTTTAAGCGACTGCCCGAAAATCGTCCGTTTGAAATTGAGTTTCGCAGCGCAAAGGATACGCCGTCTTTATGGCATGTGAAAGGAAAAAAGGCGAATGAAACACCGGCCGGTGTGCGCATCTGCGTCTCTTAAAATAACCCCACAATGAGTATCGGAAAGAAGTCCGACGCCTCTCGAAGAGGGGCGCTTTTGCGGAGCAAAAGTACTGAGTGGAGTCTATGCTTCGATGGGTATTCCGAATACTTTGCGGGGACCCCAAAAAACTTAAAATAACCCCACAAAGTGACGTGTGCCTCTCGAAGCTTATTCCAAATACTTTGCGGGGGCTCCAACAAACTTAAAAAAAGCGCCGTAGGTTCGATTAGAACTCGAATCCACGGCGCTTTATCGTTATTGGGCGTGATCAAGAAAATGGCCGTTACTTTCTTGATCGCGCCTTACTGCGCAGTATATCCTCCATCCACCAACAGGCTTGTTCCGGTGACGAACGAGGCATCGTCGCTAGCGAGGAACAAAACAGCTTTGGCCACTTCCTCGGCAGTGCCCAGACGGCCGATCGGATGCAGATCGACCAGCTTCTGCTTCTCTTCAGGGGGGAGAACCTTGAGTAGGGGAGTATCGATGTAACCTGGACTTACCGCGTTCACGCGGATGCCTCTGTCGGCATATTGGATACCGAGGGTCTGGGTAAGCATCACGACCCCGCCTTTGGCGGCGCCATAGGAGGTCACCCCGGCCTTTGCCACGTGTCCATGAATGGACGCATTATTTACGATCACGCCGCCGTTTTCCTGCTTCAACATCTGGATGAGGGCATATTTATCGGAAAGAAACACGCCCGTCAGATTGACATCAAGCGTACGCTGCCATTTTTCCAGTGACAGCTGATCGGCTGGATCATCATTGGCCACATCCTCATTTGCGAACATAATGTCGAGTTTTCCATAGGTATCCACGGTGTGTTTGATTAACTTCTGGATATCCTCTTCCTCTTTCACATCGAATTTTACGTAAATGGCTTGATGGCCGTCCTCTTGGAGTCGGTCCGCAACTTCCTGCCCAGCTTCAGAGAAATCGGCAACGACCACGGAGGCACCTTCCTGCGCGAACAGCCGCGCCGTAGCCTGCCCGATGCCGCTGGCTCCGCCGGTGACGATGGCTGTTTTGCCGGATAATTTCATACGTCAAACGCTCCTTTACAGGCAAAATTAAGACTCTCATCTTATAATTTCCCACTTTTCTAATAATATCCTGAGACCCAAGCTTGCCATCATTCCTACGAAATTTAAGGTGATTTGAAGGTTGTTTTCATCTTATTTTAAGAATAGAATCATATAATTACTCCATACCCCTTTTATAATATATTGCTTGATACCCCGGAGCCCGCTGCTTTGGGGTATGTTTTTTTTATGGTTCGTCATCGAATGTACTCAAAAAAGGCAGATTCCAAAGTGGAATCTGCCTTTTTTAGAAGAAGCTAGTTTGATGATACTAGTTCTGCTAGTTTGGAGATGCTAGAAAATATGTGAGACTATTTGCCGAGCTCTTTGCCGAGTCCCTTCAGAAATTGCAGGCCAAAACCGATAGCCCGGTTCACGTCAGGGTCATTCAGCGCGCCCATCAGGGAAAAGACCGTAAGCTTTTTTTCCTGCGGCTTGCGTGCTTCCTCGAGGCCTTTGGCAATGCCGGAAAACATCTTGGTAGTTTGCTCCGGACTAATGGCGGAAAGGGCGCCCGCCGCGGCAATCCCGTTGTTGATGATGTTGGTTACTTCGGGACGTTTTGCCTGATGAAGGGCGATTTCTGCCACTTTGGCTTTGGCTTTCAGCAGCGATTCCGTCGCTTCCAAAATGCCGCTGCCGTACAGTTCGTTAAGAACATCGATGGCTTTGTCAATCGCTTGTTCATGTTCAGCTACGGAATCTTTCAACTGATTCAGGGATTGCTGTTTTAATTCTTCTTCGCTTAGTACACGTTTTTTAATTAAAGATATGGGTTCTGCCATCTTTGTACCACCTTTCCTTAATCGACCAGAGAAACATAACCTGGGCGTTTCCATTTGCGCTCAACCTCAACGCCGTTTTGCGGATGGCGTTCCTTATTGCGCGGATTGGAGAGCGGCAGTGGATTTGTTCCCTTGATGTTCAGGACTTGCATCCGGACTCTGGCCTGTTTGTAGGCCGGCGTATGCGTATTGACATCCACGGCGCCACCGGTCAGGATATTCACCGCCGTCTCATGGCTGACCGAGTGCATCGGAACGTATAGTTCATTGCCGCGTACGCGGTCCGTGACCAAAGCTTTCAGCTTGATTGCCCCGTAAGGGGATTCCAGACGAACCAGAGATCCGCTTTCGACCCCGCGTTCAGCGGCAAGTTCAGGTGATACTTCCACAAACACTTCCGGCAGCTTCAGGTTGATGCCTTGCGACTTGTTGGTCAAGTTTCCTTCATGGAATTGTTCCAGAAGTCGACCGTTATTCAGCACCAGGTCAAATTCGGCCGGGAATTCCACTGGCGGAATATATTCTACAAGCGAGAAGCGCGCTTTTTTATCAGGGAAATTGAATCCGTCCAAGTACAGAAGCGGCGTGTTTTCCCCGGTCTGGGAGCCCCAGGAGAAGCTGCCCCAGCCTTCCATAACCTCATAACTTGCTTGGGAGAAAAACGGTGTCAGGCTGGCCATTTCCGCAAAAATTTCGCTTGGATGGCTGTAATTCCAGTCAAAGCCGAATTGCTTAGCGATCTGGGTCGTAATCCACCAGTCCGGTTTCGAATTGCCCATCGGTTCCAGAACTTCATAAAGGCGTTGTACGCGGCGTTCTGTATTGGTAAAGGTGCCGTCCTTTTCAAGGGAAGGGCTAGCAGGCAAAATGACATCGGCAAACTGGGCGGTTTGAGACAAGAAAACGTCTTGAACAACCAGGAAGTCCAGCTTACTAAGGAGATGCTGCACATGGTTGGCATTAGAATCAACCCAAGCCATATCTTCGCCTACCAGGTACATGCCTTTCAGGTCGCCGCGTTCAATGGCGTCCAGCATTTGGATGTTATCCATGCCCGGTTTAGGAGAAATCTTCACGCCGTAAGCCTCTTCAAAACGGGCGCGTGCTTCATCGTTGGATACACGTTGGTATCCTGGAAACACAGCTGGCAATGTACCCATGTCGCAGGCACCCTGCACATTGTTATGGCCGCGAAGCGGGTAAGGTCCTGCACCAGGACGCATGTAGTTGCCGGTGGCCAGCAGCAGGTTGGAAATAGCTGCGGATGTATAGGATCCTGCAATGTTTTGCGTAACGCCCATGCCCCAGCAAACGGCCGTTCCATCAGCCTCATGGATCATGGTGGCAATTTGGATCAGCGTTTCCTTAGAAATGCCGGTTTCTTTTTCGGCAAATTCCAGTGTGTATTTTTCAAGGACTTGGTTATATTCTTCAAATTGGTGTACATGATCGCGGATGAAAGCATCGCTATGCCAGCCCTTGTCGATCATGTATTTCGTTACAGCAGTCAGCCATACGAAATCCGTACCTTGTTTCGGACGGACAAAGAGATCCGAGCGTTCTGCCATCTCATGTTTCCGCAGATCGGCAACGATCAATTTTTGTCCATGCAGTTTATGAGCCCGTTTAATCCGTGTTGCTATTACCGGATGACCTTCTGCAGGTGCACATCCGATCAGAATGACCAGTCCTGCTGCCGCGATGTCCTTGATGGATCCGGCATCACCGCCGATTCCCACGGTGGACTGCAAGCCGTCCGAAGCGGGAGACTGGCAATAACGGGAACAGTTGTCGATATTATTGGTTTCAAATACTTGGCGCGCCAGTTTCTGAATAACATAGTTTTCCTCGTTGGTAATTTTAGACGAAGAAATAAATCCGAGCGCGTTTGAGCCGTATTCCTTTTTGATTCCGCCGAGACGTTCGGCAACCAAGGAAAGGGCCTCATCCCAAGTGGCTTCCACGAAAGCATCCCCTTGGCGGATGAGCGGAGTGGTGATACGCTCTTCGCTGTTAACGAAGTCCCAACCGAATTTACCTTTGACGCAGGTCGAAATCGCGTTGACCGGTGCATCATGGGAAGGTTGGACTTTCAGAATCTTCCGGCCTTTGGTCCAAACTTCAAATGCGCAACCTACGCCGCAGAATGTACAAACCGTTTTCGTTTTACGTGTTCTCGTGTCACGCATAGCGGCTTCGATTTCGGAAATGGCGAAGATGCCGCTGTAACCGGGCTCAACCTCTTTAACCAGCTCAATCATCGGATCCATAACCGGCTTGTCGATTGCGGTCATGAAGCCAGCTTCACCCAGCATCGATTTTTCCATCAGCGCGTTACATGGGCAGATCGTAACACATTGTCCGCAGCTGACGCAGGAGGAATCGTTGATGGCTACGCCGTCGTCCCATTTTACGCGCGGGATGTCGGCTTCCCAGTCGATGGAAAGTGTCTCATTGACCTGAAGGCTTTGGCAGACCTCGACGCACTGCCCGCAAGCGATACATTGGTTCGGATCATACCGGTAAAACGGATGGGACATATCAACTTCGGAAGGGTCCACTTTTGGCCGATATGGATATTTTTGATGCTCGATTTCCATCATTTCTGCCGTATTATGTAGCTTGCAGTTGCCGTTGTTGTTGTCACAAACCGTACAATACAGCAGATGGTTTTCCAGAATCCGATCCATCGCTTCGGTCTGCGCTTCTTTCGCTCTTTTTGAGGAAAGCTGGATGTCCATCCCGTTCTCTGCTTTGGTGGAGCAGGCCCGTTTTAATTGGCCGTTGATCTCAACGATGCATGTATCGCATGTCTGGATCGGGTCAACCTCAGGTACGTAACAAATTTGAGGATGTGAAAGGTTCGCAAGGTTAATCGCCTCGATTACCGTCATGCCCTCTTTCACTTCAACTTTTTGTCCGTTCAAAGTTATGCTTATAGTTTCCTGGCTCACGAAATAACCTCATTTCCCCAATTTTTTCTCGATAACGGAATACCGGTATTTTGGAAGTGCATACAAAAATGCCCATAAACAAAAAACTCCACTAAAACCCATCCGCTAGTTCTGGTGCGGCAGGTTGTAGTGGAGTAACCGATTAGCAATGGCCTACTAAACTGATCATTCCGTTATGTTGTCAAAACGGTGTCTCGCCATGATTATACTACTTCCCCCTGAAAAAACAAGATTGAATTATCAAGGCCCTAATTCTTCTGTACAATCTTTCTAAGATTTAGTATAGTGTTTAACTTGTGGTGAGGTGATTAAGAGATGAAAAAGGAAGCTGCGTTTAACGACATCATCCGAAAAGTCAGAAAAGACACGTTCGGTAAAGGGCCTGAGCGCATTCATACGACTTTCGTCGAAAACATGGCGATCACCCGGATGTACGGGAATTTTACCCCAACTGAAAAGTTTATTGCGCAAACGTCTGATGGCAAAAAAATGGTGCACAGCGCCAGAACGCACATGATTCAGGATATGTATAAAAAAAAGGTGCCGGATGGTTTGGAAGAACTTTGCGGCTCTAAGCTCATTCATTTGTTTAATGATGTTAAGGTGGATGAGGACATCGCGATTTCCGTTTTTTTGTTTGAAAAAAATATAGAACTGGGATGATAAGCCGATGAACAGCGCGACACGTGGAAAAGAAGGCATTATTCGCTATGAGAATGGTATGATTTCGGAGAAATCCGATCTCATTGTCACCGAACACCCCGTCACCATCAAAATTAACGGCGAGGAATTTGCCACTTTGGTATGTACGCCGGAATACATTGAGGATATGGCGGTCGGTTATCTTGCTTCGGAAGGCGTCATCGCCGGGATCGATGAAATCAAGGATTTGTGGGTTCAAGAGGAAGAGGGGTTCGTTCATGCGGAAGTCAGCCGCTGGAGCCCGCTCCACCGTCAGCTTTACAGCAAGCGGTATGTAACTTCCTGCTGCGGCGCAAGTCGGCAGGGATTTGTATTTTTTAACGATGCCAAAACAGCCAAACGACTGCATGATGTGCCAGTTGAGCTTTCATTTGATGACGTTTTCAGACTAGTGCGGGAAATGCAGGAGGGCGCTGAAATCTTCAGCAAGACAGGCGGCGTACACAATGCGGCTTTATGCGACCGGAATGGGATTTTGCTGGAGCGGATGGATATCGGCAGGCATAATGCGCTTGATAAAATCTATGGTCACTGTTTGCAACAGGGCATCCCCATGAACGATAAAATCATTGTATTCAGCGGCAGAATTTCTTCGGAAATCTTGCTTAAAGTCGCAAAAATCGGCTGCGGCATCATCCTTTCCAAGTCGGCGCCGACAGGGCTAGCGCTTGAACTTGCGGAGAATTTGGGCATCACGGCCGTAGGTTTTGTCCGGGGAAGCAGCTGCAATGTGTACACTCATCCGCAGCGCATTATTGAATGCAAAAATTGAATCAAAATACGGCTCGTTTAGAATAGCCGGTGCCCATGCCCCGGCTGCCATTGTGCACTGAAATGGAGTGAGTTTCATGGAAACCAAAGATTATTACAAACGTGTACTTCGGGACTTGCGTGTTTCCGTGACGGACCGCTGCAATTTCCGGTGCCGTTACTGCATGCCGGAGGAGATTTTTAATCAAGACTATCCCTTTTTAACCCGCGATCATATTCTATCTGTCGATGAAACCGTAAGACTAGCGCGGATTTTTGCCCGTCTTGGTGTGCAGAAAATGCGGATAACAGGCGGAGAGCCTACACTGCGCAGGGAACTGCCGGAGATTATTGCGGGTATTGCCGGAATTCCGGGCGTAAACGATATTGCACTTACAACCAACGGAAGCCTGTTGACCAAGCAGGCCGCGAAGCTGCGCGAGGCCGGACTAATGCGCGTAGCAGTCAGCCTGGATGCTTTGGATGATGAAACCTTTTTCCGAATGAACGGTGGCAAAGCCAGTGTACGGCAGGTTCTTGAAGGAATCGATGCTGCTGCGGAAGCGGGTTTGAAGATTAAGGTGAACATGGTAGTGCAAAAGGGTGTAAATGAGCATGCGCTTTTGCCGATGGTCCGTTATTTTCGGGAAAGAGGCCATATTCTACGCATGATCGAGTATATGGATGTGGGCAATACAAACGGCTGGGATTGGAAGCAGGTCGTCAGTAAAAAGGAAATGCTGGAACGGATCGGGGCGGAATTTCCGCTGGAGCCGGCAGAACCTAATTACACGGGAGAAGTGGCGTCGCGCTTCCGTTTTCTGGACGGCAAAGGCGAGATCGGCATCATTTCGTCTGTCAGTGACGCTTTTTGTTCCTCGTGCACGCGGGGGAGAATATCCGCCGATGGAATATTCTATACATGCTTGTTCGCAACCCAAGGGCATGATCTACGTGCGTTGTTGCGTTCGGATGATTCCGATGACGAGATAACGGAGCGGATCGTTTCGATCTGGGAAGGACGGCATGACCAATATTCACTGGAACGTGAAGTATCGAGGGAAAAACGAAGCGGTGGAGACAAGGTGGAAATGTCCCGTATTGGCGGATAACAATGTGAATAGGATTTGAATAATAATTAGACTAAGTACATTTATTCACAATGTTGACAAAGTTAGAACATGTGATATCATGTGATATGAAATGTTGAGTATGCGTATGGTGAAGTGGCTGTAGGTATTGCAGTTGCTTTACTGATAGCGTAAGCGCGTGATTGATCCTCCTATAGGAAAAGGGTAGGGGTATTAACCGGCACAGGTTTTTCTTTTCGTGTTCTGGCGGAAAGAGAAATTTGTGGCGGTTTTTTTGTGCGTATAAAGACACTTCTGCAGTTTCCATTGCGGCCATCCTGAAGCGGTAGAATGGGCATGGAAATCAACAAAAAAGAGAAATATTGATGGAGGAATGTAATATGTCATCGTTTTCCACACCCCAGCAAATCAAAGACATCGCCATTGAAGTCGGAGAGAAAAAGGCCAAAACCTCCCTTCCCGCCGTTCTGGTGTTGGGATTTTTGGCCGGGGCATTTATTGCTTTGGGTTTTCTGCTTGATATCCGCGTGATCGGTACGGCACCGAAGGAGTGGGGGTCTGTTGTGAATCTTCTCGGGGGAGCCGTGTTCCCGGTTGGACTGATCCTGACAGTCCTCGCAGGCGGAGAGCTGTTGACAGGTAACATGATGGCGCTTCCAATGGCTTGGTTTGCACGTAAAATCGGCTTTGGTTCCGTACTGAAAAACTTGGCGCTAGTGACGATTGCGAATTTTGTTGGCTCTGTATTCGTCGCCTACTTTTTTGGTCATGTCGTGGGACTTACCGAAGGAGCCTTCCTGGCGAAAACAACAGCAATTGCAACTGCCAAAATCAATGATTCGTTTCTACAGGCATTCGTATCCGGCATCGGGTGTAACTGGCTGGTATGCCTTGCTGTATGGCTTGCATTCGGAGCGAAAGACTTCTCTGGTAAAATCATCGGTATGTGGTTCCCGGTCATGGCTTTTGTTGCCATCGGCTTCCAGCACGTTGTTGCCAATATGTTCGTGATTCCTGCCGCTATTTTTTCCGGACAAATGACTTGGGGGCAATACTTCCCGAACTTCGGTGCGGTATTCCTGGGTAACCTGATCGGCGGAATGATCTTTGTCGCTGGCGCATATTTCGTCGCTTACCGGCAGCCTGCCGGAGCACCAGCGCTCTCCAAACAAGGGAGTCAGAAATCCGCATAAAGAGATTGGGTGTTCAATTTTAGGGATTGGATGAATTTTAGCACTGCCATGACAGCCGGTTCATCTTTGCTTTGCAGTAAGGAAAGATCCCGGCTGATCTTCATCCCCCGGATCGGAAGTTCGCGAAGCTCGCTGCTTTCGAGCTCTTTGCGAACCACCCAGCGTGACAGCAAAGCGATGCCAAGACCGCAAGCTACGGCTTCTTTCACGCCTTGACTGCTGTTTAACACGAAACAGCGCTTGACGGACAGATTCCCATCATGGATAAGCTTGTCGCTATAGGCTCGTGTACCAGAACCCGTTTCTCTCATGACCCATACCTGATCTTGAAGCCGCCCCATATCAACGCTTTTTTCAGCAGCGAGGGGATGATCCGGAGCGGAGATGAGAACCATTTCATCTTTCATGAAGGTCGTCACCTTTAGATCTTTTGCATCCACTTTTCCTTCGACCAGACCAATATGGAACTTTCCGGCACGGATATCCTGCAAAATATTGCCCGTGTTGCTGATATGGACCTGCACATCTACAAGCGGATACTGGTGGGCATATTCAGCGAGTACTCGCGGCAAAATGTATTCCCCGATTGTAAAACTCGCCCCCATGAACAAGGACCCGGTAACTTCATCCCGCAGCATATAGATATCCGCCTTGGCTTCATCATATAAAGCAAGAATTTGCTGTGCTTTGCGAAATAGAATCTCTCCTGCCTCGGTTAATTTAACAAGCTTTGGAGAGCGGTGCATCAGCTTGGCTCCAAGTTCATTTTCCAGATTGCGAATATGAAGGCTTACGCCTGGTTGAGACAAGTTAAGCATCTTGGCGGCTTGAGAGAAATTCTTCTGCTCAGCCACTGTCACAAACACTTTTAACGTATCAGTAATCATCGTGCCTATCCTCCAGTGATTTTCAGGAATTAGCAGCCTTCCCTGACCTACATGTCATCTTCGTCCTGATTTTTCTTTCTATAATATGTAATGAGCAGCGCAGGAATTAAATAGGCGGTGAATAATACAACACCCAAAATGAATGCGTTCATCATCGAAGACCTGGCAAATAGTGCCAGGCTAAAAACAGCCAAACCTGCTGCTAACGGGGCGATGGACGCGTTGACATATGAAGACGAACGCGATTTGCGGCGCGGCTTTTCCATTTCCACGGCTGTCCGGAGCCTGGAATAAGAAAGCACAATAGTGGTAATTAACACAAGCATCCATAAGGGATTGTTGTGGGCATGCTGGTATCCGTTTTGTATACCGTCGATGACCAGAATGGCGATGATTCCTAAAGTTTGAACAAGAAATGCGGTTTTGATATGCTTCAGGTTTTCGAAAATAATTCTTTCATCAGTGACTTTCTTCATGTTCATTTCCTCCCGAGTTTACCCAAAACAGTTCATCAAGCGTCCGGTTAAGGGTATAACAAATATCCAAACATAATTTTAATGACGGATTGTAGGCGCCTTTTTCAATCAGGCTGATCGTTTGGCGGGTGACCCCCGTCTTGTCTGCCAGCTGCTGCTGGGTTAAATCCGCTTGGATCCGCGCTAGTTTCACTTTGTTCACCAAAAAGCATCGATACCTCCTCACACATCGATTGTAACATATACTTTGCATTATGCAATATATATATTACATTCATGCACCAATCATAAGTTTTCCTCATTATAAAGATAGCAAATATGTATTTCACTTCCGGTCCCTTCAACTTTATAGTGGGATGAGACATATAGTGCGTGTTCAAAAAGGCCGGTTTTCTTATCAAAAGCGGACTTTTTGAACAACCTCATATAGAGTTTGAAGCAGAGGAGATGGAAAGGTTTCATGATTTCACAAGAGTCCTCGGTTCCTCGTAGAACAAAGAAAGCTAAAACGTTTATTTTGGGAATTGGGCTGACATTGATTTTGTCCCTGCTCGCCAAGGGATTGTCGCTGCTTCCATTCCTCAGCATAATGGGTCAGTTGGTCCTGGCCATTATTCTGGGCATGATTTATCGGGCATCGTTCGGAGTGCCGAGTTCCATTAAGACTGGGGTGGCGTTTTCCAATAAAAAGCTGCTGCGCTTTGGCATTATTTTGCTCGGGATGCGGCTGAACTTGGTGGATATTGTCCACGCGGGGCCGAAGGTAGTCTTAATTGCAGCGGTGCATATTACGGTGACCATTTTTATTGTATACGGGCTGGCTAGACTACTGAAAGTAGATCGGTCGCTCGCGCTTATGACAGCATGCGGAACCGCCATTTGTGGTGCGGCGGCTGTCGTTGCAATTGCGCCGCTAATTAAGGCCAACGAACAGGAAACCGCTGTGAGTGCAGCTACGGTAGCGATTTTGGGGACGCTGTTTACGCTGATTTACGTGGGGCTGTATCCGTTCCTTGGCCTGACACCTACGGGATATGGGGCGTTTGCGGGAAGTACGCTGCATGAGGTGGCGCATGCGATCGCGGCGGCGGGTCCCGGCGGTAAAGAAGCGGAGGATATGGCGGTCATTGTCAAATTGACGCGGGTAGCGCTGCTGGTTCCCGTTTCGCTGTGTGTGGGATACTGGGCCAGCCGCCTTCAAGAAGAAAAAACGGAAAAAGGCAAAATTCAAATTCCATGGTTCGTGCTTGGCTTTCTGCTGATGAGCGGAGTGAATTCACTTAATATTATTCCTCATGCCATTACCGCGCAGATTATCAATCTAGCATATATATTGATTGCCATGGCAATGGCGGGGCTTGGCCTCAATGTTGATTTTGCCTTCTTCCGCCGCAACGGCGTGAAGCCTTTTGCAGCCGGGCTGATGGGTTCGATCGTGCTGGCGATTCTGGGGTTCGCGCTGGTACATGTGCTTGGCTTTGTGTAAAGTAAACAAGCAAAAAAGACACCGGTGTTTTCTTGCCGGCGTCTTTTTGCTTTAGAGTATATTTAGGGAAGCAACGTTATTCCGTCTCGTCACCGTCAAAACCGTTGATCAGGTCGGTTCCATGCATATCTTCCACAACCGCTATAGGGTCAGCGGGGCTGTCCTCTTGGATTTGATCCGCATCGGGTACATCTTCAAGCTCCCCGTCATCGATGTCACCCACAGCTGATTGCAGCGGCTCTTCGGGAACATGGCGCACGCTAAGCTCTGGACTTATGTCGGAATGGGTATAGATATTGGCGTTGCTAGGTTCCGGAACAGCGGAAATGCTTTGGACCGTCTGCGTATTCACATCCCGCAAATCATTTTTTGGCAAACCGTCTTTCACGGGATGGTCTCCTGCGTTAGCATAACGTTCATAGGTCAAATCCGTTTCTGTTTTGTACTCCTCAGACATGAGGATTCATCTCCTTTACGGGGGTTTGATATTTACCCTTGCCCTAAAGGGGCCGGATTAAACCTGCCAGCGTCTTGCATTGAGTAATACATAATCGATTCCGTGCCCCCACGACTGCTCCACTTATTCCCAATAGAAAATTACCATGCTGGTCACTCTTTCATATCGAAAAACGTCGAAAAATGTCGTAATATTAAATAATGAGTCGGTGAGTTTGCGGAATACAGGCATATTGCGCCCGCAGCCTTATTGGATAAGAAACGACTATCTGAGGTGTTCTATGAAAGAAGCAGCTAGAAGAGCCTTCATGCTGGTGCTCATCATCGTGTGCTTGGAGGCGTGTTTTCCTATTTCCGGGTACGCAGCTCCAGAGCCGGAATACCAGCCTGTTACCGGGTGGGATTTCAAATGGGAACATGATTCTGCCCATATAAGCAAAGATAACCATGGATGGACAAAGATTACATCCTTTAAACACCTCCCTCCACGCATAACCGGTGCCAAGGAGGTATGGTATAGGAGCGTGGTCCCCAAGCTCCAGCCCGGTAATTCGGCCTTATTTTTGAAAAAGGTTTACGGTCAGCATATTTTGATTTACTTAGATGAAAAAAAGGTTTACGACACAAATCGTAACTATATGTACAATGTAAACCAGATCCTGCTTCCTCTTAGTTACGAGGATACAGGGAAAACGCTGAGCGTTCAAATCCAGGCGGACAAAGAACGCATCGGCATCCGCGGAGAGGTGCTTGCAGGCGATTATCAGATACTTCTCAAGCAATTTGTAAAATCCAATTTGGATGATCTGATTTTGGGCAGCGCTATCGTTTTTCTGGGACTGATCATGCTGCTTCCTGCTTTATTTATACGAAAAAGCCATCTGCGCAGCTGGCTGGCATTGACGTTTATTCTGATATCGGCCGGAACGATGATTTTGACGCACTCGCCGCTTATACACGGCCTGTATAACGACAATGGGCGATTCATTCTAAGCGTCTATGATGTGGCTCTCCTGACGATGCTTCCTGCCATGACTTTTTACTTTGAAAAGACGGTCGGTCCGGGATACCGACTGTTTATAAGACATTTTCGTAAGTTTCAGACCGTTTATTCCCTCTTTTGTTTCGGTTTTATGGTTCTAAATCTGTTAGTTCACGATCATTTCTTTGATTTATATTACTTCTTTTCCGTTAATGTATTAGATGTTTTGATCATTGTGCAGATTATTTTGCTCGTCAGCAGTTCCATCGGTTACGTTGTCAAAGGCAGCAGAGATGCCCTGATTTTTACCTTGGGGTCCGCGGTATTCGGCTTAACCGTTTTGATTGAAATGACCAACTTCCTGGCTAGCAAGGGGAAATACGAGATGTTCTGGTGGAAATGGGGGGTTCTTGGGTTTGCGGTGGCACTCATTGCTGTGCTTGGCCAAAAATTTGCCCAAAGTCGCAGGCAGATTCTGATTTACTCCAAGGAGCTGGAAATGTTCAATGTCGAGCTTCAGCGGTCGGAGAAAGTGGAAATCATCAGCGAGCTTGCGGCATCCGTTGCGCATGAGGTACGCAATCCGCTGCAAGTGACCCGCGGCTTTTTGCAGCTGCTGCATGAAAGATCAGCGAATAAAGAAAAGGAATACCTTACGCATGCTCTGAACGAGCTTGACCGAGCATCGGGTATTATTACCGATTTTCTTACCTTTGCCAAACCGGAGCTCGACCAAGTGCAGCTGCTGGACCTCGCGGGAGAGTTTCGTCATATTGAAGGCATCATGATTCCCCTGGCCAATCTTCATGGGGGTAAAATCTTGTTAGGGATCCAGGATGGATTATATGTTCACGGGAATTCATCCAAGTTCAAACAGGCTTTCATCAATATGATCAAAAACAGTATTGAGGCGCTTCAGGAGGATGGCCAGGTACACATTTGGGCATATGCTGAAAATAATGAAATCGTCATTCATATCCAAGACAACGGCGAGGGGATGGAACCGGCAGATATCGCTAGGTTAGGGGAACCTTATTATTCCAATAAGACAAAAGGGACGGGACTTGGGCTTATGGTTACGTTCAGGATTATCGAAGCGATGAAAGGTAAAATCGAATTCCGTAGCCAAAAGGGAGTGGGGACGGAGGCCGTTGTCCGGTTTTCAGAGATAAGCTGCAAGGATTCGCAATGATCGTTTAATCAAGTATGCAAAATGGCGCCGATGTTAAACAAGGCGCCATTTTTTGCATATTTTAGATGAGAGTTTCGGAAGTGCCTCCGCTTTTTAAATCGTCCCAAGCAACGAACAAGCTGAGCAGCGCAGCGATTACAAACAGCACTGCGGCAATAAGTGCTATTTGATTTCTCTGATTTGTAGAAATGGCTCCGCCCAGGCTGCTACCGGTGTTGAGACTGTTAACACTGCGTACATTGTTGACACTCCGGGTTCTAACTGGTTTGGCTTGTTTCACATGCAGACACTCCTTTATATGCAGTAGCATATGCATTGATAAGCTGGCTCAAGTGCGTAGTGGACTCAATTTAGATTATGTTTGCGCTCATATTACCGTTCCGATTTAGGACGAAAATTGATGAATTGTTATTTCCCGAAAGCAGACTGTTCTAATGATTGTATTCATGGTGGAGAATTCGGAGACATAGTTTTACCTCTAATTTTCGTCCTATGGTTGCTTGTGTAAAACTTGTTACATATTCTAAATCCATGTTATTATAAACATGCTAACTTTTAAATTTTGGAAGGAGGGATACCTGATGAAAAAGCGATCGATTAAATCTTTAGCTTGTGGTATCGGGTATTCTACAGCTGTTTTTTTCTAGAATCGATGATGGACGGGATCAGTCTGCCCACATGGAGGAAAAAAACAGTGAAAATAGACGTTATGCTTCGGCTTCGCTATTTTCGATTTAAAAGGAGAGCATGATGATGAATAGAAATGAAAGAATCGTTCAAAGATTTAATCCTGAAATACTCGCGAAACCCGTCGGCAAATACAGCCATGTAACCAAAATAAGCAGAAATGCCGAGATGTATGTTTTTTCAGGGCAAATCGGCACGGATCAAAACGGTCATATTCCTACCGATTTTAACCAGCAGGTCACCAATACAATGAAGAATATCGTCGATATTCTCGCTTCTCAACATTTGACTCCCGATCATGTGGTTAAAATTAATATTTGGGCTGTTGAAAAAATCGATTGGGATCACTTCTATGAAGTTTGGGATCAAGTATTTGGCCAGACTCCGCCTTCAATGACGATTGCTTATGTCAAAGAATTAGGCCTGCCTGAAATCCAAATCGAATTGGATGTTTGGGCGGCAGGTTGATGTGCAAAGGAATATAATAAAGCCGTCCCGGCAACGGGCAATGTCATTTAGTTAAGCTCAAAGACTAACCGGGAATAAATATGGAATTCGCAACGGCATGGGGGATCAACCCTGTGCCGTTTGTTTTATGGTGAAAGCAAGGAAAAAGCGTACAGCGGCTGCCATTTCTCGGATGAGGGATGTCAACGTTTCTTTTAGCGAATTTGCGTACTCATTCATTGGCGTAACCTCCTCGTTTTTCAAGGGCTTCGCCACACTTTTCCACCTACGTGTCACGTCATTTTTTCTTTTTCGTGCAAAAAAAGGTTCAACATCATGATTAGTGCTTGACGAAAAAGCGAAAGTAGCGGAGGGGACGGAATCGATCTGAAGAAGCGACAGCGATCGGAAGAACGATCCGTAACCGCAGCGGGTCACCTCGCATAATGTCAAGAACTAATTTCAGTATTGAGCCAAAAAAAGAGCGGGCTATCTTTTTGATAGCCTGCTCTTTTCTTGATATTTGGTCTTGCGCCTTATCTTAATGGCATTGCGGCAACGGGGCGGCTTTTTCAATTGAACTTGTTATGAGTATCCAGGTTTGCTCAAGCTTTTCCAAGCGCAAGGCTGACAATCAAAATAAACAGCACGATGGAAGTAATGATAACATACAGTTTATCGCCTTCGCGGACAAAAACCCAGATCGAGATGGCGACGCGCAGCACTGGGGTAAGGATGAGTAAAATTAATCCGGTCGTGATGACCGCATAAGGTTTCAGCTGAATTGTGCCGCTGAAAATTTCGGGCAGGTTATGCGGGTAATAATCGGCGGGGTATCCGCTGTTTCCCGAGATAAAAAACAAAACGAGACCCAGGATAATAACGGCGGCACTGATGACTACGCCAACCCGGAGCCAGCGGCTGACGGCAAGTTCAACATCTTGAATCTGACTGCTGTCCTTTTGAATTGAACTATGATCATTCATTTGCCAAACCCCATTCCTTGGTAAATCATTTGGAGTGCTACGTACAGCAGCACCGGTATAAAGAGCATGCGGATCGTTTTGCTCTTCATCCGCTGCATAATCTGCGCCCCAATCGTCGCTCCGGCCAGAACGCCGAGCGCAACAGGTCCTGCGATATGCGGATCGATGGCACCGCGCAGCAGGTACACACCTGCACTAGCGGCGGCAGTCACACCCATCATAAAATTGCTGGTTGCGGTTGAAACTTTAAGCGGAAGCTTCATAAACACATCCATGGCCATAACTTTAAAGCTGCCGCTCCCGATTCCGAGCAAACCGGATACAATGCCGGCCCCGTACATGACGCCGAAGCCCCCGTAAACATTGCCCACATTATAAGTGATTTGCTGCTGCACGGCTTTGTCGTAGTAGCTTCCCCCGAGCTTTAATTTTGCGGCGGCGGGATGCATTTCTACCATCTCTTGCTGATCCCCTTTCTTTTTCTTAATCATATTGATTGCGGAATAGATAAGAAGAAGCCCAAAAATGATATAGAGCAAATTAGGGGCGATGAGTCCGCCGATAAACGCTCCGGTTATAGCTCCGATCGTGGTCGCTATTTCTAGAAACATCCCCACGCGCAGGTTGGTAATCCGGTCGCGGATATACGCGATTGCTGATCCACTCGAAGTGGCAATAACGGAAATAATGCTGGCACCGATAGCATGCTCGATGCTGACGCCAAACAGCAGTGTTAAAGCCGGGGTGACGATAATACCTCCTCCCAGTCCCAAAACGGATCCAACGATCCCGGCCAAAATGGCGATCAGAAGGACTTGCAGCGAAAACATAATCAAAGGATGACACCTTCCTCTCATACAACATAGGCCCGATTGCTTTTCGCTATTGCCTGCCTGTAAACTATGAATGATACGTCCTGCAATCGGGGGAATACGGGTTTATTATACAACGATTGTAAAATTAATAATATACAAATGAACATTATTTATTGATTTGTTATTTACAATGTAAAAAACTTGATCTTAACCCCCGGGATGTAATGTTGGATCTGACCGGGAAAGAAAGGGAGAAGCATATGCGTTTTAATCAATTGGATGAGAAGGATGAGCTTATCCTGAAACACTTATTGGACAACGGCAGACTTAGCCACGCGGAGCTTGGCAGATTTGTCAATCTAACGCGGGCTGCTGTCCGGGAACGGGTCAACAATCTGATGGAGCAAGGGATCATCGATAAATTTACCGTGACTGTCAATCCGCTTAAAGCTGGCAAAAACATGTCCGTATATTTTAATATCGACGTGGAATGGAGCTTGCTTGAAACTGTTGCTGAGCAGCTGCTTACTGATGAGGAAATCACTAGCGTGTATCAAATGAGCGGCGGTCCACATCTTCATGTACATGCATTGATGGACGACCAGCAGCATGTCGAGCGCTATTTATCAAGACTCCGGGAAATGGAGGGGATCCTAAGCGTTCACAGCGAATTTTTAATTAAGCGGTTTAAAGAACGGGAAGGCCTTCTAATTTGATGCCCCTTCCGTTATCATGCCAAAACAATATCTCCTAACCTGATGCTGATTACCCGCCACCCCGTCTCCAATCTGTTCTGGATGCGGGAATATTGCCCCCAAAAAGCCCTCCGGCTGTTCAGGCTCTTTACAGAGTGCCTGGTAGCCAGGAGGGCTTTTTTGTATTTATAAGTTTTTTGGGGTGCATTATATATCATTCACTGCCTTCAGACCAACGGTTCAAAAGCCGATCTGATGGCAATAAGAAGGTCAAAATGCCGAGCAGCGGTAGGAAGCTGCAGATGGCCATAACCGTATCGACGCCAGCTATATCGATCCATTTGCCAAGCACTAATGCGCCCAGACCGCCAAGTCCGAAGGCGAGGCCGGTAATAAGTCCCGAGACGGTGCCGATTTTGCCGGGGAAAAGCATCTGGGCGTACACGACAGTCACCGAGAAGCTGGAAAAGACGATTAGGCCAAGCAGTGCAAGCAAAACGCCGACTCCCCATAATCCGACATGGGGCAGCAGCAGCGCTAACGGAGCGGCGAGGACCATGGAAGCAAAAATAATATTACGTTTACCGAACCGATCCGCGAGCGGACCGCCGAAGAAGGTGCCAACCGCTCCCGCACCGAGAAACAGGAAGATGAATATTTGCGCGTCATCGACACTGAGGCCGTAATGGTCAATCAAATAAAACGGGAAAAACGTGCTAATGGAGGAGCTATACCAGGACCGGACGAAGACGAGCACGATTAGCATGACAATCGCAAACCGGACTTTGGTGCGGACTTCAGGCTTCAGCTGGCGCGCGGCTGCTTTTTTCTTTACCTGGGCGCCACTTTGCAGCTTGCGGTTGTACCATTTGGCGACATAGATCTGAACGGCGATGCCTGCTCCGGCTACGAGGGTGAACCAGATCGCTCCGAACAGGCCAAGCGGTATGAAAATCCACATAGTCAACATTGGGGCAAGGGACTGCCCAGCGTTTCCCCCAACTTGAAATATGGATTGAGCGAGCCCTCTGCGCGTCCCTGAGGCCATATGGGATACTCTCGAGCCTTCCGGATGGAAGGCCGCCGAACCGAGGCCAACGAACACGACAGCCAGCAGCACAGCTGAATATGTATCGGCGAAGGCAAGCAGGAGCATGCCCGTAAAGGTGAATCCCATACCGATCGGCAGAAGGGCGGGCGTTGGCTTGCGGTCCGCAAACCAGCCAACGACAGGCTGCATAATGGAAGAAGTGAAATTTATAGCAAAGGATATCCACCCGATTTGTGTATAGTTCAGATGCATCGAGGAACGCAAAATGGGAAAGATCGCCGGAATAACCGACTGAATCGAATCGTTAAACAGATGGACAAGACTGATCGCGATCAAAATGCGGAAGACGGTAGCGTTGGCATCGGAACCGGCCAGAGGCTGACGTTCTTTCTGGGGTGCGGCGGTGTTAACGGTAGGTACTGACATATAAACCTCCTGCTCTAGGCGCGATCAAAAAATAGTGATTCAGATTCGCCTACAAAATTCCAGTCATCACGCTACTTTCGGCAAATTGAATAGTCTTTTATTTTCTTGATCGCGCCTCATCAAATGGATAAGGAGATTATATGACAGAAAATGGGGGAACGTATACCCCTTTACTTGATAATAATTCCGCCAAAAGGGATCACTTCGCGCAATATCCTTTTCACGATACCGTCCTGATCCATATCCTGTTGCAGGCGATTGCCTTTCTGTCCCGCATGAAAAAGCACCGTACCATTTCCCGTCATTTTCCAATGGTAATTCATATGCTGGCTGGACAGGGTGTTGCCGTAGACGGTTAAATCCAGTTTAGCGTTTTCGGGATATGCGACGAGGCTGCCCGCATCAACAAACAACGGCTCGGTTGGGTGCAGTTCCGTTTCGTATACCGCACCTTCCGTCAAAAGCCCGATGGTCCCGTTCCCGGAAAATTTCATTTTCACCGCATCTTTGGTAATAAGCATATTCTTGATCCGCAAAATCCGGCTTGTCATCTCGATTCCCGAACTGTAAAAAAAGATGTTGCGAAAATCATAAAGCAGATCGCTGTTCTCATGCAGGTCCACGATTTTGATGGTAAAACCAGGAGGTAAAGCGGCGGTGAATTGACAAGGTCCAGTCATATCCGCCTGGAGCAGTTTCTTTTTCCGATAGATTCCTTTTACGTCCATCAAGCGGTCGCTGCGGCCTTCGGAAGGCCCACGGTAAACGATAATTTGCTCGGGATGGAGAATATGCGTAGTTTCGCCTTCGCCAAGCGAAAAATCAACGGCTTGTCCGTTGCCTCCACCGGACTCCCGTATTTCTAGATTCAACGAGAATTCCTCCTTCCTAGAGTAATCCCACAATTCTAATAAGTGAAAAAAATGGCTATTTCCGCAGTCTGCGATTGGAACGCTGCATGGCGAAACGCAAAAGCCGGATTCCGATAAAATACCCTGCCACGAGCACGATAACGGTTATCAGCATTGCTTTGAATTTGCGGGCTTTCGCGTCCTTCAGTTCATTTACTTCCTTTAATTGATCAACAGTTTCAGCAAGCTGTTTGTTCTGCTGGATAAGATTGGCATTCTGCTTCTCGAACGCCTTGGCATTTTCCTTGGCCCGGTCCAGCTCGTCCAGCGTTTGTTGGTAACTGTTCTTTAGATCATTAACCTCTCCTGGAAGACCGGAGAATTTCTCTACCCCATTGTAAAAGTCTTGAAAATAGTTCGCACTCGCGAAAGAACCGGCAGAAAGCAAACCGTAGAGAACCAAAAGGAGCATGCCGATCTTTCGCAAAATATATCGTTTGGTTTGATTATGCATAGTTTCACCACCCCTAAAACATTTGCAATTATCTCTTATACGGATTACTTTCCGCAAAGTACTCAAAGTTTTATAATTTCTCATAAGAGTAACGTTAACTAGAGCCTCCCGGCTCAGGCCAAATGCGGAAGCATCGGCATAGGTGATGGTCTCCAAAGTCTGAAATCTATAGGGTTTTGGGATTCTTGCTTGTATAAAGAAAAGAGGGCAGTAAAGAATTTTTTAGATAACTGCGCAACAAAAAATTTATTTTCTGCGTATAATTACATAATTCGACAAATATTTTTATGTAGTTCTTATATACTATATGGGTATTGAGTAGGGATTTTTGCGCATCTGAGCAAAAGCAAGGGGGAGAATTAGTAAATACACGAATATGGTTTTCTACTGTCGAAATTATGCTAACATAAAAGAAATATATCAATGCGAACATATGCTCCATGACAGAGTGTTGTCAACCAATATTGGTACGATATAGAGATGACAAAAAAAGGGGTGAATTCCATGCAGTCAAGTATTCAGGAAAATTTTATATGGGACCGCAGTCATATCTTTGCAAGCGGCTCCAATAAAGTCATTTTGTTGGTTGAGTGGTACGGGGGAAACTCCCGCCAATCACGTAAAAGAAGCACGCCTAAACTGATCGCTCAAGATGTGCAGCTGCATTTATGGCTTGAACCGCAGGTTTCGTTGGTCCGTATTCTTGGAGGGATGGTAGTAGAAAACCTAGGTCAGTCACTTATGATTCCTCTCGGACATCTGTACGATGGTGTGAAACAATTTCTAGCCATCGAACTTGCTCTTCAGCCCCAAAATGCCGGTATGCATGGTGTTCTGTCTGCTCAGTGGAAATACAAGGAGAAGAATAAGGAACGTATTAAGGAACTTCCTGTGAAGGAATTATATATGAATTACACTTATCATAC
Organism: Paenibacillus sp.; assembly: GCA_031254035.1. Lineage (GTDB taxonomy): Bacteria > Bacillota > Bacilli > Paenibacillales > Paenibacillaceae > Paenibacillus_AQ. The sequence continues at coordinate 107,250 of JAIRVF010000053.1, forward strand.
CGGGCTTCTGCAGCAGCCGGAAAATTTCTATGTGAGAAAACACGTGATGCTTCTGGAAACCCAAACTATTTTGAAGGAGGCCATCCATTTATTTGAAGAGGGGGATGTGGAGCAGGGGGAGTGGCTGCTGCGCCGAAAAGGGGACGAGATGCTGATCATGGCTGCGCGTTTTACGGATGAACGTCTGCTTGAAGAAGCGGAAATGGTTTACCAGCTTAGCGAACATTATGTGGGAACCTATCGAAGCCAAGCCAGCCTGAGTTGAGCCTGAAGCAAGAACAGGGCTGGGTTTTTTAGGCAGGATTCACTTTGCTACAAGTCGAATGGACTACATCACGCAAGTTAAAATGAGTCTAATTTACTGTATGAGCTAGGAGAATCCACATGACTGACAGATTAATCCGGTTAATGCGCATCATCACTCTCGTCCAAGCCAAACCTGGCATTCTGGCCAGAGAACTAGCAGATAGGTGCAGCATTACTGAACGGACCATTTATCGTGATATGGAAGCTTTGAGCTCCATGCACATACCCATAACCCATCTCGGATATGGAAAGGGATATCAGTTTATCGGCAGCTTTGCCTTGTATCCATTCGATTGGACAGAAGAAGAGGCGGAGTCCTTTAAGGCTTTGGCCAAGGTGATGAATCAGGTCAAACCTCTGCTGCCCGTGGGGTTCGAAGAAGCCTATGAAAAGGTTATGGCAGCCCACCATAAACAACGGATCGAGCGTATGGTAACAAAACTTCATGAAATTGGTACCCCTTTGCCGGGAAAACCTGCCCGAAAATCAGTAGCAGAGGAAGAGTCTCAGTATCTGATGCCGATTTAGCTTATAATCTTATCATCAACAAATCATCCAGGCTGATACGATGTTCCGGATTAAAATGAGCTCCTATACGGCAAGATCGCCCTTATATCCTTGTTTCCTGGCAACTAGCGATTTAATTTGGTTGGACGGGACCACATACAGGGGAACGTATACCTCCCGAATAAAACAATTCGAGCAGTCGTAGTACTGAATGATGTCTTTATAAGAGTACATACCAACAATCAAAAGCAAGAGTGGCAAGAGCATTTTCGAGTAAAGAAACAGGATGAACCGGTTGGATTTAGGAGTTGGCTTTCTGAGTTCGAATCAAAAGCAGAGAATATAGAACCTGTCCAATATCATGGGAAATGATGAAACACGAATTTTTAAAAATGGCTAGCGGTATAAGAATGAACTAAGACTCCCACTTTAGTGCTTCACCTTGGCATAGATATACTGGCATATACCTTCAGAAGCCGACATGCTCGCCTGAGTCTCTGGCTGACTTCTGCTATTTATAATACCTTCATGGGTCTAGCGCAGGCCCGATCCCCTTCTTTAACACGTTCTCCTAGCATTTATGAACAAAATTTTGTCAGCAACTTCAGATTATAGCCCGGGAAATGATTTACTTTTTTCGCTTAAATGCTGAAATAATTTGTTGTGAAGGCCAATGATGTTCCGTTTCCTTATGTTGGGTTTATATGTTAAAATTTATAAAAGTGGCAAGTTAAAAACTGGAAGCGGGGGAATCGACGTTGCGTTTGTTTATGTCCGGAAAATCTCCAGAAGAAGAGGAAGCCGAAAGCAAAAAAAGTTTGAATTTGCGGATTAATATATTTTTCTTTAGTACATTTATCATTTTTTGTGTAGTGATTGTTCGACTTGCCTACATTCAGTTTGTTTGGCCACAGACTTTGACGGAAAGTGAGGCCAACCAGAATACGAAAAATATTCCCCTTCCGCCGGACCGCGGAAACATACTTGATGCTACCGGGATTAAGTTGGCATATTCGAAGCCGGCTGAATCTCTTTATATTACGTTGCAGAAGGATTACAGCAAAAAGACGGACATTGGGAAGAAAAACCGTCCCGAAGCGGAGAAGATGGCTGAACAGATGGCATCCGTATTCAAACGTCTCAGGAACCCGAATACGCTGCCGATGACCAAAGATGAAATTATAGATGCGATGGACCTGGAATCCAAGAAGGATAACGGCTATTTGCCCCGGCGTATCGAAATTGATTTGAACCAGAAAGAGATTCAATATTTCATGGAACATAAATCCGAGTTTCCGGGCATTGAAATCATTGAAGAAACGATTCGGCAGTATGATCCCGATACGGTAGCCGTACAGACTGTGGGATATATCAAATCATTCAAGCGGACGGAAAGCTTGAAAGCCTATAACATAGCGCGGCAGGAAAGCAATGACGGCACGAAGCCGGACGAAACGTATACGAGGGATGAACTTGTCGGTTTTGATGGCATCGAGCTGTCTTTTCAGGATGAATTGAGAGGGAAAAACGGATACAAGGTCACGGCGATCAGCCCGGGGAATATCCCGGAAGAAGTGTTGGATATCGTGCCGCCGGTCAAAGGAAATGATGTGTGGCTGACGATCAATAAAGAAGTTCAGCTGAAATCGGAACAGGCGATCAAGGATCAGTTGGATTGGCTCCATACCCATTCGGTATCCGGCAAAACGCATCCTGAGGCTGTAACTGGCTACGCGGTAGCGATGGAGGTCGACACAGGCAATGTCGTGGCAATGGCCAGCATTCCCGATTACGATACGAATATATGGAAGACCGGTTGGGCCTCGACGGATGACTTCAAAAAACTGAACGATAACTATCAAAATGGGGCCATTACTCCGCTGATCTCCGGCAAGTCGAAACATAAGTTTGATTCTGCTGTTTTGCTCGGATCGACGATTAAACCGCTGAGCGTGCTCATCGGGTTAAACGAGAAGCTTTTTACGACGACAACGACATATAATGACACAGGGGTTACCTATTTCGGGAAGGAGCAAAAACCTGTTCGCAATTCAGGGGGACACCCCTACGGTTCTTTCAAGACGCCTGCCGATGCCATTGAGAAGTCTTCCAACGTGTTTATGGTCGATATGGTAGGTAACAGTTTATATAAAAAGTATGGGAATGAAGGTGTCAATAAATGGGATCGGTATATGAAAGAATTTGGGCTGGGCGTATCGACAGGGATTGATCTTCCAAGAGAGTATCTGGGGACAATCGATTATAGACCTGCTGAAGGCAAAAAGAATACGATCGGCAGCCCGCAGGCTGCGCTTGTCTACGCGTCATTCGGCCAAGGCGGTAAATATACGCCGCTGCAGCTGGCCCAGTATACCGCTACGCTTGCCAATGATGGAGAGCGCATCAAGCCGAAAATCGTAAGCAAAATTACAGATGCAAGTGGCAAAGTTGTACAACAAAGCAAACGCGAAGTATTAAATACCATCAAACTCGATCCTTCTTATTGGAAGCTGGTTCGAAAAGGGATGAATACGAAAATAGAAACAGCATTTGCCGGATTTCCCTACGATTTTGCTAGAAAAACCGGTACATCGCAGCAGGATGCAGGGCGAGACGGGCTTATCGACAATGGTGTATTTATCGCCTATGCCCCGCGCAACCATCCGAAGTTGGCCGTAGCCGTCGTCATTCCGGAAGGCGGTTTCGGCGCAAACAGTGCCGCCCCTGTTGCGCGCAAAATATTTGATGCGTATGATTGGGAATACGGACTGGATGGCGTTCCGAAAAAGCAGCTTCAGAATCAAAATGCGGTGGATGAAGCCGGAAAAGGAAACGATCAAGCGCGATCAAAAAAATAATAGATCATTCGATTTGCCGAAAGTAGCCTAAAGATGGGCGGTTTTCGTGCAAATCTGATTCACAATTTATTTGATCGCGCCTAATAAACAGCATTAAGTTATGTGCGGCAGATCAGGGTCCTCCTCCTGGTCTGCCGCTTTGTCATGTGGCCTTGAAAACAACCAGTCTGTAAGGATAAGTTCGCGGGAATTAGGCCTTTACGGCAATGGAAGCGCTATACCGCCATAAGTTTTCTTGTTCAAATTAAGTCGAACTTTAGCGAAAGATGCCGAGAGCCCTCATCTGTGCTAAAATATCAATGTTGTTTTGATTTCACACAGCTTACATTGTTAGGCAGAGAGGGGGGAAGCCGGTGAGCGATTATACACCGGACCATCCAGAACAGGAGGAAACGAAGAAAAAGGGCAATTTGAACCTAAGAATCAACCTGTTCTTTTTCAGTACATTTATCATCTTTTGCGTCATCATTATCAGACTTGCTATTTTGCAGTTTGTCGAAGGCCCTACCCTTTCGGAGATGGCGTCCAGCAATATCGTCAAGGATGTCCCACTTCCGCCAATCCGCGGTACCATTTATGATGCAGCAGGCGTCAAGTTGGCGTTCTCGACACCAACACAATCGCTTTATTTCACTTTGATGAAGGATTACAGCGAAAAGAATGGAAGTAAAAACCGTCCTGAAGCTGAGCAAATTGCGCAGCGTCTTTTGGAGGTATTTGATAAATACGGGGATCCGAATGGTGAAAAAATGACCAAGCAGGATATCATTGACGCCATGGATCTGGACTACAAGAAATATTCCGGTTATTCTCCGCGGAGAATCAAAATGGGACTCACGAACAAGGAAATTGCTTACTTCAGCGAGCATAAATCCGATTTTCCCGGCATTGCCATCGAAGAGGAGAGCGTCCGCAATTATGATCCGGATACGGTAGCTGTGCAAACTATCGGGTATATCCGTACATTCAGCGGTTCGAAAAGCTTGAGCAAATACAAGGGGATCGACGAAACACAGCGCAAAGTAGATGTCGTCAATGATCCGGGGCTACTTTACACGGAGCCGGAATTTGTCGGATTTGATGGTTTGGAACTGATGTATCAGGACGAGCTTCGCGGCCAGAATGGATACAAAAAGGTTCCGATCAATCCCCGTAACATGCCGGAGGGTGTAGATGAAATCGTTCCGCCAGTGAAAGGGAACAATATTTACTCTACGATCAATAAAGAAGTTCAGCTTGCTTCAGAAAAGGCGATCACGGATCAGTTGAGCTGGCTTCACAGCAATGCGGTTTCCGGCAGAACCCATCCAAATGCAACCACTGGTTTTGCTGTGGCGATGGAAGTTAAGACAGGTAATGTTGTTGCTATGGCCAGCATGCCAGATTATGATCCGAATATTTGGCAGACAGGCAGTGTAACGCCAGACAACTGGAAGAAAATCCAGAACATTTATATGAATGGTACGATCCGTTCATTTAACCCCGGGAAAAAGGGTGACCATCCGGAGTCCGTCGTGCTTTTGGGTTCGACTCAAAAGCCGCTCAGCGTACTCTTGGCTTTAAATGAGGGTCTCATTACACCCAATACGTATTACCAAGATAGGGGCGCTGCTTATTTCGGTAAAGAAGGCCATCAAGCCCGCGTACAAAACTCGGGGGGGCATGTGTACGGCTCAATGGATCCGGCACGGGCTATCGAGAAGTCTTCCAATGCATTTATGGTCGATATGATCGGGAGCAGACTCTATAATAAATACAAGGATCAGAGCATCAGTAAATGGGACGAATACATGACCAAGTTTGGTCTTGGCGTCCTGACGGAAAGTGGTCTTCCGGGGGAATGGAAGGGACGCAAGGAGTATACGAACATCAAGCAGGCGGGGAGTACACTATCTGCGATGGCCTACGCATCTTTCGGCCAGCAGGGGAAATATACGACCCTTCAACTGGCGCAGTATACCGCGATGCTGGCTAACGAAGGCAAGCGGATGAAACCGCAGCTTGTTAGCAAAATATCCGATGAGAATGGAAATATAGTCAAGACCTTCAAGCCTGAGGTTCTTAACACGGTGCAATTCCCTAAATCTTATTGGGATGTAATTCGTCGCGGGATGAAAAGTGAAGTATCCGCATTTGGCGATTTCCCGTACGCCTTTGCGCGTAAGACGGGGACATCGACGCAGCAGGTTGGACATCAGCTCGTGGATAACGGCGTATTCATCGCCTATGCGCCACGTGAAAACCCGGTGTTGGCCGTAGCCGTCATGATTCCGGAGGGAGGTTTCGGTTCGCAAAGCGCTGCGCCGGTCGCCCGGAAAATATTCGACGCTTATGACAAGGTATGCGGACTGGACGGCGTTCCTAAGGGCAATACGAACACAGATACCAACAAAACCGACAGCACGGCTGGAAATAATTAAAAATTGGCAGCTTACCGTTTATAATCCAGCAACATGAGGGGCAGGCTCCGGGGAAATCCGGACCTGCCCTTGCCATGTGTGCTTCCAATCTTTGACCAGCACGTGCTAATAGAATTCCAGACGATAGCGGCCGAAAACCCCTTTTTGAACAACCTTTTTTGTCGCCCTCTCTGGCTTTATGGTAAAATATCGATATGTGTGCGTGAATCGTGAAAATGAGAACAAGTAAGGAGGAGCAGCATGAATAACAAGTATAAATTGCTTGCGTTGGATATGGACGGCACGCTGCTGACGAGTGAACAGGTCATTTCGCAAGGCACATCCAAGTGGATACAAAAGGCCAAAGATCAAGGAATCCATGTTTGTCTATCAACTGGAAGAAGCTTCGGGAACGCCTTGCCTTACGGCGAAGAACTGGGTCTAGCAACGCCGATGATTACGGTGAACGGCAGCGAGGTATGGCGTGCACCGCATGATTTGTATCATCGCTCGCTGATGGATCCGAGGCTCATTTCCGACATGTATGATATCGCGGCGGCGGAAGGCTGCTGGTATTGGGCTTACACCGTGGACCAGGTATACAACAAGGACAATTGGATCGATGAGATTATGGGCAACGAATGGCTCAAATTCGGCTATCATACGAAGGACGATGAAGTCCGGCACCGTATTTTAATGAAGCTGCAGGATATGGGCGGACTTGAAATCACGAACTCTTCGCCTCATAATCTCGAAGTGAACCCACAAGGGATCAATAAGGCTTCGGGTATCCAGAAAGTTTGTGAATTGCTGGGCCTGGAGATGAGCGAGGTGATTGCTGTCGGGGACAGCATGAACGATTTGGCTGCAATCGAAGTGGCCGGACTGGGTGTTGCGATGGGTAATGCACAGGAGGTCGTCAAAGAGGTCGCAGATTTTGTCACCGCGAGCAATGACGAAGACGGTATAGCGGAAGTGATCCAAAAATTTATTTTGATATAGAATGAACCGAGAGTAGTTGGTTCAGTCTGTATCATTTAGAGGAGATTGAAGCTATGGCTGTACTCGGATGGATTCTGATCATTGCCTTATTCGCCGTTGGATTGGCCGGGGCTGTAGTTCCTGTGCTGCCTGGTGCGATCGCGATTTTAGTTGCCTTTTTCGTATATGGATGGTTTTTTACGTTTGGACATTTTAATGTGTGGTTCTGGATCATACAGGCGCTTATTATCATCGTGCTTACTGTGGCGGATTATGCAGTCAGTGCCTGGGGAACGAAAAAATACGGGGGCTCCAAGCTGTCCGTTATTTTAAGCACCATCGGCGTTATTATCGGTCCTTTTGTCATTCCGGCGTTTGGTTTAGTGATTGGTCCGTTTCTTGGGGCTTTTGTAGGCGAACTTATAGTCGGCTCATCGGTATCAAAATCCATGAAGGTCGGGTATGGGACGCTGCTGGGACTGTTTAGCAGTATGGTGATGAAAATAATTTTGCAAATCGTCATGATCATCGTTTTTTTTGTCTGGATTGCTATTTTTTAATTTTTAATGATGTCATATGCTCCATGGGGATTGTTGCTCGCTGGGGGAAAGAAGGGAAAAAAGTTTGGCTAAAAAAGAATCGTTTATTAAGGGGACGCTGATCCTGGCGGCTGCCGCGTTGGTGGCACGAGTACTCGGCCTGGTACAGAGGGTGCCCTTGGATCATTTGTTCGATGATGTCGGCAAGGCCTCATTCTCCATTGCTAACAACGTATATCTGTTGCTGCTTACGGTAGCGACGGCCGGAATTCCAAGCACGCTAAGCAAAATGGTATCGGAACGTTACGCTTTGAAGCGTCCGGGAGAAGCCCGCCAGGTCTATCATGCGGCGTTACTGTTTGCTGTATTCGCGGGCGTTATCATTACGGTGCTGCTGTATATTTTTGCGCCGTTTTATGCGACGTACGTCTCCAAAGTACCGGAGGCATCACTTGCAATCCGCGCCTTGGCGCCTGCACTGCTCTTGTTCCCTGCAATCGCCATGATGCGCGGTTATTTTCAGGGACGGAATAACATGACTGCCGGCGGCATTTCACAGATTGTCGAGCAGTTCGCGCGTGTTGGCACGGCTATTATTTTGGCATATATCCTACTGAAAGCCGGTTATGACGGCAGCCAAGTTGCTGCGGGGGCGTCTTTTGGGGGCGTGCTCGGAAGCATCGGGGCATTTGCTATCATGTTGTATTATACGGTGAAAATCCGCCGGGAAGATAAAGCACTGATGCTTGAAGAAGGAGCGGTTGGCAAACTTCCGCTGCTGCGCATTTATACGGATATTTTTACTGTATCCATTCCGATTGTACTTTCGTCTATGACGGGTCCGGCCGTTAACTTTATCGAGTCTTCCATCGTAAATCCGCTGCTGATCGGTCAGATCGGGGAAGCCAAAGCGACGCAGCTGCTTGGGCTTCTCGGACAGCGCGCCCAGAGCATTGCTGGCATTCCGCCGATTCTAGCAATCGCGCTCAGCACTTCGCTAATTCCGGTAATTTCGGCGGCGTTTGCACGGAAGGATCAGGAACATTTGCAGCAACAGATGACGCTTGCTCTCCGCATCTCCATATTGACGGGGATGCCGATTGTCATTGCGCTCTGCACGGCGTCCTATTCCATTAATGGGCTTCTGTTCAGCAGCTTGGATGGTAGCGGGCTGATTATGCTACTTACGTTCGGGACGATATTCCAGATTACGATGATGACCACGAATTCAATCTTGCTTGGAGTAAACAAAGCGAACTTGTCGATGGTCAACGTGGGGATCGGCATTCTGGTAAAACTAGCGGGAAGCTTCCTGCTCGCATTATGGTTAGGCATTTATGGCATCATCGCCGCCACTGGCCTCTGCTTCCTGGTGATAACGCTACTTAACCTCAGAATGCTGAAGGTTATCGTGCCGTTTTCTATTCTCGGCAAACGTTGGACAGGCTTCCTCGTGACGGCCATCCTTACTTCCGCGGTGGGTTTTGGACTTAACCAGTTGGGAATCCAGATGACGCATATCATGCCTGCCCGGCTTGCATTTCTGATTACCTGCATGATCGTAGGTGGAGTAGTCGTTGTTTTATATCTGACGCTGCTCATTATGTTTGGCGTGCTGCGTCAGCATGAGCTTGTTAGCTATCCACGCAAGGTGCAAAAGCTGCTTCAGCCGTTGATGCGCCTGCAGCCTTCCAAATACAAAGCAGGTGAATAGTCTGGGAAGTGACAGCTTTAGCCCTTGTCTATCTTCCATGCGGCTGCTTTGGTAATGTACCAGATGAGCGGGGGATGGCCCTTTCCGCATCATGAATCAATGCTGCCTTCTGCACCGCAAAACGGTGGGCATGCGACATTTCAATAAGAACCGGTCTTTTCGGGCGGGAAATCTGCTCGATGGATGTCCAGGTTTTGAACCAGTCATAATTTGTAATAGGCTCATATGGCATATCATGCCATACTTCATGAAGTGTAGGGCTGTACAGCCTTTTACTCGGCGGTAGCCATTCTTGTTTGAGCAGTTCTGCGCTCTCCTCCGGAGAGTTCAGGGCTGCTTTTTTGTCACTGGTGAACATTTTAGGCCAATATTCCTGGCGTGATCCGAGATGAACCGTATGCTCGGCAAAAGTTTGAACTCCGACGAGGACTTCCTTATATCCGAACAGCATGGCATAAAGCGCCTTGCCGAATTCGATCCGTTTTTCCAATTTCGCGAAACGTTCCAGAATCAGACCAGCCATCCCCCGGCAGCCGTGGAATTCGCCTTCGGAAGGGTCCGAACTCTCGGTTGCCCCAGATATAGGCGGGCGGGCAGTAAGGGCCGTATTCGCGCTTTCCTCCATATGACCGGATTCAATAAACATCGGAAAAATAATCTGGTTCATTTGAAATGTGCTATTCAGCTTAAATACCGGGTTTTGCAAAATGTTTGTTTTAAAATAACTATTTTGGATAACTCTTCCCTCGATATAGTTTTGCTCGTTGATGATGAGGGAGACGGCCAACAACGCACTATCGCGCTCAATCCAGAACCGCTCCCAAAACGGGCGCATAAACGAAGATACCCGAAACTCGGGCAGCAGGTGAAACAGGCTTCTTCCAAGCTTACGGCTGTGCATATAGAGCAGTAGCTGGGGATAGGCGTCCAGGAAGATTAAAGCGTTACTGCGCTCTAGCATCTGATATATATCTTGCCGGAATTGATCCGTAACCACGTCTGACAGCAGCCCGCCCTTTAAGTCGGTCATACTCCAGCCAGCATTCCGGGATACCATATGGGCAAGGAAAGACCAGTGCAGCTCGGGAAAGGCGAGATAGCAGTCATAATAAGCCTTTGTCCGAGTAATATTGCTGCGGTTGGCTTCGAGTACGGTTTCACGGATCGTTTGCACGATGACGCGATCTTCTGTCGTAAACACGGGCGCAGTCTCTTCCTTACCAAAGGCGCTGTCACGCAAACGGCTCCGGTCGCTGAGCAGCCGGTCGAGTTGTTCGCGAATGCTGAGGACGGCCGTTTCTTTCCAGCCGAGCGGTCTACGGTCTTTAATGAGCAGCTGCGAAGCTTTCCAGCAGGCATATTTGCCTTTTACGGCCTCAGCGGTCGTTTGGGGCAATGTTTTCGCGATCCTGATAAATCCCTGGAATGGAGAATTTTCTTCCGCCTTCTCTGACACTGGCGTCCCGTCCTTTCCATAATGAAATGATCTAGGTGCGATCAAAAAAATAGTGGATCAGATTTGCACAGAAAGTGCCGTAATTACGCTATTCAGGTAAATCGAATGATCTACTCATTTTTTTGATCGCGCCTTAGTCTCAGTATGTCTCAAAAATTTGACTTCCACTCCGTATTTTGATTCACTAAAGAAAGGATTTTCATGAAATTAGGGAAAAACTGGGCTGTAAATTAAGAAAGGACTGATCATAGATGCAAAAAATTACGTCAAAAGCAGAATTCCAGGTTGCAATCCAATCACCACGGCTGACGGTGGCAGTTTTTAAAGCCGATTGGTGCGGGGACTGCAAATTCATAGATCCATTCATGCCGGATGTGGAAGCGAAATACGCAGACGATTTGACACTGGTAGAAGTCGATGTCGACAACACCTTGGACATTAGCCAGGAATTGAACATTCTCGGGATTCCGAGTTTTGTTGCTTTCACAGACGGGCGCGAACTGGTTCGTTATGTCAACAAACTGCGCAAGTCGCGGGAGGAAATTGAGAAATTCTTGCAGCAAGCGACTGACGTGTACAAAGCCATCCATAAATAGTTGAGTGGAAGTACTTTTGCTCCACCAAAGCGCCCCTCTTTGAGAGGTCGGATTCTATCCGATACTCTTTGTGGGGTTATTTGGCGGATGTTATGTGTATGCCTTTCGTGTTTTGTCACAAAATGGACATAATCCACGATATGTGTTATCAGTTATAATAAATGTGGTTGATAAATATACGAAACGCTTCGTACGGATGAAGCGTTTTTAATTTGAGCTGCAGGTGAGAAAATTGAATACCAAACAATTGAAATGGCTTAGCTATGTGACTTTTGTTGTGATGTTCTTTGCAACCTTTGGCGGAACCGTCGTCACCAAGACTGCTTCTGGCCTCGGTTGCGGCCATGAATGGCCTCTGTGCCACGGCCAGTTTGTACCCGCGCATACCGTTGCTTCGCTTATCGAGTATTCCCACCGACTAGTTAGCGGGTTGGCAGGGCTTTCCTCGGTTGCAGTCGTCGTAGCATTTTGGCTGTATGCCAAAAAACGTAAAGATTTGCGCATGTACTCCGTACTGACATTGATTTTTGTCATTGTCCAAGCAATAATGGGTGCGCTCGCTGTCGTTTATGGCCAGTCTTCCGCTGTATTAGCGTTTCATTTCGGTTTCTCGCTGATCGCTTTCGCGAGCTCGCTTATGTTAGCGCTTGGGGCCAGGAAAATGGACAAAGACAATGGGACTAGCTTACGTAAGGAATTCGTATCTGTCTCCCCTGTATTCCGCAACTTCGTCTGGGCAGTCACGATTTACTCCTACATTGTGGTTTACGTGGGTGCTTATGTCAGCCATACTAGCTCTGCTGGCGGATGTTCAGGCTGGCCCTTGTGCAACGGAAAGATCATTCCGGACCTTACAGGCAGCGTCGGTATCGCATTTATGCATCGCATGGCTGCCCTGGTTCTGTTGATTGCCGTGGCGATCATGGCTCATTACGCCTACTGGATGCATCGAAAAAGCCGTGAGCTCCGGTCTCTTGGAGTTGCTGCCGTAACCTTATGTTTACTGCAGGTATTCAGTGGTGCGGGTATCGTCTATACGCTAAGCAAGCCTGAGCTGTATATTTTTGCGGCATTGCTTCATAATCTTCTAATTTCATCCATGTTTGGCGTGCTCTGTTACCTGAGTGTACGGGTATGGCAGTTGGGAAAAAAGCCTGTCGAACAGCTAGAAACCGTAGCTTCTAACGTTTAGATTTACGACAATAACATTCCTTAAAGCAAAGTCCCCGAAGCGATTCGAGGGTTTTGTTTGCAAGTGAAGGGATTTTCCAGAGACCTCTCAAAAGGAGCGGAATGAATATGCTGGATGAAAGGACAATCTATAGCTGTGTGAAGGTGTGTTCTGGAGAATTTAAAAATATTACTACCGGGAGCGAGGCCGATGCTACGAACACTGCTTGGGGAAATGCCACACTCTAATAATGGGCTGCTTGAGGAGGCCATTGAAGCAATGCATCAAACCGTTCAGCAGCTTCAGGGCGAGATAGAAAAAAACGCTGATCCCAGTCATGATTTCCGCAGATTAGAAATATGGTCACGCGGGTTGATCTCTTCACTGAATGAGCTTGAACAAAGCTGGTTCGCCGCCTGTTTTTTCCGTAAATCGGTAAAGGCGGGATACGTAGATGATATGAACATTCAGGAGCAATGCGATTATGCCAGATACGTCTATTTTTATAAAAATGGCTTCATTCGCGTCTTTTCCATTCTAGATAAGTTAGGCACGGTACTTAACGATCTGTTTGACCTGAATACCTCCAAAGTCAAAGCGCATTATTCGTATTTTACTGTGTTAAGGCAGCTCCATTATCTCAGGCACCATCCGAAGCTGGTGGACGAGCTGTCCTGCATCAAAAACGACTGCCGTGACGTACTCAACGTGCTGCGCAAACGGCGAAATGCGGAAACCCACTATATGAATGTAGAGATGCAGGATGATCTGTGGCAGAGGCATCAGGGCCTAAACAACAAGGTAGAGCTGGAGGATCTCGACAAGCATTTGGACGATTTGAAGCAGGGCCTCGATATGGTCTGCAAATCCTTAATTGCCGCTTTCCGTTACACCAATGAACGGTGGTCCCAAAATGGGATAAAGGTGTAAATCTAATAAAACAATTTTCCTTTTGACAAGTCATGAAAAAGTTATTATACTGAAAACCATGAAAATGTAACTATTAATTGCATACCATTTTTTCTTATCGAGAGAGGCGGAGGGACAGGCCCGATGAAGCCCGGCAACCGATTTGAGATGCGGCGAAAGTCAATTCTCAAATGACATGGTGCTAATTCCTACAACCACAGGTAATCCTGCGGATTGGCAGATGAGAAAGGAAGCGACTTCGCATATGAAGAGCCCTTTTTGATTCTGTCAAGAAGGGCTTTTTATTTTGACCGGTTTAGTTGAACATCATAAATGTTATACGAAGCCAAAACTTTTAGATTTTTAAGATTCAGGAAGGAGAGCTTCGGATTGATAGAATTGAAACAAGTAACGAAGAAGTATGGCAAAGGCGCGAAGGAGACAGAAGCTTTATCCGGCCTAAATCTGTCTATTCAAAAAGGAGAGATTTTCGGTGTCATTGGGCATTCCGGTGCTGGTAAAAGCACGCTGATCCGCTGCATGAATTTACTTGAACGGCCGACCTCCGGCGAGGTTTGGGTAGATGGGGCGGATTTGACGAAGCTCAGCAAACAGCAGCTTCAAAGTAAACGCAGAGCAATCGGTATGATCTTCCAGCACTTTAACTTGCTGAGTTCGGCGACTGTTTACGATAACATTGCATTTCCACTGCGACTGGCCCATGTTGATAAAGATAAGATTGCCGCCAAGGTGAATGAATTGCTGCAGCTGGTTGGGCTTGAAGCCCATCGCGACAAATATCCGGCACAGCTGTCCGGTGGACAGAAGCAGCGAGTTGGCATTGCCCGCGCACTGGCCAGTGACCCGCAAGTACTGTTATGTGACGAGGCGACCTCGGCTTTGGACCCACAGACGACGGATTCGATCCTGAAGCTGCTGCTGGACATCAATCAAAAATTCCATTTGACTATCGTCCTTATCACACATGAAATGCATGTTATCCAGAGCATATGTGATCGGGTGGCCGTCATTCATCAAGGAGGTATCGTCGAAGAGGGAGCGGTGACGGAAGTGTTCCTGAAGCCGCAGCATACCGTCACCCGGGAGTTCATCCTCGGCAAGGCCGGAGAGTCGACACAGCTTGCGCTGCAAGCTCCGCATGACGGTTCGTCACGCCTTTGCAAACTGACCTTTTTGGGCGACAAGACGTATGACTCGATTTTGTCCAGAACAGCTAGACAAACCGGCGTAGACTTCGCCATTTTGCAGGGGACCATCTCCAAAATCAAAGATACCCCTTACGGACAGCTTATTGTCCGTCTTGAAGGGGAGACTGGCAACATTGAACAAACCATCCGGCAGGTTATGGCCGAAGGTTTGGATGTGGAGGTGTTAGACTGATGTGGGGATTTGATTTTTCGCAACTGGATTGGAATGAAATCAGCACAGCTAGCGTAGATACTCTGAAAATGCTTGGTGCCTCGGCGCTCTTTACATTCATCCTTGGTCTGCCGTTAGGCGTGCTGCTGTATCAGACCTCGCGTTCTACAACCGGATGGGTGCGCGCGATATATGCCGTATTATCCGTGATTGTGAATATATTGAGATCCGTGCCATTCATCATCCTGATTGTGGCGCTGATTCCGTTCACGGTTTCGATTGTCGGGGTATCCTACGGGGTTTTGGGAACGATCCCGCCGCTCGTCATCGGGGCCGCACCGTTTTTCGCAAGGCTGGTGGAAACGTCGCTGCGCGAGGTGGACCGTGGTGTTCTGGAAGCCGCGCAATCCATGGGCGCCTCAACCTGGCAGGTCATCATGAAAGTGCTGATCCCAGAGGCAAGACCGGGCCTGCTTGCAGGTATTACAATTACGGTCGTGACGCTGGTATCCTACACAGCAATGTCCGGAATGGTTGGTGGAGGCGGTCTGGGGGATCTGGCGATCCGATATGGATATTACCGTTACCAGAAGGAAGTTATGATTATCTCTGTGTTGTTTATGATCATTTTGGTGCAGATCCTGCAGATGGCGGGCGACCGGCTCGTCAAGCATTTTACACGCAAGTGATTGCCCATTGCAGGTAAATCCGACTTTCGGATGTTTATAGGAAAGCTTCGCTTAAGCATGATTTTCCCTAGAGAAAACAGTCATGTGCGGAGTTTTCTAAGAATAAATCTTATTAAATTGATAAACTTAAGGGGGATTTACGATGAAAAAAGGATTGTTTGCTTTGCTAAGTCTAATTCTGGTCGTGGCGCTTGCCGCTTGCGGAAACAAAAATGCTGAGGAAAAACCTGCAGCAGGAAGCGAGGGCAAGGAGGTCAAACCCGTAACGCTGACAGTTGGAGCTACCGCTGTACCGCATGCAGAAATTTTGAAGCATATTCAACCTGCGCTTGAAAAAGAAGGCGTAAAACTCGAAATCAAGGAATTTTCCGATTACGTACAGCCGAATGTCCAGACATTCCAAAAGCAGCTTGATGCGAACTTCTTCCAGCACCAGCCTTACCTTGACGATGAGAACAGCACCCGCAAGATGGACCTTGTATCCGTTGTAGCCGTACATGTCGAACCACTTGGCGCATATTCCAAAAAGCATAAATCCATCGATGAGATCCCTGACGGCGCCATAGTTGGCATTCCGAACGACAAAACCAATGGCGGTCGCGCGCTGAGCCTGCTGGAGAAAAACGGCCTGATTAAGCTGAAAGAAGCGAACATGATCAAGGCAACGGTAAAAGACATCGTGGAAAATCCGAAAAATATTAAAATCAAAGAATCTGATGCTGCTATGCTGCCGCGCCAACTGGCCGAATTCGATCTTGCCGTCATCAACACGAACTATGCCCTGGATGCAGGCATTGACCCGCTGAAAGAAGCATTGTTTATGGAAGACAAGGATAACCCGTATGCCAACATTCTTGTAGCCCGTCCGGACAACAAGGACTCCGACGCTATGAAGAAGCTGGTTGCGGCCCTGACCTCCGACGATGTGAAGAAATTTATCGAAGATCAATACAAAGGTGCCATTATCCCGGCCTTCTAAGCAGCAACCCCAAAATGTAATGCTATGCTGCTACTAATCCGCGCAGGCGATCCCGCCTGCGCGGATTTTTGGATTTTCAAGCAGTTCGAGCGGCTTCTTGGTCATTGGTGCGGCAAGTTGTGGGACACCATCAAATCTTTTATACTATAAGAGGTAGTTCATGTACTATAACCATAAGAAAATTTTAGGACTCGCGAAAATTCCAGTAGTCTTACCACAGCAGTTAACGCACGGAATATAAGAATTCACATATATTGAATGATTCACTGAGGTGTTGATCATTCATGCAAACGGATAGAGAGGGGGAATATCGTGAAGGACAAAATCGCCTTAATTACGGGCAGCGCGAAGGGGCTTGGAAAAATGACTGCGCTTACGCTGGCGGATCTGGGCTGCGACATTGCGCTTAACTATGTTCACAGCCGGAAAGAAGCGGAAGAACTACAGCAAAGGATTGAAGAGATGGGTGTGCGCTGTATTGCCGTTCAAGCGGATATTTCAGATAGCGCGCAGATTGAAGAGCTGGTACGGCAAGTGGAGTCGAGACTTGGGAGCGCGGACATTGTGGTAAACAATGCGGGACCTTTTATCCGTGAAAGAAGACTTTTCTCGGAGTATACCAAAGAAGAAATTCTGTCGTTGATTCAGGGGAATCTGGTAGGCACGATGCTGCTAGATCATCTGGTGCTGCCGGCAATGCGCCACAAAAAATGGGGGCGTATTATTCATTTCGGATACGGCCATGCCGCAGAAGCGAGAGCCTGGCCGCACCGGGCGGTTTATGCCGCTGCCAAAACAGGGCTCGTCTCCTTCACCAAGACGCTGGCAGTGGAAGAGGCGCCCTTCGGGATTACGGTGAACATGGTGTGCCCGGGCGACATTCGCGGCAGCAACAAGGAGAAGTCCATTGCAGAGGTCACCGGGCTGGAAGATGGGGAGACGCCCCGCGGTAGACCAGGAAGCGGAGAAGACATCGCGCGGGTCATCCGGTATTTATGCCATGATGAATCAGACTTCATTACCGGGAATATTATGGATGTCTCAGGAGGGCTCGATCCGATCCGGCCATGGATTGAGCCGACCAACCACAAATAACGGCAAGTACAAAATAACCCCACTTCTATAATCTCAAAAAAAAGCCCTGCTCTTCTTTACCGAAGTGCAGGACTCTTGCGTTGCAAGTTATTAAATGGGATTAGAATACTTGGACAACTTCGCTGATTCCGTCAACTTCCTCAACGAGGGCGCGTTCAATCCCGGCTTTGAGTGTAATGGTGGAGCTTGGGCAGCTACCGCATGCACCCATCAATTTCAATTTCACGATGCCGTCTTCCACGTCAACCAGTTCCACGTCACCGCCATCGCGCTGAAGGAACGGGCGAAGCTTATCCAGCACTTCTAATACCTCATCATACATGGTGCTTTGTGCGTTTTCGCTCATTAGTTTCAACTCCTTTCAATAATGATTATTATATTACAAACTAAGATAAAATAAAATGGCTATGTCTGCTCGGATCCATGAAGGCGTTGATATTATCTGCAGCCGCCGCTAAACTAAGGATAGTCCTTCATTCATTTCAAGTGAAGCAGGTGATTATAAGTGAGACCCATCATCGAATTCTGTACGAACAATATGCATTTCGGAACTGATGAAATTATGGACAATTTGATGGAAAACCCAGATTATGATGTTATAGAATATGGCTGCCTAGGCAATTGCGGCCAATGCTTTATGATGCCTTTCGCCATGGTAAATGGCGAATTTATCGACGCAGACAGCGCGGATAAGCTGTATGAAGCCATCATGGCGAAAATAAAAGAACTCGAGGCTTGGGACAGCCTCGAGTTGGATTAGCCGAAATGGCGTCTGGACTTCCAGAGCACCCCGCTCTTCAGGAGACGGGGTACTCTTCCTTTTACGGAGGTTTTTCCCATCAATCCGAAACCAGCTTTTTTGCCGAGCGAGCCGAGTGTACCTCTCAGGCGAATATTATGAAGCTTTGGCGTGTCCCCGCGCCACAGAGCATGCACAACATCAGCCACCTGCTCGGCCTGAGCGCCTGCGGCTTGCGCGCTTGGCGCGAAAGGAATGCTTGCGCAATCACCAATGACATACACGTCAGGATAATCCGGAATTTGGGAGTATGAATTCAAAAGAATACGTCCGCCTGAATCCTTCGGCACATTCAGATCCTGAACGACTTTAACTGGCTGAATTCCCCCCGTCCAAACGGTAGCGTTCGTATAAATCGCCTCATCTCCATTGTAGACGATGCCTTCCTCAATGCGGCAAACGGAAATATGCGAGCGTGTAAGAACGTCATGATCCCGGAACCATTGCTCCACATAAGCGGATACCGTGGAAGTGAAGGCTGAGAGCACCCGGCTGCCCCGGTCCAGAATGGTAATATTCAAATCAGGACGACTTTCACGAAGCTCCGCCGCGGTTTCGACGCCACTCAGGCCTCCGCCGATAATATGGACTTGTCCATATGGCTTGATATCATTCAGGCGCTGATATGTCTGTCTGGTACTAGAAAATGTCTGGATACTGTTGGTGTACTGCTCGGCTCCAGGGATACCATGGTAGCGATCCGTGCAGCCAAGCGCGATGACAAGATAATCATAATCGATCGGTTCGTCCTGCTCCATATGGACCTGTTTGTTTTCCAGATCAATGGAGGTTATTTCGCCATATTTTTTGGTCAACTGGCCATGGCTTGGAAACTGGATCCGCAGATCAAAATCCGAAGCTGTTCCCGCCGCAAGCGCATAATACTCTGTTTTAATGCCCTGAAAAGGCATTCGATCAATCAGCACTAGTTCGATATCAGCAGGCAGATGGCCGTTGATTAGACCTTGAATCATGGCGAGACCGCCATAACCTCCGCCAAGAATGACAAATTTCCTCATCGGGTCCGTATCCTTTCTTTGTACCGGTTTTAAGGCGCGATCAAAAAATAACAGCCATTTTCTTGATCGCGCCTAAATAATCAGCTTTTACTCGTAAACTTTGATCTCATTGTAAAATGTATCCCGCTCAACCGGAATACGTCCTGCGCCTTTAACCAGCCAAATCAACTCGTCACGCGTCATTCCTTCTGGCGTAAGGGCTCCTGCAGCATGGCTGATCCGTTCTTTGAGAATCGTGCCGTGAACGTCGGAAGCGCCGAAGGAGAGGGATACCTGCGTCAACTGCGGTCCGATGTTGATAAAGTAAGCTTTGATATGGTTAAAATTATCAAGCATCAGACGGCTGATCGCGATGGTCTTCAAATCCTCGTACGCGGAGTTGCGGCGCATGATGCCCGCATTTTTGTTTCTTGGTTGCATGGAAAGCGGGATGAATACCAGGAAGCCGTTTGTTTCATCCTGAAGCTCACGGATTTGCATCATATGGTTGATCCGATCCGCATGCGATTCAATGGAGCCGTACAACATTGTGGTATGAGTTTTCATGCCAAGCTTGTGTGCGGTTCTATGGACGTCGAGATATTGCTCCACGTTTGCTTTGTCGACCTTCATTTTTTGCCGGTATTGATCGGACAAAATTTCTGCGCCGCCGCCTGTCAGCGACTTCAGCCCGGATTTTTGCAGTTCTTTGAGCACTTCTTTGGTGCTAAGCCCACTGATTCGAGTGAAAAACTCGATTTCAGCCGCAGTGTAGGCCTTCAGCGTAATCTCAGGGAAACGGTCCGTCAGCGCCTGGAGAGAATCCACATAATATTGGAAAGGCATATGGTTATTGTGTCCTCCAACAATATGGAACTCGCGTACGCCCGGGTGGATGTGCTGTTCAACGTATTCAACCATTTCTTGGCCTGTCAGCGTGTAAGCCCCTTCGTCGCCGAGATCCTTCCGAAAATTGCAAAATGCGCATCTGGATTCACATACGTTGGTGAAGTACAGACTCATATTTTCGATAAAATAGACCTTCTTACCGTTCTTGCGCAGGTTGACCTCATTTGCCAGTTGGCCTAGCGTCAGCAAATCATCCGTTTCATAAAGAAATACACCATCTTCGAGGTTAAGGCGCTCCCCGTGGCGTACTTTTTCAGCAATCTCTTCCATTCTTTTCTGGGCATTTGGTGTAATGATCATGGACATATCCATTCCTCCTGTTCATTTGATGGGATGCGGTTTAAGGTAAAAACACACAAAAAGATCCGCTCGTCGGAAGGTGTCCGGCTTCATTCAATCAAGTCAAATATAACGGCTTGTTAATGCGCTCCGGGAGAGCAAAGGCCGGTTTGTATAGCGGTGCATCTGTATGTCTGAGAAGTTTAGCACGAAGATTTTTGTGAAAAAAATTACAAAAAAATATGGCGGACCATTGTCATGCGGGTGACAAAATTTTGACATTTGCCTTTCCCTTGCACCCACACTATTATAAACCTCACATTCGGGCTCCGCAATATGCTAGGAAGGAAAAAAAAGGTCGGTATTTCCTGGGATGAAAGGCGCCCGTTACTTGAGTGGATAAAATTTGTGGAGTATACTGACCTTAAGTATCAAAAGGAGGGTGACCAATGATCAATATTAGCGATTCCGCTTCCGATAAGCTTAAAGAAATGTTGGCCGAACAGGAGATTCCGAATATGTTTCTTCGTTTGGGCGTACAGGAAGGCGGCTGCAGTGGCTTTTCCTATGCTATGGGTTTTGATGATGAAGAATCCGAAAACGACGTATATATGAATGTAAAAGACCTGAAGGTCGTTGTGGATAAGCAGAGTCTGCCTCTGATCAACGGACTGGAGATCGATTACGAGGATGCGGGGATGAGTGGCGGTTTTACGATGCATAATCCGAACGCTACGGCGACCTGCGGCTGCGGAGCTTCTTTCCGCACAGCGACACATGAGGGCAAACCGGCGCCGGAAGAGTGCTGATCCACGGCTGAATTTTATATCCGCATAAAAAGGCTCGCGCCGCTTCATATGAAGTTTGGCGTGAGCCTCTTTGCTTTGTATTTACGTTGTTTCTCAGGATGCCGGAACGATGAAGGTGTGATTGACCATGAAGACGATCAAGGCTGCGGCGATAAGGGAAAATACGATGCAGCCGGTACCTAGTCCCTTGCGCTTATCTTTGATGAATTTAAATCCGATGGCAAAGATCCCGATGGTTATGGCAACGAGCGTTATGGACATCCCGATCATCCCGATCCAATACAATACTTTAAAAAATTCAGCCACGGCCAAGTTCCTCCCTTTGTTACATTCAAATCCCATTATATCGGATAAAATCATAGACGCCAATAGAACTATGATGTCGACATTCTTTTGTTTTTACTCCGCAGTGCCCCGTTTTTTCACCATATATTACAAACATACAAGAGCGAGCTTCTTCTTGCGAGTATGCTATAAGATATGAGAGAAGAAAGGAGGCGGTACAAGTGGGGGGAAGACAGCTGGCAAGCAAGATGCGAAAAACCGAAGCACTGCTGACAGATCCCGAAGTGGCCCCTTATATACCGCAAACAAAAGCATTAGGTGAGGGAAATCTCAGGGATATGCTTGGAGCCCATGGATTTGTCGTTGTTAAACCGATCGTAGGAGGTGGAGGCCACGGCGTTATCAAAGTGACCCGATCCGGCTCGCAATACAGTATTACCGATTCCTTTAAAACGAGTCACTATACGTCCTTTACGAATATGTACAGCGCGCTTCAACGTGTGAAAGTCAAACGAAAATACTTGATTCAGCAGGGAATCCATCTGGCACGCATCAATGGTCGCCCGATTGATTATCGCGTAAAACACGTCAAAAGCGGAGGTCATTGGGAGATCAGGGCGATGGTAGGAAGACTGGCCCGACATGGATTGTTCGTAACGAACCTGTGTAAGGGTGGAACACTTCTTAAAGGCAGAGAAGGACTAAGAAAATCGCTTCCGCACATCTCTTCGGCGGCTAAAAGTAGGGAAATGCGCCGTCTCACCCGCAAATGCACAAGCATTCTGGAAAGCCACTTCCCTGGCATCGGCCAACTTGGTTTCGATTACGGCTTAGATACCAACGGGAAAATTTGGATTTTTGAGGTTAATACGAGACCGCAATAAGCATGAAAACACGAGTTTGACTGCAACTCAAAAAGAAAGAATGATAGATTCGACTCGTCATTGCATCTAGCTGGCAATATTTTTTTTGCCTTTTTCATAGAGATTATCTTCCTGTGTATAAGTGTTATCCCCAATATCCACTGCGTTTTCATTGATATTACGACACTTACTAACAAATTATACACAGGATTTCCACAATAGCCTGTGGATATTGCGAACGCTTGTTCCGATAATGAATGTTTGATATGATAGTTTTGAGGAAAATAAAGGAAGGGGTGTGAAAGGAATGGCTATCTTGACGGATGAAATGCTTCTAGATTCTTATCATACCGCTGTTGAACTGATGCTTGACCGGGAGTTTATTACTCTGCTTCTGGCTGAGATTCACAAACGGAATCTTGAGGCTGATCAGCCGGGCGTCGTTCACTAAGAGAAGAATCCAAGCACATCCATCGTTATTTCCTTAAGAAGGCTGCGATAGGTTTTCCATCTGGCGGCGTTTTGGAGGTGCGAATCTATTATCGAGATACATAGAGCCGACATGAAAAATTAGGGTACCCTTGCGGGCTGCGGGACTTCAGCAGCTAGAACAAGGATACCCTTTTTTGTGTTTTAGAGGTTGTTCCGCTTTTGATAAGAAAACCGATCGAAGTAATTCAAGGGTGAGCGACCGCGATCGGAGGTAGGTTTTCTTGCGATATAGAATTTCATCAGCCCTGCTGATAACTTATAAATTCTATATCTAACACGAAGTGAATCAGGAAGCAGGATCGACATCGAATCTTGAATTCAGCCGGTCCTAAGCAGATGCTTACGAAGTATGTTTCCTCCGGAAACATTTTAGGTGCTCACGTACCCACTACAGGCAGATGCTTACGAAGTCGTTTTCTACGAAAACGTTTAGCTCCGCTCCTCAGCCCCTAGCTTCATCCAACTGAAGCGTTTTGAAAAAACGCACATCGGAAGCGCAAGCTTCGGTGCTGAAAACCGGCCTTTTTGATCACGCACTTTTATTATGAAAACGGCCTTGTGCCGTTAATTTATAGCTTCATGTTGCTGCTGTGACCCGGAGACAACTTCGCGTCTGGATTGATATACACCTTGGCGTTATTTACAGCGGTTGGCGCCTCACCGAATCCGACGGCGATTAGCTTCAGTTTGCCTGGATAGGTCGTAATGTCGCCAGCGGCAAAAATCCCCGGAATGTTGGTTTCCATTCTCGAGTCCACGACAATGGAGTTGGATTCGAGCTCGATCCCCCATTCGGCAATAGGACCAAGGGATGAGACGAAACCAAAGTTGACGATCACGTCATCGACTTCGATCTCCTGTGTTTCTTTGGTTTTTACATGGGTAAGTGTCACCATGGTTATGGCGTCTTCGCCGTGCAAACCTGTGATCTCTGTAGGCGTGACGACGTTAACCTTGGAGTTCATCAAATTTTTGACGCTGTGTTCATGTGCACGGAATTTATCGCGGCGATGGACGAGAGTGACCTGTTCGGCGATCGGTTCGAGCATCAGCGCCCAGTCAACGGCGGAATCGCCACCACCTGTGATCAGGACCTTTCTGCCTTTGAAGCGGTTTAAATCATTGACAAAATAATGAAGATTGGATTTCTCAAACTGTTCCGCATTTTCGACTTCGAGGCGGCGTGGCTGGAAAGCGCCGACCCCGGCCGTAATAATGACGGCTTTCGAGTGGTATTCCCCTTTGTCGGTAGTTAAGACGAAATGACGCTCGTCTTGCTTCGTAAGGGATACTACCTGTTCTCCCAGGCGGACATTGGGCTTAAACAAATCCATCTGCTTAGATAAGTTGTCCACCAGTTCCTGGGCCGTTACTTTTGGGAATCCTGCTACATCATAAATGTATTTTTCTGGATAAAGAGCTGTGAGCTGCCCTCCAAGCTGAGGCATACTTTCGATCAACGTTACGGACGCCTGGCGCATGCCGCAATAAAATGAGGCAAACATACCAGCAGGACCTCCCCCAATAATGAGCAGGTCGGAAATTTCAACACCATCTGATTGTGAAGTCATCGTGTATCAGCACCTCCAGCTTGATCTTAAGAATTGAGAACCCTTTTTATTATAATATATCCAGGCTTTGGCTGAAAGGTTGCTGAAATTCTTAGGGATGTTCTGAAGGATGAAGACCCAAAAACAAAGGGATTGTCGAAATGGTGGCAACAGTTAAAATAGCCCGTAAAATCAGGCTTTGGACGCATAATTTCAGCTCAAATAACACTTGATCTTTTCCATGAAAGTCGATATCATTTCAATATTATGTATTACCATCTTTTGTCGAATTTCAGACATTTTCGCCCTTTAATTTCAACTTTTATAATTGACCGCTGATAAAAAATCCCACAACTACCAGAATGGATGCAATTTCTGTTTCATAATATGGTTAAGATCACAGATAAGTCCCGATTATAAAAGTGTATAATTTCACAATGAGTTTTGTAATATATCACAAATATATAAATATACAATGAAGGATTTGGAAGGAGTAGGATGATGAGCAACATTCCGAAGATCGTAATCCTTGGAGCAGGATACGCTGGTATTTTGACTGCACAGCGACTCCAAAAGGAATTAAACTATAATGAAGCCGACGTTACGCTCGTTAACCGACATGATTACCATTATATTACGACCCATTTGCATATGCCTGCTGCAGGCACGGACAGCGTTGAGAATACACGTGTTCCTATATCGAAGCTAATTGACGAGTTCAAAATCGATCTGGTTAAATCCTCCGTTCAGGAAATCCGCCCCCATGAAAAAAAGGTGATCCTGGAGGATGGAACCCTCTCATATGATTTTCTGGTTATTTCTCTGGGTGGTGAATCTGAAACTTTCGGTATTCCAGGACTGGCCGACTATGCGATGACAATCCGCAGCATCAACTCAGTACGTTTGATCCGCAAGCATATCGAATACCAATTTGCCATGTATAAAAATGAAAAGCATCCACAGGAACGCCTGAATTTTGTCGTTGGCGGAGCCGGCTTCAGCGGCATCGAATTTGTTGCGGAGCTTGCAGATCGTATGCCGGAGCTGTGCAAAGAATATGATGTGGACCCGAATCTGGTCAACATTTATAACGTGGAGGCGTCACCAACTGCACTTCCCGGCTTTGCTCCTGAGCTTGTGGAGTACGCCATGGACGTGCTGAAAAGAAAAGGCGTCACCTTCAAGCTTGGTGTAGCTATTCAGGAATGCACCCTGGACGGCGTCCTACTTGCGAGCGGCGAAGAAATCAAGGCGGCTACGGTGGTATGGACCGGAGGAATCCGTGGCAACCACAAGATCGAAGCGGCTGGCTTTGAGACAGCTCGCGGGCGTGTGAAAGTGGATGAATATTTGCATGCGCCGGGTCATGAGAATATTTATATTCTTGGCGACAATGCCCTCATCATTAATCCGGAAGGGCGGCCGTATCCGCCGACTGCTCAAATCGCCATGCAGCAGGGTGTATGCTGCGCCCATAACATTGTGGCCGCCATCCGCAACCAGCAGCCAAGAAAATTCGAGTTCGACAACAAAGGCACCGTTGCTTCCTTGGGTAAAGGAGAAGGTATTGCTGTGGTGGGCGATAAACATATTAAAGGCTGGAAGGCCGCGCAGTTAAAAAAACTGGTTGATATACGTTATCTTTTCACGATCGGCGGCATCCCGCTGGTAGTGAGGAAAGGAAAGTTTCTGTAAGATGCGACACTGCAGCGTTCAGGTGCGTTCACTTTTAACAAGGGATGAGTTGGACCGATATAATGCGTTGATGGAAGTTGGCGGATATTTGGAGGACCAGAACCGATACGATCTGGTGTATATGGTACAGAAGGAAATCGATATATTGATCTTGCCCGCCATTGAGAGATTGAAGGAACAGAGCCGCGACCGCGACCTTGCCACGGCCGAGTTTCTAGAATCGCTGAAAAGCCAGGATGAGGAAGAGAGATAAAAAAGGCTTGCCTACCCGGGATAGGGAGGCAAGCTTTTTGTTCATTCAGAGCCGTTTCTTGGGATCGTTTAAACCTTAAGCATTTCTTCGAAGGATTCAACTGTAAGCAGCGTTCCCACATAAAAGCTTCCGAATTCGCCGTATCTTGCGCTGACTTCATCAAAACGCATTTCATATACGAGTTTTTTGAACTGGAGCGAATCGTCGGCAAACAGCGTGACGCCCCATTCCCAGTCGTCAAAACCGACGGAGCCGGTAATGATCTGCTTTACTTTGCCTGCATAAGAACGTCCGATAAGACCGTGGCTGCGCATCAGATTGCGGCGCTCTTCCATGTCGAGCATATACCAGTTGTCATTTTGGTCCCGCTTCTTGTTCATCGGGTAGAAGCAGATATACTTCGTTTTAGGTAGAATCGGTTTCAGTCTAGCGATGATCTGCGGATTTTGCATCGGGTCGCCGCCGTCCGCGCCTGCTAGATAGTTGCTGAGCTCCACAACACTTACATAGGAGTATGATTTGGTAGTAAAGCGCGCAAACAGTGTTTTATTAAATGCGGTTTCGACCGCGTTGAGTTCTTCCAACGTTTCACGGAGATGCATGAGGACAAAGTCGGCTTTTTGCCCCACAATGGTGTAGACCGCGGTACTTCCCTGATTGGCCGATTCGATATCGGACCATTCTTTCAAAAATTCCTGCAGCTCGTCGAGCGCCATTGCGCGTTCCTCATCGTCTGCGGATTTCCAGGCTGTCCAATTGATGGAACGAAAATCATGGAGAGCATACCAGCCTTCTAAAGTGGATGCTGCTTCGTTCATTTTATCGATCACTCCCAAGTTTAGTTGCTATACACCTTCATTGTATTGTATCCCAACCATAAGTGAAAGAGCAAATAAAGTCACAATCTATTCAATTATTGTTCGTTGATTAGTGACAAATTTTCTAGTAAACTTACTACATAATATTGTAATGAATGAGCTAGCGGGGCAGAGAGAAAATGAGGTGAGCATGTTAACATGCAGTTTATCCCTGTTTTTGTGTTGATGGTGTTATTTTTCGTGATGATGTTCGGAATCGGCTTTATCTTAAATATGTTAATGAAAACGACTTGGTTTCCCTCTTATTTATTTGTCGTTGTCATTTTGCCAGTTGTGGTTTATTCGTTGTGGGACCGCGGCGAGGTTTCGTTCCTGGACCATCTAGGGTCATTCCGTGTCGTTGACTATTTGACGGGACTTGCGGGTCTTGCAGGAGCTGTCATCAGCGGCTGGGCGATTCAAAAACTGCGTAAAAGCGGATTTAAAATGTTCTAAAGCTAACGTCAATGGACAGCTCTCCGGAAGGGGGGCTGTTTTGCTTCACAGAAACTTATGGGATCGAGACCGCGCTTTTAGCGCCTTTAAGGAAGAGGGGACTTGTTGAAGCAAGGATTTTTGTCATTTGATTGGTCATCGTTATTATGCTTTACTGGATTCTTTTGGAGCATAATAATCGTCGAAATATATCGGATCAAGGATTCCTTTTATGATAGAATAGAGAAAGTCTACGTTACGATGGGAGGAGCCAAAATATGCATTTGAAGAGCCTGCTGCATTTTACGGAAAATCACAGGTACTGCGTATATCGTGATTTTTGCTTAAGCAGCCTGGATAGCAAAATGCTCAGCTCGGTTTATCAGCCCATGGTCGGAGCTTTTGCCATCAGTTTATACCATCTGCTGTTTCAGCAGATTCCTATAGAGAAGTTGGGATATTCGTCGCTTGAACAGCAGCGGCGTCTATTTTTGACATTGGGCCTCGAGCCAAGTGAAAAGGGCCGGAGGTTCCTAATCGAACAAGCCTCGCTGCTGGAAGCGGTGGGTCTGCTTCAAACTTGCCGCATGTATATGCCCGAGCATGAAGATTATGTTTATGAATACGAGCTCCAGCAGCCGTTGTCACCCGCGGAGTTTTTTAATACCCAGCATCTGACGCTGCTCTTGCGGGACAAAATTGGCAAGTTTGCCGTACTGGCGCTTCGCGAGGAGCTATGGGCTCGGGAACCGGAGGAATTTGCGGTTTCGCCAGGTGGCCACAAGGAAAATATATCGCTTGCTTTTTATGATATTTTCGAGCTGAACACGCATGTGATCGATTATGAGCTGGAGCAGGCGCTTTCCGAGGTGTCGACAACAAGGCAGCATGGTGTCCGGACGTCAGCCGATGATAATGCGCTGAACTATGCCGACATTATTTTGCGTTTTCCGAAGGATTCCGTAAACAGGGCCCATGTCGAGAAGCTCCGTTTTAACCATGAGCAGATGGGGATCATCAACTATGTCGTGAACAAATATGATTTAAGCGTTCAGGACCTGTGCCGGCTGCTGGATGAGGACGGTGTGTTTGCGGCGGATGGCGGTGTCAACCTTGATGAGCTTCAGCGCAAGGCCAACCTGCATTTCCGTCAGGACAAACGGCGGCAAGAGCAGCGCGAGGTTTATGCAGGTAAGGTTGTCTCGTTCCACCAGAGCGAGGAATCGGCCGATCCCGCCCCACAGGAGCATGCGGTCGAGATGGAATTTTACGTCGATGTGCCGGTTCAGTTCCAGTCCAAATGCGATGTCCACCAGTATAATATGATGCTTCGCAATGAACCGTATACGAGGTTGCTCAAAACATTTTTTCCAGGTTCCGTACCGGATAACTTCTTCGATATTTTCGATAAAATCGATCACAGCTACAAGCTGCCTGGTGAAGTGATTAATGTGCTGATCCATTATTTGATGTCTTTGCTAACTTCGGGAGGCAATGAGCAGCGCATCAATCGTAATTTTGTCGAGGCGATTGCCTCCAATATGCTGCTGAAGCAGGTCAACACGTATGAGAAGGCTGTTCAATATATTCGCGATCAGGCTAAGGTCAAGGGAAAGCAGGCGGCCGCTTCTGGAGGCGGAAGAACTCGCACATACGGCAACAAGTCCGCGAGATTGAAGCCTGAAATTCCAATTGCACAGGAGAACCATGCAATGGATACGGTCAGCGAAGAAGAATTCGAGGAAATGCTGCGAATGGCGGCCGAAATGCAGGCGAGTAAGAAAAAAGGAATTTAAGTTTTTGGAAAAGCGAAAGTAGCGGAGGGAACGGAATCGTTCTGGAGACAACAGCGATCGGAAGAACGATCCGTAACCGCAGCGGTCAACACGCACAATTTACCGCCCGAAAGGAGGAGCCGGCTTGGAATCGTTAGGTCAAGTATTGAAACAAATAAAAGGACCGTCTTTTTTGCGAAAATCGCAAGATATTGCAGATGAGCTGCTCCGGGATCCGATTGTTAAAGAGCTCCGTGCGGAACATCCGGAAATGGACGAAACCCGGCTGCGCGCCAACCTGCCACGTCTGTACCAGTACGTGAATGACCGGCGCAACTGCGCGAATTGTCCAGGGCTTGAAAAATGTCCGAATGACTTTGAGGGACATTACAGCAAACTGGAGCTGGTTACGCAAAATGGACAGCTGGAGCTGGTTGAGCGCAAGGCTCCTTGTTCTCTTCAAGTGGCTAAGCGAAACGCGGATCAGATCAAGAGGCGTATCCGCAGCTTTTATGTAGATGAACGGGCACTTCAGGAAGGATATAATGAAGTTGAAATCATGGGAAAAGACCGTCTCCGTGCTCCGGCGGTAAACCAGGTTTTTCGCTATATCCGCGAGGTCAAGGAAGAGGGCTTGTCAACGAAAGGACTGTATCTGTTTGGTTCTTTCGGGACAGGCAAAACGTTTCTGATGAGCTATCTGCTGCATGAGCTGGCGATCGTGGGGTATACCGGTGTTATTGTGTACATGCCGGAATTTGTTGAGGATTTGAAATCCATGTTTCAGGATAACCAAAAACTCAAAGATACGGTGGAAGTCATGAAGAACTGCGACCTTCTTATTTTTGACGATATCGGAGCAGAAAATCTTAGTCCATGGGTACGCGATCATGTGCTCGGAGCTATCCTTAATTTCCGTATGAACCGTAAACCGACCTTTTACACATCCAATTATGATTTTGATGGCTTGGAGAAGCATCTTAGCTTCACAAGCAAAGATGGGGAGGAAATTTACAAGGGGCAGCGGCTGATGGACCGGATATTACCTTTCGTTGATGTCGTACATCTGCATGGAGAAAATCAGCGGCGAATTCGTTCTTAAAGTGGCCTTATTTATATATAGAAAAAAACCTGACCTTCTGCCGGGTGCGGCGGAAAGATCAGGTTTTTTTGCATTTCAGCTCGTCCAGAGCCGTTTAGCCGGAGATGATAAACTTGATGATGACCATAGTTGCAAAAATAAGGAGCATGAGCAAAGCCATGCCTCCAAATCCATTCATCAGATCCATCAAGTCATTGCGCGGCTCTTCGTTCACGTGTTCCCGCGGGTCGTTAGCGTGCACGTTTGCATTCATGAATACAGTGCCTCCTCAGGATGGTTTCCATTATGTAAATGAGCTTAGTCATTGACAGAGAAACCCGAGTTAACATTAGTATACCCAATTTCCAAAGAATTTGTAAAGAATATATGGTGAATACTTATATAGGGGTTAAGGCTTAAGGTGAAGCGGAAAATCAGCTGTTTCGACCGAGTTCCAAGTGCGAAGGAAGCGGTTTTATTCGGGCTCCATACCTGAATGAATCCGGTTCGCTCGCAAACGGGCTAGTCGCTGCAGCACATGCCTATCATCTGTAATTAAGGATTTTACATTTTCCGAAAAAATATGTTATACTTAAACTGTCGACAAAGACATATCAGTTTAAGGGTTTTGCAAAAATCCATCGAGTGACTGAGATTTTTGTTTTGCAAAATTCTGAGTTTAATGAAATTCAGCTTTCTATAAGGAGGAAAAATATTATGGCTATTGTAAATGTAACTGACCAATCCTTTAATGGTGAAATTGAAGGCCAAGGTACAGTATTGGTTGATTTTTGGGCTCCTTGGTGTGGTCCTTGCAAAATGATCGCTCCGATTCTTGATGAACTTGCGAATGAAATGGGCGACTCCGTTAAAATTGCCAAATTGAACGTGGATGAAAACCCAGAAACGGCTTCCCGTTTCGGCGTAATGAGCATTCCAACTTTGATTTTCTTCAAAGACGGCCAACCGGTTGATAAAGTGGTAGGTCTGAATTCCAAGGAAAACCTGAAGAACATCATTTCCAAGCATCAATAATCAATTCATTACACGATCAACCATATCATGCGCCTTCGGAAATTCCGGGGGCGCTTGTTTGTATTTTCCATCCCATTATTTTTATGAAAAACGCGCTTTGGATTTTGGCGAATTCCTCATATAATGAAGAAGATACCGGGAGGAGGGGAAAGCATGGACGAAAAAAACGAGACATTACATGAACTTGAAAAAGCGCAGGAAAACATACGCAACAAGCTTGCATTACTCCCGGATTTGCCCGGATGTTATTTGATGAAAAATGCGGATGGCAAAATTATTTATGTCGGCAAGGCCAAAGTGTTGAAAAACCGCGTCCGCTCTTATTTCACCGGCAGCCATAACGGAAAAACGCAACGGCTTGTGGCGGATATCCGCGATTTCGAATACATCGTCACTGGCAGCAACATTGAAGCACTTATTTTGGAATGCAATCTCATCAAATTACATCAGCCGAAATACAATGTCCTGCTCAAGGACGATAAGACATTCCCATATATAAAAATTACAAATGAAGCGCATCCGCGGCTTGAGGTGACCAGACGAGTCCTGAAAGACAAGGCCAAATACTTTGGCCCATACCCGAACGCTTACGCGGCGCAGCAGACCAAAAAGCTGCTCGATCGGATGTATCCGCTCCGCAAATGCGGGGTCATGCCCAAAGAGGTTTGTCTTTA
Organism: Paenibacillus sp.; assembly: GCA_031254035.1. GTDB lineage: Bacteria > Bacillota > Bacilli > Paenibacillales > Paenibacillaceae > Paenibacillus_AQ. Next base: position 139,618 of record JAIRVF010000053.1, read on the forward strand.
TTACCATATGGGCCAATGTCTTGCTCCTTGTGAAAAAGAAGTTGAACAATCGGAATATGACCGGATTACTCAGGAGATCCAGTCTTTCCTTGGCGGCGGGCATGAGGAAATTAAGAAGGAACTTCAGCGGAAGATGGAGGAGGCTGCTGAGGAGCTGTATTTTGAACGGGCCAAGGAGCTCCGTGACCAGATCATGAACATTAATGCGATTATGGAAAAGCAGAAGATCACGACTTCGGATTCCAGAGACCGTGACGTATTCGGATTTGCCGTGGACAAAGGCTGGATGTGCGTGCAGATTCTATACATGCGCCAGGGGAAAATGGTACAGCGCCACGCTTCCGTATTCCCGTTTTACGGCGAGGCGTACAGCGATTTTATTTCATTCGTAACGCAGTATTACAGCGATAATCCGGCACTGCCGCAGGAGATAATGCTCCCGGATATGGCTAAAGATGATGAAGTGACCAAAGATGTAGATGGGGAAAACGAAGACGGGGATGTCCTTGATGCTGCGGGAGCGGCGGTCTCGCTTCAGGAGTGGCTTGGCATTAAGGTGTTGGTGCCACAGCGCGGCTTGAAGCGGCAGATGGTTGGCATGGCAGTGGAAAACGCGAAAGTGTCGCTGGATGAGAAGTTTCGGCTGATTGAGCGGGATGAGGAAAGAACCTTGAAAGCAGCAGCCAACCTGGGTCAATATATCGGTCTTGACCATCTTCACCGCATCGAAGCATTCGACAACTCCAACATTCAAGGGACGAACCCCGTGTCGGCTATGGTTGTATTTATTGACGGGAAGCCGGACAAGAAAGAATATCGCAAATATAAGGTGCGCACGGTTCAGGGGCCGGATGACTACGAGACGATGCGAGAGGTTATCCGCCGCCGCTACGAACGTGTACTGAAAGAAAATTTGGAGATGCCCGATCTGATCATTGTGGACGGAGGCAAAGGCCAAATTTCTGCGGCAATCGATGTGCTGGAGAATGAACTCGGTTTGTTTATTCCGGTGGGCGGCCTGGTCAAGGACGTCAAACACAGAACCGCGCAGCTTATGATCGGCGACCCACCCGAGCCGGTGAATCTGCCACGCGACAGCCAGGAGTTTTACCTGCTAAATCGGATTCAGGATGAGGTGCACCGGTTTGCGATTACTTTTCACCGCGAACAGCGCGGCAAATCGATGGTTGCGTCGAAGCTGGATTCGATTCCGGGCATTGGTGAGAAGCGGCGCAAGCTGCTGCTCAAGCATTTTGGTTCGCTGAAAAAAATAAAAGAGGCCAGCATCGATGATTTCCGGCCTCTTTCAATAGGTGATAAGCTGGCAAAACAGATTATTGCAGCCCTTCAGGATGGGGAGTCATGATATATGGCTCCTTTTTCTTTTTACGATTAAAGAGATAAACGACGTAAGCGACCACGGCAGGCATAATGATCGTAACGATTCCCGCCAAAATGTCCGGAACGTCTCCTAAAGCAAATAAGCTGAAACTCATCAGCACACTGTCAAAGACGACATGGCTGAACATAGCGGCAATATATCCATGCTTTAGGAAAATAAAGCTGAATAACAGCCCAATCACTGTCAGTTCGATCGGCCTTGTGGCGACCGGGTAGATCGGATAAAGCGTATGGCCAAACGCCCAAATTAGCGTTGGGATCAAGCAAGCGATAAAGGTATTGCGGACAATCTTCTTCATCATTGGAATGCCGAATAAGCGGTAAACAGCCTCTTCGGAAATGCCAGCCATCCAGGCCATGATCGGCAGGAGCCATGGGTAAAGCATATTATATGCTGACTGGGTGGCATCTGTGGTGGACCAGCTATGAATGGTCTTATCCAGCACAATATAGATGACGGATTGAACGCCCATCAGGATAAACGCCCAAAGGTAACCGGTATACATGCTGTGAAGCACGTAAGGCCCATACCCCGGCTCTTTGACCCTTGCCCATGCATTTAGGCCCGCCTTGCGCCAAAGCCCGTCTCCACCGACCAAAGAGAAGTACAGGAGAACGGCCATAACCAGATTGAAGAACGTTTGGACGATCAGGGCGAGGGAAATTCCGAAGTCTGAGAGGCCCTGGGCTTTGAATACGGGCAGCAAATTATAGCTGCTGAACGTTGCTACCGCAAAATAAAACGCGCTTAAAAATATCCCCCGTTTAAAAGAGGTATGATGCCTAGTTAAGGCCCCATATACGATCGCAAGTACGCCAAGAACAAACGTAAGCAGCCCGTAGCCCAAACTGGTCAGCCACCTGGCCATAGAGGTCTGTTTGTTGACGTAAGTCATATGCAGTTCCGGTACCGAAAAGGCCGGTTGGAATGAATGAATGGCCCCGTCCTCAAACGTGAATTTGATCTGGAGCTGCGAATTTCCGATGGATTGGTTTGGATCCGCGTACACAAGTCCGGTATCATTGCTGCCCGTCAATACTTCTAGTTTAGCAGCTTGATAGCCAAGCTGCTGAAGCCATGGCTCGGCAAGCTGCTCTTTTTCCTGCAGCGACATATTGCCTTCGACGATTTTCAGCTTGTTGTCACGCAGTTGTTTGTTCGCCTCCGACATCGCGGCTGCATACTTAGAAAAACGCGGCGTCACGGAAAATGCGACAATTTTACCCGAATTCATATGTACGTCAACGCTCGTGTAGCCGTTATCTCCTTGTTCGGCCAAACGAACCCGGAACACATCGTAAGGATAGTTTTTCTCATATGTTTTGTTGTATTTATCCAGCAGCTTCTCACGGGACAAATACCCGAATAAATCGGAACTGGATTGGTAGGTAATGAGTGCATCTTCGCTTTTGTCAATTTGGAGATGCAGCGTATTTTGTGCGAATGTTTCGGCGGCTTGCTGGGCCTGCTCTTTGCTGATTACCTTTGTGTTCTGCTGTTCCAGCGTTTCCGAAGCGGTGGAAGGCAGGATCTGAAATATAACGAATAAAACTAGGCCGATGACCGCAAATACTCCAAGCCTTTTATAATTGACTTTGAGCTGAAGCGGTTGTCCGACGGGATTCATGGAATGCCCCCTTTAAGGCGCAATCAAAGAAATAGTGAACCAGATTTGCACGAAAACTGCCCGTCGTTAGACTACGGCAAATCGAATGATCTATTATTCTTTTGATCGCGCCAAGATAATTAAATTCTGGCTATATACATATTATAAACGTAAACATAGCATACGATGTTCATCTAAAGCCAGTTTTCCGCTAATACAATATGAAAAAACGATGAAAACCAAGAAAAAGATATGTAAACGCAAGAGAATGGCAGACTTTTATGAGAATTGTGATGCAATCAGGCTTTATTCCGAGGTATTCATTCAAATAATGGCTTTGTGATGTAAAACAATAAGGATTATAATTTTGATGCAAATGAATAATAAATACGCCGAATTTCCGTTCGAAAACGGGGGAACCATTATTTAGGGGTGAATTTCGCTTGAAATGGAGCGAATAGGGCAACCTGTGCATGCCCGAATCCGTCAGCTAACCTCGTAGGCGTTATGCAGCAGGAGCCCAAACCGAAAGGCATTGGATTTCCGATGCTTTTTTTCTTTTGACTTTTTTAATGAGGTGAAGATGTTGACAGCTAAATTGAAATGGTTTCGATTGGCTCCCCCGCAAATTCTTGTCCTGGGGTTTGCCGCTATTATTTTGATCGGGGCCATACTCCTCACCCTGCCGATTTCGAATACAACGGGCGAGCCGATTCACTTTATCGATGCTCTATTTACGGCGACCTCAGCAACCTGTGTTACAGGTTTGGTTGTTAAAGATACGGGAACGTTCTTTAGCACCTTCGGACAAGTTGTGATTATGCTGCTCATTCAGGTGGGCGGTCTCGGCTTTATGACGATGGCAACCTTATTCTCGCTTATGCTGAAACGCAGAATATCGCTACGTGACCGCTTGATCCTTCAGGAGGCCATGAACCAAAATACGATGGAAGGCATCGTTCGTCTGATCCGGAAGGTCCTGCTTTTCTCGCTTATTATTGAAGGCTGCGGCGCCATTTTATTCGCGATTCGCTGGTCCTTCGATATGCCGGTTGGCCGGGCGATTTACTTCGGTATTTTCCATGGGGTTTCCATGTTCAACAATGCCGGGTTCGACTTATTTGGGCATTTTAACAGTTTGACGAAGTATGTATATGATCCACTTGTGAACATCGTTGTCATGTTCCTGATCGTTTCCGGCGGCATCGGTTTTATCGTTTTGTCTGATCTGGTAGATTACCGTAAAAACCGGAAGCTTTCGCTGCACACGAAAGTCGTGTTGTCCATGACGGGAGCGCTCATCTTGGTGGGGGCGTTGGTTATCTTTGTTTTCGAGTTTACCAATTCCAAAACGTTAGGTTCATTGAACTGGGGCGGCAAAATTCTCGCTTCGTTCTTCCAGTCGGTTACGCCGCGCACGGCGGGTGCGAATACGCTGGATCTGGCGGGCATGCGCCAAGCTTCCCAATTTTTTATGGTGATATTGATGTTTATCGGTGCATCACCGGGCTCTACAGGGGGCGGCATCAAAACGACGACCTTTACTATTTTAGTCGGTGCCGTGATTGCTATGATCCGAGGCCGCGATGACATCGTGTTTTTCCGTTATCGTCTGACACAGGATCGTATTTTCAAAGCTTTGACGATTACCTTCCTTGCCTTGTTCCTGGTGATCGGGGTGTCCATGGTGCTTTCAACGACGGAGGACAGCAACTTTCTGACGATATTGTATGAAACGACTTCGGCTTTCGGCACAGTTGGGCTATCTTTGGGGCTTACGCAGCATTTGACACTGACCGGGAAAATTTTGATTTGCCTTACGATGTTTGCCGGCCGGTTGGGGCTTCTTACCTTGGCATATGCATTGGGTCCTAAAAAAGGAAAAGAGCTGTACCGTCATCCAGAAGGGAAAATTATTATCGGGTAGCTTTATAAAGAGATAAGAAATTTGATTAAATAAGGAGCATCAGGAGAGAAATGAAAACACAGCAGTTTGTCGTCATTGGTTTGGGGCGTTTCGGCTCGAGTCTGGCATTGGAATTGATCGATTTGGGGTATGAGGTGCTCGGAATCGACAAAAATGAAGAAGTCGTGAGCGACATGAGTGATTATCTTACGCATGCGGTCGTGGCCGATGCCACGGATGAGGAAGTATTGAAATCGCTTGGTATCCGTAATTTTGACTGCGGGATCGTAGCCATCGGTGACGATATTCAGATGAGTATTCTCGCTGCGATTTTGCTGAAGGACCTTGGCGTTCGTACCGTTGTAGCCAAAGCGATATCGGTTCTTCACGGACGTGCGCTGGAGAAGCTTGGCGTAGACCGGGTGATTTTTCCGGAAAGAGACATGGGGGTACGTGTTGCCCATCAACTGGTCACCCCGAACTTGCTCGACTACATTGAGTTATCCAAAGAGTACAGCATTGTGGAAATGAAAGTGCCGGAAACCCTGGACTGCAAAACCTTGAACGAAATTAACACACGCGCAAAATTCGGCTGCAGCATCGTTGCGATCCACCGTGAAGGGAAGATTATCGTTGCGCCTACGGCGATGGATCAGCTTCATACAGGGGATATTATGGTCATCATCGGTGCCAACGGCAATATTGACCGCTTCGAGAGTGAAGCCGTCAATGTAAATTAATGTGAGAAAAAGACCATGGAATCTACGACGACTGAAATCATCCATCATATTTTAATCCTGTTGCTTTTTATTATTACCATCGGAATGTTGGCTGGCAGGCTGGCCTCCTGGCTTAAATTGCCGGATGTTGCCGTTTTTATCATCGCCGGAATGGTTCTGGGAAGAGGGCTGCATCTCATTAATGCCGCAAGCAGCTCACTGCTTAACCAACTTATTCTGACGGCGGGGTCGGCGCTTATTCTTTTTGACGGGGGACGGAACCTAAGGCTCAGTGGACTGAAAAAGGTATGGATCACCCTGTCGCTGCTTAGTGTTCCTGGTGTGCTGATCTCCACGGGTGTCGTGGGCATGGCGGTACATTATTTATTCGGGTTGGACTGGATTTTCTCTTTTCTAGCGGCTGCCGTTATCGCATCTACCGATCCGGCCTCTATCATTCCTGTATTTAAGCAGGTGAAAATCAAAGAACGTGTAAGAGAGACGGTAGAAAGCGAATCGGCGTTTAACGATGCGACCGGCTCGATTTTAACGTTTGCGCTGCTGGCGGCGGTGGCGGGCGGCAAGTCTCTGCAGGTGGGCGACATGGCATGGGATTTTGTCAAAACGGCCGTAGGAGGAATTGCGGTCGGGGCTGCAGTTTCATTTATATTGACTTATTTGGTGGCTCATTTCCGGCTTGGCATATTGAAAGATTATACCACGATCGCGATGATCGTTGTTGCTCTTTCTTCCTATTTAATAGGGGATGTGCTCCACGTGAGCGGATTTATGGCGACTTTCGTGGCCGGACTTGCCTGGGGTAATGCCGACACGATGGGATTATCCATGGCTGACAAGCTGGAGGAAACGGGGACGTTTGCAGATAATACAAGCATCATGATGCGGATGCTGATCTTTATTTTGCTGGGCAGTCAGGTTGATTTTGGGGCGCTTGGCCAGTATTTCTGGCCGAGTCTTGGAGCTGTGTTGGTGCTGATGTTCGTGGCCCGTCCATTGACCATCCTACTGTGTGCCCTTCCGGACCGGAAGGTAAAGTGGTCGCGGAATGAGTTGCTCTTTATGATGTGGGTCCGCGAAACCGGTGTTATTCCGGCTGCGTTGTCTGGCATGATTGCCGGGATGGGGATCGCCCATGCAGGTACGATCTCGGCCATCACTTTTATGGCAATCATGCTGACGATTTTGCTGCAGGCAAGCACAACGGGGCTTGCTGCGCGCAAACTGGGTCTTGAGATCAAAGCCGGAGATAGACATGCAACCGCCCATTCTTCCAGCCATGTATAATCAAGGTCCAATAGTACAACTTTGAAGTTTCATATTCAGCTGCTCCTATCCTTCCGGTGAATTCGGTCAGGGATGGAGGCGGCTCTTTTCTGTTTAAGCTTATTGGTTGGTGAATTGTCCGAAAATAGATTTCGTTTCCTCGATCCACTGCTTTGCCCCAGCGCTTAATCCACCGTTCTCCGAATAAATCAGTGAGGTGGTGCGCCGAGTTTCTTTTAATGCCGGAATATGAATAGTAGTCAGATCGTTATCATCCAGAAGCTGGCTGCGCAGATACGACTTAGGCAGTAGGGTGGCAGCTTTGCAGGATGGAAGCAGGCGGACAATAGCCTCAAATGAGTCCATTTCCATGCGGATGTCTGGAACAACGCCCACCCGGTGGAAAAGCTCATCGGTAAGTTTGCGATACCATGTCCCTGTTGAGAATATAATCATGGGAAGACCATGAAGCAAATCCATGCCCACCTCCTCCTGTCCCAATAGGGGATGGTGCTTGGGGAGGACAAGCTCCAGGTGATCGTCAAACAATGGGGTGCAGCACAGCCCGGGCTCCTTGATGGAGGAAGCTACAATGCCAGCGTCCAGCTTTTTGTCGCGGACAGCAGATACAATCTCATGCGTTTTGCCCGTGATGAGCTTCAGTTCGGCAGTCGGATGTTTTTCCATAAAAGCGGTTACCAGCGGCGGCAGCGTTGTTTGCAGTGTTGTCAGGCTTGCTCCAAGTGTAACTGAGATCTGGTCGTCCCCTTTGTATCTGGCGATCATTTGCTTGAATTTAAGCTGCTGCTGCCGCTGCTCCAGGGCGAAGTTATAGGCGGTTTGCCCGAATGCGGTGAGTTCAAGCCTTTTGCCGCGGCGATTGAACAGGCTAACGCCCAGCTCGTCCTCCAGCTTGGAGATTTTACGGGAGAGGGCGGGCTGTGATAAATTTAGTAGCTTTGAAGCTTTGTTTAGGCTCGTTTGTTCGACAATGGTTGCAAAAACGTCCAAATCTTCGAACATCAGGTTCACCTCTCTGCTTGTTATCCAAAAAAATCATTGCAAAATTTCGGACTCTCTATTACATATGCATTTAAATTATAATGATTAATAATTATATTGCAATTCCATTATAAGAAAAAAAAGAGTAACATGAAAAGTGCCACAAGTTGTTCACAGTTTTAATGGTTAGTCGAAAATAAAATTGAAAACGTTGTATTGTGAGAAAGGGGCACGTCAATCTATGAATGGTTATTATTCCAGAAAGCTGCATTCGCTTCTTGGAGTCATTCCGCTCGGCTTGTTTTTCATCGAGCATGCGCTGACGAATTTTGGCGCATTCGAGGGAGGGGCCGGACGGTTTAACGCTGGCGTGAAACTAATCAATGACCTTCCGCTTGTCTTTTTGCTCGAGTGGGTACTGATCTATCTTCCGTTGATTTATCATGGCGTTTTTGGGTTGTATATGGCTTACCAATCCAAGCCAAATAACGGACACTACCAATATTCGCGCAACTGGCGTTACCTGTTCCAGCGGATTACGGGTGTGATTACTTTCGTGTACATCATTTGGCATGTGTATGAAACCCGTATACAGATCGCGCTTGGTAATGTAACGCACGAAGAGCTGGGAAGCGTGATGCACAACATTTTTGTTCAGCCAGGGCTGTTTATCTTGTATCTGATTGGCGTCATTTCTGCATCGTACCACTTCGCCAATGGTCTTTGGTCCTTCTTGGTTAGTTGGGGTATCACTGTGGGACCGCGGGCGCAGCGTGTATCTTCTTACATTTGCATGACGCTGTTTGTCCTGGTAACCATCATGCTCGTGTTGTCCATGATTGCTTTCCGCGGCGCGGAATTCCAAACAGCAACGGCATTTCTTGATACAGTGAAGTCAGTTCTTAGTTAAATGTGTGTTCAAAAAGGTCAGTTTTCAACACCGAAGTAGCGTTTTTGCAAAACGCTTGAATTGGATGAAGATAGGGACTGAGGAGCGGAGCTACACGTTTTCGTAGAAAACGACTTCGTAAGCATCTGCTGTTTAGGTACGTGAGCACCTGAAATGTTTCCGGAGGAAACATACTTCGTAAGCATTCGCTTAGGACCGGCTGAATTCAAGATTCGATGCCGAGCCACTTCTTGATTCACTTCGTGTTAGATATAGAATTTTGTTCGTTATCTAGCTGCGCTGATGAAATTCTATATCGCAAGAAAACCTACCTCTGGATCGCGGTCGCGCATCCTTGAACTACTTCGATCGGTTTTCTTATCAAAAGCGGACTTTTTGAACAACCTCTTAAAGGAGAGTGAGCGTTAATGGCAGCAAATAATATTATTATCGTGGGCGGCGGTTTGGCTGGTCTGATGGCTACCATCAAGGCTGCGGAAGCGGGCGTCCATGTTCATTTGTTTTCTTTAGTTCCTGTTAAAAGATCACACTCTGTATGTGCGCAGGGCGGAATCAACGGAGCCGTCAACACCAAAGGGGAGGGAGACTCCCCGTGGATTCACTTCGACGATACGGTGTATGGCGGTGACTTCCTCGCCAACCAGCCACCGGTAAAAGCAATGTGCGAAGCGGCACCTGGCATCATCCACCTGATGGACCGTATGGGTGTTATGTTCAACCGTACGCCGGAAGGCCTGCTCGATTTCCGTCGCTTTGGCGGTACGAAACATCACCGTACGGCATATGCGGGCGCTACGACAGGCCAGCAGCTGCTGTATGCCTTGGATGAACAGGTACGTCGGCATGAAGCGGCTGGACTTGTAACGAAACATGAGAACTGGGAGTTCTTATCTGCGGTTATCGACGACGAAGGGGTCTGCCGTGGCATTACCGCGCAGGATCTGCGCTCGATGGAGGTCCATACCTTTGTTGCAGATGCTGTTATTCTCGCAAGCGGCGGTCCTGGCATTGTTTTCGGCAGAACGACCAACTCTGTCATCAACACCGGTACGGCGGCGAGCGCTGTGTACCAGCAAGGCGTGCATTACGCAAACGGTGAATTTATTCAAATTCACCCAACGGCCATTCCTGGGGATGACAAGCTGCGTCTGATGTCCGAATCTGCGCGCGGCGAAGGTGGCCGGATCTGGACGTATAAGGACGGCAAACCTTGGTATTTCCTTGAAGAGAAATATCCGGCTTACGGAAACCTTGTGCCGCGGGATATCGCGACGCGTGAAATCTTTGACGTGTGCGTAAACCAAGGTCTTGGCGTGAACGGTGAGAACATGGTTTATCTCGATCTATCGCATAAAGATCCGAAGGAACTGGACGTTAAGCTTGGCGGCATTATCGAAATCTACGAAAAATTCGTAGGCGATGACCCTCGCAAACTTCCGATGAAAATCTACCCTGCCGTTCACTATTCCATGGGTGGTATGTGGGTCGATTACAATCAAATGACGAATATTCCGGGACTGTTTGCCGCAGGGGAATGCGAGTATCAATACCACGGAGCGAACCGTCTTGGAGCCAACTCGCTCGTATCCGCGATCTATGGCGGTATGGTAGCGGGACCGAAAGCGGTCGAATATATTAAAGGTTTGAAAAAATCTGCTGCGGATATTTCCTCTACGGTCTTCGATAGATACAAAAAGCAGCAGGATGACAAATATGAAAACATCCTCAAAATGGATGGCAACGAAAATGCATATTCGATTCATAAAGAACTGGGCGATATGATGAACGCCAACATGACGATTGTGCGTTACAACGACCGACTGGAGCAAACGATCGGCAAGATCAAAGACATGAAACAGCGCTACAAAAACATCAACATCAACGATAAATCGCGCTGGAACAACCCGGGTGCATCTTTCACAAGGCAGCTGTGGAATATGCTTGAACTGGCCGAAGCCATGACGCTTGGAGCGCTTCTGCGCAATGAGAGCCGCGGTGCGCATTACAAGCCAGACTTCCCGAATCGTAATGATGAGGAGTTCCTAAAAACCACCAAAGCGACTTGGACGCCGGATGGTCCGGAAATATCCTATGAGCCGGTTGACGTATCGTTGATCCCGCCGCGGATCCGCGATTATTCCAAAGACAAGTAAAAAGGGGGATTTGACATGGCGGAACAAACTGCTTCTACCAAAAAAGTGAAGTTTATCATTACCCGTCAGGACGGTCCGGACGCTGCATCGTATGATGAGGAGTTCGAACTTCCTTATCGCCCGGGAATGAACGTAATCAGTGCGTTGATGGAAATTCAGCGCAATCCACTGAATGCCAAAGGGGCTAAAGTGGCTCCAGTATGTTGGGAATCAAACTGCCTTGAGGAGGTTTGCGGTGCCTGCTCAATGGTGATCAACGGCAAGCCGCATCAGGCTTGCGCTGCCTTGGTCGACAAATTAGAGCAGCCGATTCGCGTACAGCCGATGAAAACATTCCCGGTTGTTCGCGATCTGATCATTGACCGCAGCCGGATGTTTAACGCTTTGAAACGAGTCAAAGCATGGATACCGATCGACGGTACGTATGATCTCGGTCCTGGGCCGCGCATGGCGGAGAAAAAACGCCAATGGGCTTATGAGTTGTCCAAGTGTATGACTTGTGGTGTATGTCTAGAAGCTTGTCCGAACGTAAACGATAAATCCGACTTTATCGGTCCTGCGCCAATTTCTCAGGTTCGCCTATTTAATGCCCATCCAACGGGTGAAATGAACGCTGAAGAGCGTCTGGATGCTCTGATGGATGACGGTGGCATCGAAGGCTGCGGTAACTCGCAGAACTGCGTGCGCTCCTGCCCGAAAGGTATTCCGCTGACGACTTCCATTGCGGAAATCAACAAGCAGACGACCAAGCATATGTTCAAGAAATGGCTGGGCGTGTAACGTTAAACTTAACACCAAAAACCTCCGTCACTCAGCGGGAAGCTGAGGGGCGGAGGTTTTTTATGCTTTACGCCTTGTTACAACATTGATATTGGGAATCTCGTTAACAATTAGTTTTTGACACATTATGCAAGGTGACCGCTGCGGTTACGGATCGTTCTTCCGATCGCTGTTGTCTCCAAATTTCTTTTTATTATATTTTTCGTAGACGTAGAAATTCGGAGACAAAGGCGAACGCTGCCGCTTCTTCAGATCTATTCCGTCCCCTCCGCTACTTTTTCTTTTTGTCATCCACTAATTATGAGCCTATGGGGCTGTCCCAAATATGACTGCCTTCTTGATTATGGGCAAGCGAAAGCCTTCCGACCTCAAGGCTTACTTTTGACAAACCCTAAGAAAACGCCGAATCCCCAGTTTTTTTTCATTTGCCTAAACACACTCTTTGGTTCGATCATTCGACGAACCGATAGCCTATAGCCTTCATCGCTCCGGATTCATCCGCATGAACGATGCGTCCGTGTTAGTCTTGCAACCATTCTGGCGCTCAGGATTTATTTTTGCAGGTAAATGGTTTCTTTGTGTTTTTTATATGGAGACGCACGAAGCAGCGGAGAGAACGAAGCAATTCCGAAAAAGCGGTAGCGGTCGCATTTGTCCCCGATATATCTTCCTTTAAGGTGAAATCAGGATATTCGGGGGCAACAGCGATTGGAGGAATGCTTCGTTCCGCAGCGTCCTTAAAACAGACGAAGGGGCCCTCTCAAGGCTTCATCAACTTACGCAATAATTTCAAGCCGTTTTTGGACGATGGATACCGGAATTTAATATCAAATAGGGTGGTCTGTTTCAGCACGCTTTTATAATGCGTAAAGGTGTCAAAGCTGCCCCGGCCATGGTAAGCGCCCATTCCGCTTTCGCCGACGCCGCCAAAAGGAAGGTAAGGGGTAGCGATATGCATCAGCGTGTCATTAATACAGCCACCACCGTAGGAGACGTTGCCGACAACCGTTTCTTCGATTTCTGGCTCCCGTGTGAACAGATAAAGAGCAAGCGGCTTGGGCCGTGCGTTAATCATGTCCACAGCTTCTTGGATGCGGTCATATTCCACAATCGGCAAAATCGGACCAAAAATCTCCTCCTGCATGACAGGCATATCCCAAGTCACCTGGTCCATAAGCGTAGGTTCTATGGTTAGAGCGTTCGCGTCCGTTTTGCCGCCAAGTGTGATGTTCCCGTCCTGCAGAAAGGAGGCGAGTCTATGAAAATGCCTTTCAGAAACAATACGTCCGTACGATGCATTAGATAAAGGTTCTGGACCATAAAATTCCTTAATGGCTTCACGTATATGAGTGATCAACTCGTTTTTCACGCTGCGGTGCACAAGCAGATAATCGGGGGCGATGCAGGTCTGCCCGGCATTTGTAAATTTGCCAAATACAAGGCGCTGGGCCGTCAGCTTCAGCGGAGCATCCGCATGCACGATGCAGGGGCTCTTGCCGCCGAGCTCGAGGGTCAGCGGGATAAGCCGTTTAGCCGCTGCCTGCATGACGATTTTGCCGACGTGGACGCTTCCCGTAAAAAAGATGTAGTCCACGGGCTGGTCGAGTAAATCCTGGCTTACTTCCGGTCCACCTTGTACCACAGCTACATATTCCTCATCAAACAGGCCGCTCAGTATTTCAGCTAGCAGGGTGGATGTGGCAGGGGACAACTCCGATGGTTTCAGCACCACGGTATTCCCGGCGGCGAGTGCTCCAATGAGAGGGGAAATAGCAAGCTGGTAAGGATAATTCCATGGGGCTATAATGAGTGTCGTACCGTAGGGTTCGGGAATAATCCGCCCTTTGCTGCCGATATGCGTTAATGCCGTTTTGGCCTTTTTGGGAACCATCCAGCTTCGCAGATTTTTGATCGTATAGGATAATTCTTCATACACGATGCCGATTTCCGTAGAATAAGCCTCGAACTCGCTTTTATTCAAATCCTGATTCAAGGCCGCGATGATCTGTTTTTCGTATGCAATGAGCGCTTCTCTCAGCCTTTTCAGCTGGCGCAGACGATCCTCATAGCCCCTTGTTACACCACTTCCGTAAAAATCTTTTTGTTTCTGAATAAGCTTTGCCGTGGTATCGTTAGACATATGCTTCATCCTTTTCCGTTCAGTTTAATACTTCTATTATACAGGGAGTATCCGGCAATGAAAAACACCATAAATACCGGTAAGATGTCGCGCAGGGCATTTTTAAAACGCTGTGGGGTGGCTATTTTAGGCGCCGGCATGTTAACTGGAGGTTATGCGTGGTTTTGGGAGCCAAGGCAGCTTGATGTCATCCGACTGACCTTTCGTTGTCCAAGGCTTCCCGCAGCATTAGACGGAATAACGGTCGCGCAGTTCAGCGACCTGCATCTTGGCTTCCATTCCCACGAAAGCGATATTGCCCAGTTGGCTGCGGCGGTCGAAAACGCCTCTCCGGATCTGATTCTCTTTACCGGCGATGCAGTGGATTCGAGAACGGATTCCATGAACGATTATCTTCCGCTGCTTGCATCCATGCAGGCCAAGCTTGGGAAATTCGCGATTCTCGGCAATCATGACTACCTGGTTGATCCGAACCGAGTTGCAGCCTTGCTAGAAACGGCAGGATTTAAGACGCTGAGGAATGAGCATTCACTCGTGAGGTATCGGGAGGAGACGATTGCCATCGTCGGCCTTGAGGACCAGATTATGAGCAGGCCCAATCCGGAGCGCGCATTAGACGGTGTCCCTAGGAATTTGTTCGCTCTGCTGCTGATGCATGAACCGGATTATGCGGATACGGCTGTCCTGTATCCATTTGATATGCAAATATCCGGTCATAGTCACGGAGGGCAGGTGCGGCTACCCTTGCTTGGAGCGTTGCTCACGCCTCCGGGATCGCGGCGCTATATCATGGGAACTTATGCGATCGGTGAGCGATCTATGCCACTTTACGTGAACCGCGGGATCGGGGAAACACATTTGCCCATACGCTTGTTTTGCAAACCGGAGTTGACTATTTTCACGCTGAAATCAGGTCATTAAGGCGCGATCAAAAAAATAGTGAAGCAGATTTGCACGAAAACTTCCCGTTGTTAGGCTTCTTTCGGCAAATCGAATGGTCTATTATTTTTTTGATCGCGCCTAATAAATGCTGCTTTATAAGCGCCGTTTCAAGGCAGGGGAAAGAAGGAGAGGGATGGGGATGTTGGCGGAAAGATTTCAATTTTCGCCCGTCTTGGCGGGCGAGAGGATAAAGCTTCGACTGATTGAGAAAAAGGATGCCCCTAGCCTTTTGGCGATCCTCTCCGATCCACTTGTGATGAAATATGTGACACAGGGGTCTTTGTTTAGCTTCTCGAGGTCGCGCCGCGTCGCCGACGAACTTCTGAATACAAGGCGGCAGGATTCGATCCATTATGGGATCTGGCTTTCAGAGGAGGAAGGGCCTGTCGGCGTGGTTTCCCTGCAAAACTGGAGACAGGAATGCTGCGATGCGATGGTTGGCTACATGTTAGACCGCAGGTTCTGGCATCAGGGACTAGCGACGGAGGCACTTGGCACGTTGCTGCGTTATGCTTTTAACGAGCTTCATATACAACGTGTGGAAGGCCGATGTCATGCCGTAAATACGGCTTCAGAACGGGTGATGCAAAGAAACGGGATGGTGCTGGAACGTACGTTTTCTCAAAAAAGAATGTTCTTCACAGCACCGCTTGAGATGAAAATATACAGTCTTACGGATCAGCAATATCAGGCCTGCTTTGCAGGCGCTGAGCACGATGGTACAGATTGAAGGGAGATACGTGCAGCAAGGTGAAGGCAGAAACATGGTTTAAACATCCGGCAGGCATTCTGATCAGTTCCCTAGGAGCGACATTGCTTTGGGGAAGCGCGCTGCCTGTCATTAAGATCAGTTATGAGCATTTTCAGATCGATTCTAAAAACGTATTTGGGGAATGGGTATTTGCGGGTTACCGTTTTGCGCTTGCAGGGCTCGTGTTAATCGCGTTAGCTATAGTTATGGGGCAGACGCGCCGCAGCGACAGAAAACCGCTTTCTATGCCCCGCCTTATACGTCTGGGCTTTATTCAAACCTTTATGCAGTATCTCGTGCTGTACGCGGGTCTAAGCTTCAGTTCGGGGATTGAAGGTTCCATATTGGTGGGTTCCACCTCGTTATTCCAAATCTTATCAGCCCGGATGATAGACAAGAACGAGGGACTGAACCCAGCCAAATGGTTTGGCCTACTGCTTGGGTTTCTCGGCATTTTGGTCATGGGTTTTGCACAGCAGGGTGTTCAGTTCAATTTTGGCTTCGGGGCGGTACTTCTGTTGGCGTCGGCTGCATTCGGTGGGTTTGGTAATGTGCTTTTCCGCAAGGAGAGTGCTAATGAGTCGGTTATTGCCCTGACGGGAAAACAAATGTTAGCTGGTGGTTTGGGACTTTTGCTGGTAGGAGCGGTCCGGAGCGGGTTTGCCCCGTTTCATTTTGACGTGAAGGGATGGCTGCTGCTCGCTTACCTGTCCGTGCTTTCGGCCGCAGGTTTCGCGCTTTGGAATACGGTTATGAAATATAACACGGTAGGCAAGGTTTCATTGTATTTGTTCCTGATTCCGGTATTCGGCGTACTGCTATCGGCGGTGTTGCTGGATGAAAGGGTCTCGGCTTGGATTGGTCTATCGTTGCTGCTAGTGGTTGCTGGCATTATCATTGTAAACCGGTCCGGTCAGAGCGGGCGGAAGAAGGAAGTGGAGCGGAACAAGGATCAGAGGGGCTAATAACGGAAAGGAAAGTTTTGTAACACAAATGAAATATTGCTGTTATCCGTCTCTAACAGAGAGCGGGTACACTTATTACATGACCCCCTTTTTGAAAATATAAATGTTTTGAGGACCCGCACGTGACGGGTCCATTTTTTTTTTTAGATTATAGTTTGTGGGGTTATTTTATCTATGCTGGCTTATAGCGGTACGCTATGCTTTTGTTTGTTTTTAAAATAAACCCATTCCTTAAAGCCAATCGCCTTCAGCCTGGCAACCACCTCGTCCAGCTCATCCGCCACGCGCGACGGTTTATGCGCATCAGAGCCAAAGGTCACGTCCACGCCGAAATGGCATGCACGCTCCAGGATGGCATCAGATGGATACCAGCCGCCGCTCATCTTTGTTTTACCGGAGGTATTGATCTCGATTGCCACACCGCTCTCTGCGATCACCTGCAGCGTTTCGTCAAGGATATGCTCGGCCGGAATATCGGAGAAGCTAGGGTAGTTCCCCTTCATGGCATCGATATGTCCTAATATTTGAAACATGCCGCTCCGCGCCGAATCCTGAATGAGCCGGTAATATTCTTCCTTGACCGCGATTTGCTGCTGCATGTCACTGAGCTTTTTGAAGCGGTTTTTGTTGAAAATGCTAACTTTGCCAACGCTGTGGACCGACCCTATGATGTAGTCAAAAGGATAATCGGAGAGAACCTTGCGGTATACATCCGCATGCTCTGGAAAGTAGTCCGATTCAATGCCGAGCAACACATCGATTTTACCCTCGTATTCCCGTTTCAACTGAAGAACTTCTTGAACGTAATTTGCGAGCTCGGATTTGCCCATCGCAATGTGGGGAAATGCCTGTTCCTCTTTTTCTCCAAAGTGAGGGGCATGGTCGGAGATACCGATGGCGTGCAAACCGGCTGAAATGCCTGCTTCGATATAGTCCCGAATGTTTCCATCTGCATGGCCGCAGCGAAAATGGTGGGTATGAAGATCGAATTTCATCATAAAGCTCCTTTCATTCGAAAAATCCGTCTGATCATCCTTCTGAATTTACTCGGAACTGATGAACTGGGTTTCCGGCATACCTTTGAGATCGCTTAAAAATTGCTGCATAGCGGAATTCAGATATTTTCCGGATTTATAGATCAAGCCGACAGGATGGCTGACTTCGAGTTCCCTTAGCGGAATGATTTTGAGCGTGCCATGGCGAAGCTCGCTGGCGACCGATTGCTTAGACATGATCGCGGCACCAAGGTCGATTTCGACCATCCGCTTGATTTCTTCGCTGCTAGACAGCTCTATGACCACGTTAGGCACAATGTCATGCGCTTTGAAAATTTCATCTGTAAAGCGTCTGCCGACGGTATCATGCGAGAGCAAAATAAGCGGCGTATCCCTAAGCACTTCTATGGAAACGGTCTGTTTCTTGGCCAGAGGATGACGCGGCGAGACGATGAGCTCAAAGGTGTCGTAGTAGAGCACGGAGGTTTTCAAATTAGGGTTGCGTTCAATCAAGTAACCGATGCCAATATCAATTCGCCCATTTTCCACACTGGTATAAATCTGCGAGGACGCCATGGATTGAATCGACGTTTTGATCAGCGGGAATTGGTTGTGAAAATATGAGAGCACACGCGGCAAAATTTGTATGGCAATGGAGGTCGTTGTGCCAAGCACGATATGTCCCTGAGGGATATGCTCCAGATCGGACAAACGTTGCTTCAGCTCGTCGACCACAGCCAGAATTCGTTCGGCGTGTTCCAAAAATACTTCTCCGCGATCGGTCAGTGTAACCGGTTGATTCCGATCGACCAGAACGGTTTTAAATTCATCCTCCAGGCTTTTGATCTGGGCGGATACAGCAGGTTGGGTCAAATTGAGCAGTTCTCCGGCTTTACGGAAACTCATCGTCTTTGAGATCGTAATCAGTGTCTCCAATTGACTGATGTTCATGCAGTTCCTCCTTAGGCCTTATTTGTACCCTGTTTTGAGTTTCGACCATATGTATATCCTTTAATTATATGAGATTCGGAAAGTCACGGCAATGCGGACCTGGATGAAATAGATTTTACGAAAGCAATTTCTTAATTTAAAAAGAACAACATCTTAAAAATAGAATCAAAATTCATCATAGTATTCAAAAATATGCCTAAAGGACCGATATACATATCAGGATTTTGAATTCTTAACTTTCGATATAGGAAAAAGGCCTTGTTTATCAGGGTATTTATGCCCTGATTGTGTAAAAATTTGGTGATTTATTTAGGGGTTTACCGTATAATTGGTTCGAAGAGAAATGGGACTTTTGAAGCGCAATTTACGATGAAGGGGTGTTTGACAGAAATGAAAGCGGAGGTTATCAATCCTTTTCTGGAATCCGCGCGGCTTGTTATTGAGCAGGTTATTCAGGTGTCTCCTTCGACGGGAACTCTTGGAGTGAAGACAGTAGAGCTAATTCAGGACCATATATGGATACATATCGAAATGTCAGGACAACTAAATGGTAATATCATGTTTAGCCTTCATGAGCATGTGGCGCTGCGGATGGTATCGATCATGATGGGAGGACATGTGCTGACCGAAATGAACGAGATGGGTCAAAGCGCCATTTCTGAACTAGGCAATATGATCAGCGGCAGGGCAAGTGCCATTCTGTCCAATCAGGGGGTTAATGTGGACATTACCCCGCCTAAAGTGGTAAGAAGTGAGCAGGTTGCTATATTTAATCAGCAAAAGGCGATAAGTATCCCTCTCTTAATGGATGGGATCGGAGAGCTTGATATTCAGGTCATGGTTTCTTAATAAAACCTTTTTGATGTACTTAAATAGACGACGACCCATGTTTAGACGAAGTTTTTTGCGATATTCGGATCGATTTCCTCGAATTTATACCTCAAGTATTTTAAAATAGGGTATAATCACCTGCGGCCGATAGGCTAACGCATCCCTTGGGAGGAAAACAAAATCATGTTGAAGGATAAAGTCGTTGTCATTACGGGAGCATCAAGCGGGATCGGTTTTTTGACAGCCCAGATGTTGAGCGCTGAGGGGGCGATGCCGATTCTGGCTGCTCGCTCGCGCCGGAAACTGGAAGAGGCTTCAAGTCGTATTGCCGGAAAACATGAAGTCAAAGTGCTGGATGTAACCCAGGATGAGCAGGTCAAGCAAACAATAGAAGAGATCATTAGGGACCACGGTCGAATCGACATCCTGCTGAACAATGCCGGTTACGGCAAGTTTGAAAATGCGGTGGACATGCCGTCCGAGGAATTCGGGCAGATGATGGACGTGAATTATATGGGCACCGTCCGCTGCACCAAGGCAGTACTTCCCCATATGCTCGGCCGCCGTAGCGGCCAGATTGTGAATGTCGCTTCCATGGCTGGCAAAATCGGTACGGCAAAATCGACCGCGTACACGGCAACCAAGCACGCGGTGTTTGGTTTTAGTAATTCCTTGCGGCAGGAACTGCGGGAGACGGGAATTACTGTGTCTACCGTCAATCCGGGACCGATTGATACGCCTTTTTTTGATATTGCGGACCCTTCAGGCGGTTATGTGGACAATGTGCAGTGGCTGATGATGAAGCCGGAATATGTTGCCCGCAAAATGGTGCAGCTAATGGATTCAGGCAAGGAAGAATTGAATCTCCCGTTCAAGGCTGCCGCCGCCATGCGTCTGTATCAACTGTTTCCGCGCTTATCCGACAGGCTGACCTACCGAATGATGAATAAAAAATGACGATTTGGAATACGCATCGAAGCATAGGCTCCACTTAGTACTTTTGCTCTGCAAAAGCGCCCCTCTTTGAGAGGCGTCGGACTTCTTTCCGGGTACTCTTTGTGGGGTTATTTTGCATGTACGCAGGTTTTTTCGTTCGGCTCACGGAATTAATTTTGGTACCGGAGCTCTTTTATCATATAATGGATAGGAATGACTTATACAAAGGATGGAATTTAATGAAATCAACTTCATTTACAGCGCTCGGCGTTGATCAAGTTTTAGCCGATCGCCTGTCGGAATACGGAATAACAGAGCCGACTCCTGTACAAACGGAGACCATTCCCGCAATTTTAAAAGGAACAGATGTGCTTGCTCGCTCGCAGACGGGAACAGGCAAGACACTCGCCTATCTGCTGCCTATCCTTCAGGGCATTGACACAGAAGCAAAATCGACTCAAAAACTCGTGATCGCCCCAACGCAGGAACTGGCCATGCAGATCGTCAGGGAAGGCGAAAAGTATGGACAATCCCGTGGCATTCAAGTGCTTGGACTGATCGGTGGAGCTGCGCTGAAACGCCAGGTCGAGAAATTGAAGCTACATCCTCAGCTTATCGTTGGTACACCGGGTAGGGTACGGGAGCTTATCGAGACGCGCAAACTCAAGATGCATCAAGTCAATACGATCGTCGTGGATGAGGTGGATCAGGTATTTCAGCTGGGCGGGGCTGGCGATGTGGACCGGATTCTTCGCAGCGCCCTCAGGGATCGCCAGTTGGTATTTCTGTCGGCAACCGTAAGTCAGGAAACAGCTGCGCTTGTCAAACGTGAAATGAAGAATCCGCTGGAAATCGGCATTGACACGGACCAATCTACCGCAAAAGGGCTGGAGCATTATTATTTTGCCGGTGATGAGCGGGATAAGATGGAAAATTTGCGTCGGGTGATCCGCCATTACAATCCGAAGAAAACGATGGTTTTTGTCAATCAAACGGAAACGATTGCAGAAGTACAGGCTAAATTGAACTATATGGGCCTTACAGCTGAAGCTTTGTATGCGGATGCGGATAAGATGGCCAGAAGCCGGGTACTGTCGGGCTTCCGCAGCGGCAAGTTTAAAGTGCTGGTTGCCAGCGATGTCGCAGCCCGCGGCCTGGATATCGAAGGCTTGGAAATGGTTGTGAACTTCGACCCTGCGCTTAATTCAGAGCATTATGTTCATCGCGCTGGACGCACGGGACGTATGGGGAGAAGCGGATTAGTACTTTCCCTGGTGACAAACAGGCAAATTTTTATCATGGACAAGTTTGCCAAAGAGCTTGGAATTTCGCTGGAGGAGCGCAAGTTATACGGCGGCAAGGTGCTGGAACCTGAGGCAGCTTTCACGACCCGGGTGCAATCGGGCTACAAAAAGTCTCCGGACAAGCCGGGAAAAGCTCATGTTTCGCAGGAAGCCGCAAACCAGAGTTCACTGGGGAGCCGAAAGGCCAAGGAGGAAACCCGAAAATCATTCAGTCCTGCCAAAAAGCAGAGTGAGCCTTTCCGAGGAGGAAAACCGACAGAACGGCAAAGCAACAGCGAAAGGGAGCGGGAACGGAAAAACAAAGGGGCTCCGAAATGGCTGAAAGACAAGAAACGCCCCTAAGCTTAGGCTTATCAGGTATATCATGGAGGTGATGCAATGAGTGGCAATACTGTTCTGGACATTCAAGGTCTAAGCGGTGGATACAGCTTAAACCGCCCTGTACTGCATGATATTTCCTTTCAGGTAAACCCCGGCGAAATGGTCGGGTTGATCGGCCTGAACGGTGCAGGGAAAAGTACAACCATGAAGCATATTCTCGGACTCATGAACCCTCAGAAGGGGGAGATACGGGTGCAGGGAAAGAAGCGGGAGGAAGATGCGAAAACCTATCATGGCTCATTGGCTTTTGTTCCGGAATCTCCGCTTTTATACGATGAAATGACCGTGCGCGAGCACCTGGAATTTACCGCTAGAGCTTACAACGTCGGGCAGGGTGAATATGAGGAGCGCGCGGATCGGCTCGCGCAGATTTTCCGGATGCAGGACAAGATGGACAGCCTTTCAACGCATCTCTCCAAAGGGATGCGGCAGAAGGTCATGATTATGTGCGCGTTCGTGGCCCGTCCGTCATTATATATTATCGACGAGCCTTTTCTAGGATTGGATCCGCTCGGCATTAGATCTCTGCTGGATTTCATGATTGAATTGAAGGAAGGCGGATCTTCGATTCTGTTGAGCTCGCATATACTTTCGACCATCGAGAATTATTGCGACCGGTTTATCGTACTTCATCAGGGAAGCGTCATTGCGCAGGGGACGCTACAAACAATCGCGACACAGGCGGGTACAACCGGGGCGGGTCTGGAAGAAATGTTCTATACCCTCGTGCAAGGCAGGGATTGATGATGGACTTGGCTAAATTAAGATCCGAACGCCGCAGCCGTTTCTGGGGGAAAGAAGTGCTGCCGTATGTCGGTTATGTCATTCAGAGCGGGGTTGCAGTGCTGTTTTTGTTCGTTCTTATTGGCTTTTCGGCATGGTACACATCCCTGGTTCAGCATATCCCGGCCGGTCTTCCGATCCGCTGGATTATGCTGATCTTATTCGTGCCGCTGACGGTGAACAGCAGCTTCAGGACCTACCTTCAGCCGGCGGACACCGTTTTTTTACTTCCGCAGGAATCGCAGATGCGAAATTATTTCCAAGCAAGTTGGATTAGTGGGGTCGTTTACAAACTACTGGGTCTGGCTCTTGTATTTATTACTTCATGGCCGCTTTACGTTCGGAGTGAAGCTGATCCGAAATCATTTTGGTTGTTTCTTCTGGTTTTGGTTCTGCTGAAGCTGCTCGCCAGCTACGGCTGTTGGAAAGAACTGCGGATGGTGTCGCGGAGAGGGGCAACGGCTTATCGGCTGCTTCGTTACGTGGTCCTTGCGCTTGCCGTGGCAGCCTGGCTTTGGCAGCCTGCAGGAAAGAGCGCGATTTTTATTTTGCTGCTTGCAGCAACTTATGGTGCGGCTTTACGTTTTCCGGCAAAACATCTGGTAGCATGGGAGAGATTGATTGCCCAGGAAAAGACGCATATTGGCCGCGTGCTGATGATGCTGGGTTGGTTCGTAAATGTGCCGGGCAGACAGCAGCGCATTTATTCGAGAAAATGGCTCTCTTGGGTCGGTAATCGTATTCCATGGAAACCGGAGGCCGCATACCGTTACCTTTTGATGAAAAGCTTTATCCGAAGCGACCTCCTGGGCATATTGCTGCGAGCGGGCATCCTTGGGGCGTTTCTCGTTTGGTGGACACGGAGCGGAATGGTTGGCAGCGGCATTTACCTGTTTTTTGTGTTTCTGGCAGGGGTGCAGTTATCATCGCTGCTGCGTTATCATAGCGAATCCTTTTGGCTTCATGTTTACCCGATTCCACCCGGCAGCCGCCGGGCGAACGCGATCCGCCTAGCTTTTCAAATCCAGCTGGTGTTTGCAGTATTGATCTGGCTTCCGCTTCTTGGAGCAGGGACGGATCGTCTGGGTGCTGCTTTCGTGACGCTGCTGTGCGGCGTGATTCTTTGCCTGCTTTTCCGCTTTTTTGCTGGAAGGAAAAAGACAGGCGAAGATGATGATGACGAATAGTATGTAAACACTCGTGAGGGCATTAAAAGAAGCAGAAGATCGGGATGATCCCCGCCTTCTGCTTTTTGGTGTTTCTGATTCTTATTGGTTTAATGGTGGGTGATCAGATCCAGAAAGAACGTGTGATGATTACCAGAAGGATGAAGAGAACCAGAATGGCACCTGTGTTCCCAAACATTCCACCACCACCACAGCTGTATCCCATTCCATAAGCGCCTCTTACTTCTTCGCCCATTGTTCATTCCCCTTTGCGATAGATTGTTTTGGATTACACCGTATCATATGTCTAGGGGGGACACTGTGCTTGGGCAATCACCCGTTCAAGATGAAAAAACAATTCTTTGCAGAATGTGCTTCTATACTGGAATATTTGACGAACTATTTCTTCTGCAAATCAAGGATGCCCTGGTACACCAAATCAAAGAGATCTTCCAAGTTATCTTCCTCGATGCAGGAAAAGGCAATGCGAAGATCGTGCTCGCCGAGGGCAATCGTTCCGACTCCATATTGATGAAGGATATGCGTACGCAGCTCTTCTGCGGACACATCCTTCAGTTTCAAGCACATGAAGTAACCTGAATTGAACGGATAATATTCCCACACGTCTTCATATTTTCCGCTGTCGAGCAGCGCTTTGACCTTGTTGGCACGGCCCTTCATGATTTGGAATTTTTCTTCCTTCTGAGCATGAAATTCCGGTGATTTGAGCGCATCGAGCACAAACGTCTGGGAAGGATGAGAGCAGCTGGAAACGGTGGCGCGGATGATGCCCAGTGTTTTCTGCTCCAGCGCATGCAGCACGTCTTTGTTATCGGATGCATAGGTGATAAAACCGACGCGGAATCCCCACACGAATTCTTCCTTGGTGGCACCATCGACTTTGACGGCAAGGACACGTGGATGAAGATCGGCCAGCTTGCCAAACAATGATTCCTTCAAGGAATTTTCAAAAAAGAGTCCGAAATAAGCGTCGTCCGTTACAGCGACTACGTTAATGCCCGCTTCTGCCGCTTCTTTGATGGCCGCAACGATTTCTTCGCCTTCTTTAAGCCCCGGCGTGTAGCCCGTAGGGTTGTTCGGGAAGTTGAGGATAACAATCGCTTTACCTTTGTCTTTTTGTGCAAGCAGCGCTTCGCGCAGTCCTTCGCTGTTAAACCGCATCTGTTCGGTGAAAAGCGGGTAGTTCACGATTTCTGCATGACGGCGGATACCGAAGGTCAACTCGTAGTTTTCCCAATTTTTGTCCGGATAAATGACGGCATCTCCTTCATTGACGAACAGGTCGGCAACTACGCTTAGTCCGTGCGTAAGCGCGTTGGTCACGATCGGGTTGCTCAGTGACTTTTCGCGTAGGGAAGGGTTCTCCTCTTTCATTTTGGCAAGCCAGGTTGTCCGAAGTTCAGGTTTGCCAGCAGGCGGTGCGTATGGGTAGAGATCCTTCGGCTGATAAGCGGAGAGCTTGCTTTGGACCACGTCCAGATGCATCGGAATGCCGCCTTCCGTTGCAATGCCGATCGTTGCATTGTACTTTTTTGCGTGTCCCGAGGCTTCGGCGGATTGGCTCAAAATGCCTTCCTTTGGAAAATAGATTTCCTTGCCTAGTGTGGACAGCATGTCATAGACATGCGGGTTGCCGGATTTTACGCCTTCGTTCAATTGTTCAGCAGGTCGATTTACCATGTCTTTCATCCTTCCAAATCTGTTATGATGTCGGAAATTTTGTCGGATCTCCATGTAAGGTTTCCGTTTTAACTGCCTAATATTATATCATTTGCAGTCGGAACCGTCACGGGGAAAGGAGTGGAATTTCTAACAAAAGGAATCTCATCCACTTTTACCTGAACCATTGGTGTCCATGCCCGTTTTGGTTTGTATATTGTTATCAGCATAACGGAGACATTGACAAGGAAAAAGATCCAATTTAGATTAAAATTTATAGTCCAATTTGTTTGGGTCCACCGACAGGCGTGATGAACAGGGGGCGGGAACATCCGGTTAATGGGGCAGACGGGTATGTGCATGCGGAAACAGGCAGGGCCTTCAGCCGCCTGTTTCGGCTTCGCGCATCTAACGGAGGTACAGATCGCCGGAGGTGTCGCCAGACTTGCGGATGCGTGGCAGGATGT
The DNA here is from genome assembly GCA_031254035.1 of Paenibacillus sp. GTDB lineage: Bacteria > Bacillota > Bacilli > Paenibacillales > Paenibacillaceae > Paenibacillus_AQ. Next base: position 165,672 of record JAIRVF010000053.1, read on the forward strand.
GCAAAATTTCTCGTGAGAGAGTATCATGTAGATAATATCTCAAACATCTTTCAATTTTTGCGGGTAGTATATTTCATAAGGGGGAATGACGACATGCTGCATGCGTCGCCGTCTTCTTTTCATATAACACCCTCGCTTGCGAAAATCGTTTGCGAGCCGGGGTGGAAATGGCAGAAACGCGAGAAAGCATTGGAAAATTATGATTTGTTTTATGTATGGAGCGGTGAAGGGACTGTGTTCCGCAACGATGAGTCTTTTGAGGTCGGCAAGGGCAGCTGCTTTTTGTTCCGACCAGGGGACCATACGAGCGCAACGCATAACCCACAAAAGCCGCTTGTACTTACGTACAGCCACTTTAGAATCAATGAGCCGTTAAGCGACATTCCGCTACCATACCGGCGTTTGACGGACACGGTTGATTTTGAGTACATGCTTTCCAGATACGTGAGGCTGTTCCTGGTCAACACGTTTGCCGCACAGGAAGAAGGGCAACTGATCCTGAAGCAGCTGATGATTCATCTGCTGCGGCATGACCGCGAGCAACCGGAGGAGAAGAAGGTCAGCAACCAACTGACTGAGGTGATCCACGAGATTGCGAATTATGTCCAGCAGCATCCCGGGAAACCTCACCGGGTTGAGGATCTTGCGGCCCGCGCCGGGCTGTCGCCGCGTTATTTTTCCATTAAGTTCAAGGAAATGATTGGAACGCCAGTGCAGTCTTATATTATACGGACGCGGATCGAGCGGGCGCAGCATCTGCTGCTGCATGCGGGCATGAACGTGACGGAGGTGGCGGATGCCCTCGGTTACCGCGATATTTTTTTCTTCAGCAGACAATTCAAGCAGTATACAGGGAAAAAGCCTTCCGAGATCCGCTAAGTGTTTGTCCATTCTGTTCCTTCAAAAAGCAGCGCGGAATAATAGACCGCGGCTGCTTTTTTTTGAGATTAAAGGGCTTAGGCATCATAATTAGTACTTGAAAAGTAGCGAAAGAAGCGGAGGAGGAGAAATGAAAACAAGTCAAGACAATCTGGTGGCCTTGGTGACTGGCAGCTCAAGCGGCTTTGGACTGCTGACTTCGATCGAACTTGCCCGGAGAGGATTCGCAGTCATTGCGGGCATCAGGAGGATGGAAGCGGAAGCCGGACTGATGGAAGCGGCGGAGCAAGCAGGCGTGCAGGAAAGTATTCATGCCGTGCGGCTGGATGTGACCGATGAAACCGTTGTGAAGCAGGCGGTATCGTACATACGGAGTCAATACGGGCGTTTGGACGTGCTCGTCAACAATGCGGGGACGGCCTTCGGTGGATTTATCGAGGAGGTGCCCGCCGAGGTTTGGCTCGAGCAGATGAATACGAATTTTCACGGGATGGTGCGCGTAACACAAGCGGTACTTCCCTTAATGAGGAAGCAGGGAAAAGGCCGGATTATCCAGATGAGCAGCATCAGCGGCCGCATTGGATTTCCGGGCTACGGTCCTTATGCTGCCTCGAAATTTGCTCTGGAAGGCTTCAGCGAATGTCTGGCACTTGAAGCAGGGCCGTTTGGCATCGACGTGGTATTGGTGGAGCCGGGGGCCTACGGGACGCCAATTTGGGACAAAGGATTCACGCAGATGAGCACAGCGCCTGGATCCCCTTATCAAGCGATGCTGAACAAGGTGCTTGCCTTCTCGCGCAAAAGCGCGCAGCAAGGAGGCGACCCGCGGGAGGTTGCCGGATTGGTTGCGCATATTGCCTGCATGAAACGTCCTGCGTTCCGGTACGCACTTCCACGGAGTACCCGGCTGACACTTCAAGCCGGGGCGCTGCTGCCAGGGCGCCTTTTTCAGAGGATTATGGCTTCCGTCCTTGGGAAATCATAACTGGTTTTATTTGCGGAGCATGAAGTGTTCCAAGTCGTTGGCCCATTCGCACCTGGTCTCCGAGCTTTATGTCTGCCCGCGGCGTAAAGGTTCCGTCCTGAGTAAGCAGCACGACAGTCGATCCAAACTCGAAATAAGCCAGATCATCGCCATTGTTCCAGCGGGATACGGACTCATCGTTGTACCGTATGCTGCATACGTTCATGGCGCCCACCTTCACAACGGCCACTTCGCCGTATTCGCCTGCGATATAGGTAATCAAACGCTCATTTCGGCATAACACAGACTTCATCTGGGTCATCCCGAACTCGTTTACCGGGTACGCACGACCCTTGATATGTTCACTTTCCGTGCGTACGCCCGTAATCGGGGAATGAATACGGTGATAATCGGTGGGGCTAAGGTATAACACAAAGGCATAACCATGCTTGTACAATTCCAAATGGGGAGAGAAATTTAGCAATTCCGCCACGGAATAATCTTGGCCTTTTACATTCAGGATCGTCCCTGCGCTGATCTCGCCCATCGCCGTAATTTTGGCATCCACCGGACTTGTCAGCCCATTCGGGCCTTCTTCAACTGGGCGCATGCCCGGCTTGAGGCGGCGCGAAAAAAACTCGTTTAAGGTCCGGTATTCATGTAACTCTTTTTCCGCTTCATGGGCGGGAATTTGATAGCTTTTTATAAAAACGGGGATGACCCCCTTACTGAGCCTACTGTGAGAAAAACGTCCCATCAACGCGGAAAGCCACTTTCTAGATGAAAGCTCCGTCATCAGCCTTAATAATTTTTTTGTCATGCTTTTTCTCCCTTCGGATGATGCTAAGAAGATATATAAAACTAACGTTCACAGCCATCTGCTAGTTACAGAAAAAAATGCAGCCGGAATCGAATTTTGTATAATGATGTTTTTTGAACACTCTGAAATATATTGACATAGAAAATCGTTTTAATCAATAACGACGGATGTAAGCCGAAATATTTACTATTGCCAACAAACAACAATTTGGTGTATTTTGGAACCAGGATACAGATTCCTTCGCCTTTTCATTTTTGCGAAAGGTTCGTCTGTTACATATGGGAATGCGGGAGCTTGAGTGAATCAGGCTGAGATTGCAGCTGTTATCCGCTGCTGACCGGGTATCTGATCTGGATAATACCAGCGTAGAGAATTCGCCTAAGTCCCCTCCGGGGCTTATTTGACCGTCTCTCTTTGCGTAATCCAGGGCGGTTTTTTTCATGCCTGTTTATGCAATTCCCGCCTAAAAGTGCGTGTTCAAAAAGGGCGATTTTCAGTACCGAAGCTTATGCTTCCGAAGTGCGTTTTTTCAAAACGCTTGAATTGGATGAAGCTAGGGATTGAGGAGCGGAGCTACACGTTTTCGTAGAAAACGACTTCGTAAGCATCTGCTTGTA
>JAIRVF010000086.1 GCA_031254035.1 Paenibacillus sp.
GATCATCCATGCCGTTTATCTATTCATCCGGGTCCAATCCCCCCGTAGAACAGAAGGTAATTCTCCATCTGACTGCTCCAATACGCATCATCGTGCTTCCCTCCCGGCGTCGTATGGAATTCAAAGGATTTCGTCTTCTGTGTTTGGAGGATTCCGTTCAGCTGATTCGTCGCCGCTTTGAAATCATCTTGATCGCCGCAATCCAGATAAATGCTCAGTCGGTTCAGCTTCTGAGTTGATGCTAACACAAGCGGATCATTGGCCTAGGTGCGGTGAGAAGTCCGTCTCATGGTACACCTGACGAATTAGAAACAGAAGTTCCATCAAATACGAACGGCTGCGGCACGGCCAAAAGCGGTCCGGCTGCTCCGTCAAATTTCTGCCAATCGCCTCCATGAGCTCCTCCGCATGCTTCACCACAGTAGGGTCTAGCGGCAAGCCGCCGTAATACCCGGCCGTACGCTCCGTGAAGGTCTCCATCACCCACAGATTCTGGTAGTCCGTCGTACTACTTGCCTCCACCATGTCAATTCGATAGCCTTGATGATACATTTTTCCTTCTGTCCAGAGCTTCATCCTAACGACTTCCATCTTCAATGGAATATGGATCAAATGCAAAATGAAACGATGTCATATAAAGGTTCTCGTTGGCTGCCTGTGGAATTTAAATCTAAAATATTATTATTTAATCAATATTATAATCTAGGAGATGACAGATGCCAGTAATAAGAAAAAGCGTAAAAATAGTAAAGATCAGTTTAATCATTCTATTTTCTTTTGTTTTACTGGGATTGGTTTTCCCTACATGGACCCCAGGAATTCATGGGAATAATAGTGTAAGTACGTTAGAACAAGTCGAAATCAATGGTACTAATCATGAAGTTATGATCAGGGGAATGGACAAAAACAATCCTATTGTGATTTTTGTACATGGAGGACCAGGTTGCTCCGAGATCCCATACGTAAGGAAATATCAAGATCTGCTTGAGAAGAATTTTACTATCGTTCATTATGATCAACGTGGAAGCGGGAAATCTTATCATTTTTTTGAGGACTACTCCAATATATCTATAAACTTGCTTGTGGATGATTTATTGGCATTGACCGATTATGTTAAAGCAAAATTTGGACAAAAGAAAGTGCTGCTGATCGGCCATTCTTTTGGTACATATATTGGAATGAAAGCTGCGGCAAAAGCTCCTGAACAATTTTTTGCCTATATTGGAATCGGCCAGGTTTCAGATACTCTGAAAAGTGAACTGGACAGTTTGGAATATTCCATAGAACAAGCTAGATTGGCTAATCATACAAAAGATGTGGAACTGTTGGAACGCAGTAGAGCTTTAATAGAAAAGGGGGAAATGCTTACACCGTTTTTTAAGAGGGATTTCTGTTTCGCAACATAACTTGCTAAAAGAGGAAAGAGAAAATCCTATTCCGAGTGTTGTCGATAGATTAGAAATTCCATGCTTTTTTGTGATGGGTAAGTATGATTATATGACATCCGTTAATGCGGCAAGGGAATACTTTGAAAAGTTGGAAGCTCCTAAAAAGGATTATGTCATTTTCGATCAATCCGCTCATTATCCACAGTTTGAACAAAAAGAATTATTCGCTGAATGGTTAAATCAAACTTGGAGTCATCTACCAGGACATAACTAGTAAACCCCACTCTAATTTTGTCATTACTTCAGCTCACACCTGATTTCCGCGATCGAAATGAGAGCCGAAAAACCTAATTATTTCAATGGTGATTTTCCAATTTGCCGGGCGACCCTTTCCCCCAGCTCCGGCGACGCATTATTGAGATAACTTAAGACAATGCGCTGCGTTTCCGGGGAAATACCCGTAAGATCAGTAGCAAGGTTGTCTACCAAGTGTTCTTGCTGCGATGCGGAAAGGGCGCGGTAAAATTGGCCGGCTTGCGTAAAATCATCTGCTTTGGACAGACTCGACCGTACGAGTCGGCCTTCCACATAGCGGCCGCTGCCGCTAGTCACAAGGGAAGCGGGTGACCAGTTTCCTTGATGATTGATTGGGATTTTGCGAAAATCCGGCCCCAGCCGCCAGCGCTGCGAATCTGAGTAAATATTGGCCCGTCCCTGTAGTATTTTATCGTCCGACAACTCGACTCCTTCCAGAAGATTGGATGGTGAAAAGGCTAGTTTCTCCACCTGCTCCATATAGTTATCCGGATTGCGATCGAGTACCAGGCGGCCAACGGGCTGCAAAGGATATTGCTGTTCATCCCAGAGTTTAGTGTCATCTAGCGGATCGTAAGAGAGATGAGACGCGTCATCGGGATTCATCAGCTGCACGTAAAGCCCGTAATCGACGTTTTGTCCCACCGCAATCGATTCATACAATTCCTTGCCCGCAATATCTGGATCTTTGCCGGCTAGCCGGGTGGCTTCGTGACGATCGATGTACTTTTCGCCAGCAAAAGGGATCCAGTGATATTTTACATAGGTGCGAGCTTCTTGTGCGTTTTTCCAGACATAGGTGTTCACGCTATGGCCTTTCATGTGGCGGAAGTTTTTTAACGTACCTATGTCGGAATAGGTCCAGACGAGAAAATGAATGCATTCCGGCCTTTTGGCTACGAAGCTCCAGAGTCGTTCTGGATCGATCAGGTTATTTTTCGGCGAAGGTAGAAAAGTATCGATAAATTCCGGAAAGCGCATGGCATCTCGTACAGCAAACACGGGAATATGGTTACAGAGTAGATCGAAAATACCTTGTTCCGTATAAAATTTGGTGGCAAATCCACGCACGTTACGGGAAGTATCCGGGGTGCCTTTCGTGCTGACGGCAAGGGAGAATCTTACGGTGACGGGAACCTGCTGACCCGGATTTTGCAGAAAGCAGAGCTTGGTGTATGCCGCCATGGAATGCACGGTCTGAAAGTATCCGAAAGCGCCATAGCCTTTTACGTGTACGGGTCTTTCTAGAATTTTGGTATGTATGAAAGTTTCCAGCTCCTCGTGCAAAATATTGTCCTGTGCAAGTAAGAGCCCCCGTTCCCCAACAGTTTGTGAATGTAGAGCTGGCGGTACATCAACTGTCCGCTGCGTTTCATCTTCGAGACGTATTTCTTTACCCTGAATGTTGACTTGTGGTACTTCTTCCATTATCCGACCTCCCATCATAATACTCCAAGGAATGATATATTTTGTGAAATTTAAATGCGATCATGGCTTCACCTAATATATTGTGGGCGGTATCGATAAAGTCCGTGTTCAAGGTGTTCTCGGAAGCTGAGCATCTGAAGCAATGGTGGGGACCACGTGGATGGGTACTAACTGTGTGCGACATTGATTTTCGCGAGGGCGGCAGCTGGCATTATTGCATGAAGTGCAGCGACCCCAATCAAGGCGACTTTTACGGATTTGAATCATGGGGCAAAGGGGTCTATCGAGAGATCGTTGAGGGGGAGAAAATCGTCTATACCGATTACTTCTCGGATGCGGACGGCAATGAATCGGAAGGAATGCCATCGACTTTGATCACATTAACTTTTGAAGAGTTTGAAGGTAAAACAAAAATTGTAAACCGTGCAGTATATGATTCCGCCGAATCTCTTAAAAAAGTTCTGGATATGGGGATGGAACAAGGATTTACGGAAACATGGGATCGTCTTGCGGAGCATCTGCAAGCAGTTCAATAAGCACCAAAGTAGGAGGATTTTGTTCTTTTAGAATCGAATATGTATTAGAACGTTGAAATAAGGGGGGAGAGGAACTCTTATGTTTAATGATGATTTTGGTTATCAGCTCTATGCAAAGTCTACACTATAAACAACGGCGGTTGTTTGTATGAGAGCTGAATAAAATAAAGACCGCCTGCATCTTTCATGATTAGATGTTGTTATAGTGAGACTTTGCTGCCTTGAAATGAAATTAATTTTAAGGAGTAGAGCGATCATGAAATATGTTAATGCAGATATGGTTTTACCGGAAAAATTGTTAAAGGAAGTACAAAAATATATTCATGGTACCGTGATGTATATTCCTAAACCCGAAGGCGCACGGAGGGGATGGGGAGTGAAGTCCGGCAGCAGACAATATATAGATCAAAGAAATCGTGAAATTCGCCATAAATATGTACAAGGCGCTACCATTGATCAACTTTCGGAACAGTTTTTTCTTTCCTGCGAGAGCATCAGAAAAATTGTTTATGCAAAATGAATTACATATGTTATGTGGAGTCACATTGGAAACCATTCTGATGTGGCTTTTTTTATAGTAGACGTTTTTCTTATGGAGTGTTTTACTGACATGGCTAAAAGATTTCCGGAATAAGCTACTATATAATATTTGCTATAACGTTCCGAAATGACGAGAGGAAAAGGGGAGGTTAAACGAAATGGAAAAAGAAAAGGTCAGGCGGGAGATCGAGAGGCATTTGGAGAATAGAGTTGCTTCCGATCCGGGGCTCCATAATGTGTTTTTGTTAGTGCATTCAGACGGGCGGGATATTCATTGGCCAATCGCTGCGGGGAGGACGGACGGGGTCCCGGCTAATCCTGCTCAACCTTATCATACGGCAAGCATAGGCAAAGCCTTCACTTCTGTTATTTTTGCCATACTGTCAGAAAAAGGGCTGGTAACATTTGATGACCCCATCGCCGATTACCTGCCCCCACATATTCTTAAAGACCTTCATATTTTTAAGGGGAAAGACTATACATACGATATTCAGATCAAGCATTTGTTAAGCAACACGTCGGGACTACCTGATTATTTTGAAGAAAAATCAAAGCAGGGACAAGCGGTGTTTAAAGAACAACTAGAACATCCCTCGCGTTTTTGGACGGCTGAAGAGACCATTTTTTGGTCGAAGGAGCATTTAGAGCCCCATTTTCCCCCAAGCAAAGGTTTTCACTACTCAGATACAGGCTTTAATCTTCTTGGTCTCATCATTGAAAAAGTTACATCCAAACCATATCACGAAGCGCTCCATGAGTATTTATTTACCCCCTTGCGGATGAACCACACATACTTATGTCAATATTCCGATCCTGCCGTCAAAAGTGAACATCCCGTAGCGAAAGTGTATGTGGATAAATTGGAAGTCAACGTCGACGAATACCGCAGCTTCAGCGCTTTTTATGCCGGAGGCCAAACCGTATCTACATCGGAAGATTTACTCATTTTCATGAAAGCGCTCGTGAACCACCGGATCGTTCAAAAAGAAACTTTGGACATCATGCAACGCTGGAATAGAATGTGGTTCGGGATGGAGTATGGTTACGGGCTGATGAGGATGCATTTTATTCCCGTCACCCCAAAATATATCGGCTGGGGACATCTTGGGGCGAGCGGCGCCTGCATGCTTTATTTTCCTAATTTGGATGTCTATATGATAGGAAGCTTTAACCAGACCGCTTATAAAACGAAAGCTATGAACTATCTATTTTTTAACGTGTTGCGTAAATTGACGAAATAGTGTTTGGCAGAGGTGAATATGGGCATGTTGCCTGAACAGATAAACCGAATCGTATCCGAATTTCCCTGTTTTGCTGCCGTATCGAATGATGAGAGAGAATTAACATTGTACCGAGTCAGAAACGGTGAAGTATGCGTCATTATGATGGCAAGTATTCTGCGTGAAACCGGTTATGAAGCTTTCGCCGAAACAGAAGGGGAATTTACAGAATCTGGTTTAGGTAAAGTAACTTTGTTACAGAGGCATCACTGGGCCTTGCTGGTTGCAGCATCCACACGTTCCGGAGCCATTCTTAGCCACGGTGTAAACGCATTGATAGCTTTTGAAGAAGGGAAATAAAACGACAAACGACCCCGGCTTTTTGAAAGGCTCGGAGTCGTTTATCTTTTTATATGCGAATCTGAAAATTACTTCTTATTTGATAGAAGCTTCGTAAATGTTCTCTACGGATTTGGACAACATTGCGTTGAATTCATCGTCCGATTGACCGTCGCTTAGGCCCTGCGATAAGGCACGGGAGAAGCTGGCGATCAGTCCGTGGTTTTGCGCCAGTTTTTCGTTGGCTTCCGTTTGAGAGTAACCGCCTGATAAAGCCACGATCCGTACCATATGCGGATCCTCCATCAGATCGCTGTAGAAGTTGTCTTCTGTCGGAATGGAGAGTTTGAGCATGATTTTTACGTCCGGATCAAGGGCGGATAATTGAGCTTTAATTTCATCTTTTAGCAGTTTTTCCGATGCAGTTTTATCCGCGCTGTAGATGTCCACTTCCGGTTCGATAATCGGTACCAGTCCCGCCGCTGCAATTTGTTTGCCGATGGCAAACTGCTGCTCTACAACTTTTTTGATCCCGGCAGGGTTCGCTTCTTTGATAACCGAGCGCATTTTCGTCCCGAAGATGTTGCGTTCAATTGCCCGTTTCAACAGATCGTCCAGTCCGGAGATTGGCTTCATAAGCTGAACGCCATCTTCCAGCTCGGCGAGCCCTTTATCGACTTTCAGAAAAGGTACGACGCCTTTTTGCTCCCAAAGATAATCGGCGGTCAATTGACCATCAATGAAACGATCCATCGTGTTTTCAAAAAGAATGGCACCCAAAATATGCTTGGAATCAAACGCAGAGCTTTTAATAATACGCGTTCTCATCTCATGCACCAAAGCATACATCTCTTCTTCGCTGGAATACTTGCTTTCCGGTATACCGTACTGCTGTAGAGCTTTCGGCGTACTTCCACCACTTTGATCCAAGGCGGCTATGAAACCTTTTCCCGTACGAATTCGATCCAATTGCTTCATGTTCATGAGTGATGTTTCTCCTTCCATGTTCTGGACTTAAATGGCATATTGAACGCTTTTATTATAACACTTTTATTGGTAGGGGAGCATTTTTGGAGAGCGTTTTCACTATGCAAATATTAACACCTGACACATCTCAGAAGAGTATGATGAGGTACTCAACCTCTTATGGATTGTCACTTCATTTGCTAGAGCATCTAACTCTTATTAAGGCGGTCTAGAAAAAAAGTCAAAATAATACCTATTGCTGGTAAAAATATGGCACACAAGCTTACACTGGAGATGTTTACAATATAAATGGAAAAATCTATTTTTCTGACCTGGAGGTGAATTAATGCCTAGGTATGGAGGATTTTTTTTAACAGGTATTGAAAGCGGTTGCAATAATGGGAATTTAAAATTTTTTCGCTCAAAGTTCCGCTGTCTTACTTCCCGTAATACGGTCTACTAAAAATAAATATTGGCGAGGTGAATGTTGTGAGGAAATTAAGTTCAGTGCTGGCTGTTAGTTTGTTATTTTTAATGATTCCACCGGAATATTTGGGAGGATCAAGTCAAAAGGTTCAGGCTGAGGCGGCAAACTTGGTGAACAATGGCAGCTTCGAACAGACGGCGTCCACTCCAGATGCTAGCTGGAACGGGGTTACAAGCCCGGCTCCGGCAAGTTGGGGATTATGGATTCCTACCGGGAGCGGGAAAGCTCCAAATCAAACTGCAAAAGTATACCTGGATACGGCTGTGTATCATGACGGACGACAGTCGATGGCCTTTGATGCGTTTCAAACAAGCAGGGTGTCCATCAACCAGAGTGTCACCAAGATCGTGGCAGGCAAGTCCTACAAGCTGAAGATGTGGGTCAAAACGGAGAACGTGATCGGTACGGGAACCTATTTCCGTACGCAATTTTACAATACAAGCAAGGTGGGGGACGGACCGGTTTCGGCCAAATTGCTAGGCACAAACGATTGGACTTTGCAGCAGGTTTATATGACCATCCCAAGCGGCGTGACCAAACTTGTGATTGAACCGTTTCTGGAAACGGGGACAGGAAAGGTATGGTTCGATGATATAAGCCTGGAGGAATATAACGGGATTACGGCCCTTGCGCTGGATCAGACAGCCATATCCATGGCGATAGGAGATTCCAAAAGATTGGGGCTGTCGATCACGCCGGGAAATGTCGCAGATAAAAGTGTGGTATGGAGTTCCAGCGATCCGAATGTGGTTACCGTGGATGCTAACGGAAATTTGTCCGGGGTAGGCGTGGGGACGGCAGTGGTCACGGTAGCGACACCTGATGGCATAGTCAAAGCAAACTGCCTGGTCAACGTCGAATCAACAGAGGCGACCCAAGCGTACAGTGACCTTCGATTGAAATGGCAGCAGAAGTTAACAGGAGGACCTTGGGATGCAGCCAAAGCAGGGGATCCGGATATCCATGCGGCCATCGAGCAATTGGACAACAGCTTAGCTAATGCTGGGGGCAGCGGATTTTGGGATCTGCTCAATAAGGCAGACAACCGGACATTCTTGTGGAGCGATCTAAAAAGCACGACGGATTCCTCCCAAATTTCAAGCGCATACGGCAGATTAAGAACGATGGCTGTTGCTTACTCCACGCAAGACTCGCGTTTCTATCAAAATGGTGAGCTGCGCGATGCGATCATCGGTGGTTTGGATTGGCTTTATACGAACCGATACAATGAAAATAAGAGCGCCTACGGAAATTGGTGGGACTTTGAGATCGGGACGCCGCAAATATTAAACGATATTGCCGTGCTCATGTATGATCAGCTGACGCAGCAGCAGAGGGACAATTACATGAGGGCTGTCGATGCATTTTGCCCTGATCCGAAAACGGGGGCTGTACTAGGTGTTAAAGGCGTAAAAATGACGGGCGCCAATTTGCTGGACAAGGCGCTGGTCATGACCATACGCGGAGTCATCGGGAACAACAGCGCCAAAATTGCTCAGGGCCGGGATTCCATCGGTCCGGAATTCGTTTATGCAACGCGTGGGGATGGAGTATACAAAGACGGCTCACTTGTCCAGCATACGAACATCGCCTACACGGCAGGGTACGGAGCAGTATGGCTCAGCCGGGCGGCTGATATGACGTATTTACTGAACGGGTCGCCGTGGCCGGTGACGGATCCGAATGTGAACAACGTATACAACTGGGTAAAAGATACGTTTGAGCCTGTGATCTACAAAGGTCTTTACATGGATATGGTGAACGGCAGAGGGATCTCAAGGGAAGGTTCCGGCAGCGCAAGAGGTACGATCATCACCTTGCTCCGTCTGGCTGAAGGAGCGCCAGCGGATGTGGCGTCATCGATTAGAAGCATGGCCAAGGAATGGATCAGCAAAGACACGACCTACTCCAACTATTACAATGGTTTGTCGATCTACGAGCTGACGCTCGTGAAACAATTAATGAATGATGCTTCCATTCAGCCCCGTGGCGAATTGACAAAAAGCCAGGTGTTTGCGGGCATGGACCGGGTTGTTCATCTGCGTGACGGATACGGCTTTGGACTAAGCCTTTTCTCAAACCGCATTTCTGACTTTGAAAAAGGAAACGACGAGAATTTAAAAGGCTGGTATACGGGAATTGGAATGACCTACCTATACGATAATGATCTTACTCAATACCGGGACGGTTTCTGGCCGACGGTGAACTCGTTCCGCCTTCCAGGCACAACAACGGATGGTTCAGGAGAAGGGGCAACGCCTGGGGAATGGAAAAGCTACATGAACACGAAATCATGGGTTGGAGGAGCGACGATCGATCGTCTGTACAGTGCGGCAGGCATGGACTTTTCCCTTTCCCAGGTAACAGGAAGCAATCTGCACGGGAAGAAATCTTGGTTCATGTTTGATGACGAAATTGTCGCGCTGGGAGCCGGTATTTCAAGCAATACATCCGGCCCTAAGCCGGTCGAAACGATTATTGATAACCGCAAGCTGAACCCGGCGGGCGATAATGAGTTTACGATTAACGGCATCAAGCAGCCGAGTGACCTGGGATGGTCGGACACGATGAACGGCGTCAAATGGGCACATCTTGCAGGCAATGTGCCGGGTTCCGACATGGGCTACTACTTCCCGGATGCCCCTACGCTGTATGGACTTCGCGAATCCAGAACAGGTTCGTGGAGCAACATCAACGGTGGGCAGTCCAAAACGCCGATCACGCGCAATTATGCAAGTCTTGCATTTGAACATGGTAACCGGCCGGATAACGTCTCTTATGCGTATATTTTGCTGCATGGCAAGAATGCCGAGGCAACACAGGCATACAGCGAAAATCCGGAAGTAGAGATTCTGAGCAATACGGATCAATTGCAAGCTGTTCAGCACAAGGCTTTGGGCATCACTGCCGCGAATTTCTGGATCCCGGGCACAGTAGGTCCTATTTCGACGCAAAATCCTGCTTCGGTGATGCTGAAAGAGGTGAACGGGGAAGTATCATTGACGGTATCGGACCCGACGCAGCAACAAAGTAAAATTACGATTGAGCTTCATGAAACGGGACTGACTTTAATCGATCAAGATGACACGGTTAAAGTATCGGAAACAGGAGATACGACGATCATTGAAGTGAATGTCGGAGGTACCATTGGCAAAACGCATGTAATCAAATTTACGAAAGGGCCGGTTAATCCATAACCCGATCCTGAAAGAAAACGCAGCCTAATGAGGGCTGCGTTTTTTTTTGCGATTATAGAACTTATAAGTTTTTTGGGGTCCCCGCAAAGCATTTGGAATAAGCATCGAAGTATAGGCCCCACTCCGTACTTTTGCTCCACAAAAGTGCCCCTCTTTAAGAGGCACCCGGACTTCTTTCCAATACTCTCAGTACTTTTGCTCCGCAAAAGCGCCCCTCTTTGAGAGGCGTCGGACTTCTTTCCGATACTCTTTGTGGGGTTATTTTGCGTAATGGTCATTTGTATAAATAGCTTACGATCATTTTCGCAAGTTCGTTTTTTATCTGATCGGCATTAACATTTCGCGGCGCGAAAACGAGCATATCAACAACGCTGTTTAATGCTTCAAAGACGACGATGGAAGCTGCCTCCACATGATCCACCTTTAATTCCTCAGGGTTCATCAAGAGGTATTCCAGCGTTCTGCGGCGCCCCAGTTCAAACTGCTCATCCATAAGCGCCTGGACTTCCGGATCGGAATGATACATCACCTGGAGCTCTTTGTGGAACTCGGTAAAGGCTTGATGGGAGTAAATTAGGCTATCAATAAGCTCCCGAATAAATTCATGCTTGTCCATAGAGTTGAAATTGATTTCAGCAAGATAGGTTTCGATCCTTCCTAGGAGCGTTTTGTTGTAGATGATGAGCGAATCCAGGAATACGGCACGTTTATCTTTGTAATACGAATAAAAGCTCCCAGTGGATACGCCTGCCGCAGCAGCAATTTCTTTGGTGTTGGTTTGGTGGTAGCCTTTCTCGGAAAAAAGCTTCATGGCAGCTTGCAGAATGGCTTCTTTGGTTTTGATGCTCCGTTCTTGCCGGGGTGTTCGGATTTTGGTTTCGTTCTCAGTTTCAGTCACTTCAAATTCCCCCCTTTGTAATAAAGATTGTAGAGGAGAACAAAAGGACTGTCAACGAAAGTTGAACTATAGTTCATATTTTTTGTTGACAAATGTGAACTATGGTTCATATAATCAAAACATGAACTATAGTTCACATTACTTGGGGGAGTGTGAAAGATGAACGGACGCGCAAGAGGAGTGCTGGCCTTTACGGCCATTTTGCTGGGATATTTCATGGCCCTGTTGGATACGACCATCGTGAATATCGCCCTGCCGGAGATGACGCGGCATTTTGGCGGTACAGTTTCGGAAATTTCATGGATTATGAACGGATACAATCTGGCATTTGCCGCGTTGATCTTGACGGCATCACGGCTTGCGGATCAATTTGGACGGAAGAAAGTTTTTATATTAGGTGTTGTATTGTTTACGTTATCTTCCTTGTTTGCTGGATTATCCACATCGCTGGGCATGCTGATCTTATTCAGAACGATACAGGGGCTCGCAGGCGCGATTATTGTACCGGTCACCATTCCACTGACCACAACGACTTTCCCAAAAGAGAAGCATGGCATGATCATCGGCTTATGGGGGGCGATTGCCGGTCTTGCCGCAGCTAGCGGACCTTCACTTGGCGGAATAATTACGGAGAAGCTGAATTGGCAGTGGATTTTTTATGTGAACGTTCCGCTCGGAGTGCTCAGCATGGTGCTGACTATGCTGATCATTAAAGAATCCCGGGATGAATCCGCAGGCAAATCGGTGGATTACGCCGGTATGCTATCGATTACCGCGGGTATGCTTTTGATTACCTATGCATTTATTAAGGCGGATGATTATGGTTGGAATTCGGGTGAATTTTACGCGCTAATCGGCGCGGGATTATTATGTATCGCTTTATTCTTCTTTGTACAACGGCGAGGGAAAGAACCTATGCTTCCTTTAGTGCTGCTGAAAATTAAGGAGTTTAACGGGACTTCACTGACGTTATTTATCGTCGGCGCGGCATTATCCAATCTGGCTTTTCTGACATCTTTTTTCCTGACCCGGGTGATGGGGATGGCGGAGCTCAAGGCAGGGCTGGTCTTGTCCACATTGGCTGCGGGATCCATCGTAAGTTCGGCGGTATCAGGGGGATTGTCCAATAAATACGGCAGTCGCTGGTTTGGGGCGATTGGGGCTGTGATTATTTGCGGATCCCTCTATTTCATGGGCGCTCTAGGGGCGGATCCCACGATTGCTGATGTGATCCTCCGCTTATTCATAGCCGGCATCGGTGTGGGTTTGACGATGGCACCCGTAATGTCGGCTGGCATACGCCATGTGCCTGAGGAGAAGATCGGCATAGCGTCAGGTGTCATCAATATGGCAAAATCTATCGGCAGCGTGCTTGGTATGGCCATTATTGTCACCTTACTGCAGCAGAATCTCGGTGGAGAAATGCAAGCCGCTCAGACCCGTGTCCTGGAGCAGGTGAAGAACGATACGGTGCTGATGCCTTTTGTCAAAGAGGTCCTAGTTGGCGTGATGAACGAACAAGGAAGCCAAATGAAGAAAGGATCGGAAAGCGAAATTCAAGCGGAAGCGCTGATCGCAAAGATCATGAAAGGTTTGGAGACGGCTGCAGCTTCACTTGAGCCTGAGCAGCAAAAGGCATTTGCCACAGCGCGTGAGGTCCAAATTGACGAAGTGAAGATACTGCTTACAGAGGCAGGATCGGAGCTAAAGGAAGCTTCCGTTAAAGGATTCAACCAAACCTTCATCTACGCCAGCTTTATGTCTCTGCCGGGTATTATTTTTGCATGGATGAGCGATAAGCGCAGGGCGAGAAAAAGTTCGAACAAATCTGCCGATTATGAGGCCACGGAATTAGCATAAGTTTTGGAGCAGATCTGAGAGAGGGGTGAATGTCTTGGCTGGGAATGGCGTGATTGTCTGTGGTTTGGAGCTTTCCCCCGCAGCGATTGTTCTGTTAAATTCGGATTAAAGCTGCGCGGGGAAATGTAACTTAGGCTAGGCGCTGGCATCCAAATAGATTTTAATTCCCGTACTTCATTCTATAATGACTCAGTGCCAGAAGCGGCCAAATATATTTGTAGCTGTGATAATGGGAGTAAAAATAACCCGGCAGGCCGGCGCCGGTTGGATAAATAGCCGCCCATTTATCTCCTTTCACAGAATCGATCAGTCTGCAAATCCCTCTATCCATCGCGGCGGTTGGCTGCGGGTGAACAGCGATAAGTGCGTCGAGCGCCCATGCGGTTTGGGAAGGCGTACTTGCCTCTAATGGTATATAACGCTGAAGCCGGTCGCTGTTGCAGGATTCACCCCAACCGCCGTCCTCATTTTGGATGCTCAGGAGCCAGTCGGCTCCTTTTTGTACTGTTTTATGGTTTTCCGGAAGGCCGACTGCTCTCAAACCTGTTAATGCGGCCCATGTGCCATAGATATAACAGATTCCCCATCTTCCGTACCATGACCCATCCTCCTTTTGGTGACCGATTAGCCATTGTGCCCCGCGCTTGATGAAGTCATGACGAATTTTAAGTCCGGCGAAGTTTCCTAGATACTCCAATGTTCGTCCTGTGAGATCGGCCCCCGATGGATCGATGGCAGCTGATTTGGCGCCGTCGATGGCGAGCCAGGTTAGTATCTTTTTATCCGTGTTTTTTTCGAATGCGGGCCAGCCGCCGTCGTTATGTTGCATGGAGAGTACCCAGTTTAGTCCGCGATTCCATGAATCTTGGTATGACGGATCGGTGTGGCTGAGACTTTTGATTGCCCGTAGAGCAGCAGTGGTATCGTCCACATCGGGATTGATCGTATTGGTTTCCGAGAATCCCCATCCCCCGGGTAAGGTATCCGGATTATGGATGCTCCAATCGGCTTTTTTATGCTGCTGTTTAGATCGTAGGTAATCGGCGGTGCGCCGAATGGCTGCATGATGGCTGGCAATCCCGGCTTCTTGCAGCGCATATGCAAGTAGGGCGGTATCCCAGATGGTAGAAGGTGAATTTTGAATCGTCGTTTGATCATCGGAGCGGCATTGCATTGCGGTTAAGGCTTCAATGGCATGCGTAATAAGGGAGTGCTGTGGATCATATTCTAGCGCAAGTAGGGCGAAAACCATTAAAATCGTGCTGCTGGCATAGCTGTAAAGCGATCCGTCTGCTTCAATCCGTGAAAGCATAAACTGTTCTGCTTTGTCCGTAGCGGCTTCATGGATAAATCGGGGAGTGCCGATAAGGCGGTTTAAGCCTGCCTGAATGTTGTCCTGAAGTTTCTGATGTTCCCGGTGATCGAAAGCTTGGCGTTGGCCGAACTCCTCTTGGTCTATGGAGCGGACAATAAGATCGGATAGATCGGGCGTATGGGCTGTCTTTTTAGAAAATTTACGGTCGGCCATGATCAGCATTGGGGTCAGATGAACTCTTGAATATCCTGAAAAATCAAAAAAATTAAGGGGGAAATAAGCAGGGAAAAGCAGCACCTCCAAAGGAATGGAGGAAATGGATGTCGGCCATTTTCGTTGCCCAGTAGCGGCGAGAAGGGCTTTGGTTAAGATGCTGGTGACTTTTCCAAGCCCGCCTTTGGAGCGTATGTAACGTTTGGCCCGCTGAATCGGTTCGTCCGCAGAATGGCTGTACCCGGAAAAGAGCAAGGCGTAATAAGCTTCAACAGAAGCGGATAAGTTTCCTCCTTCTTCATCGGCATACAAATTCCAGCATCCACCTTGCTGCTGCGCGGCGAGAATCCGATCATGCAGCCGCCTGATCAAGTCCTCATTTTGGATATCCAATGTCCTGAATAGAATGATCACATACGCGTCTATAACGATCCCGTTCTCAAAACAAAAACGCCAAGATCCATCCGGTTGCTGCTGCTGAATAAGGTTTGTTGTCAACCGATGGATTTCCGCATCAATTTTGCTTATCACATCGCCCATTTTCCATGGCACCTCCGCAGCAAGTCATTTTTGACATTATATGACGGCGGGCGGAAGGAAATGAGGGAGAGGAATATGACGGGGGATTATGTGTATGATTATGTGCATGATATGGGCCAATTGAGCCTCCTGAGCAAAAGGTTGCACAATCGCAGGCTTTTGGATGAACGAACCCACTTTTGTATGAACGAACCCACTCGAAGCCCCGAAAAGGCATAGTTTCCGATTGTGGCTCTTAGCGTTCAAGCTTTTGTATTAGCGAACCAACCTAAAGCCTCAAAAAATAGCACAGTCTAAGGGGTGCTGGTGGATCCCCGTCATGCAACGCCATACCGCGCGCTGAGAGCTGCGGTCTTTAAGTGTACCGCCTTTGCGTGACCGATTACTCCCAGCCCTAAGGTACTTTAGTTGTGCCTCAAACAGTTTCCAATATCTTAAACGTCCTGTCACCCCGCCCGCAGCCTACCTTCTTGCCAACTATAATCCCTGCATTGCACTTGGCTGAAGCTCATACTTCACAACATGTTTGCCTTCCGCTCCGCTCACTAGCGAAAAAGCGTTTTTAGTGCAAAGGAAACGGAGCAAACGAACAGATGTACGATAGTTGATACCCAAATGTTTTTTACATCAATGGGGCGTAAGGGGCGAGCAAGCGAGCAGGCCAGTAGGATGATCTCTCTTTCGAGTACATGATTACGGCTGAAAGCCGATAATTCCGGCTGATAACGGCTCAGTACCATCCGCAGCAGTGTAACGCACAATTCGGGGCGATAAGCGACATCGTCATATGCCATTGATATCACTCGAAATCCCATCGCCGTTAAAAAAGTTTCTCGATTCAGCTCATTGCAATATTTTTGACGATCCATAACCCGGACATGCGGACCAAAACCTTTGATTTCGATAACCAGCTTAAACGTCGCCGTTATCCACACAAAGTCGCAGAAATAAGAACGCCCACGCCAATCGAGAATCTCGTACTCCAGATGCAAGTGGTCAAAGTTCCCTTGAACCTCCCACCAAACGTTTCGGCAAAACAACGCCTCGGCTTCCTGATGCCCTCGTTCCAAACGCCCTTTACGTTCTCCCGTTCTCTTGCTCAAGTGGTATTCCATAAATGCAGCATGCGCCTTTTCGAAATTCATGTTCTTCAAAATCCCTCCCCAAAAATAAAAAAGAACGCCCCAGTTCCATTCACAAAGGAATAGTCCAGGACGTTCTTCGTCTCGTAGATATTATTATAAGTCGAAATTAACCTTTTCACTAGCAGGACTTAAAATATACTTTGGTTTCTTAATATCATGCTCAAGACGCGGCACATTATAGCACATATCCCATGCAAATCGGAAAAAGATAGGATAAAGATTCTTTCCATCTTCCCCTGGCAAAGGAGTCTGCTATCAGCCAATATTTCCTTCTTTTAAGGTTTATTTAACGTCCCCCGAAAGAAGTCTCCCACTTCAAAATCTTGCGGAGCTTGATGAAAGTGGGAGATGAATTTCGGTAGGCAGCCTAAAGTCTTCTATATATTTTTCCACGGTGTGATACAATCAATCCTAAGCAAGAAATATGTGGAGAATTGAGGACAAAAGTGAGGTGATTCAATATGGAAAACAAAGCATATAAGTTCAGTCTGTACCCAACCCACGAACAAGAGCAACTTCTTGCAAAAACCTTCGGCTCTGTTCGTTTCGTCTACAATAAAATGCTGGCTGAACGAAAGGAAACCTATGAGCAGTTCAAGAATGACAAAAAATTATTGAAGAAGCAAAAACTACCTACACCTGCAAAATACAAGAGTGAGTACCCTTGGCTAACGGAAGTAGACAGCCTTGCACTCGCGAACGCCCAGCTCAATTTGCAGAAGGCATATCAAAACTTCTTTTCTGGTCGTGCTAAATTCCCCAAGTTCAAAAATCGCAAGGCGAGACAATCCTACACAACAAATAGGGTGAACGACATTATGCTTTTGGATGGCTATATTAAACTACCGAAACTAAAACTCGTGAAAATGAAGCAACATCGAGAAATTCCGTCACATCATCTCATCAAGTCATGTACCGTTTCTCAAACAAAAACCGGAAAATACTACGTATCTATTCTCACCGAATATAAACATAAACCTGAAGAAAAAGAAGTCCAAGCAGTTATTGGCTTAGATTTCTCCATGAATGGCTTATTTGTCGATAGTCATGAGGGTAAGACAGCCAATTATCCACGTTTCTATCAGCAAGCCCTGGAAAAGTTAGCGAGGGAACAGCGTATTCTATCACACAGAAAGATAGACTCCAATCGTTGGCATAAACAGCGATTAAAAGTAGCAAAACTTCATGAAAAGGTTGCACATCAACGAAAAGACTTTCTACATAAGGAATCGTACACATTAGTGAAGCAATATGATTGCGTGGTTATTGAAGACCTCAGCATGAAGGGAATGTCACAAGCGCTCCATTTTGGCAAAAGTGTTGCAGATCATGCCTGGGGTAAGTTCACGACATATCTTGAGTACAAGCTAAAAGAACAAGGGAAAAAGCTTATCAAAATAGATAAGTGGTTCCCCTCATCCAAAACTTGTTCAAGTTGCGGCCTTATAAGGGAGTCTCTATCTCTTTCTGAGCGGACATTCCGCTGTGAATGTGGATTTGTAGCAGATCGAGACTGGAATGCATCGATCAATATCAAAAATGAAGGACTGCGCATATTAGGGTTAGTATAGCAAAAAGAACTCTTGGTTCAAGAGGGATAGCTCGGTCAATCTTCGTTGGCTACTAAAAGCAGCGATAAGTCGAGAAGCCTCCACTTCAAAAACCGTTAGGTTTTAAGTGGTGGGTAGTTCACTATTAACGGGGTATACTTGCGCATGAATGCAAAATGAAGGGGGGTTTATTATTCATGGGCAAAGCGCGCATCGAAGAATGGACTCAGTTGAGAGCGCTTGCATTTCTGTCGATCGTTATGCAGCACTCTATCGCTGAGTACATTTATAGGGCCGATATTGAACCAGCCGACTCCATTATGCTGACTATGATATATCACTTGACCCGTTTTGGTACCCCGACGTTTGTCTTCTTATCCGCTGTTCTGTTGTTTTACAATTATAGCGAGAAAAAAATGAATTATTTCAAATTTATCCGAAAAAGGCTCGGGGATGTCTACGTCCCTTTCCTGATCTGGACGGTGATTTACTGGTTGTATGTCCGGGTATTTACGCCGTCTTTCTGGCAGAAGGGTGGACAAGAGTGGGGCACTCTACTGAAGGAGTTGTTCATTCCGGAAATCGGTTATCATTTATGGTTCATTATTATGATTGTTCAATTCTATATTTTCTTTCCGGTGCTGGCAGCCGTTTTCCGGATCGTTCATGGCAGACTTGAGCCTCTGAATAAGCGGAACCGCGGTAGAAGCGTTTTTGCGATTATGGCGGGTACCGGAATATGTTATATCGTATTGTTGTATCTTTCTTATTATCAAATGGGCTCATGGGCGGAAAAACTCGGAAACCCGTGGGCGAATTTGCTCCAGTACCGCAGCTATTCCGTTCTCATGTATGGGTTCTATTTCGTTATCGGCGCGGTATGCGCCGCAAACATTGCAAAGTGGCGAGCATGGTGCACGAAGCTGCTGCCGTGGGCGGGACTTGTCTTCCTTGGCATGTATATCCGGCTGGGTTCTGATGTCCTGCGAGGCTCAGGTGAAGCCGTTAATCTTAATATTTCTACGTATCTTAAACCTACGACCTTTATTATCATCATTGCGCAAATGCTGCTATTATATGGGCTTCTGATCATGATGCAGGGCCGGAACAAAACTTTTTTGCGGCTGCTCTCATGGATCGGCAAATATTCGTTCGGAGGGTATCTTGTACATGCCTTGATTATTTATCTTATCGCAAAATTTACCCGTCCTTTGGAGCTTGGAGGGAGCCATATGATGTTTACGCTGCTTACTTTTGTAGTGACCGTGCTGGTATCGCTTATGATCAGTTACGCATTGTCTCGCATGCCGGGTTCGCGTTGGATCGTTGGGGCAAAACGCCGCCAGCCGCAGCGGAGAATTTCAGATGAATTCGATTATCGGACCGAGGCGCCAGCCTTTCTAAGTGCGAATAACCGCTAGCCTGCAAAGATTGACGGACAATGTAAAACTGAAAAAGAAGAGGTTATTCCCCAGGGAGATGCTGTTAAGGCCCTCCGGAGGAACAACCTCTTTTTTTGATCTATTCACCTCTTCCATACGTTTTATGTCGTTTTATGCCTATTTATCACCCATATTGTGGATATTTCCCCGTGATTTAGAGGAATGTATCCCCTTACATAATTCTCATCTCATGTATGATAATAACAGGCAGAAAATTCTAAGCAACTATGAATAAATTATTTTAAGGGGGATTTACAAGTGAAAAAGTCTTCAATACTTCTTTTGAGCATGTTGGTCGTTTTCACCATGTTCCTGGCAGCATGCGGCAAGACCGAAGACAAGAACAACACTGCAAGTGAAACACCAAAAACAGAAACGGAGACTCCAAAAGATGCGGAAGCTCCGAAAAAGGATGTATCCTTGCGCGTGTTCTCCACATTCGGCGGTACGGATTCCGCTCGCGATGCTTTCCAGGCTGCATTGGATGAGTTTACGTCGAAAAACCCTAATGTCAAAATTGTAAACGATACCATGTCCGCAAATGACGACGGTTTCAGAACAAAAGTAAACACAGATATGAACTCCGGCAATGAGCCAGATCTGCTGTTCTACTTCGTAGGATCCGATTCTAAAGGTTTTGTGGATGCAGGTAAAGTGGTTCCGCTGAACGATATTTTGGATGCAGATGCGCAGTGGAAATCCGGCTTCTCCCCGGCAGCGCTTGAAAACGTAAGACAAAAAGACGGCAATATTTATGCTGTGCCTCTGACCGGTTACTATGAAGGTCTGTTCGTAAACAAGAAAATCTTTACGGACAACAATCTTGAGCTCCCAACCGACTGGGATAAGATGAAAACAGCAGTTTCAACTCTATCCAAAAAAGGCATCATTCCTTTGGCCGGTCCATTTGACCAGTCTCACTACATCATTGAGCACTTCATGCTTTCTGCTGCCGGATCGAAGGGCCACAACAGCGGACTTGCAGACGGCATCGATCCAAACTGGGAAAAAGGTTACGCTGCTATGAAGGAATTGTACGACCTTGGTGCATTCCCTAAAGATGCTGCAACCATCGACCTTGGTATGGCTTCCAACTACTATGGTGAAGGCAAAGCAGCTATGATTATTGAAGGTTCTTGGGCTATGGGCAACTGGAAAGATGCTGCGGTCATCGACAATACAACGGTTCTTCCTTTCCCTGCAATGCCAGGCGGTGTAGGTACAGGTAAAGATGTAATCGGCGGTTTCGGATCCGGTTTCTATCTTTCTAAATCCACGTTTGACAATGCAGACAAAAAAGATGCTGCGATTGCATTGATGAAGCATATGACTTCCCCAGCCACTATTGAAAAAATCGCGATTGCCAACGGTGGAACTCCTGCTGCTGCCGGTGTAGAAATCAAAGGTACAACACAAGCAGCTACGGATGGATTCGCAGTTGTTGCAAACGCTACATCAGTGAACAACCCAATCGATAACGTGGTAGCTCCAGAAACATTCTCAGCGCTTCGCGCAGGTGTTCAAGCCGTCGTAACTGGCAAGAAAGCACCGGCTGACGTGCTCAAAGAAGCCAAAGACATTGAGGATGCGAACAAAAAGTAAGCAAGAGATAGTCTGAGCAAAACATGATCCGAATGAAGTTCATATACGCCGCCCACTACCTGAGGCGGCGTATGTTTTAAGAGTTCAATGAGTATGACCATAGGAATGGACTTTTTTCATACTGGTTGCTTGCTAGAGAAAATAAAACTCAAGTGGTGATAAATATGAAGGGCGATCGAAAGTATATTTGGATATTTTTGTTCCCGAGTGCTGCATTTTTAACTCTCTTTTTATATTATCCGTTTTTCAAAAGCTTTTATTTCAGTTTCTACCGAACAAAAGGATTTTTCGATAAGAAGTTTATTGGTTGGGATAATTATGAACGTTTAATATCGGACAAACTGCTGGGGGCGGCTACGCTCCACACCTTGGAAATTATGGTATACGTCCTGGTTTTCCAAGTGGGCATTGCTCTGGTGCTTGCAGTTATGGTAGATAACATTACTAAATTCAAGGGCTTTTTCAGGTCCGTTTTCTTTTTTCCCGTCGTCATTTCCGGTACAGCGATTTCGTTGCTGTTCGTTTTATTCTATAACTATAATTTTGGATTGCTCAACAGTGTTATGACCAGTCTGGGTCTTGAGAAGGTGCTGTGGCTTAGCGAAAGCAATGCGCTCAAAGCCATTGCGGTTCCAACCGTGTGGCATTATGTCGGTTTCTACTTTGTCTTGTTTGTAACAGCGATGTCTAAGATCCCAGGGGATTATTATGAAGCGGCCAAGCTTGAAGGGATTACAGGTTTCAAGAAAATGGTGAAGCTCACCATCCCATTGATCATGAGCGATATCAAAGTCGTTATTACGCTTGCTATAACCGGTACTTTGAAGGTGTTTGACTTTGTGTGGGTCATTTCCAGAGCTCAAAACGGTACGGAAGTACTGGGAACTTATATGTACAAAAAAGCGATGGTCGACCAAAACTTTGGTTACGGTTCAACGGTTGCGATTTATATGGTCGTATTCGGGGTTGTTATCGCATTGATTGCCAATCGTTTGTTAAAAACAGAAGAAATCACATACTAAGCTGTAATTAGGGGTGTAATTGTTATGCAGCCAGCTGTAAGCAACAAAAAACGTTTCAAATTCGGTACGGCCTTCATGTATTTTGTATTAACCGCTTGGTCATTAACAACGATCTATCCGTTATTCTGGATCTTTAACAACTCGTTTAAAGTATCCCGGGATGTTATGAACAAGTCCTTTTCATTAGCACTGAATCCGGTGTTAGTCAATTATACAACGGCATTCGATCGAATCAACATCGGAAGAAGCTACTTGAACAGTATCATTATGTCGGGGAGTACGGTTATTCTCGTACTGCTGTTTGGCGGATTGGCCGCGTATGTATTATCCAGATTTAATTTTCGGGGCAAAAAAATCATGTACTCGATTTTATATGCGACACTGCTTGTGCCCGCATTTGCTACGGTAGTTCCGGTCTATGAGCTTCTCATCAAGACCAAACTGGTCAATACGTACTTGGGACTCATTTTGCCGCAAACCGCAGGCAACTTGACTTTTGCCATTCTGGTTATTGCCGGTTATATGGCGACGATCGCTAAAGAATTGGAAGAAGCGGCATTTATCGATGGATGCAACCGGTGGCAGATGTTTTTGAAAATCTTTATGCCGGTATCCAGACCGGTGTTTGCTTCAGTAACCATTTTTGTTTTCCTGTGGTCATACAACGACCTGTTCTCGGCGCTTATTTTCGTCAATAAGGAAAGCGTTCGCCCAATCGTGGCGCTGTTAAATGAAATCAGCTCGCAATATGGAACCGACTTCGGACTGATGGCCACTGCGGTTACGCTAACCGTTTTACCAATTTTGCTCATCTATCTGTTTGTTAACAAATTCATCGAGCAAGGATTGACGGAAGGTGCCGTGAAAGGCTAAATGATCTTCTCTATAATCTGAGAGCGATTGTAGATAGCTATAAATATGAAAATACTAAGATAAAACGGCAGAGATGTCGTTTTTTCTTTTTGGCGGCAATATGTCTATTACGGCTTGCGCTTGCCTACGATCTGTTGAATTGGACAACAGAGCAGCCAAAAGAGCGAACATTCGTGAAAATTAAACACGACGCCCGCTCTTTTTTTGCAAATATTATGGATTTAGTCTGATGGGTGGAATTGGAAATACCAATGTAATAGTTGTACCGCTGCCGAGTGATGTATCCACGGTGATCCAGCCGCCCATGGCTTCGACCAGCCCTTTGGCGATTGCCATCCCCAGCCCTGAGCCTTCTGTTGATGATGATGTGTCTGTACCGCGGTAATAGCGTTCAAAAAGTCGGTTTGCCGTCACATCATCCATGCCTGCGCCATTATCTTCTAAGACGATCTTCACTTCTCCCACATCGGTGTCGTGTAAGATTGTGACAGTGAGGATTGTATCCGGAGGATTATGAAGCAAGGCATTCGCTGAAATATTATGAACCACTCGCTCCATCCAAGGCGGATATAGTTTGACGTAGATCTCCGTCTTGGCCGATTTAAAGATGATACGACCCACATCCATCGAGGGGTGAACGGCTCCGCGTAGTAATACTTCCTCTATCCACGCATTCAGTTCGATTTCCTCCATGTCCGGCGGTTGAATACGTGCGTTCACCCGATACGACAACTCAAGATCATTGATCAGCTTTTCCATATGATCTGACTTATCCAGCATGGTAGTGGAAAACTTTCGAACTTCCGCCATGGACCACTCATAGTTCTCAGCTGTAAGCATATGGGCATACCCTTTGATGGAAGAGAGAGGCGTTTTTAAATCATGTGTAATGCCCGCAATCCATTCATCGCGAAGTTTATTGGTCTGACGCTGTAAATCTTGATCCCGCTTTAGTATGGCTGACAGCTTATGCAGCGATTGCATGACATCTGCAAAAACAACGTATCGCCTGCGCCATTTCCCTGATCGATTTCGACTGTGAGGCTGACCAGTTCGGCCCAGAGGTTCAGTATACTTTCCTTGCCCGATCGATTCGATCCATGCAAGCATGTGGAGCATCGGAGAACCGAATCGATGGGCATTCCACACAGAAATCAAAAGAAATATAACAAACATGGCACAGAATAAGAACGTGATGCCCATGAGAATAATGCGTATTTCCTCAGAAAGAAGAGGCTGCTCTTCTGCGGCATTGCTATGGCTGAGTGGAAGGCCGATTACCCATGTGTACTTCGATTCCTCATGAAACGTCGAGGCGATCTTGAACCCGAATCGGTTGCTATATGTTGACCGGAGCAAAAGCTCTTGAACGTTGTATTGCGCCGGTATGGAATCCGGTCTATTGTACGAAGCTAATTCGGTTCCGGAGGCATCCAACACTTGGACATATCCATTCATCTTCTTCAAACGCTCTTGGAAAGAGGAAGGAAGCTCCAAATGTCCAGCCGGGGTTAACACATGATGTTGGTTGATTTCTTCAAGCAATTGCCCCATCTCATTTTTAATGCCATAGATAATCGTGAATAATTCCCCGTTTTTTTCCTGTATCCAAAGATAGATATCATAAGGGAATGGCTTAGTCTTATTCCAATAAGCTATCAGCTCTCCAGGAGCATAACTAAGAGGCACATCTTTCGGTGTATTATAGGAGAGGTCTACACGGCCGTGTTCATCCAGACTTTGCAGCCATCCATTATTTAACTTGACCTGTTCCAGCAAATGAGGATCAAAACGAATGCCGTCCTTGCTTAATTTTGAGGACTCGACCAGACGCTCCAATCCAACGGAAGCGAAATCCCGTGTAATACTCATATCCGCATACCGTTGAAGAATCCACCATGTGCAAGCTGCTGCAATCAGAAGTACGATGATACCGGATATTGCCAATTGGAAGATAAAGCGCAGTGTCAGCCGATGCCTGATCTTCATGTCAGGATTCATTTTCCTTTACAACTGGTGGTACGAGCTTATAGCCTATCCCTCTCACATTGACGATAAAACGGGGATTTGATGGATCTTGTTCGATTCGTTCCCTTAGGCGATGGATATGAACCATCACGGTATTGTCATCGCTTAATGCCTCTTCTCCCCATACTTTTTCATACAGTTCCCTTTTGGTAAATATCTGATTTGGATGTTTGCAAAGGAATAGCAATAATTGAAACACCAGAGCAGGGCAGGCGACGGTCTTCCCCCTTACAATAAGCTCTCTGGCGTATTCATTCACAATAAATTTACCATAGTCATAGATTTGATTGGAGAAACCTCGTGATTCGCTCACCGCTCCCAATGGCTGTTGAGGTGATGCGGAGACATAACGACGCAATTGAGATCTGATGCGGGCGACAACCTCAAGCGGATTAAAGGGTTTAGTAATGTAATCATCGCCCCCGACCGCAAAGCCGCTTAGTTTATCAAAATCCGAAGATCGTGCAGTTAAGAACAGAATAGGCGCGTCTGTCGTCTGGCGCAGGAAGGGGCAAATTTCGATACCGCTGCGTCCGGGCAGCATAACGTCGAGCACGATTAAATCATATGTCTTTGTATGACATCGAGAAACAGCCTCTTCCCCGGTTTGAGCGGTATCGATGTGCGTGAAACCTTCCTTATAGAGTACCGTCTGCAAAATTTCGACAATGGTTTGTTCATCATCGACAAGCAGAATAGCTGCATCATACATGGTCATCTTCTCCCTGTTCGATCATTTACGTATCTTCTATCATACCATAATCCACTTTTTCGCTAATGCTCCGCTATCTTAACTGTATCTTAATTCTTTGCGGCCTTTTCGTTAAAAACTTAAGTGAGCGTTCAGGTTCTGTTACGGAGGATATAAGAGTAGCGGGTTATGCTAAAAATAACCCCACAAAGTGACGTGTGGCCATCGAAGCTTATTCCGATTACTTTGCGGGGACCCCGACATCCCTTATGCTTCAGCCATGTAAAAAGGAGGAATCTTTAGTTGGAGAAGTCATGGAAGAAATCCAGGAGAGCTGTGCGATATGGAGCAGTTCTCCTAACACTTACCTTATGTATCGGAGCATTGTCAGCTTGCAGCTGGAAAGGAGAGAAACCTATGTCTAATCGTGCCGATGCCAAAATCGAAGAAAACAAAGAGCGGACCATTTCATTGCAGGATGAGCTTCCGCAAGAGCTGCTAAAGGGACGTTATGAGGACGTGTATGGACGCTTCAGTGATCCTTTTAAGGAGCAGATTCATTTGGCGGAGTTTACTGACGCGATGAAAGAGTTCTTGAAAGGGGCGGATTCCTTCGAACAAGTCGCTCGTATGCAATTGAACGGCGGGGATACCCGGATCTGGTTCACCCCGGACAAGGCTAAAGGCATTGCTGGCGTTTTCAATGAACAGGGGGACATTCTAGGGCTTCAAATTAACGGTCATTCGGGCTGGCCGGAACAGGATAAGAAGAAGACGGCAGTGACGTATAAGCTGCCATTTCAGGGAGAGGATTGGCTAGTATTCTGGGGAGGAACGAACGTACTCTTAAATTACCATTATGAATACGAAAGCCAGAGGTACGCCTATGATTTCGTTCGAGCGAAGGACGGGTACTCTTACTCGGGGGATCTGACCCGTAACGAGAGTTATTATGCTTTCGGACAAGAAATTGTGGCACCTGCGGACGGGGTTGTTGTTTCGATTGTGAATGATATACCGGACAATGAACCTGTTGGTGTAATGAATGAAAAAGCACCTGCTGGCAACGTTGTTGTTATTCAGCATGGTAGGGAGTACAGCTACTTGGCACATCTTAAAAAAGGTTCAGTGACCGTAAAACCAGG
Source organism: Paenibacillus sp. (assembly GCA_031254035.1). GTDB lineage: Bacteria > Bacillota > Bacilli > Paenibacillales > Paenibacillaceae > Paenibacillus_AQ. The sequence goes on from JAIRVF010000086.1 coordinate 26,741, forward strand.
GGATCGGGTTCACGCGGGGGACGTAATCGGACATCTCGGCAATTCGGGGAACTCCAGCGAGCCTCATCTTCACTTTCAGGTATCCGATGGGGCGGAATTATTCCAATCACATGCCCTTCCTATCCAATGGGCTGGGGGGATCGCGCCGGTCAAGGGAGAATTTCTACCTTTAGAGGTTGTTCAAAAAGTCCGCTTTTGATCACGAAGTGAATCAGGAAGCGTGTTCGACATCGAATCTTGAATTCAGCCGGGCCTAAGCGGATGCTTACGAAGTAATGTTTCCTTCGGAAACATCTCAGGTGCTCACGTACCCACTACAGGCAGACGCTTACGAAGTCGTTTTCTACGAAAACGTGTAGCTCCGCTCCTCAGTCCCTAGCTTCATCCAACTTAAGCGTTTTGCAAAAACGCACATCGGAAGCATAAGCTTCGGTGCTGAAAACCGACCTTTTTGAACACGCACTTTAAAATAGATAGGCTGGGCAATAGCGCATGATAAAATAGCGAGGTGTTCGTGTGAAACCAACCACGAACCTCGCTATTTTTTGCTGGAATTATGCGTATTGTCGCTTATACATCGTTACATTTTTGTATAACATTAATGCTCGTATTTTTCGAGCGCTTTCTTAAAGTCCCCTTTTATAAGCACATCGATATGATCAATGATATGTTGGGGATCTACTTTCATTCCGTTACGGATCCAATCCTCGACAATGCCAACGAATGCAAATTTATAAAAATGTGCGATAAATTTTTTATTCTCATCGGTAACTTTCATGTCAGCTGCTTGTTCTCCAACCACACCCAGCAAAAGATTAAATGTGGTATCATACAAAAACCTCTCCAAATATCGACGGTTGGATGAATGGAAAGTATTTTCGATGAATGCTTTGTTTTCAAGCATATACTCAAAAATCTGATAAAAGCCCTGTTGCCATGTTGCGTATGTTTTTTTTCCGTCAAGCGCTTTTGCAGCCTCATTCATAAAGATCCATTCCACAAGCGCATAGATGTCTTGAAAATGATAATAAAAGGTCTGGCGGTTTACTTCGCAATCTTCAACAATATCTTTGACGGTTACTTTTTCCAGCGTTTTATGGGCCAGCATTTTTTTCAGGGAAGCTGCTAACGCCTTTTTGGTGGTTTGCGACATGAATTACCTTCCTTTTAGCAACGACTTTTATGTGGAATTTAGTTAAATTCTCATTTATATTTTAATAAATTGGATCCTTGTTTTGCAAAGATTCGGATTAAAGTTCCGAGTCGGAACAGGTGAATAATATGTAGAAAATTATTTAAATTTCAATATATTTTGTTATTGACCAGCGTATAAAATCCAACATAAAATTACTTGTATACAGATTTTATTCTCATATTTGTATCTGATTTCCGGGTAGGGCATATTGGCATAAGACAGCTGCGTAAAGTATAACGTATTGTGGTCCCGTAATCATGGCACGGAATACCTAGATATATAAATTAAAGTTAGTCATGTCATAGGGAGGAACATTTTTCATGAAAAGTGTGGAATTAACCCAAATGTCTATGGAGGAAGCGAGGCAAAGGCTTTACCTGATGGTGCAGCAGTACGGCTGTGTCTGGAATCCCAAAGTGATCCGGCAGTCCATGGTTTTGGATGAGCTCATTAACAATTATAACAGGGCGGTAAAAGATCAGGAGATGGGCGAACCGATTTCGTAAAAAAATTTTAATAAAACACTTGCCATAACATTACAGAATGTAATACAATGCATTTAATTTAAATTAATTTAATTGCGACAGCCATACTTCAAACAAGCAATGAAGGAAAGAGTAGGCGGAGAAAGATTTTAACAGGGACGGCATGCCGATGGACTGAGAGCATCCGACTAACACTACCCCGCTGAAGTTCATTCCGGAGCCGGTATCTGACCGCTTGCGCTTTCGTGCAGGCTGTAGGAATACCCGTACCCTTGCGTTAAAAGGTCATAAGTGAGATGTGCCGCTATTTTTGAGCGGTATATCTAATAAGGGTGGTACCACGACTCCTCGTCCCTTGGCGGACAGGAGTCTTTTTGTTTAAAAAAACATTTTTAGGAGAGGGAGAGATTCAAAATGAATGAAGGACGTTTGGAACAACTTCGCATCAAATTGGATGAAGTCAATCTTCAATTGCTTGGTTTGTTATCGGAGCGGGCACGGATTGCCCAGGAGTTAAGAGTTGAAAAAGAAAAGCAGGGTGTTCCCAAATTCGATCCCGTACGTGAGAAAGAGATGTTGGAAAAGCTGATTACCGCGAACGAAGGACCGTTTAGCCATGAAACCGTGCGCCATCTGTTCAAGCAAATTTTTCAAGCAACATTGACCATGCAGCAGGATGATCATAGTAAGGCTCTTTTGGTCAGCCGCAAGAAGAAACCGGAAGATACGCTGATTCAGCTTGGGGATGTGACCATTGGCGGCAGCAAACCGATCATGATTGCCGGACCTTGTTCCGTAGAAAGTTACGAGCAGGTGCGTACGGTGGCCAAAGCATTGAAGGAAGCCGGCATAACCGTTATGCGTGGAGGAGCGTTTAAGCCGAGAACTTCGCCTTATGATTTCCAAGGACTTGGCATTGAAGGTTTGAAAATTTTGAAAGAAGTTGGCGCTGAGTTCGGATTAAAGACGATCAGCGAAATCGTGGATCCGGCGCACATTGAGCTGGCTTGCGAATACATTGACGTCATTCAGATCGGTGCAAGAAACATGCAAAACTTCGAGCTGCTGAAAGCTGCGGGAGAAGTGAAAACCCCAATTCTACTCAAACGCGGTCTCGCCGCAACATTGGATGAATTCGTACATGCGGCGGAATATATCGTCTCCCGCGGCAACACCCAGGTCATGCTCATTGAACGGGGCATCCGCACCTATGAGAAAGCTACGCGCAACACGCTGGATATTTCGGCGGTGCCAATTCTGAAGCAGGAGACTCATCTCCCGGTATTGGTTGATGTGACGCATTCGACAGGACGCAAGGACATCTTGGCCCCATGCGCCAAGGCTGGTTTGGCCGCAGGCGCAGATGGCATTATGGTCGAGGTGCATCCTGATCCGGCAACAGCGTTGTCTGACGCAGCGCAGCAGCTGAACATTCCGCAGTTCCATACGTTTTACGAAGAAGTTAAAAAATCGGGATTGTTATAATAGAAGAAACCGGATTTCCCTGGGCGTTGGTGCCATAGGGGAGATCCGGTTTTTTTATGCATAGGTACAACCTAGGGAGCGTATATTTTTAGCTGGTTTCGAGTTTAGGATAAGGGGGGCTTTTGCATGAATGGTGCTGCGCTGTTTGAACACAGGTTTTGGCTGCAGATTCTGGGGGATCATGCCAGGTTTATCTTTAATGCAAAAGCAAAGAATTCGAGCAGCATTTTAATGAATTTTATTTGAAGGCCCTGGAGTTAGTCGGCTATCTTCGAACATTAAAAACAACATATCCTTCGATCAAAAAGTTTCATAGGGGCGTTGACGTTGAAATGTCCGCTTTTATGACATTTTTGCTGGAGGTCGAGGAACTGGATATCAGCGCCGAGCTTTTAAGCCGCCTGAATAAACTTGTTCCAGACCATATGTACAGAGAGGAATGTTATTATTTGACGAAGCTCTCTCAGTCCGGGGAAGTACCTAAGCCGAATTGTGATCCGACCAAGCCTAGGGTTGAGTGAAGCACGGTATCTTTAGCTGAATTAATGAATAAAAAACGGCCCGGTGGACAGCAGCGATTTTGATAAGCTGCTATTCGCCGGGCCGTGACATATCTTGCTCGACTTCTATTGCTAAAAACCCTGTAATGGCGCGGCCTGCCGGGTTTACCTAACCCCAACTTCAAGGTATCGGAAAATATTGTTAGCGTTATCAAAAATAGTTTGTTGCCATTCAAATCAGGGCAAGATTATCATGAACATGCGGAACGGGCCCAAAAATGACCGCAATCGATTTGGAAAGGGGAAGATCATGAAAGCGATCAGTCTACCGGGAAAACGCCGAACATTTCACTTGCGTGAAAATGCTCAGCTATACCTTATAATGCTTCCCGTTCTACTCCATATTTTTATATTCAGTTATATTCCGATGTATGGGATCATTATCGCCTTTCAAGATTATTACCCGGGAAAACCGTTTTTCTCATTTACGGATACGAACTGGGTAGGCTTCTCACACTTTATTGAATTTTTTAATGGTCCGTATTTCGGAAGATTGATGCGCAACACGTTTTTACTCAGCTTTTATTTTCTGGTGTTTGGCTTCTGGGTGCCGATTCTGTTCGCTTTATTGCTTAACGAACTGAAGAGCGGCGTTTTCAAGAAGTATGTGCAGACGGCAAGCTACTTGCCCCACTTTATTTCGAACGTCGTCGTTGCGGGTATGGTGTTGTCTTTCATCAATACGGATGGGATCATCAATGCCATCGTGAAAATGTTCGGCGGAACGCCGGTCGCATTAAACACGGAGCCGGGTTATTTCCCAGCCATTTATACTATAACCACCATATGGAAATCATTTGGATGGAGCAGTATTTTGTATTTGGCGGCCATGTCTTCCGTTGACCCACATTTATACGAAGCTGCCAAAATGGACGGAGCCAACCGATTCAAACAAATGCTTCATATCTCATTGCCATCCATTCGTCCGACCATCTTTATTCTGCTGATATTTGCGATAGGCAATCTGCTTTCCGCGAACAGCGAATTTATTTTGTTGATTTATAATCCAATGGTATATGAAACGGCGGATGTCATTGGTACCTATTTGTACCGCGATAGCTTGCTTGGCGGACACTTCAGCTTGGGAACGGCAGTCGGCCTGTTTATATCGATCATCAACTTTACGCTGCTGTATATCGCAAATACGCTAAGCCGCAAACATACAGATTATGGTTTGTGGTAAGGGGGAGTACAATGGTCTTGGCCCAGAAAAATCCGAACAAGATTAGGGACGGTTCTATCGTGGTAGACATCATCCTTTTCGCGATCGCGCTCGTCATCTGCTTAATTACACTATATCCGTTTTATTTCGTCATAATTATGTCAATCAGCTCACCTTCGGAAGTGGCAGCAATGAACGTTTTTTGGTTTCCGAAAGGCTTTAACCTCACCTCATATGAATTGATTGTAAGAGACTCGAAAATGTGGTGGGCGTATTCCAATACTTTGATTTACGTCGGCGCAGGCGCGTTTTTGAACTGCTTGATGGCAGTATTGGGCGCTTATCCGCTAACCGTACGCAAATTAAAGGGGCGGAAATGGGTGGTCGCGTTTCTGCTGATCCCCATGTATTTTGGGGGTGGATTAATTCCTTCCTATCTACTTGTGAACAAGCTCGGTTTATACAATACCATGTTTGCGGTTATCATCCCTGGGATGGTCAGCATATGGAACATTATTCTCGTTCGGACGTTTTTCACGACGATTCCGGATGGGCTGAAAGAATCCGCCTTTATCGATGGCGCTTCCCATCTACAGCTGCTGTTTAAGATTATTTTGCCTATTTCCAAGCCGATTCTTGCCGTTATTGCTATTTATTCAATTGTCGGTATTTGGAATAGTTGGTTCGACGCGCTTGTCTATTTACCAAACGAAAAGCTTCATCCGCTGCAAATGTATTTATACCGGGTTGTCGTTCAACAGACGGTGGATCTGAAGATGTTGTCGCTAGAAGATACCAAAAATGCGGTGGCACAAATGCTGTCCAACATTCAGTTGAAATACGCAATTATCGTCTTTACGACGTTGCCTGTCGTATTTACGTATCCATTTTTTCAAAAATATTTCATCAAGGGAGCGCTTCTCGGCTCTTTAAAAGAGTAGGGTTCTTTGAGGGATCGGTCAGTATTAACGCCCGAAGCTATTGCGGCCTGATTTCGAAAAAAATGTGTTCAGCATTACGTAAGCGTTTACTTGAATTTTTAGGGGGAATCTAAAAATGAAACAATGGAAAAGAACATGGATGTCCGCGATGGCGGCCGTTCTTGTAATCGGAGCTATCACGGCGTGCAGCAGCGGCAGCGACGGGGGTAAAAAAGAGGAAGCAGGCGGTACTTCTTCAACCGATACAAAAGTAAGCAAACTTAAACTGCTTGGTCCGCAAGGCTCGAACAAATACATCAGATTCGATGATAGAGATAAATATCCGGTATGGAAAGAAGTAGACAAGATGTTTACGGATGCCGGTTTGCAATTGGATTACGAATTGGTTCCAGCAGAGCAATACAAAGTGACCGTCCAAACCAGAATGGCGTCCGGCTCCGCTCTTCCCGACATCGTGAACATCTCGAATTTGGATAACACAACGGTACTGAATTTGGCAAAGCAGGGTGTTTTGCTTGATCTGAATCCGCTGATCGAGAAGTACAGCAACGGAAACATTAAAAAAATGTACACGGAAGAATTCCCGTACGCCAAAAAATCAACCACATCGCCTGACGGCAAAATGTACTGGTTCAGCGATCTGCACAAAAAAACATACCAGGGAAAAACTCCGGCTCCGGTTTCATTGACCATGCTGCTTCGCAAAGACTGGCTTGATAATCTGAATCTCCCGGTTCCAACCACAGCCGCGGAATATTTGCAAACATTAAAAACATTCCGGGAAAAGGATGCTAACGGGGATGGCAAGCAAAACGAAGTTCTTGTTTATGATCCAAGCGCGTTTAGTGGCGCTATCGCTCAATGGTTTGGGCTTGGCACAGATATCACGGCGGTGGATGTAGAGAACAAAAAAGTGGTGTCCCCATGGTATCAAGATGGAATTAAGGATTACTTCCGCTACCTGCAGCAGTTAGTAAAAGAAGGCGTTCTCGATACGAGTCTGATCGGGGCGACTGGGGAGCAAAAGCAGCAAAAAATGACTGAAAACCAGGTCGCTTCCTTAAGCGACTACAATCTGGAATCGTATCAGGAGCCGACGATCAATGGCGGTGGCGAATTCCTTCCGCTCATGCCGCTCAAAGCGGTTGACAACATCACTCCAGCAGCACAATTGGAACCACCGTTCCTCGTATGGCAGAAATATGCGATTACTAAAGATTGCAAAGACGTAGAAGCAGCCATCAAGTTTTTTGATACGGTATATTCTGATAAGTATGCAGATCTTCTGTATTGGGGAATCGAAGGGCAAATGTACAAAGTTGACAGCAATGGGGCAAAAGTATACATCAACAATGTATCGGAAGAAGAATTGGCCAAAATGGGTCAAGCGACAGGTCGTCAGCTGTTTGGGGATACCGTTTTCCCTCGCGTCCAATTTGCCAATCTCGAGTTTGAACTGTCCGGCGCACCTAAGTACAAAGCGGATAACGAGGTAAACATTCTAAGCTATAAGCCATACTTCGTCAACATGAATGACAACTACCTGGCCATCCCGGATGATCAGCAGCTCGAAAAGAAAACAAAAATTTTGACTAACTTGACGACATACTCGCAGGAGCTAGCGACCAAGCTTGCTCTGGGTCAAAAATCGCTTGATAATTGGGATCAATACATCTCCGAACTGAAAAAACTCGGGCTTGATGATTTGATTGCTATCAACCAGCAGTTGCTTGACCGATACGACAGCATCCAGTAACGTATCATGATTTCAAATTTTGAAAATAGGCGTTCTCCTCAGCTTTCACGGGGGGATCGCCGTTTTCTTAATATAGCTTCATCATGCGAAGAGGGCTTCAAACCGAAGGAGGTGCGGACTTTGCGACATCGGAGCTTTGGAAGCGGCACGTTTCGAAAAATCTTATTGTCCTATACCGCGATTATGATCATCCCCATTATCGTGTTCAGCACCTTAAATGTACAGCGGAACATCACGGAGGAACGTCAGCAGCTGCATGAGAAGCATATTTCGGATGCAAATCGGATCGCGGCGGTCGTGGACAATAAATTATACGAGCTCAAAAATATGGGCAAGGTGCTTAGCGGTGAATCATGGGCCCAGAAGATGATGCAAAACACGGATGTTTATAAGAATGAGTTCGATTTGTTAAAGATGCTCGAAATCCGTAGGAATTTCGAAAATTCAATTAACTCTTTAAACGTGCTATCTTTCGGCATGATTATTTTTCCGGATAAAAAACAGGTGTTGTCTACATGGGGGACTTATTCGGAAAACAACTTTTTTTCCAACATAGCCGTATTCGAAGGTGATACGCGCCCAATGATCCAGAACGCTCTCCAGGAGCAGCAATATTTCAAGGTTATGCCGCCGGCAACGGTGAAGCTGTGGGACAGCAGCAGGCGCGTTATTCCCGTCCTTCAAAGCCTGGAGGTTGTCAACCATCCGAGGGCGGTGCTGGTTCTTTTTATTGACAGCGCTTACTCTGCGGAATATATGCGCCGTTTTGGCAGTATCGAATCCAAAGATATTGTAATTACAACCCATGGAACACCTATTTTCAGGCAGAGCCGGAATCCAGCTGACGGGGACAAGGGGAATGAGCGCAGCTATGAGCTTGTTGTGCCTTCCCAAGAGAGCGACCTGCAATATAACATATCCTACTTCGATAACAGTGTCATCGGTATTAACAATCTGTTCAGTTCACTGTTGGCTATTTTGATCTCCATTGCAGTCGGCACGTTGTCAGCTTTCCTGTTGGCCAAAGTCAGCTATCGCCCTCTGGGCGCTTTGCTAAACAAGCTTTCCACCGCGATTCGTTATGAGGATGTCAAAAACAGTCTAGTTTCCGGCTCCGAATACAATTACATTGAAAAATCGTTTGACCGTCTGCTAAGCGAAAATCAAAAACTTCAACTATCCATGTTGGACTACGAAAATGCTGCCAAATCGAATTTATTTCTCCGGCTGCTCAAAGGTTATTTTACAGATGACCAGCAGATGAACGGGCTGAAAAAATTCGGTATCGGCTATACCGAGGAAATGTATTATTGCACGATGTTGATTAGCTTTCATGCCATCCGCGATCTTTCCGATATCGAAAGAATCCGCAAAATCGAAATGATGACGATGGTTATCGTTGAAAAAGTGATGAGCCAGCATCGGCTGGACTATGAACTGTTCGAAGTGACGAATGCGGACAAAGCGCTGATCATATCCTCCGGAAACATATTTGGAGAAGATGGCATGATGGGACAAATCGCTGCTGGTATTACGGAGGAGATTGAACAGACATGTGGATTCCAGCCGTTTGTCTTGTTCGGAACGGTAGAGGAGGGACTCGTCGGCATCAGTAAGTCGTATTATGCGGCGAATGAGAGTTTGCAGTATATGTTGTTTTCACGTGAGCATCTCCCGGTTTCACAGGAGGAAACCATTCATAGCATTGTCGACTATTATTATCCGACGGATTGGGAAGTTCAGCTGATCAATAACTTGAAGATTGGTAACCTGGATACATCGATCCAGATCCTTCACGAAATCAATGCGGAAAACGGGAAGCGGGACCTGTCCGAAGCGAGCACGATCAAGCTCGTCTCATTATTGATGGAAACAATGCTGAGAGTGCTGCATGAGCTCAATCTCGATACGGGGATTTACGCGAAACAATTCGCCAATAGAGCAAAGGGCAAAAATATCGGGGAAATGTGGGGCTACGTGTTTGAAGTGGGTACGTTAATATGCGAGCGCAATCGGTATTCCAATACGTCATCGACGATAGAGGCCGGTAGCCAATTGCTGCAATATGTAAACCAAAACTATACAAGCGCCGATGTGTCATTAAAACAGCTGGCGGAAATCTTCCAGATGTCGGTCTCCAAGGCGTCCAAATTATTTAAGGAAGTCACTGGAATCAATTTCTACGATTATTTATGTCGGCTTCGTATGGAAATGGCTAAGGAATTGCTGCGCGAAAAGAAATGCGGCATCGATGACATCGCTCGCCGGGTGGGTTACGAAAACGTATATTCTTTCAAACGCGCATTTGCTAGGTATGAAGGCATCAAACCGGATGAATATAAGGAAACGGCGATTTGAAAGGAAAACTTGAACATCGAAACTAGAGTTGAATTCAAGGGAGTTATTCCCGTAATAAGAACATGGAGTTATATTACATTGCCAAAAGGAGCCCGACAGCAGCATTTGCTTGCGGAGGCTCCTTTTGTATTCGCGAAAAAAACAATATAAGTCTATTACTTCTTTGGTGAAAACTGTATGTTATTTATGGGGCCGCAAGAACATATACGCTTAAAAGTCCGCATAAATAGTGGGCTCTTTGATTTATTGATATAAGTTCTTGTCCTATATTTTGAAATAATTCGAACGATATTAATGATATTTACCAATATATACTGTAACCCTGAAGGGAGGGAGGTGGCAGATGAACCATCCATCTGAATATGCAAGGCTCATTGTGCTTACGTTGGACGGGAGCCGTGACGCGTTTGGTGAGTTATATGAAGCAACCATTAAGGACGTTTACAAAACGGTTTATTTCCTTATTCGGGAACCATCAGATGTAGAGGATGTCATTCAGGAGATTTATATTCAAGTATATCGGTCTCTTAAAAAGTTTGACATAAGCAGGCCGTTTCGGCCTTGGTTAATGGGAGTGGTCATGCGGCAAATTCAGACCCACCGAAGAAAGAGTTGGACACATGTACGGATCATCAAAAAAGCTGAACAGATTGACCAAGCCGTGGTCTACGATTTTTCAAGTGAGGTGGTCAACAAAGTATCGAATCGATCGCTGCTTGCAAGCGTGGATCGACTTCCTTACAAACTGAAGCTAGTAGTTATTCTGCATTATATGAATGATTACACGCAAGAAGAGATTGCAGCCGCATTAGAAATCCCTCTTGGAACGGTAAAATCACGGATCCATGCTGCTCTGCAAAAGATACGTAAAAAACAGAAAATTAGCTTTCTGGCTATGGGAAAGGTGGAGGAGCTAAATGAGTCTCGATGAAAGATTGAAAACTGCTTTTAAGGAAGAGACCAAAGAATGGAACGCACCGGCGGAGCTTAAAGGAAAAATACTAAATCAAGTCGTACACATTCAAGGAGGAAGACGAATGAAAAAATGGGTCGTTGCATGTATTTTGGCCGCTACATTGTTAATCCCAACAGGTGCTTTTGCCGGTTATAGCTACTTAGCTGATTCCATCTATGGTTCGCGGGAAAATATCGGAGTAACTCAAAAGCAATATGATGAGCTGGAGGCAAAGCTGAAGACCGCCAAACAAAACCTGAGTGAAGAGGAGTATACAAAATGGATGTCCTTACTAAAAGAATGGGGTACCCTTAGTTTGAAAATTGTCGATGCAAATGGAGATTTCAATCTTGAGAGATTGAGTGAAGGAGAGCATAAAAACTATAAAAGGTTAACAACAGAGCTAGAGCCACTCTTTCATAAATTAGATGAAATTCAATCAACGAAGAGAGAAGGTAAAATTGTAGATAGCGCTACTTTCTGGAATGGAGTGCTAGATAATGCAGGGCAAAAATTCAGCAAAGAAGAATTTGATGAGTTTCAAAAATTAGTAAATGAATTGAGGGCTTATGACGAGAAAACAGATGACCCGGATGGTAGTGTTCATATGGAACGGCTATCAAAGGAAGATCAAACGAATATCGAGCAAGTGAATCAGCAGCTGCAACCATTTTTTAAGAAGTTGGGCATTACAGCTAAGCCGAAAGCTTGATCTCGGGCAAACATTAATATTCTTTCAAACGCGCATTTGCTAGGTATGAAGGCATCAAACCAGATGAATATAAGGAAACGGCGATTTGAAATACAGTACATTGCAAAAGGAGCCGACAGCAGCATTTGCTTGCGGAGGCTCCTTTTATTTTCCGACATGTCGGGAAGTCCAAGCAAATATTGGAGAGTGAGTAATAAATAAAGGAAACAGAAGCTATCGGCAGTAATTGAATGATTGGTCATGATAAGTGTTCGCTATCCGTTTAAAGCTACAAAAAAGGCCCTGAATTCTAAAATACCATCCTTTACAGTTTGTCGGCTCAGGCGTATATTCAATTCATTATGATTTATCTTCAATCTGTTCATGAATTACGCTGAATTTTCGAAAGTGAAAAACGGGGGAACCACAACAGCATTGGCCTGCATTCCGCTAGGGCGGGTGAAGTCCACTGCAGGGGTGAATCGAAGCAAGCTGCTCTAGTGCAGCTTATTCCGTAGGGCAACTCTCACTGCCCGAATCCGTCAGCTAACCTCGTAAGCGTCGTATGAGAGAGGAGTGAAACTGTGAGTTGTGATCAAGCACAGGGTATCCGCTCTGTGTTTTTCTGTGTGTAAAATTAAAACCATATGTCTATTTCGCTGAATTTCCGTTCAAGGCGGAAAGCGGGGGAACCGGCCGTGATGATGAAATTGTCGTCACATGGGGTGAATCTCATACATTTGAGTAGGGCTACTCTTGGGTCCGAATCCGTCAGCTAACCTCGCAAGCGTTTGAAGAGAGGCTTTTATACATGCATAGACAGCAGGGGTTATTTGCCTTGCGCCTAAGAAGCATGGAAGAGAGTTCCTCCTTCCCATGCTTCTTTTTTTGGAGCTTTGTGGGGTAATTTTGTGGTTTGCAGTCTGCCTATAGGAAGACATCTTTAGAAAATGCGAAGGTAGAGAGGAGAAGGAAGTTGCCTAATATAGAAGTGAACGGAACAACGCTGTATTATGAGACGCATGGCAGCGGCGTGCCTATAGTTTTTATTCACGGACATCTTTCATCTCATCATATGTTTGAGCCTCAAGTGGAGTATTTCAGCAAAAGAGCCAACGTGATCGTGCTTGATTTGAGGGGATACGGAAATTCGGGGAAATTAAACGTGGAAGTGGAAGACATCGTCAAGACTCAATGCAAGGATTTAAACGAATTAATGGATAAACTGAATATCCCGAAAGTGACCCTTGTTGGCTGCTCGAGCGGAAGCTTACTTGTGCAAAAATTTGCGGCCTCTTATCCGGACAGGGTGAATGCGCTTGTGCTGGTGGATAGCTACTTTTATGGCCCAAGCGGTCCTTTCGGCACGAAAAGCGGCATTTTGAAAATTGCCGAGGCATGCAGTTGGCTTTCGTATTATCTTCCTGCGGAATTTTTCCTTCGTTCGCTCCGCGCAACTTATCACCGCTGGATTCCCGCTTACAGTATTTTGCGTAATGAGCTGTTTCATAAACGGCCCACGGAATCGATCAAACAGCGGATGGCTTTGCTGAAGATTGATACGGATTCGAACCCAACACGACTGAGAATGCCGATCTTGTGTGTGGCCGGTAGGCAAAGCGAATGGTTTGTTACCCAGATGAACAAAGCTGTGGAGTGGTTCTCCTGCGCGCAGAAGGCAGTCATTGAAGATGCAATCTATCCGAGTCATTTATGCCAGCCGCTGGAGTTCAACCGCATTCTGCTAAACTTTTTGATTGACCAGCGCATTTATCGGGTGGAGCAGCAATTGGTTTGAAGACGGCCTGATATCGCAGGGTGAATCTTAAAGATTAGATATTAATCAATGATGAAATACACCTATTTGTGAAGAGACTGCTGAAAAACTTACGTTTTTGAATTAGTAATTGTTTTTCAAACAAAATAGATCACTTTCTGTTCAAAAACCGAACAGGAAGTGATCTATTTCTTTTATATTTAGTTACTTTT
>JAIRVF010000036.1 GCA_031254035.1 Paenibacillus sp.
ATCTCGCATCCTTATATCGCAAGAAAAATTACCGCTAAACGCGGTCTGTCTTCTATGAGAGTACGTCGATAACGTTTTTCTTACGCACTATATTTTTTATTAAGCATGAAAAAGCTCCCCTTACAGTAGCAGGTTAATTTATTTCACCTGTCTACCGTAAGGAGAGCATATCAATTGAATAGAGGCTGTACCAAAAGCAAGTTAACTTACTTTTGGTACAGCCCCTCTTAAGTCGGTCTTATATTATTTCATTAGCTGCCGACCTTGAGCGCCTCAGTACGAGCGGTATCCCGTTCCAATACAGGCTTGAGATACTTACCCGTATAGGAGCCTTCCACTTTGACAAGCTGCTCAGGCGTACCTGTTGCGATAATCGTTCCACCGCCGTTGCCGCCTTCCGGTCCCAAATCGATCAGGTAATCTGCAGTCTTGATTACATCCAGATTATGCTCGATGACAAGTACCGATTCACCCGAATCCACCAGACGATGAAGCACCATCAGCAAGCGGTCAATATCGTCCACATGAAGTCCTGTGGTCGGTTCATCGAGGATATACAACGTTTTACCTGTGCTGCGGCGATACAATTCAGAAGCCAGTTTCACGCGCTGCGCTTCGCCACCGGATAGCGTGGTAGCTGGTTGTCCCATCGTTACGTAGCCCAGACCCACATCAAGCAGAGTTTGCAGCTTGCGGTGAATCTTCGGGATGTTCTTGAAAAACTCAGTCGCATCTTCGACCGTCATCTCCAGCACATCGGAAATGTTTTTGCCTTTGTATTTGACTTCCAGCGTTTCGCGATTGTAGCGTTTGCCCTTGCAGACTTCGCAAGGTACATAAACATCAGGCAGAAAGTGCATCTCGATTTTGATAATGCCGTCACCGCGGCAAGCTTCGCAACGGCCACCCTTGACGTTGAAGCTGAACCGACCCTTTTTGTAGCCACGGATCTTCGCTTCATTCGTTTGTGCGAAAATGTCGCGGATATCGTCGAATACGCCGGTATATGTCGCCGGGTTCGAGCGAGGTGTCCGTCCGATCGGAGACTGGTCGATATCAATAACCTTCTCCAAATGATCGAGCCCCTTGATTTCCTTATGCGCTCCTGGTCTGACTTTAACCGCCTTATTCAGTTCCTTCGCTAAGGTCTTATACAAAATCTCATTTACCAGCGTCGATTTTCCCGAGCCGGATACACCGGTAACCGCTGTGAAAACACCAACTGGAATTTTGACGTTAAGATTTTTGAGATTGTTTTCTTTGGCACCGCGGATTTCAAGCCAACGGTTATCCGGCTTTCTCCGTTTGGTATTGACGGGGATAAACTTCCGCCCGCTCAAATATTGTCCGGTCAAGGAATTCGGGTCCTCCATGATTTGCTTCGGTGTTCCCTGTGCCGTTACCCGGCCGCCATGAATCCCTGCTCCCGGACCGATGTCAATGATATAATCAGCCGCCATCATCGTATCCTCATCATGCTCAACGACAATCAGCGTATTGCCAAGATCACGCATATGCTCAAGCGTTGCGATCAACCGCTCGTTATCACGTTGATGCAACCCGATGCTCGGTTCGTCCAGAATGTACAAGACGCCCATCAGACTGGAACCGATCTGGGTAGCCAGCCGGATCCGCTGGGCTTCGCCACCAGATAAGGTACCTGCCGCACGGCTGAGTGTCAGATATTGCAGACCGACGTTAACGAGGAAACCAAGTCTGCTGTTGATTTCTTTCAAAATAAGATGTGCAATGGAGCGTTCTTTCTCACTGAGCTCCAGTCCGTCGAACAACTTCATCGCGTCGCCGATCGACAAGCTGGTGACATCGGCTATATTACTTCCATTCACAGTAACCGCCAGTACTTCCTTCTTCAAGCGATGCCCTTTGCAAACTTCACAGGGTTTGGCACTCATGAAGTTTTCGATAAACTCGCGGATGCCGTCCGAAGCCGTGTCACGATAGCGCCGTACCAGGTTGGGGATGACCCCTTCAAAAACAACGTTTGCTTCTTTCTTTTGCCCGAAATCATTTTCATAGCGGAAACGCACTTTCTCACTGCCTGTTCCGTACAGCAGCTTATCCATGTCTTCTTTTTTCAGCTGGCTGACTGGAACACCCTGCGGGATACCGAAATGCTCACATACCGAGCTCAGAAACTGCGGATAGTAGTTGGACGTACTGCCTGTCCATGCCAGAAATGCCCCATCTTCAATAGACTTTTCCATATCCGGGAGAAGCAAGTCCGGGTCAACGATCATTTTGACGCCGAGTCCATCACATTCTGGACATGCTCCAAACGGGCTGTTGAACGAGAACATCCGTGGCGAAAGCTCTTCCATGCTAAAACCGCAAATCGAGCAGGCAAAATTGGAACTGAAACGCAGCTCCTCTTGACCGATGATATCCACCAGCAGCTGTCCGCCCGATAACTTAAGTGCGGTTTCAATGGAGTCGGCCAAACGGGTCTCGACGCCTTCCTTGATGACGATCCGGTCCACCACAACCTCAATCGTATGTTTTTTGTTCTTCTCAAGCTCAATGTTTTCGGATAAATCACGTAATTCACCATCGACGCGAACACGGACAAATCCCTGCTTCGATATATCGGCAAACAATGTCTTATGCTCGCCCTTGCGGCCTGAAATCAGCGGCGCCAGAAGCTGCAGCCTCGTCTTCTCCGGATAAGACATAATCCGGTCCACCATCTGCTCAACGGTTTGGGATGTAATTTCAACGCCATGCTCCGGACAATGGGGATGCCCGATCCGCGCAAACAGCAGCCTTAGATAGTCATAGATTTCGGTAACCGTACCTACAGTTGAGCGAGGGTTGCGGCTGGTCGTCTTCTGGTCGATCGAAATGGCAGGAGACAAGCCGTCAATGGAATCCACATCCGGCTTCTCCATTTGCCCCAAAAATTGCCGCGCATACGCAGATAGCGATTCCACATAACGGCGCTGGCCTTCAGCATAAATCGTATCAAAAGCCAATGAGGACTTACCTGATCCACTAAGGCCCGTCAATACGACGAATTTATCGCGCGGGATGGTAATATCGATATTTTTCAGATTATGAGCCCGTGCACCTTTGATTACGATGTTTTCATTCGCCAATGCTCGTTCATCTCCTTTTGTGGGGGCAGCCTTATTCCGCCTTCAGTTCCAGCAAAGCATCGCGAAGCTCGGCGGCGCGTTCGAACTGCAAGTTCTTGGCCGCTTCCTTCATTTCCGCTTCCAAACGCTGAATTACCGACTGGCGCTCCTTCTTCGACATCTTGCCGGAAGCTCCCGTCAGATACTCTGCCTTCGTTTCTGCGACCTTGGTCGCTTCGATCACGTCGCGGACCTTCTTGCGGATGGTTTGAGGCGTAATGCCGTGTTTTTCATTATAAGCAATCTGCAATCCTCGGCGACGGGCGGTTTCCTTAATTGCCCGATCCATAGAATCAGTAATATGGTCGCCGTACATCAGTACGAAGCCCTCAGAATTCCGCGCCGCACGGCCAATCGTTTGGACCAAAGACCGTTCCGAACGCAGGAAACCTTCCTTATCCGCATCTAGGATTGCAACGAGCGACACTTCAGGCAGATCCAGACCTTCCCGCAGCAGGTTAATCCCAATCAGTACATGGAACACACCAAGCCGAAGATCTCGCAATATCGACATCCGTTCCAGTGTCTTAATATCTGAGTGGAGATACCGGACCTTAATGCCGATTTCCTTCAGGTAATCGGTCAAATCCTCTGACATCTTCTTCGTAAGTGTCGTAACCAGTACACGCTCATCGCGATCAATCCGTTCGCGGATTTCGCCGATCAAATCGTCGATCTGTCCTTCCGTAGGACGAACCTCAATCACAGGATCAAGCAGCCCTGTCGGACGGATAATCTGCTCAATCATCGTATCGCAGTGCTCCGCTTCATAAGGGCCGGGCGTTGCCGACACATAAACGATCTGGTTTACCTTATCCTCGAATTCCTCAAATTGCAGAGGCCGGTTATCAAGGGCGGAAGGCAGCCGGAAACCATGATCAACCAGAACCGTTTTCCGGGCCCGGTCACCATTGTACATCGCACGGATTTGCGGCAGCGTCACATGGGATTCATCGACCACAATCAGAAAATCGTCAGGGAAATAATCGAGCAGCGTATATGGCGTTGCGCCACGCTCACGGAAGGTCAGTGGACCGGAATAGTTCTCGATCCCGGAGCAAAAGCCGACCTCCTTCATCATTTCGATATCGTACCGCGTACGCTGCTCCAGGCGTTGTGCCTCCAGCAGTTTCCCTTCCGAACGCAGATATTCCAGTCGTTCTTCCAGTTCGCGTTCGATATTTACTAGAGCAACCCGCATCGTCTCTTCCTGCGTGACGAAGTGAGATGCCGGGAAAATAGCAACATGATCGCGTTCACCGATCAATTCGCCCGTAAGGACATCGATTTCCGTAATCCGCTCAATCTCATCACCGAAAAATTCCACCCGGATTGCCTGCTCGCCTTTGGAAGCTGGAAAGATTTCAATCACATCGCCGCGAACGCGGAAGGTGCCGCGAACGAAGTTGATATCATTCCGCTGGTACTGAATATCCACAAGCCGTGACAAAATCTGGTTGCGCGGCTTCTCCATGCCAACGCGCAGTGATAGCAGCAAGCTGGAATATTCGGTAGGCGAACCGAGGCCATAGATGCAAGACACGCTGGCCACGATTATAACGTCGCGCCGTTCGAACAGGGAGCTAGTCGCCGAATGCCGCAATTTGTCTATTTCCTCATTAATGCTCGAATCCTTCTCAATATAGGTATCAGAAGATGGGATATATGCTTCAGGCTGATAGTAATCATAGTAGCTGACAAAATAGTCCACTGAATTGTTCGGAAAAAACTCCTTGAATTCGCTTGCTAGCTGGGCTGCCAGCGTCTTATTGTGGGCGATCACCAGCGTCGGCCGATTTACCTTGGCAATCGTATGCGCAATGGTAAACGTCTTCCCCGTACCAGTTGCTCCAAGCAAAGTTTGATGCTTTTTGCCCTGCTTAAGCCCTTCAACCAGCTCCGCCACCGCTTTGGGCTGATCGCCCTGAGGCGTATATTCCGAGATAAGCTCGAACGGACTAGTACTGACGACAATATCACTCATTGCCCAACATCACCCTCATCATTTAAAATAGTTATTCTAAACTTTATGTCGAGATTTCCCGATAATATGATTAGGAAATCCTTGCGAAAATAGGAATATTTGTTCCCGTATATTATACTCTGATCACTTGCTCTATGCAAACACTAACTAATGAATAGGAGTGGTAAAAGAAACATGGAAATGACAACTATTATTGGCATACTGGCCGGCCTTGCCGCGCTGGTAGGAGGCTTTATATGGGAAGGGGGACGAATTGACGGACTTTTGCAAGGAGCGGCGGCGCTCATCGTATTCGGAGGCACCATCGCCGCTGTCGTCGTCAGCTTCCCGCTGGCACGGCTCAAAACCATCCCTAAGGCGCTTCGCTTCGCCTTTACCCGTGGGTCGAACAATACCGAACAGTTGACAGAGGATCTCGTGAACATGGCCACTATGGCACGACGTAACGGCGTACTCTCTCTCGAACGGATGGTGCAGGACCATGACAGTGCTTTTCTACGTGAAGGCATTCAAATGGTTGTCGACGGGTCCGATCCTGTATTGCTGAAACAAATTATGGAACTAGAAATTGATGCGGTGGAGCGGAAACATGAAAGCTACGCCAAAATTTTCGAATCCGCCGGCGGTTACGCCCCAACTATGGGAATCATCGGTACCGTCATGGGACTAATCCATGTGCTCGGCAGGCTGACCGAACCGGCGGATCTTGGGCCCGCCATTGCGCTTGCTTTTACAGCTACTCTATATGGGGTTGCCAGCGCCAATATTATCTTTTTGCCCATTGCGTCAAAAATTAAGTCACGCAGCGCTGATGAAGTTCATACCATGGAGCTTCTGCTCGAAGGCATCCTTGCCGTTCAAAACGGCGAACACCCAAATTTAGTCCGCAAAAAGCTTGTATCCTTCACGCCCGAGGAACGCCATCACGTCCCTGTGGTGAGGGAGGTACTCAATGAGACAGCGGAGTAATCGGCCCGGGCGGCGCAAACGGGGAGAAAACGGGGAAAACGGAAGCGACCGGTGGCTGGTCACCTACGCGGATCTGATTACGCTGCTGCTGATTTTCTTCGTTATGATGTTTGCCATGAGCCACCTCGACAACCGAAAATACGAGGAGGTCACACAATCACTTCAGACTACTTTTAAAAGCGGCAACAACATACTAGATCAAGGATCCGGCATTGTCGCAGACAAGAACACCCGCAATAATCCGGATACAGCCGTGAAATCGCAGCAGCAGCAAAAAAAGGGAGCGGATCAGCTTTCGGGCCGCGAACTTGCATTCCGCAAACAAGAGCAGGAGCTGCAAAACCTGATGAAGGTAATTTCAACATATGTGAAGGACAATAAACTTGAGGATCAAGTTTTCGTTGCCGACCAGCCGCAGGGCATATCGATCACGCTTAGCGACAAACTTCTGTTTGATGTAGGCAAAGCGGATCTTAAACCAGGCTCCATGCCTGTAATGGACAAGCTGGCCAGTCTTTTTAAAGAACTGCATACCATCATCAGCATCGAAGGCCATACGGATAGTCTCCCGATTGTTTACGCATCTAAGTACAAGGATAACTGGGAACTGTCAGGTGCCCGCGCGCTTTCGGTTCTACGGTTCTTCATTGACCAGAAGCATCTGAGTCCCGAGGAATTCCAATATGCGGGGTATAGCGATACCCGGCCGGCCGCGAATAATTCAACCGAAGCCGGACGACAAAAAAACCGCCGCGTTGAAATCATTGTGCTGCGACAGCTAAAAGAATAACCGGATTAGGGACCGTTTCAGTTAATAATGGAATGAAAAAAAGCTTGGACCGCTATGGGCCAAGCTTTTTTGAATGCAGCTACATTTCAGCCGTATCACTGTTATGCGGCCCAGCAGGCTGCATCTCACCTGTCTTATTTTTTGCCTGCACCTTCATGGCAATCAGTTGAAAGATGCTGACCGGCTTCATCATAAGCACGACTCCGGCATCGGGATCGGGCGCAAGTATCGCACCAAGTTGATGATGCTCGCCAGCGTAGATAGCACGCTGCATAAACTTGCTTTCTCCTTGCAAATTGCGGACCTCCAGCTTGCAGAAGGCGGAATTTTTCCGCAGTGCGGCATGCATTTGTTCCTTCGTGCGGACGGAAATTCCATTGATTTTAACAATCGATTCACCTGCCAGAATCCCCAAAGATTCGGCGGGGCTTCCCGGAATGACCGCCAGTACCTTCAACCCCTGCTGTGGATGGACAAACAACGGGCTGCTATGCTGCTCTTCCATCCGGCTGTACCACAGAAGTCCTTCATGGACCAGGAAGCTTATCAGCGCAGCCACGATCGTCAGAGGCTTCCACCAGGACGAAAGCAAACTGAATGCCAGGAGGACGACGCTATAAACAAGCAGCCGTTTGAAGGTTTTGTTTGCCTTAGCCTGCGGGAGCATGCTCTGAGTCATTTCTGTGAAGCCGATCACCACCGGCAAAGCAGCCATACTGAAACCAGCGCTCCAGCCATCTCCGCCAAGCAAAGGGGTCCAGGGCAGCAGCGCCCCACCCGTCTGGGCTGGAATGAGAAGAATGAGTGGAATCGGCCAAAATGCCTGCATTTGATATCCCCCGACCAACTTCCCGCGTTTGCTTTCCATAAATACCGGGTTTGCAAAACTTGCCCCTTGCAGTTTGACAAGCAGCGCCTCTACCAAATGCAACACAGCGACAAGAGCCAGCAGCGCAGGAATGTCGAGTCCTATGACAGCATCCGCCGCCGTCCCCAGAATTCCAGGCAGGCTCAAGTCTGGGAAAAAGCCAAGGACGAATTGGATCATGCCAAGAATGCCTATAGAGTATGCTAAGCATAAATATCGTACACGGAAAAGCAGCAAGATGATGGAAACAATCCAGATGCAGACGACAGCCTGCTCCGAGAGTGAAATACCGAGAAAAGCGATAGCGATGGATACGCATATGCCCGCAAGCAGGCCACCGATCAATGTACGCCATGTCTGCAATCCCCAGCTGTGCAGCCTGACATGAAACAGCTTGCGTTCCAGCAACACCTGTCTTCGGTACATCAGCATCATAAGTAAGATTGAAATATAGTAAAAGGGCTGCAGCAGCAGCTGAAGCAACGCATCCGTAAAGCGCCACAGCAATTCCAAAGCGACTTCCAAGTCATGTCACTCCCCTTCCCTGGTGAAACGGTTACCCTACGGTAAAATCATCACATTACATTTTGCTCTGAAGTACGAATTATGATATTGATCTAAAATTTTCAGCAAAGAAAAAAAGAAGGCTGCGAGAGCCTTCTTTAATGTTTCGACGCGGCAGCTGCGATTTCCTTCTGAACCTCAGCAATCGCTGCCTTAAGCTGGTTATCATTTTTCGGGTCGCGGATTTGCTTGATCAGTGCCGTTTCCAAAGCTTCCGCCGTCTTGGTGTCAATATTGCCGTTTTCGCTAAGCTTTTGTTCCTTCTGGAACGACTTGACCCCAGATACGGTCTTCTCGTCGAAGAACCCATCTTTACGTCCCGGTTTGTATCCGAGAGCATCCAGCATAATTTGTGCACTCTTAACGTCTGCATTGTTCATATTGTACTTCTGTGTCGTCTCTTTATTAATCGGCGCTACAGAGAAGTAATCCGGCTGCGCTACCGCGATGTCCGGCTGGAGGCCCTTTTTATGAATCCAGCTTCCATTTGGCGTCAGCCATTTCGCGATCGTAATCTTAAGCAGGCTTCCGTCATCAAATTGTTTGGTAAAGCTGGTTTGTACCGTGCCTTTGCCGAAGGAATTATCGCCCATCAGCTTCGCACCCGCGGACTGTTGTAGCGCGCCCGCCAAAATTTCCGATGCGCTGGCGCTTCCCTTATTCATCAGCAGTGTCACCGGATAGGACTTACCGCTTCCCTTGGACAACGTTCCATCACGTTTCTTGTTCTTGTCTTCGACTTGAACGATCATTTTGCCTTTCGGAACAAATTGTTCCGCAATATCGATTACAACGGACAAAACGCCGCCCGGATTATTCCGCACATCGATAACAAGCCCTTCCATCCCTTCGCTTTCCAGCTTGGACAGTTCTTGTTTGAAACGTTCAGCCGTATTTAGCGAAAATTGAGTGATTTCTATAACTCCGATTTTGCCCGGCTCCATGTGGGCCTTTACGGTTTCCAAATCTACATCCGCACGGAGAATGGTATATTCGATCGGAGAGGCAGAGCCGCTGCGTTTGATTGTCAGCTTGGCTTCGCTGCCTTTCGGGCCGCGAATTTTGGCTACGGCATCATTCAGCTTTAGACCATGAAGCGATACACCGTTAACCGCCATAATGATATCCTTCGCACGGATTCCAGCTTTCTCTGCCGGCGAGCCTTTAATCGGGGATACGACGACAACGTTGCCATCCTCGGAGGAAACCTCCGCTCCGATGCCGCTAAAAGACCCTGAGATGGTTTCCTCGAAATCCTCAGCTGTCTGCTTGCCCATATACGAGGAGTACGGATCGTCTAGGGACTCCATCATCCCGTTAATCGCGCCATCCAACAGCTTGCTGCGGTCCACATCCTGATAATAATTCGACTGGATCAGATCCAGTGCTGCACCTATTTTTTTGGCTTCTTCCTTATTCAGTCCGCCTTTTACTTCCAATAGGGCTGCTTGTCCCGACGCGGCCTGCGTGATAAAACCTGAACCCGTCAATGCCATCGTCAGAACGCTTCCGCCGATCATCGCCAGAAGGGCCAATAATACGACCGTGCGTTTCTTCAAGTGTAATCACCGCCTTTTATTTTCCGGTCAAGTCTTGCAAGAACCAGTTCCAAACATAGTATATGCCCGGTACCTACGGAATATTTATAAGATGTTGAACACCAATTATAAGTCTACAAATAAGGCATCGGATTCACAGGGTTACCATTCTCGCGAACTTCAAAGTGCAAGTGTGGACCTGTAACCCTTCCTGTCGCACCGGATTGCGCAATCACCTGGCCGCGGCTGACATGATCGCCAACTTTAACCTTGATGCCTCCTTGTCGGATATGGCCATAAAGCGTCCACATGCCGCCTCCATGGTCAACGATAACACAGTAGCCATAGCCGCTCATCCATTCGGCTACCGTGACTGTTCCTTCATCCGCCGCATGGATCGGCGTCCCTTGTGGAACTGCCAAATCAACCCCTGTGTGCATTTTTCCGACTTCCCCTGTCACCGGATGCGTTCTTCTTCCGTATCCCGATGAAATACGGCCACCGCTTACAGGCATGTACATTGGGCCGCCGTTTCCGCTAAAGCCTCCGGTGCTTACGCTCCCTGTCGCCGGACGGGCTTTACTTTGTGCCGTTGCCGCCTTTCTGGCCGCTGCTGCTTTTTTGGCCGCTGCCGCTTTGATAGCAGCCGCGCGTCTTGCTGCCTCTTCTGCCTTCAGTTTGTTTTTCTCAGTCTGCAGCTCGGAACGCTTGCTTGCCAGACTGATAAGCATTGCGTTCTGCTCATCACTGATATCATCCGATTCGTCGATTTGGTGGTCATATTGGGCGATCATGACCTGTTTTTCCTTCTCCTTTTCGTCCAGGATCACCTTCTGATCCTCCATGTCGGCATACAGATTCTTAGCTTTGGCGTATTGTCCCTCTAGTTCTTTCTTTTTGTCCAGTACGAGCGCCTTGTCTTTCTTGTGCTGATCCAACAGATCTTTGTCCTGGTCCACGAAGCTCTTGAGCGAATCCGCCCGCTCCAGAAAATCGGAGAAGCTTGTTGCAGACAGCAGCACTTCCAGATAGGACACGCTGCCGTCCGTATACATCAATCTGACGCGGGACTCCAGCATTTTCTCACGCGACTGAATCCGGTCCTCCGCTGCATCCAGTTCAGATGCCGTTACGCGAAGATCACCCTGCGTCTGTTCGATTTGCATAGTGATTTTCATCATCGTATTACTTACTTGATCAATTTGATCCAGCACATATTGAAGGTTTTGCTGCGTTTTGTTTTTATAATGCTGCGCTTCCTGTTTTTGCGCCTCCGCCTTTGCCTGCTGCTTCTTGGCAGCCTGGGCCTGCTGCTGAAGAACGTTCATCTCATGTTCGATTTGATCGACGGTTCTTTTTTTGGCATTACTCTCGGTCGGCTGAAAAACGGTGGCCACCAACAAAATGACAGCAAGTACTGAAACTAACCTTTTCAACTTGCATTCCCCATCCTTTCAAAGAAACTTCGATCAAAACCCTCACACTTGAAGACAGGCCGCATATAGCAGCACTCTGCCCCCCAAAAATATTTTCGAGTCATTCCAATTTCGGATGTAACTTATGTCTTTCTTCTATACCTTCAAAAACTTACGCATCGAGAGGAGTGTCCCCCACATCCCGATCAACACGCCGAGTACGATCAGCAATACGCCCCAATGCCAAAGTTCATTCGTAGGAAGGAGCGACATTTGCAGTGTGAAATCGGAGCCGACTGATGCGGCCAAGCGGTCGTAACCTACAAACAAAAGCACTACAGTAATCACTGAGCCGATGAATCCGATCAGTGTTCCTTCCACGAAAAACGGCCAGCGAATAAAGGTGTTTGTCGCACCTACAAGCTTCATAATGCCAATCTCCCTGCGCCGGGCCAGAATAGTTACCCGGATCGTGTTGGAAATCAGGAACATTGACATCAAGCCCAAACCAGCTACGAAAACAAATCCGATATTGCGTACCGCGCGCGTTACTTTAAACAAAGTCTCAATCGTTCCTTTGCCATACTTCACCTTCATAATCGGCTGCTGGCCAGTATGACTCTCGTTTAGCGCTTCGATTTTTTTGGCGACAAAAGGAACGGTGGTCGGTTCGTACACTTCGATCTTAATCGCATCCGGAAGCGGATTGTTGTCTTGACCGAAGCCCTGAAGGAGTTCTTTCCCTTCATCACCCATACTGTTGCGGAATTCGGTCAGACCTTGCTCTTTGGAGATAAAATCGATTTTGCTTACTTCCGGCATAGCAGTGATTTCCTTCTGTACGGTCTCGCGCAGCTTCTGATCCACGCTCAAATTGAGGTATGCCCGGATCTGTACCTGCTTGTCCGCTTTATCGGCAAGAGCATTTACATTTAGTACAAGCAGAATAAAAACGCCCAAAATGAATAGAGATACGATAATGGATACAATGGATGCTACGGACATCCAGCCGTTGCGGAATACGTTTTTCGCTCCTTCCCGCAAATGCCGCAAGAAGGTGTTAAAAGTCATACCCGTATTCTCCTCTCAGCTGATCACGCACAATGTTGCCTTGTTCGATGGCGATGACGCGTTTGCGCATCGTGTTCACGATATCCTTGTTATGGGTTGCCATGACAATGGTTGTTCCCCGAAAATTGATTTCATCCAGCAGCTGCATGATTCCCCAGGAGGTTTCGGGGTCTAGGTTTCCGGTAGGCTCGTCCGCAATAATTACCGAGGGATTGTTGACAATGGCTCGGGCGATGGCAATCCGCTGCTGCTCCCCGCCGGAAAGCTGAGATGGCTGGCGGTTCGCTTTGCTTTTCAGGCCGACAAGATCCAACACTTCCATCACGCGTTTTTTCATCTGCCGTTTCGGCGCCTCAATGACCTCCATGGCAAAAGCTACATTTTCATAAGCGGACAGCTTAGGCAATAGACGAAAATCCTGAAAAATGACGCCGATATTGCGTCTGACATAAGGAATTTTCCGCTGCTTCAGCTTACCTATATTAAACCCGTTTACGGAGAGCTGTCCTTTCGTCGGTACTTCTTCTCTGTAAATGAGCTTCATAAAAGTCGATTTGCCTGCGCCGGACGGTCCGACGACGTATACAAATTCATTACGATCAATCTTGACGGATACCCCTTGAAGCGCATGGGTTCCATTCGGGTATGTCTTCCACACATCCTGCATTTCGATCACTTCATTATCACTTCCTAAAATACATAATTAGCTATTATAATTTCGACACGTTCTAGCTAATTCCTTTAAAAAACTTTGGAAATCACCACGATGTTATTTATTGTAACAAATTTGTTACCTATTGAGTACCTGAAATTTTCCTAATTCATTTACATATATATGAAATATGTAATCAACCACGTTTAATACGAAGTGAAAGGGTGGGAGCCATGAAAAAAATTCATTTGACGCTGATCATTATCGCTGGTATCGTGCTGATCGGTTCCGTCGTCGCCGGGTGGATCCATCTCTATATCAGTCAGAATACAATTCCTGACCATGTGCAAGTGGGTACATGGGCTGTGGGCGGAAAGAAAAAGGATGATGTTCTTAAGGAGCTAGATGCCAGGTTAAAGGAACTTCAGCTGCAGCCGCTCACGCTATCGGTGAACGCCAAGAACATACCAGACGTCACAATGACACTGGAGGATGCAGGTGTCACCTTTGATGTTGATGATTTCCGGAATGCGGTGGCCAGTCTGTACGAAGGAAGCTGGACAGCCCGGATCAAGGCACGCAAAAATTTCAGACAGGATTGGGGTCTTTCGCCGCATTGGAATATGTCTTTGATCAAGGAACGGTTTAATTCGTCCTGGGAGGAAGAGCATTTCGGGAAACCCGTAAACGCCTCAAGGCGGATCACCAAAGCTGATGAAGTCGTATACATACCGGAAATATCCGTCTCGCGTATTGACTGGGATACTTTTATCCATACAATAACCGACCTCATTCCTAAAGGTTTCCTAAGCCCAGAACAATCCCCTTTTCCGCTGAAAATAAAGCTTCCTATATATATGCAAAAACCCAAAGTTACGGTGAGCAGCCTAAAAAAAGAGGGAATTGACCGAAAAATCATTGAATTCGACACCGGACTCGGCTCGAGTGCAGAAGGACGCATGTATAATGTCAGCTCTGCGGCAAAAGCCATGGATGGGATGTTGTTAAAATCGGGGGATATTT
This sequence comes from Paenibacillus sp., assembly GCA_031254035.1. Taxonomy (GTDB): domain Bacteria; phylum Bacillota; class Bacilli; order Paenibacillales; family Paenibacillaceae; genus Paenibacillus_AQ. The sequence goes on from JAIRVF010000036.1 coordinate 14,027, forward strand.
TCGATTACAGCAAAGTAATTGCCAAAGCCGAGAAGAAATACGGTTTCCATGAAGCGCCCGTCATTCTAAACGGCAAGCTGGTGCCGGGTATTGGAGGTGGGATTTGCCAAGTTTCGAGTACGGTATACAACGCAGCGCTGCGTACCGGGCTGCAAATCGTCGAGCGACGAAATCATTCGCTTCCGGTTAGCTATCTGCCCAAAGGACAGGACGCCACTTTTGCCGAGGGCTCTATCAATTTCCGTTTCAAAAATACGACAGACAAATCCCTTTACATCCGCGCCTTTGTAGAAGGAAATACGCTGACCGTCAAATTTTTCGGAACTTTCCCGAAGAACACGGAATACCAAATAGAATCACAAACAGTTGAAACGATACCAGTTACGGATAAATTCGTGCTGAACAAAGACATTCCGGCTGGCGTACAGGAAGTGCTGCAGGAGGGCAAACCAGGTTATATCGTAGTAACCTACCAGATTAAAAAGGTAAACGGGGAGATTGTCGAGCGAAAGGAGATTTCCCGGGATACCTATCGTGCGCAAAACAGGCTGATTGCCGTGAATTCCGAAGAAATCAACGCTAGAAATGATCCCTCCGGCACCAAAAATCAAATTGTTGAAGACGGCATTAGCGGGCCTAGTTTTTGAAACATCAAGTATATGTAATACAAAAATACAAAAAAGCAGCGTTTTTAGGCCACGAGACTAAAAAGCGCTGCTTTGTCTTTTAATATAAACATTAGGATGTCCGCATGATTAGGAGGCTTGTAGATTCTCGGATAACTCTTGGTACTGCTGCATAGCTTGCTCAAGGTCTTTCGAGAAGTCATTCAACGTTTGGGCAGCAGTCGCAATCTGTTCCATTATGGCATGATGCTCTCCTATCGCTTGCGTTACATTGTTCATTTCCTGCGTCGTTTTGACCGAAATCTGTTCCGTTTTTTGCATCGTCTCAACCAACTGCTCGGCGCCGGCGGCGATTTCTTCCACTGAAGAGGATACTTCCTGCATTTGTCCAGCAACCTCCCCGATCGAAAGTTTGATGAATTCGAAGGATTGCCCGGCTTCCTTGACTCCCTGAAGCCCATGATCCACTTGGCTTGCGACAAGCTTGGTCGAGGTTACCGCTTGAACCGTCTCATTTTGGATCAGCGAAACGACCTGCGTAACCTGCTTCGCCGATTCCGAAGATTGCTCGGCAAGATTGCGCACTTCGCTGGCGATAACGGAAAAACCTCTGCCTTCATCGCCAAAACGCGCCGCTTCAATCGCGGCATTAAGTGCTAGCAAATGCGTTTGTTCGGCGATCTCCCGAATGATGGATACAAACGAAGCAACTTCCCGCGAGCTTTCTTCCAACCGGCTCATAATGTCAACCAAAGAGTGAACCGTCGTATTGGCCTCGCCCATTTGATCAATGGCGGTCACAATCGACTCCTGGCCCTTCGACGCCTTCTCGGATGATTCGGCCGCCGACACCGCCGTTTCATCCGCACTTCCCGCGATATGCCGGATTGCACTGACGACGTCATTCACTGTATTCGAGCTGATGTGGATCATTTCCGTCTGCTGTTTGGCGTCCGCAGATACCCCCAGCGTGGCTTCCTTAATCATATCGGAAACGAAAAAACCCATTTCGGAGTTGGCTTTAACCTGCTCGATCGCCCCTCCGATTTTTGATATATGTCCTTTTACCTGGTCCGAAAGCTCCTTGTATTGCTCCGTAACCCATACAAAATCCCCATCCAGATCATTATTCAACTCTTTGATGCTCGATCCGGTACGGATCTGCCCCGCTTGTTCTGTTGCCGCACGAAGCAGCCACAACGCGATGAAATAGCTCGCAGGGAGAGCCAGAATCAGGCTCAAAATAAGCCCCGCGAAAACGGGGAGTCCAAACGCAAAGCAAATCAGATTAATTACGATTACCGCGCCAGAGAATAAACCGGCACCTTGCAAACTTACTTGTTTAAGTTTGATATGTATGTCTGTTTTTTGAGTCATGGCGTTTCTCTCTCTCCACCTATCCGATTACACCCGATGCCATATGGCATCGGGTGCGCGTTTTTCATAGATTAAAGAATTAATAAGATTTTAGTGCTAAAACCGCTTCATTCCTTAATCGCAAGTCAAATCTTCGCTTTACGCAGGCTGTTGTTTGCAGCAACCCGTCAGGGGCATTTTTTTAATTATCCTTGCAAGAAGGCTTCCGCGTCTTCCAGCTTTTCGAAAGAATCTACAACTTCGCCAAACATCCGTTTCATTTGCAGCTTTGATACTGCAGAACCAGTATAATAGGCCCATTTCGTCAGCCCTTTTTGAACAGAAAGCTCTCCGAGAAAACTAAGTTGTTCTGCTACATCCATCGAAAACAGTTTTCCTTCGCTCAGATCGGTCAAGCCGGTGAATCCTGGTTTTACACTCTCAAGCACTTTGCTGTATTCTTCAATGTAATTCTGAACATTTTCCTTGTTGATCTCATGGATTTTAACTGTTATCCGATTGCGTGCTGCATCATAATTAATTGAATACATATGTTCTACCCCCATCAAAAAATTTAGAATATATTGGTTTTAGGATAAGCAAAAAAAATAGATTTGTAAAGTGGAATTCACCGAAATATGTAGAACCATGTCGAATCAAATAAATCCCTCTTCTTTACTATGAATAAACATTTTATGAATCATTTCCCGGTCCAGATGCGGCCATTCAAAGCCAAGCATTGACAGAATTCTGACAGTTTTTGTCGAATAAATTCGGAAAATTGTCGTAAAAATTGTTTCTTCCATCCAACCGTAATGAAGCATAATTTGTTCGATTTCATGTTTCAATTTATCATTGTCATAATGTGCATGCAGATAATCGACAAACTGATCGAAAGGCAGCAGTTCAACCGGGAATCCAAGCGGATTTTCGCTCAGTACTTCACCAATGTTCTTTTCATGCGGATTCGCGATATGGAAAATCTCATTTTGTAGCGCCTTGCGGTCGGCAAGCAGCATAATCGCTTTGCTTGACTGATCCACGTAGGTAAAGTCAACGTCATTGGCTTCTCCCGGCACCGTTCCCAGCTTAAGGAAAGATTTCATCGTTGTATAAAACGCGTTATCCGCAATATTTTCCTGGAACCTTCCCGTCTGGGAGTGGAAAACGATATTGCCGAGCCGATATATATTGGCGACAATTCCCTGGTCCCGTGCAGCCATGACCAGCCGCTCCGCTTCGAACTTCGTCTTGGCGTAGTAATTCTCAAAACGCTGTCCCAAATCGAGATCAAACTCTGTAAAGAAAACATGCTGCCGCTCCTCCACGATCCCTGTCGCGACGCCAAGCGTGGATATATGGTGCATATGTTTTGGTTTACTTGCAGCGGCAAATTTCAGCAAATTGGCAGTCGCCTTGACATTCTGCAATTCGAAATCATCATAACTTCCGTAATGCTTCACGTTTGCTGCCGCATGGAAGATGGCATCCACGTTTTTCACCAGCTCTTCATAGCGATCCCCGTTGAGCCCAAGCTGAGGTTTGGTGATATCGCCCGCATACACATTGATTCTCTCTTCATATTTATCAAACCATTCCGGACCGAAATAATAGGTGCATTTTTGTTTCAGGCGTTCCTGCGCAGCCTCATCCGATTCCGCCCGGACAATCGCGTGGACAGCCCACTTCTTGCCTGCAACCGCTTCGTGAACCAAATGCGCCCCCAGATATCCCGTAGCCCCTGTGATAAGTACTTCTTGATAACCGTTCACAGCCATATAATCTAGTGACTCATAGGCGCTGCAGCGTTTTTCATAGCTTGCCTGATCCTCGGATAAATCGATATTTTCCAGACCTTTGTAGAGCTCTTTCACCTGTTCCAGCCTGGAATGCAGATGATTGGTTTTCGGTTTGATTTTGCTTGCCAGCGCAGCCACGGTTTGATATTCAAAAATATCGTTCATGCCGATTTCGAATTGCTTCTGCAGTCTGGCAACAACGACGGTTGCTTTCAGCGAATGGCCACCAAGTTCAAAGAAATTGTCTTGGGCACCGATTCTGTCTACCTGAAGCACGGCTTGCCATACCTCGGCAACCGCCTGCTCTATTTCCGTTCTTGGTGCGACATATTCTTTGCTCCGGCCCTGCGAAGCGTTGGGTTCAGGCAAGGCTTTCCGATCAATTTTTCCGTTTGGCGTCAGTGGCATCTCTGGCAGCTGCATGAAATAGGACGGGATCATATAATCCGGGAGTGCTTTGCCTATATGCTCTCTCATATCGCTGATGGCGAGTTCGGACACAGCCGTGAAATAAGCGCATAAATAATGGCCGCCCTTCCCATCTTCCTTGGCGATGACAATCGCCTCCGATACGGCTGGGTGGTTCAGCAGGCAGTTTTCGACCTCACCCAATTCAATCCGGAAGCCGCGGATCTTAACCTGGTGATCGAGCCGTCCTAGAAATTCGATGGTTCCATCCTTCGCCCACCTTGCCAAATCGCCTGTTTTGTACATGCGTTCTCCTGGGATAAATGGGCTCGGCACGTAGCGCTCACGTGTCATCTCTTCATTGTTGTAGTACCCGCGGCCCACATTATGCCCTGCAATGTACAATTCACCGGCCACGCCAACAGGCTGAGGCTGATAGCTCTCATTTATGATATAAATCTGCGTATTCGCAATCGGCTTCCCAATCGGCGGCAGCTCCGGTATAAAGCCGGAAGGATCAATCGTATGCGTCGTAACCACATGCGTTTCCGACGGTCCGTAATGGTTATGCAGGTAGACGCCGTTTCGCGTCAGATGCACACGGAATTTCTCCGGTACGATCAGCTGCTCGCCGGCTGTAATCACATGCTTCACTGTCGTAGGGAAACGGTCTGCATATTCCTTCTCGTTCAAAATGAATTTCAGGAACGATACCGGCATAAACAGAATTTCAACGCCTGCTTTTTCAATGTAATCGAGTAAATCGCCAACTCTCATCCGCAAATCGCTAGTGATCAGATGCAACGTGCCACCAGCCGCTAGCGTCGACCATATTTCCTGCGAGCAAACGTCGAAACTGATCGTGGTGAATTGAAGCACATTTCCGCTATAGTCAACGTTTGTCGCGCTATATTCGAAATGCAGCAGGTTGACGATATTCCGGTGTTCGATCATAACACCTTTCGGTTTTCCCGTCGTACCCGAAGTATAAATCACATACAGCAGGTCTCCAGGTTTGTTTACATGCGGCAAATTACAGGTGGATTCGCTATATACCTCATCCGTGTCGATTAGCAGCGTTTCGCCCGCAAAGGCATCCTTGCCGTCAAGATGGGACTGAGTCAGAAGCAGCTTGGTGTTGCTGTTTTCCAGCATATAAACGACCCGTTCCTGTGGATATTCGGGATCAATCGGAACATATGCCCCTCCCGCTTTCAAAATGGCCAGCAGACCGACGATCATCTCAAATGAGCGATCCGCCATCAACCCTACCACTTGATCCGGCTCTACACCTTTTATCCGCAGCGTATGTGCAAGCTGGTTAGCCCGTTCGTTCAATTCGCGGTAGGACATGCCCTGATCGCCAAATACAAGCGCCACTTTATCCGGCGTACGCTGTACCTGCTCCTCAAACAAGCTATGGATCGTCATTTGATCCCGGTAAGTCGAGGCTGTCGCATTTAGGCCGCTAACGAGATAATCATGTTCTTCGGAGCCGAGCATCTCCAGTTCGCACAGCATCTTGCTGGGATGGGTGATCGCATCGTGCAGCATCCGCAGAAAACGGCTGCCGAATGCTTCGATCGTCTGCCGTTCAAACAAATCCGTGCAGTACTGCAAATCGACCCGAATGCCGCTTTCCTCTTCCGTCACGTCCACCATTAGATCATACTTCGAAATCGGATGAATGTATGAATCATTCTTGACATCCGCATCTTCAAGCTGCAGTTCAAGCTTGCCTGTGTTTTGCATGACAAATAAAGTGTCAAACAGCAAATTCCGGCTTGGATCACGCGGAATATTCAAGGAACGGACAAGTTCCTCCAATTCGTAATCCTGATGCTCGAACGTATCCAGCAGCGCTCCCTTCACTTCCTCCAGCAGCTGCGCAAAGGACTTGCGCTTCTCCGGATAGCAGCGCACCGGCATCGTGTTGACGAACATTCCGATCAAAGGCTGCAGTTCTTCATGCAATCTCCCCGCCACCGGGACGCCCGTGATGACGTCTTCCTGATTCGTATAACGGGAAAGGAGCGCATGATATCCTGCAAACAGCACCATGAACGGCGTAGCGGCTGCGGCATGCGCAAACTGTTTCAATTGGCCCGCTGCATCAGCATCAAGTCGGATCGTAACGGTATCGCCACGGAAGCTTTGTTTGGCCGGACGTTCCCGGTCGGTCGGAAGCTGCAGAATTGGCAATTCGCCAGATAACGTCTTCTCCCAATATGCTTTTTGCTGTTCGTTATGATGCGGCGTTTCTGCCTGCCAGACCGCAAAATCGACAAAACCAAGCGGCAGCTCTTCCAATGTTTCGCCGCGGTATAGCTTGGATAGCTCTTCAAAGAAAATGTTAGCCGATACGCCGTCAACGGCAATATGATGGAAATCAACCAACAGTGCAAAGCTCTCTTCCACCCCGCACCGGATAAGCCATGCCCGTAAGAGCGGCGCTTTCCCCAGATCAAAAGGTGTGATAAGCGAATGCATCAGCTCATGCAAACAATCTTTCGAGGATTCTTCAGTCTTGACCATCTTAAGCTCAAACGGAATCTGCGCATGCACCCGCTGCACAATTTCATCATTCTCCCAATGGAAAGACGTACGCAGCGCATCATGTCTCTCAATCACCGCGCTGAATGCTGACTCCAAACGCTTACGGTCAACCAGACCTTCGATGCGGAACGCAAATGGGGCATTATAAGCCGTTCCGACCTGATCCATCTGCTCGATGAAATAAAGCCGCCGCGCAGCTGAAGCTACCGGATAACTCTCCCGTGCAGATGCTTTGACTATAGTAGTCGGATAGGCTTCTGCCAATTGGGCCGCCGCCGCGAATTCTCCTTCCGTAGATCGGCTCGATATCGCTTGCGCGAGCCATTTGGCCTGTTCACGGACCGTCGTACGCTGGAACAGCTCGGCTACAGGAAACGATATTCCGAAGCGTCGCTGCATCTTGGCTTGCAAAATAACAACTTTCAATGAATCGCCGCCGGAGGTAAAGAACGCTTCGCATGCGCCCACGCGGTTTAATCCGAGCACCTCCTGCCATAACGAGGCGATTCCGGTTTCCCATTCGCCCTCTGGTGCTTCGAACTGACCTTCATCATGTGTCTCAGCCGGGGTAGGAAGTGCACGTCTGTCCACTTTACCGTTCGCCGTGAGCGGAAGCTTCTCCAGCTGGACCAGCTTGGCTGGGACCATGTAATCAGGCAAATGTTCGGATAAATAATCCGCCATTTCAACATAGGAGAACTCCCCGTCCGCTACTACATACGCACATAAATACTTCGCTCCGAAAGCATCATCAAGATCGATCACGATGACTTCAGATACCTTCGGATGCTGTAGCAGCCGGTGTTCAATTTCACCCGTTTCGATACGGAAACCTCTGATCTTCACCTGATGGTCGATCCGTCCCAGAAATTCGATTACGCCATCATCCGTCCATCTCGCCAAATCGCCCGTCCGGTACAAACGTCCTTGCCCCGTCAGCGTGTTGGCCGCAAATTTCTCCTCCGTCAATTCCGGTTGATTCAAATACCCGCGCGCAAGTCCTTCGCCGGCGATGCATAGCTCCCCGGCGACGCCGATTGGCTGAATCTGACCGTAGGCATCCATAATGTACACTTGCGAACCCGTGATCGGATATCCGATCGGAATGTTCTCTTGCAGTTCGGTCACAAGGTACGCTGTCGTAACGACGGTGTTTTCTGTTGGGCCGTAGCAATTGTACAGGTCGTAGTGCTGCTTGCTGAACGTCTTCAGTTTGTCTCCACCCGCAAGCAGTACACGCAAAGACGGATTGTCCAGCGTCATGAAATGCTCGCAAAACTGAGTCGGTAAAAAGCTAATGGTAATTGCGTTTTTCTTAAAATATGTATGTAATTGGCCTGCATCAAGCCGAATATCCTCCGGAATGACATGAAGCGCGGCCCCGGAAACAAGGTAAGGGTATATCTCCCACACGGAAGCATCAAATCCAAAGCCTGCATATTTCGTGGCCCGATCCTGATCCGTAACCTTGAATTCTCTGTTATGCCATGCGCACAGATTAATAAGCGAGCGATGCTCCACCATGACGCCTTTTGGTCGTCCGGTCGATCCCGAGGTATAGATGATGTAAGCCAAATCATCGGCTTGGGCTCCCTCACCAGACTGCAGCATATGGGTATGGCCCGCCTCTTCAGATAATGACGAGGAAATGTCTGAACCCGCTGCCGCACAGATGATTTCACCTTTAAAGCGGACTTCTTCGCCAAGCTCCACTTTCGGCTCGGTTACAAGCAATTTCGTTCCACTGTCTTCCAGCATGTACAGGATTCGTTCAGCCGGATAAGCCGGGTCGATAGGTAAATATGCGGCTCCTGTTTTCAGAATCGCTAGCGTACCGATGATCATTTCCAGAGATGGCGTCGCTATTATGCCAACGATATGTCCCCGCCGCGCTCCTTTACGGATCAGTTCGCTGGCAAGTTGATCAGCCCTTGTATTCAGTTCCTTGTATGTCAGTGATTCATCACGGTAAACGATCGCAACGTTATCGGGAGTCTTCTGTACTTGATCCTCGAACATCCCGTGAATTGTTTGGTTCAGATCAACCGGCTCCCCTATGCTGTTCCACTGGGACAGCAAATCCGCCTCTTCCTGTGAAATCAAGCTGACCCCACCGAGCACTGCATTTGGATTCGACAACCACTCCGTCATAATGGCTTGCAGGTGGAGACACATACGGCGGATAAAATGATCCGAGAAGACACTCGCTGCATACCAAATCTCCAGCCCACTCTCGTTGTTCTCACATAATTTCACGGCAGCATCCACTTTACCGAGCAGTTCTTTGTGTGGCACCGCTTCCCCAAATAAGATGGCGGTATTGCAAACCGGAGCCGTTCCCGTTAGCCCGCAAACTTCCGAAACCTCTTGCAGGCTCACAGCCTGATGAGTATGTTCGTCCATGACGAAAGCTGTTTGTTGTACCAACGCCTGAAGCGACGTTGTTCCTTCGGCCGTCATGATAAACGGATATGCTTGATCCGCGGAACCAATCGCGACAAAGGCCACTTCTTCTTTCCGCAAATATTTTATGAGAAGCATGCCCCAGGCAGCACCCAACAGCGCATTCGGATCAATTTGCGTTCGATCGCAAGCTTGCTGAATTTTCCGCCCTAGCCCCTCTGGCCATGCATACTTGAATTTTTGCAGCATGGAGGTACCCTTCCCGGAACGGGTCCCCAGGATTGTGCGTTCTTCAAATAATTTTATGTATTCTTCCCATTTCTCCAAAGCAGATCTTTCTTTTGTTAACTCCGACATGTACATCTTCCTTTGCATCATCATAGTTGTTAAATAGACTGAACATAATAGAATTCTTAAGCTCCGCTGGAATGTATAAAATTGTTTAGTCATAACAAAAAACTCTACTTACCGAGAGTAGAGTTGCTTCAACTTGTGAAAACATCTTTCGGCAGCTGGCTGGCATGACTCAAATCCGTCTTTTTGCCCCTTTAGCATTGTGTTCCCATCTTTCGATAGGTCTACCTTTTGGAGTTTTCATTGTGCAGCTATTTTGATATAACATGGACCAACACTTCAATCCATCTTCTAATATATATGATGTTGGTGCAAAAAGTACAGGTGGATTCCTACCATAAAGAGGTAATTAAAGTGCCTACATCCCGAATTTAAGTGAAATTTCACTGTATATCATTGTTATGGGACAAAATGTAAATCACGGAGGAGGGACCATCTTGGGTTATAGAATCAACCCGAGCTTACGGGCCTGCTCCTCGGTTAAGATATATTCCTCGTTCGGCCACACCTCATCCTCCGAATCCACGCCGAACATCTTCATCACGTCAAACCAGATTCCCTTCTCAACCGCTTCTTCTTGGGTAATGATGACTTTCATGAAATCAGCCTCCTTGGCAGATATTTATTCAGTATTCCCCAGGGAAGTCCTCCAATCACCCCCTTGACTTACATTCCGATTCTTGTCGATTGCGAAACCTGTGCTCCACTGTCCTGCTTAAATTCGTCTTTGTACTCTACAAGGCCGATCCGGCATCCGCTGCCAATCATGACGCTTCTGCCGCGGACAACGTCCGCTTTGGTATTTTCCAGCACGACGGTGTCGCCTTCAATCATTTCGGCTGTGAGCGAACCATCGGAACCCTTAAACAACTTTCCGAGCAAGGGCAGTCCGACGCCTTTCTTCACAGTGATCTGCCCACCAACCAGCTCTCGCATCCGGCTGTGTCCGTGCAGCTTGAAATCCACCTGCTCCGCATTTACCATGCCATTTACGTCTACCATTCCCCGGACCTGCATTTCCTCCATCTGACAATCCTTATGAACACGGATCTCTCCCGTGATTTTGGCTTTTTCCACTGATATCCTCCCACCAACCGTCAGTTCGCCAGTAATGGAAATGCTCTCGGCCAACAACTCACCGCCGACCCGCAGTTCCCCCTGTGTCCGGAAGCTTCCGCCGCTTGCGTTCCCCGCGATCATGAACGATCCATTACAGGATACGCTTCCCGTCCGAAGAGAGCCTTTCAGCTCGGAATTGCCCAGACATTTGAACATTTCACAATCCGTATCATTATTGATGACGGCATCTCCTATAATTTTGACGTTGCGGAAAAAGCCGCCACCCGATTGTCCGTTACCCGTAATTCTCAAATCACCGAGGGTTTCGCTCGGATTTCTGTTTGCAGTCATATGTTTTCGTTCCTCCTTTTTTATCACCAATTTGATTAAATTTGATGGGATGCTCCAATTGCGGCATCGTCATCCCGATGCAGCTGATTTTTATATTCCACGCGGCCAATTTTACAGCCCTTACCAATGCGTACGTTGTTTCCGCGCACAATGTCCGCCTCCGTATATTCCAAGTCGACCTCGTCGCCTTCAATGATATTTGCCTGAAGCCGGGCCGAAAGCGCTGGGACAAACTGCTCAATCACATTGAATTTTTTAAACCGTCTTACCGTAATCGTTTCCCCGCCGATCTCCTGCGTTTTGCATGGAAAACTCATCCTGATATCAACCGATCCGGCATTTAGCAATCCATCGATATTAAATCCTCCATGAACGTTAAGCACCTCGCATTGCACACCATCTCTCGTCTTCAAGCTGCCGAAAACCTCAACTTTCTCACCAATCAGCCCTTTGCCAATCGATAACCGTCCATTAACAGTCACCAATTCATTGCAAACAGCCTGTTCCTTGATCGTCGCCATACCGTCCAGAACCATCCGGTTTGCGTTCACCCCGCCTTCCACCGTTACCGTTCCGTTAACCACTACAGACTCGCTTTGCAGCGCCCCTTCTACCGTCAACGTTCCATTGCTGTCGAGGGAAATGCAGTCGGTGTCCCCCTTTATTTTGGCCATCCCGTCAACTCTGACATGTGAATAATATCCCCCTTGGGACTTGCCGATACCGGAAATGCGCATTTCTGATCTTTCCATTTCTACGCCTCCATTTCGTTTAACTTCATTTTCAATTCTTCGATCGCTGCTGCCAGAGACAGCCGGAAAATCCATTTGACATTCTTGTCAAAATAGATCTGTTCCGCCGACTCTGCCAAGAATAGCAGGGGAACTCCCATTTTACGGATCAGAACGAGCTCGCAAGGTTTAGCCGCCAATGCGCCGTAATGGTCCCGCATAACCGCAATCAGCATTTTGCCTTCTTCTCTTGTGATTTCTCCGAACAGCTTATGCAAAACATAAACCGTTAAGATGTCATTAAACGATAACGCCTCCTGACTTCCAAGCACTTCTTCGAACAATCCCATCGGTAAGGATGCAACAATGTTATGTTGCAATAACTTGGAAGTAGACATCGACTGCATATTTGAACTTGGTGAAAATACATCGGCCAGCTCATCCAGGGATAGTCCATCCTTCATATTCTTGATGCGTTCAACCCGCTGCAATATTTTAATTTGTGGGAAAAAGGTTTCCTGTCCCGTAAAGGAGGATCTGCGGATGAACCATTCTTCGGGAATGAGATTTTTACGCTTCCAGCGGTACAGCTGACCGTAGGAGATCCCAGTCATCTCCAGCAGTTCCTTTTTCGAAATTAGATCCTCTTCGTTCATAATACCGCCTCCTCAAAAAACAACGTAACATAACATTGTTACGTTGTAAATAAGTGCATATCAATTTTTTCTGTAAATCAACAAAAGCGGAACGCTTAGCGTCCGCTCTTATTAACCTTACGGTATACTTTTTCGAAAGAGAACAATTATGATTCCGCCTGTATACGCCAAACTGTGAATCCGGAGCTCATCGCTCGGCACTGGCCGATTGCTTGTTCCGCTGAGCTAATATCCTCGCTCCACTTGACGAAGTAGCGGAATTCGTAAAACCCTCCCAACGTTGCTTTAAAATTGGTCTCCCAATAGTTGCTCATGGCCCACACATACAAATGGCGTTCCGTCTCTTCGCTTTGTTGGGTATGGAGCAGGCGTTTCCCGTATTCCAGGGAACCTAATTGCACGAGTGGTGTATCCGGCGTTGCAATCATGAGGGAGCGGTTTTCGTCTACATAAGCCAAACCTTCTTGGATGCAATAATAGTCAAGCAGCGTTCCCGGCAATTGATCGACCCAAGGACGGACATTCGCTCCCGGTTTATCCAGCCACAACGTCTCGCCATTTGGCACTCCGGACGTAAACGGCAAGGAAATATACACATTTTCCGGTTCCCAAACGCTGTCTTTGTGAAACCGCACGGCCACGTCGACTCTGCTGGACGCTGCATACAGTTTAAGGAACACTGAATAAAAGCTCATTCCGTGTGTTTCGAATTGCAGTTCCATAACCCCGAACAGCGGGCCATTTGAGGCGATCTTGGCTTTCACCAGCCGCCCTGCAGAGCGATTCACGTTCAGCCCTTTACGGTTCCGGCCCATTCCACTGCGCACAGCATAGATACTACCTGGATCCGCTTGGCCATCTGTCTTTGTCCATTCATACACAGGTGTGAATGCACCATGTTTTCGATCTCCACGGATCAAGTCATCGCCTGTTGCCTTGTTTACCCAGGACATGATCCCCTCTTCGTTCCAGCAGATTTTCACATATGGGGATTCAACCGCAAACTGCGAAATGACAAATGCATCTCTGGCCTCGCCGCCTGATGGGTGCATATCTTCGATGTCATAAACCGTGTCAGCACCGACCAGTTTGATATTGCTTGTCGTCTTAGCTATCGAAGTTTTCACCGGCCGAATAAAGTATTGCTTTTCTTCTTCTGGCTGCAATTCCACTTCAATCGTAACAAGTTGATTGCCGGATTGATGCGGAACAACTTGGCCGGTATTCTCGTCAATCACTTCCATACCGTCCTTGAATCGCTCGTTTTCAAAACCGTCCCATTCAAAATCAACAAGCTGTTTGGATGTCTGCTGCTCCGTGTTAACCACGCGGTAACGGAAAGCGCGTCCAGGTCGCAGCAGCGATCCACCCAAGGCATTTTTCACTTTGTCCAAAGCACCGTGAGCCAATCGACTTGCATTGGCCGCATAAGCCAACTTGCGCACTTCAAGCATTTGCACGTTCCAATGCCATGGAGTATGGACCGAGGCATGAAATCCCCACGTATGCTCGGCATACATCACAAGCTGCTGCTCAATGCCTTGCAGCTCCTGGTGGCTGACAATCCGCTGCTCCGGATCCAACCTTTTGATCTTCCGCAGTATTCGCTGGGCGTCTTTGAAAATTTGGGTTTGCATTGGCGTGGAACTTACCCCATCCGACCACCAATCCGGCCAATCACCACGATACACTGGGATTTCTGTATCTTGCTCCTTCAAATGGCTAAAAAATCGGCTTAACGTCGACATTTCAATCTGGACTTTGTCCCCATGCTTTTGGTTCCACTTCTGTATAACATGTGCGATTTCCCCGTTCGGCGAACCGTTGTCCGTAGCGAGGCCCGACACCATAACCGGAACGAAGTCGTAAGGTACCCCTCCTCTTCCAGCTTGCTCAAATAACGCTCAATGCGCGTGGTCATAATCTCTTCATGGTTGTTTACAATCGCCGGCGTATGAAATTCGTCACGGATCATGTAGCTGCCAACCCCATCCGGACAAAAACCCAGTTCGTTGCCAAACATGTAGTGCTCCCCGTTCCATACAAGCAGCTTCTCCCCGCCCGGCGTCTCCCACCAAAATGGGATCTGCTTACGCCCCAGTGCAAACATGCCGTGATGCGTATGAATACATGAAAACAGATGTTGAATACCTGCATCGAGCAGGCTCTTCGCGTAACCCCAACTGTAGCCATTAATATCGGCTGTCATCGCAGAATCCACTGGGCAGCCGATCGAACGTCCATACTCAGCCGCCTTGGCATGAATAGACCGGATCAGGTCCTCATCAGCAAGCTCTGTCATGTTGAGATAGGTGCCTGATAATTCAATATCTCCCTGCCGCACCGCTGCAGCAAAATCCCGTTTCTCTTCATCACTGGCCTCTCTGAGAAATTGTTCAACCGCCCAAAACGTCTCGCAGGTCCATTTGAACCCTTTCCAATCATCATGTTGTCCAGACCGCATTTCTTTGGCAATCGTTACGGCTTGCCGAATAAAATCAACATGGTACTGCTCGATCCGCTCTTGCCTTTCCGTATAACCGATATCCGTATGCGAATGATGAACGACAAAGATACGCCAAGTATGGCTTAAATGATTCATAAATATACCCCCGTCATGAAGTTTTCATAAAAACACGCCTATCGACGTATTTACATGAGCATTTTGCATTAACCTGAGCCCTTGATACGCAAGGATCTTTAGCCATAAAAAAGGGACTTCACCCCAACTTGGCGAAGTTTTTCGGTGACCAAACCAAAAACCCCAAGAATGGA
>JAIRVF010000015.1 GCA_031254035.1 Paenibacillus sp.
ATTTTTCTGAAAGGAGATAACGAGCCAAAAATGCCTGAGCAATCCCCTCTTTTTTAATGAACGTTTGACTCATCATAACAAGTGTCTATCCATCCTCGCTTATCTTCATAAATTTGAAGGATTGAAAGCTCTGGTGAGCTTCCGGGATGCCCCGTTGTATTGGGTTACTCCCTGCACGGGAGTATGGATTGAAAGAGGTATTACGAGAGCGAATTGAAAATCATCGTTATGTTACTCCCTGCACGGGAGTATGGATTGAAAGGTTTCTGTGCCTTGTATATATACGGGTCCGATCGTCGTTACTCCCTGCACGGGAGTATGGATTGAAAGCTTTTGTGGAGTTGGATGCAATCGAGTTGATAATGTTACTCCCTGCACGGGAGTATGGATTGAAAGACCGTGTTCCGAAATCAATTGATCGTAAATAGCCGTTACTCCCTGCACGGGAGTATGGATTGAAAGTAAAATAACTTGCCACGTATTATTAATTGCTATTGGTTACTCCCTGCACGGGAGTATGGATTGAAAGATTTTTTGTTGCCTCATGGACTGATCAAATTCAGTTACTCCCTGCACGGGAGTATGGATTGAAAGCTTTGGAGTTTATACCAAAATTATACGCATAGATGTTACTCCCTGCACGAGAGTATGGATTGAAAGTTCGCTGCCGCCGCTGCAAAATCGGAAATAACCGGTTACTCCCTGCACGGAAGTATGGATTGGGAACCTTTGTCATGTATGGCTTAGGATAATGAGTTGGACGTTATTCCCTGCACCGGAATATGATTCTAAGCCCCTCTTCAACGTTCCAGTTACAGTTTCATATAGGTTGCCATTTCCATTGATCCTATCATTCATAAAATGAAAACTGCGTTGTTCCAAGAAAAGGGAGCATCGTTTTTTTGCTATATTTTGATAAAAATTGAGCCTAAGCATCAAAAATAAAATTTATATTACAAAAAAACCATAGCAAAGGAAAAATTTGAGATTTGGTAGTATAATAGTCTTATGTCTGAATTAATAGTTTATGTGAGGTGAGCCTATGTATCTAGGTAAAAGGATTCATCCGCCGGAGATGGAGTCTTTTAGGGGTGTTTTGAATCAAGCCCAGGAGCAGTGGATAAATAGCAGGGAAAGCTATTTGATCAGCGTTGTCACACCGGTGTTTGGCGGAGGGGTAAAAGCCGGGGAATTGAAATGCCAACCAACTATTCGTAATTCATCTGTCCGGGGGCATTTACGTTTTTGGTGGCGGGCGACGAGAGGGGCAGTGTATAAGGATGTTTCCGAGCTGAGAAAACGTGAAGCGCAAATTTTTGGAGATACCAAAGAATCAAGTAGGGTGAAAATTTGGGTAAGCCCAAGTTCACCTAAACAAAGTAGCGATCAAATTGAATTAAAAAATGTTAATTTGCCCTCATATGTTATTTTTCCTTACAGGGAATTTTACAAAAAGAATCCTTCTTTTTCATTTGATTTGCCATATACATTCGAACTTAATATACAACTTCAGGACGATGATCTAAAGAAGGAGCTCGACCCGGCGTTATGGGCATGGATTAATTTTGGAGGTATAGGTAGCCGAACCCGAAGGGGATGCGGCAGCTTGTATTGTGATACTTTTTCTCCAGAAAAAACGGATACAGTTGATCTTAAAGCGTGGTATCGGAAGAATCTGGTGGATTATGAATTGAAACTGGAGCCAAATCCTGAACGGGAATGGCCAACTCTTTCGAATGAAATACAGATTCAGAGACCAAACGATCAGGGCATTATTTCTGCCTGGGGAAAAGTTATCAATGTGTATAAGAAGTTTCGAGGTACGCCTGGTTTTAAAAAGCGGAGTTTATGGCCGGAAGCGGACTCTTTGAGGAACATAACAGATATGGCTGTTGAAAGACACAAGCAAGTTCACCCTAAAGGGAAGAGTCGTGATGAACTTTTTGCTTTTCCACGTGCTCAACTGGGGTTACCGATTATTTTTCGTTTTAAACAAGATCCGAAACACTGGTTGAAACTTCCTCAAGAATGGGAACCCTATGACACTACCCTAAAACCGAAGGGGAAAAACAGGTTAGCGTCTTCGCTAATCACCAAAGTGATAGCCTTAAACGAAAAGAAAGGTGTGGGTGCATTCATCAAATTGAACCAACCACAAATTAAGGAGCTAGAGTTATCGATTACAGTCGATGACAAAGAGTCTGACCATAAAAAACAAACAGCCGATCAAATCAAAAATAAACCCATATCCGAAAGAGACATTTATAAAAAACTTCATTATTGGAAGAATCCCATGGGTTCAACGGATGATGTTATTGAAGCCTTTTTTAAAAGTGATGAGGTGAAAGAGTGGAAAAAAGGACGCTGATGTTATTTTCGATCGGTCCAGTTCAGGATTTTATAGCCCAAGCTCGTAAGACCCGCGATTTATGGTTTGGTTCTTACGTTTTATCGGAGGTTTCGAAGGAAGCCGCACGCTGTTTGAGTGAGGATTTTAAAGGCCAGCTCATTTTTCCTAGCTTCAAACAACTAGGGACTGAGGCGGATTTAAGAAACTTAAGGGTAGCTAATAAGATACTTGCAATCGTAGAAACAAGTGATTCAGGAGAGGACCCGAGACAGGATCCGAAATCCGTGGCTTTGGACGTGAGATTGGCTGTCGCCCGTAAATGGCTGGAATATGCCAATAAAGCCAAAGAAAAGCTTAAAGGTTGCATTATAGAGCCAATGTGGGAACGGCAAGTCAAGGACTTTATTGAATTTTATGCGGTTTGGACGGAGCTGCCGAGCGAAGAGGAATATCCCGAAGCCTTGGCGAGGTTGGAACAGCTGATGACCGCTCGCAAAACTTTGCGTGATTTTCGGCCGAATGAACCTGCCAATCTGTTTGGCGACGTCAAATCCAGTTTGAATCCGGGAAGAGAATCTGTATTAAAGTCAGGGAATTACGAAGTATATGCTGGTTTTGGAATAAAGGAAACAGAAACGCTAGACGCCATTACGCTAGTGAAACGGTTATCGCGTTTTATAGGCGAAAAAAGGGAGTTTTTATCCGTCTGTGATATCGCTTTTCATCAATTTAGAAATCAGTTGGAAAACCCGGAATGTAGCGCGGACAAGGAAAAAGCGAATTGTTATTATCAATTGGTTAAAGCATCTTTTAAAAAATATGGTGTTCATCTTGCGGGAGATACTCCTCAGACCTACGATTCACGCATGTTTTATCCTAACAGGATTGAGGAAGGAATCTTTGAACTTGCAAAGGAACAAGAAGGCGCTCCCACACTGGGCTCGGATATACATCAGCAATTAACGCAAGAGTTCACAAAAGAACTGGAACAACTGTATCGGGATATTTCGATCCAACCAACACCATATTACGCTTTTGTCGTAGGTGATGGCGACCGAATGGGGAGCTGCCTGCGAAATATTCAAACGCCGGAAGAACATCAAAGATTCAGCCAAAACCTATCGGATTTTGCTACAGGAGTAGAGAACACAATTGCGGCTAACTCCGGTCAATTGATATATAGCGGCGGGGATGATCTGATGGCATTGCTTCCGCTGGACCGCTGCCTAGCAGCAATTAGGGAAATTCGACAGGGTTTTTCGGATGCGATGAAGCGAGCACTTCCAAACGCGAATGAATGGCCGACGCTGTCGGTAGGGGTAGCGGTAGTTCATATGATCGAGCCGATGGAGGAATCTTTGCGGGCGGCAAAAGCAGCGGAGAAGGAAGCCAAAAAGCGCCGTGACGAGCTGGCCATCCATTTCCAAAAACGAAGCGGAAGTGGAGAAATGAAGATCAGCATTCCATTCGCCGACGCGCCTGTAGAAAAGTTACTAAGATTCGAACAGTTATATAAAGAAGGGATCATTTCCACTTCCTTTGCTTATGGATTAAGGGAACTCTACCAAACATATGATCAGATACAGTCCAAGGAGTTTTTGAAGCCGGGAGATTTGGGTGAGATTTTATTTCTGGAAATCCAGCGCATGATGGGGAAAAAGAAACCTGATTTTCTGGATATCCAAATCATGGAGAAGGAGCTGGCCCCTATTTTTTCTGTGCTGAGAGATGTAGATAATCTGCTAAATCAGGATCCACTCTCCAAGCTGAAGCAGTTGGCTGAGCAATGCATCATTGCGATTAACTTTGTTAAGGCAGGTGAGGGAAGTGAAACGTAACATCCGAATCAGGCCACTTGACCCTGTGATGATTAGGGATGGAAGACCTTTTAACAAAACGCCGGGTATCCGAGCACATTCCTTGAATTCAGTGACACCTGGTACATTGGCGGGAACCCTGCGCACTTTGTTTGGAAAATTAGAAACGGGAAATGGGCAGCGGGTAAAAGACAGATATATCAAACTCGCAGAGAATATCGAAGTTCTGGGTCCAATATTGATGCGCCGTGACAAGTTGTTTTTTCCAATGCCGCTTGATCTCGATATCTATGAACTAACAGATGACGAGAGCGAGAAAAACAAAATACATATGTCAGTAAGGCGACCCCGCCAACCAGCGGATGAAGCAGCAAAAACGGAAGGTTTTTTGGGAACCGGAAAAATCGGTCTTCATGAAGATATTCTATGGCCGGTATCGATGCCTCGTGGGGCCTGGAAATCGCTTCGAAAAGTGCCTGCTTATATCTCTGCCGAGTGGATGATCCGCTGGCTTTGTGGAGACATATCGCAGGAAGAATGGGAAGAAGAGCTTGAACAATGGGTAAATTCCGAAAATAAGTCCGATAACAGCCATCCACATTTTATGGATGCTTTAGAGAAGGAGATACGGGACCATACGGAAATAGACGACAGTAGCGGTACAGCGAGAGACAAAAAACTGTTTTCTACAGAGGCGATCGTGTTTCCGCCAGAAGTGTCGATGATTGCCCAAATGATGATCTCTGATGAGTTTGACATACCTGGGTCCATCCAAACCGTTCATCCGCTTGGCGGCGAGAGAAGGCTTGCTTCGTTTGAGGAAATAAGTGATGAAACAGCGGTAAACCGGATTTGGCAATGTCCAGAATCTGTAATAGAAGCGGTCGATAAGGTGGTCGATAAGGGGTCCGACAAAAATAAAATTTACTTGCGTATGGTACTGACCACACCGGCTTATTTTTCAAAAGGATGGCTGCCTGGATGGTTAAATGAGCAGTTGAAATCTTCTTCTGATCGTTTTCCGAACATGGAATTGCAATTGCGATGGGCTTCTATTCCCCGTTGGGAGGGGATATCTGGCTGGAGCTATCGTCACCAAGGGCCTAAAGCGGTAAGACGCATGGTTCCGGCGGGAAGTGTTTATTTTTTTGAAGTGATTAGCGGAGACCCGGTTGAATTTGTGAAAGAGAAATGGCTGATGCCAATGTCGGATTTTGATAAACGCAAAGGAAGTTTTGATAAATATGATGGTTGCGGCATGGCCATTTGGGGAATATGGAGTCCGATTCAGAATCAATAAAAGGAGGTTTAACATGGAAAATAGCATGTTGTATTTTGTACATTGCATGAGTCCGGTACATATCGGTGCCGGTCAGGGGACGGGGCTAATCGATATGCCCATGCTTCGGGAGAAAACGACTGAATGGCCATATATGCCTGGCTCGAGCATCAAAGGCGTGCATCGAAGATATTTTGAGTCAGGAAAATCTAAAATATCTGAAGAATGGGTTGAAGAAAAGGTTAAAGAATGGGTTAACCACGCTTTTGGACAAGAAGAAAAGAACAACGAAAAACAAAAAGAAACCGTAGAAAAGTCTGGATCAGTAGCGGTAGATAAAGGCAATAGTGAAAATGCGAAATCTAGCCAGGCCACTGCCGGAGCACTGGTGATGTCGGACGCCAGATTGCTAGCCTTTCCTGTCGCTAGCTTACATGGTACGTTTGCGTACGTAACATGCCCACTTGCCATTCAAAGAATGCAGAGAGATGTATTGGCGATTGGAAGCGATATGCCTAAACTGGTATGGGATCATTTATTGGATAAGCTAACGGATAATGTTATCGTGACGGACGCTAATAGTAAAATAGCAGATCATAATATGCTTGTTACTATAGATGAGTTTAATAGCAAGGCAGAACCGGATGAATCTTTCAGAGAATGGGCTGAGTGGTTGGCAGAGCAGGCTTTTTTGAAAAAAGATCCTATATCTCAAACCATGTTAACGAAACGGCTCGTTTTGGTTGCAGATGAGGTTTTTCAATATTTTGTGACCATATGTAGTGAAGTGGTGACGCGTATTGGGATTGACCGGAATACAGGTACTGTTAAAGACGGCGCACTCTGGACGGAGGAGTATTTGCCTGTTGAATCGCTGCTGTACGGAGTGGTTTGGAAGGATTATTTTTCTCGTAGCGCGAAGGGAATAGCCTCTGATCAGGTGCTTGAACCTTTTCTGAAGGATCAGATATATCTTCAAATTGGCGGAAATGCGACAGTAGGGAAAGGAAGAATACGCTGCAGCTATGCTGGAGGGGAAACAGAATGAGATCACAATCTAGCAAATATGCACAAGCAGCCCTGAGCGGTGTTCGTATGGCCGAACAAAATAGTTATGGTAAGGAATATGGGCGTATTTGTCAGCAGTTCCCTCCCATGGTATTGGTTAATGGATTGAAACTATCGGTAGCTTATTTACAAAGCAAGCAGAAGGAAAATAACAAACAGGATCTGGCTAGCCAGCAGTTTTTAAAGGATCTTGGGAGCGCTGTAGACGTTGGTAGCTGGGAAGAAATAACTATAAATAAGAACATGCCCGTACCCCAATATCTTGATCTGACACGAAGAACATTAAAAGCAGTAGTGTGGTTCAAAAGATATGCGGAGGCCATTCTTAAGGTTGATGCTGCCGATACATTGGAGTCTTGATAGAAGGGGGAAGAGGCTTTGAATTTATATTATGCATTAAGCAAGAGTCCGGATGTTTATTCAAATCTATATGAACACCGGGTCGGGAAGATTGTTGAAAAAACACAGGACAAGGCCAATTTGTATGAAAGTATACTCGGAAAATACAGAGAAGAAAATGATTGGCAAGACAAAGAATACTGGTACACACATCGTTTTGGCGAATATAAAACTGCAATCATAAGCGAGTATGGAGAAAATCAAACGTTATCTTTTGAAATGGAAAATAGCTCGCATTTACTGGTAGGTCACGGCGAAGTTTCTGTTTTGGAAAGTTCACTTTCCTTGCACCGTATCTTTGGCGTGCCTTACATTCCCGGAAGCGCGATCAAGGGAGTATGCGCGAATGTTTGCCATACGGTTCTGGGTAAGAAAAATTCACAGTATTTAATGGATGGCGATTATTATACAGCTTTGTTTGGGACGCAAGAGCAGGCAGGATATATTGAATTTCATGATGCCTGGATCACTCCGAGGTCACTTAAAGATGCAATTCACCTGGATGTCATGACTCCCCATCATCAGAAGTATAACGCAGGGGAATTGGTTGCTCCACGGGATGACGATGATCCGGTACCGATTCCGTTTCTGGCAGCGTCAGGTTGCTTTCGTTTTCTACTAACTTGTTCCTCCAATCTCCTGCCCGAGGAGCAAGCTCAGCAATGGCTTGAAATTGCAAAAGAAATAGTCATATTTGCACTGGAGCATCATGGTATTGGAAGCAAGACTAATTCCGGTTATGGTCAAATGACCAAAGTAGTGGGAAATGAGCTGCATGCCAACAGATAGCATTTCAAGTGAGCAAACGGAACTGAAAAAGGGAGAAAAAGAAATTATTGTTCAGATTAAGGATAACTACGTCCAGTTGGAACAAAGCATTACAAAACAGTTAAAGATGGCCGCAGCAAAACATCATGTAACTAGTGGGACCTTTCGCGAGGATATTTGGAAGTCGATGTTTGAACAAATAATCCCCAAGAAATTTTCCATAGAACAATCAGTATTTATCATAGATTCCGAGGGCGGAGTATCCAAAGAGGTTGACTTGGCAATTTTTGATGAGCAGTACACTCCGTATATCTTCCGGTACGGGCGGATCATGTATATTCCGATTGAAGCTGTTGCTGTTGTGATACAGTGCAAGAGTAATAATTTATCCAAGAAAGATCTTGTTAAATGGTCAGATAGTATTACAAAATTGAACACCTCATTGAAATCGATTACCCGAATGTTTGCTAGTCTGGCCACAGGGGAATACGCATTCGACAAAGATGGGAAGCAATTTATGCTATCTGAGAATGAAGGAGGGAAAAAGCCCTTAACACAAACTTCCACCCGTCCAATCCAAATTTTGTGTCATACCAAGGAGGGATCAGACAAGCATATACCCCCATTTGATATTGTCATAAATTCTAAAAACGAACGTTTGCAGATTAGTTGGTTAGATGTTACAAAAGATCCAGGCGAAGAAGATATTCCCCGATGGTTTGACTCACTAAATCATAAAAATGATGATAAGGAAGGAAAATATAGGGGAGTTAAAAGCGCCTTTGACGATGTTTGTAAAAAAGAGACCAGATCCGATGAGTTAAAAGGTGCGCTGAAATTAAATAATTATAAGGTTTTCAACGATAAGGAAAAGAAAGAGGAAATTGGTCTGCTGTCCCTGAACTTTCAATTGAACCAACTATTAATGTTAATCAATAACCCTATTTTATTCCCTCACAAGGCCTATGTAGATATGTTTAATAACTTTTGCAAATAAACGTAACAGACCAGGTGCGAACCCCAAGCGCACATGAAATCCCTGGGGGATTCGCACCACCATATTTCATGCGGCTTTTGACGTTTTTAAGTGGAATTTAAGCTGGAAATATGACAAGTAAATCGGGGATCCGGCAAATCAGGTTTGGAATCCCTTGTGTGGCAAGGGCTAAAAAGGCCCGGAGTTACTCCCTGTACGGGAGTATGGATTGAAAGCCAGAAAGAAGATTCGTTATACAGTCATATAATGTTACTCCCTGTACGGGAGTATGGATTGAAAGACGAACTCCAAACGGAATGTATCAGCTACTATCGGTTACTCCCTGTACGGGAGTATGGATTGAAAGACACTTTGAAGATTTGGTCCAGGACTACTTGTCATTGGTTACTCCCTGTACGGGAGTATGGATTGAAAGATCGGCATGCCGAAATGCCATCCGGACCGTCAGGTTACTCCCTGTACGGGAGTATGGATTGAAAGTTTTACAAGCCTATTGGTGATGTTACTAAATGGGTTACTCCCTGTACGGGAGTATGGATTGAAAGTCCGAATAAAAAATCGGCTCCTTTTTTACTTACCGTTACTCCCTGTACGGGAGTATGGATTGAAAGTTGTCTGTGAGTCCAAGATCGTCATAGATAAGCGCTTACTCCCATAACGGGAGTATGGATTGAAAGCGTTGTATGCAACCGTATAAACTACATCTTTTTTGTTACTCCCTGTACGGGAGTATGGATTGAAAGGCATACTGTGGATCGGTTGCATAACCAGCCGCCTGTTACTCCCTGTACGGGAGTATGGATTGAAAGAGACACGCTGTTTTATAATCAGCGTTAAGCACGGTTACTCCCTGTACGGGAGTATGGATTGAAAGATAAGTTTTGGTTGACACAAAATATCACTCCTTAGTTACTCCCTGTACGGGAGTATGGATTGAAAGCGCAATATTATGTACAACTGTAGAAGTGCCTACACCGTTACTCCCTGTACGGGAGTATGGATTGAAAGACAGTCGACGAGTTTCAACACGTTAAACTATCGGAGTTACTCCCTGTACGGGAGTATGGATTGAAAGCACAAGACATCGACCGGCGCTTCGGCCATGTCATCGTTACTCCCTGTACGGGAGTATGGATTGAAAGTCTGAAACTATTAGAGAGGTTGATTCATTTTTACGTTACTCCCTGTACGGGAGTATGGATTGAAAGAAAAGATAAGTTCGAGCTGTCCGTCGTTTTCAATAGTTACTCCCTGTACGGGAGTATGGATTGAAAGAACAATGTTCATTTTCAAAACCTCCTGTGAATTGTTACGCCCTGTACGGGAGTATGGATTGAAAGTTGTGTATTGCCCACTGAGAGAACAATATTCTCGGGTTACTCCCTGTACGGGAGTATGGATTGAAAGGCCGTTTACCCAGATGTATTCCGTGATGTGACGGTTGTTACTCCCTGTACGGGAGTATGGATTGAAAGTCCTTTCATATTATTTAACAGTGACTATTTTTAGTTACTCCCTGTACGGGAGTATGGATTGAAAGCTGTGGCAATATACATAAATAGTGTTATTTTGAGTTACTCCCTGTACGGGAGTATGGATTGAAAGTCTTTGTCATCGTCTGAAATTGGTACACCGTCAAACGTTACTCCCTGTACGGGAGTATGGATTGAAAGTTGCGTATCGATTCGCTTGCCAAACGTTGAAATTGTTACTCCCTGTACGGGAGTATGGATTGAAAGTCCTGTCTTTTTGTTTGTGCCTGTCGTAAAGGGTTGTTACTCCCTGTACGGGAGTATGGATTGAAAGACTTGTGTAATTCGGACTCGAGTCATTTGTCTTGGGTTACTCCCTGTACGGGAGTATGGATTGAAAGCTCCAGCAGATGCCTTTAATCCTTGAACGACTTTACGTTACTCCCTGTACGGGAGTATGGATTGAAAGGTCAAGGCTGAGGTTTTTAATCTCCTCCTCGATGTTACTCCCTGTACGGGAGTATGGATTGAAAGACAGGCCGCAACGTAATGCTGTATAGCTCCATTGTCGTTACTCCCTGTACGGGAGTATGGATTGAAAGGATAATGCGGATTATGGTGGTAAGGATACGCCTTGGTTACTCCCTGTACGGGAGTATGGATTGAAAGGTACTTATGTCGAACAACATATGAAGCATATGCCGTTACTCCCTGTACGGGAGTATGGATTGAAAGCTTGATGTGTGCGGCTGCTGCATGATTTTAAAAGGTTACTCCCTGTACGGGAGTATGGATTGAAAGTCCTCCCCTGCCGACTTTAAAATTTATTATAGAGTTACTCCCTGTACGGGAGTATGGATTGAAAGTCTTCGCATACCAGCCGATGCTCGAACACGTAGCCATGTTACTCCCTGTACGGGAGTATGGATTGAAAGTTCGCGGCCTTTCCGAGCTTGTCGTAGTCACCGGTTACTCCCTGTACGGGAGTATGGATTGAAAGCTTTGTGTAATATCCAGCTGCAATCATTAACTCGGTTACTCCCTGTACGGGAGTATGGATTGAAAGAATCAATAACTGTTACAATGATGAGTTTGGTTGGGTTACTCCCTGCACGGGAGTATGGATTGAAAGCAAAATCGCATTGTGCAATCTCTGGTTGAAAATAGTTACTCCCTGCACGGGAATATGGAATGAAAGTATCGGTTGATGCTCCTACATCTTTTGTGAAATAGGTTACTCCCTACACGGGAGTATGCATTGAAAGATAGGTTTAATCTTGCCAGTGCTGTTGTAGGCTTCGTTACTCCCTGTACGGGGGTATGGATTGAAAGTGTATCCCTCCTGGTATGGATAGGCTAAGCCTTGTTACTCCTTCCACGGGAGTACGGATTGAAAGTTGGATATATGCTAACGCTTGGTCATCTTTTTACCTTACTCCCTGCATGGGAGTAAGGATTGAAAACTTCGTTACATCGGGTATTGTATGAAACAGATCAAGCTATTTCCTACACGGGAGTTTGAATTGAAAGTTATCATGGCATCTCCTAGACATAGGTTGAGGCTGTTATTCCCAACACGAAATTATGCTTTATAAGCAAAACTAGCGGAGGGGACGGAATCGATCCGAAGAAGCGTAGCGGTCGCCTGAAAGCTTTCCGTAGGAAAGCTCGCTTCGAAAGCATAAGCTTGTCTCCGAATTTCTACATTAGTAAAAAATATAATCATAGAAATTCGGAGACAACAGCGATCGGAAGAACGATCCGTAACCGCAGCGGTCACATTGCACGATGTAAAAGTTTTTTATATGGTTCTGCAGCAACGCAATGTATCCGTCGGGACGCACCCCGCACAATACAACACACTTGGTTTACATCCCACCCCCCTTCCTTTATGATAGGCATATGATTGAAAAGACAGAAGGGGAGATGGTAAACCGATGAGTCTTCAGAGTACATTGACCAAGCCCAAAGCGATAATTTTTGACATGGACGGAACGCTGTTCCAAACAGAATCCCTATTGCTGCCCGCATACCATAAGCTTTTTGACACGCTGCGTAGCGAGGGATTATACATGTCACCAACTCCTCCGGAAGAGCGGATACTTGGCAGTCTTGGCATGCTGCTTGAGGATATATGGAAAGTAGTGATGCCCGATGGCAGCCAGGAAGCCCATAACCGTGCGAATGAACTGCTGCTGCAATTCGAGCTGGAAGGCCTGGCAGCCGGGGAAACCTTGTTATACCCGGAAGTAAAGGAAACGTTGGAAGCGCTGCGTAAGCAGGGCGTGAAACTGTATGTGGCAAGCAACGGACTGGAACATTATATCAGTGGGATCGTGGATACACATGAGCTGTCGGAGTTGTTCGACGGATTGTACAGCGCGGGAAAAAATGGCACCCTTTCCAAAGTGGATCTAGTGAAGCTGCTGCTCGATGAGGGGCAAGTGGATTACGCTTGGATGGTGGGGGACCGCTCTTCGGACGTGGAAGCCGGAAAGAAGAACGAACTTCATGTCATTGGCTGCGCCTATGCCGGCTTTGGCAATCATGATGAGCTGAAAGATGCGGATGTGCTGATTTCATCATTCTCCGAGCTTTTGAAGCTTTATGAGGAAGCGGTACCGAATACATAACATTGATCGGGTGATCCTCGAACATTGGCATGTTTTGCGAAAGTGAAAACCGGGTAGGCCGCAGTGATGCTGCGGTCAGCCCGGTTTTATTTGGATTTCTTCCTATTCCCGTATAGCCAGACGGCGTATTCAAGCGGTCTTACGATGGCTTGCCGGTACAGTTCCGAGTCGCCAATTTGTGAGAAAACCTCTCTTGCCGGCTTGGGATTTACCTCAAGCAAATAGATTTCTCCATTTTTGTTAATGGCAAGATCCAGTGCCAGCTCACATAAAGCGCCGTATTGGCTTTCCAGATATGATGCCACTTCAACACCAAGTTTCTCAACTCTCCTGTAAACCTGGTGGCGGGTTTCCTCATTTTCGATCCAATGATCCAGCATCTTGCTGAAGGAGACAGCATGCCCTCCGCCATGCAGATTGGATGTCACGCTTCGCGGTGCTCCCACTCTGCCGGCTATGCCGGTGAGCTGCCAGATGCCTTCCTTGTTTTTCTGCACCAGCATGCGGTAATCATGTACACGTCCATCTGGAAGTTTTATAGGGATTCCTTCTTGTACCAGATAGGTATCTTTCATCTTCCAGCTGTTCAATATCGCTCCCAGACGGGAGACATGGATTTTCTGCGGTGTAATGATTTTTCGCTGCTGATCGCGGCCCTGGATATAGTAGCGGGAAGGTTCCTTCATTCGCTCAACCCGTAGAATTCCGCGTCCGCCAGTTCCGTTGATCGGCTTTAAATAAACGACAGATGTTTTTTTTAACATTTGATGAACATCGGAATAGCCATGAAATAAATGGGTTTCTGGAAGATACTTTTTGAATTCGGACCGCCGTGACAGTACTTCGTAGATCGTCCATTTATTTCGAAGTGGACGGTTTAAAAACATAAGATGGCCGTAGCGGCGGCGGAACTGAAGAAGCTGCGTAAAGCGGGCGCTCTTCTGGATGCGGCAGCGGTCATAAATCATATCGGGAAAATGGCGCCACCTGCGCGTCCAGCCTTTTTTCGGATCATATTCAATGGCGTAAATTCTTTGTTTTTTTTCATTGACGTCCATCGGCGTAAAGACATAAACATCCAGACCGAGCTTGCGGCCTTCTGTGATCATCTTCTGGTAAACGGGCCTTTCTTCGAGATACTTATGATTATTCAAATAAAGCGTCAGAATACCTAGGACAGGAACCGGCACAATACTTCACCTTCTTTGGATGCAGCCCTCTCGGGCGGACTAGATTTTTGGCGTTTCCTTCTAGGCTGAGGAGTATTCTGCCCGTCGGTTCTTTGCTTAGGGAGGAGGCGGTAAGTCCCGCCTTGAAGCATAGGTTCAACAAGGAGATCTGATTCAAACCGACACGGGTTTCTATTTTTCCTAGCCGTTCAAGCTGACTACTTAAGAGAGCTGAGCCAATGCCTTTACGCCGATACAACGGATGGACGGCAATTAGAAAAGCATCCCTTCCATAGTCGGCAACAAAGCTTGCTCCAATCAATGTGGGACCGGCCTCTCCACGTACGGTTGCGAGCAGTAGGGAATTTCCGGGCTGCTGCAAATCAGGTCCGTCCGCCCGGGCGAGCTGCAGATAATCTTCACGCATCGCTTGTTTTCCGCCGTACTCGAACAGAAACCGCAGCACGCGGGCGTGCTGGCGGCTCCATTCGTTTGGGGTGGTGGCTCTCATGGATGAAATTTGCATGGATTGCTCACTTCCTAACGTCAGGACTTCTTTTTGCTCGCGAGGTACTGGCTGTATTGGAAAATCCGCTCCAACGATTTTTTGCGGATGTGGGGTTCGTCGAACTTCATCGGTTTGGCATTTGCCTCGAAGAACCATATGCTGCCTGTGGTGTCTACACCAAGATCCATGGACATTTCGCCATGCGGGTGGCCGGAGGCTCTCTCAATCTGTCTAGCGATGACGATTGAGGTTGTTTTCACCCGGTTGATCATACCAGGCGCAGTGTCGCTGCCAAACACTGTCGCCAATAAATTGTTCGGATCCTCGATACTGCCTCCCCGGGGAACATGGGTGGTAATGCTTTTATAACCCGCCATACGGGCTCCGACACCGGTAACGCTCCATTGTCCCTTTATCGTTTTTTGCAGAAGCACTCGCAAATCAAATGGACGGTTATTAACGTCAGCGAGTTCGATCCCCTGTTGAACGATATAGCGGTTGCCCCCGGTTTCAGCCTTGATCCGCGACCATAGCCGCTGTATATTGGCCCCTTTGTATGTTGTGCTGTTTTTGTTATGCTGCACTTTCAGCCGGTAAGGGAGCGGTTTGTCATTTTGGTACTTCAGCATCATAATTCCTTTCCCGGCTTTTCCGCTTTCTGGCTTCAAATAGAGGGATGGATAGCGTTCAAGCATCTTTTGCAGGTCTTCCTCCCCCCGAAGCCTTCTGGTTCTGGGGACGAGATGTCCGGTTGATTTCGATTTCTTGAGCCATTCGAACAGATGCCATTTGTTGAAGAAATAAGGATTGTAAAAGCTAATGTTCGGATGGATCAAACATTCCTTGATCTTGCGCCGGACACCGGGTTTTAACTCATCCTCGCGTAAGGGGATGCGGTTGTAGATCACCTGGGGAAGGGGAAAAAACTGTTGTTCCCATTTGTTATCTTTATTGAGCGTATATCCTTTGACTTTTTCTCCCCTCAGCTTGAGATCCTTGATCGTCACAACATAGACAGGAAACCCCATTTCCTGTCCTGTTCTGACGATATCCTCAAAGTTTGCCTGGTTTCCACGGAAATAACCGGGCCCGCCTGACACGGTCAGTATGGCAACGATGGGTTTGCCATTATCTTCATTATTTGCGTTTGTCACTCGGCATCCCTCCTGCGAAATCTACTCAGATAAAGGCAATGTTCGAGTATATGCTCTACAGAGGCCTTCCCTTCTGACTTGAGGGAAGGATGGCTGAATATGGAGCGGCCGGGCTTGGCATTGGCTTCGAACATCCATACCTTCTCATCCTGATCGATCCCGAGATCAAATCCGATTTCTCCAAGCAGATGTTGATGGTGGAGCTCAATCGCCTCTGCAAGTGAGATGGCGATTCTTTTCGCATTCTGCAGCACTTCATCTGACCTTCCCCCGAAGGTGCGGTTCAGTGCTTGCCCAGGCGTCAGCAGAGAGCCCCCATTTTTTAGGTGGGTCGTGACGCTTCCGCGCCCGGCTTTTTTGGCGCCGATTCCGACGACAACCCATTTATTGCTGCCATTTTTATGCATGTGGAACCGGAAATCGATCGGGCAGTTGTCGATTTCGACCAGGCGAATTCCTTGCTGGATCACATAGGAATCAAGAGAGCGTCCATGCCTGGCTTGCAGCATCCGCATCATGCTGTTAAAGGTATTGAAACGTACCAGCACATTGCCTTTGCCTCTGCGATAGCGGGCAAAATAACCTTTTTTAGGAAGGTAGGTCAGTCGGTAAATTCCCTTGCCTAGACTGCCGCCCGAAGGCTTGTAGTAAAGAAATTGATGTTTCTCCAGCATATCCTTGATTCTCTCGGGGGAGGGGCTCATATGGGATTCGGGTACGTACCTGTTAACGGTGTTGTCGTGTTCAAGCAAGCGGTAAATATCCGATTTGTTAAAAAAGCTCCAGTTGAAATAAGGAATTCTTTTGCGGCTAAAACGCTCCCGGAGCTGATTAATCGAGGTCGAGGTTTCCGCTCTGCGGCTGGGGTGGCGGTTGTATACGACATCGGGAAGCGGTACGGTTTTGCGGTAAAAGGAGCCGTTGTCATTTAGAAAAAAGCCGTGGACCGTCTCTTGCTGCCAGTTGATGTCCCGTGGAGTAAAAGCGAATATATAACATTTCTTTTTCCCCTCCCGCAGTAGCTGTTTGATGTATCCTGTACGGGACCCAAAAGGCTGAGAGGTGTTGGTGGGGCCATCCGAGAGTACTCCGATCAGTGGTCCGAGCTGAAACTCGTTATCTTGGGCGCGTATATAAATGCTGCCGGCAGAGGGAACATGAATACTGCTCCGGACCGCCGAGCCGAGAATAAGATGCTTTCCCGATTTATTGATGGGTTTCACGGCAGCGGAAATCGTATTTCTACCGAGCCGAATCTGGATGTTTTTCTTGCCGGACAGCCGCAAGGTTTTCAGCAGCGCATTGGAAATATAGATGACTTTCTCGGGTTTTTGCGAAAAATGAACATTACAAAAAGTCAAACTCATCAATTTACCCTCCTAAGTTGTCGAAGCAATAGATAGCGGGCATAACGGAGTGGATTTTCCGACGCGAGAACAGCGGTCTCTGGATCTCCCGCCTGCCGGATGGAGGTGCGCCCTGGCTTGGAATTTACCTCCAAAATCCATATACTTCCGTTCACATCAATCCCGAAATCGATGCCCAGTTCTCCGAGTCTGCCATAATGACCTTCCAGAATCAGGGGAATTATCTCCGACAGCTGCCTGAGAACTTCCGACATATGTTCTGCTCGATCAGCTCCGAATTGTCCGATTAAATACGGCAGCACGGGAAGGGCTTTTCCGCCGCCGTGAAGGTTGGAGGTCATGCTCCCCGCGGCACCTTCACGTACCGCCATGCCGGTTCGCATCCACAACCCTTTTTCATTTTTCTGCATTAATACTCTGATATCAAAAGATCGGCTGTTCCTGCCATATAAATGCAGAAACGGCTGGATGAGATAACTTCTTTGTTGGGTAAATTCCTGAATCCAACGCAAAGCATGGGCTTTAGAGGCAAAGTTCTTCTCCAAAGGCTGGTTTAGGGAATCTCTTCCCATGATATGCAGGTTTCCGAAGGCCGGGTCCTTCCGGATGTAGAGTGTGCTTTTGCCTTGAGATCCGCCACCGGGCTTCAGGAATACTTCGCCGTCATAAGACTCCAAAGCGCTTAGCAAGCTCTCCTTTCCCTGGTAGGTCTTTGTTGGCGGAAGATGAGTGTGTAGACACCGCTCTTTTTTTAACACCCGATAGACCTGCCACTTACCCGGGAGCCCCCGCGACCACAAGATCCATCCTTTTGCAGAGTGTGGTTCGGATAGCAGGCTTGCAACCTCTGCGAACTCTCTTTGACTGTGAAACAGACAGCGGTCGTATATAATGTCAGGAAAAGGGAAACGGCCTTCATGCCAGGCCCCCTTCCTGTAAGTGAATCCGGTAACAAAGCTGTGATCCTGCGCCGCATCCGCCGGACGAAAGACGATGACCCGGATCCCGTATTTTCTTCCAAGCACTGTCAACCTACGGTAGTAGCCTTCGCCGGAAAACGGTGGACTGCCTTGACGGCTGCAGCACATGATGCCAAGCGTTCCGAGCGGTAAGCGATCCATAACACTCCTCCTTTAAAAGCCGGACAAATAGCAGCAGTATTCCAGCAGCCTTTTGACCGAAGGCCTGACTTTATGCCCATTCAGCGGGGTGTTGTCATTTTTGGATGGCTTGGAGTTGACCTCCAGAAGCCAAATTTTACCTGAGTTATCCATCGCCAGATCGATACCGAGTTCTCCGAAATGCGCGGGTATGAGTGTGTCGATTCCTTTGGCGATTTCGAGGGATGTTCGTTGCAGTTTGGTATAAGCCGTCTTTTTGGCTTCCGCGGGCAGCACGCATCTGCTTACTGCATCTTTTACGGTGCTCAGTGTGCCACCGCGGGCTAGATTGGAAACAAAATGGTTTCCGCCGGCAATCCGCGCCACGATGGATGTTACATTCCATTTCCCGTACCCGTTTTTCTGGACCAGGGCCCTGAAATCGATTGGCCGTTTCGCGTAATCAATCAGCGTGAGTCCTTGTTGAATCTGATAGCGAGTCGTTTTCATTTTGCCGGATATGCCTGTAAACAGCTTGTTGACGCTCGAGTAGGTCTGTTTGCGTGCACCCCCTGCGGAAGTGGTCAGCGTCTGGTAGGTACCGTCAGGCTGCCTGGCAATGCGGATGATACCTTTGCCGAGACTGCCGCGTACCGGCTTCAGAAAAACGACCGGGTATTGCTGACACATCTTTTTAAGCGTGGAAAAACCTTTCAGTAAATAAGATTCAGGCATAAACTTGGCTAGGGAGGAGTCGGCCTTAAGCGTGTCGAAAACTTCGTTTTTGTCCAGAAATCTTTCATTAAAGAAATGTGTGCCGAATCGGGATTTTACTTCTTTCATAAAATGCTGTACGCTAGGTTTATTCTCCATTTTACGGGTTGTGAGGCGATTGTTGATGACATCCGCGATAGGCATTTTCGCTCGGTGCCATCCGTCTTCATATACCCAGCCATGTATACTGTCTGATCCTTCCTCGATGTGGTCTGGCGTAAAAAAGTATACATACGCTCCCTGTTTCCGGCAGGCGTTAACTAGCTCCCGGCAAAACATGGAGATGGCGCCGAACGGTTTATCGGGTTGTTTCGGATCGTCCCGGCTGATGAGCACGCTGATCAAAGGGCCAAGTCTGAGTGTGCGGCTCGTAGAGTTGTAAGTGGCCCGTAGAACTGGACGAGAAAAAAGCCCCATTCGGCGGGCCAGAGGCTCACTGATTCGCAGTCCTTGGGTTTTTGCTGCGGCAACAACGGTGATTTCTTGTTTGAAGGAACCAAATGCCAACTGAAGAGGACGGTCGGTAGGGATTTTCCACTGTTTGACCAGTTTCCCTCTGAGCACAATGGTATTTTCATTTAAGGTGCCCGGAGTGAACATTTGGACCAGTAGCGTATTTTTGGACATCGTGGATCTCCTTCCAACAGCAACTTTGAAGTCTACAGGGCAGATAAGGAGCATCTGCGTTTGCGTGTAATGTATCATATGAGGACATATATCCCTTGGTGATTGACCCATTTTTTAAAAAATGGGGATTGAAGATTTCATTTTTAGAAGGAGGAAGTACACACATGAATATCTATGACAAAGCAAATGAGCTCGCAAAAGCTCTTAAGGAAAGCCAGGAGGTTCAGGACATTACTTCGGCCATGAGCCTAATCGAAAAGGATCCGGAAAGCAAAAGCATGCTTGAGGATTTCCGCAACCGCCAGATGGAGATCCAGCAGCGGATGATGTCAGGCGATATGCCGTCCCAGGAAGAGATGGAGAAGATGGAGAAGCTCTTTGACGTGCTCAGTCTCAACTTGAACATCCGTCGTCTTTTTGATGCCGAACGCCGCCTCAGTGTGATTATTGAGGATATCAATAAAATGATCTCCGACAGTCTTCAGAATCTTTACGGCGGACAAAGCCTGTAGATTCCGACATATCCCCTAAGCAAGAGCCTCATTTTGTGGAGGGGGATTTAAAATCTTGTCTCATATTTTACGGCGGACCTTCATAGAGTAGAAATATAGATTTACTAATGAAGGAGCTGCCGTGATGAAAAAAAGAAACAAATTCAAGCACTTTCTGTATTTGATCCTGGCTTTGGCCATGCTGGTGTATGCCCTACCTTTGATTTCGTTTAAGGGGGGCTGGTCTTGGGCGTCGGCTTTCGGCGCGGCATGGGCGCTGTTTGCTTTTCTGGTGATCGGCGCGCATCTGCATTATTTGCTGGGCGTGGATGAAGAGAAACAAAAGTCACTTGACCGGATCAGGGCAGCCAAGCTGCGCCAATGGCAGATGAAATGGCCGGATGAAACGCAGCACAGCCGGGAAAACATGTAAAAGTCGTAAACGCGAAAAAGCTGGGGGGGATCGCTTCCGCAGCTTTTTTTGCGTTGTCGCGATCAAAAAATGGTGAATCAGATTTGTACGAAAACCACCCGTCGCCCAAGCTACTTTCGACAAATCGAGTGATCTAGGCGCGATCAAGAAAATAACAGCCATTTTCTTGATCGTGCCCTATTATTTTTTTGATCGCGCCTGAATAGAATGCTATGATATAAGTACAGAATAGTACAGTCAGAACTATGGGGGTGTAACAGTTGGATAGCCGGGATGATGCGATTACGAAGCATGAACAGCTTTTGCTACATATAGAAGGATTGAAAGTGGGAACGAAAATTTCCGTCCGTAAATTGGCGAAGGAAATGTCCGTCAGCGAAGGTACGGCTTATCGTGCACTCAAGGATGCAGAGAATCTCGGCATCGTCATCACGAAAGAGAGGATCGGAACCGTCCGGGTTGAGAAGAAACCGCGCAATATTTCCGAGCAGCTTACCTTTGCCGATGTGGTGGATATCGTGGAAGGGCATGTTCTTGGGGGAGCGGACGGACTGCATAAAAATTTGCATAAGTACGTAATCGGTGCCATGAAGGTGGATGCCATGGTCCGGTATATTGATGCTGGAAGCCTGCTGATTGTCGGCAACCGTGACAATGCGCATAAGCTTGCTCTGGAGCAAGGAGCGGGAGTGCTGATTACAGGCGGATTCGGCACGAGCAAAGAAGTCAAAGCGCTGGCCGACCAGCTGAACTTGCCGATTTTCTCCTCTCGACATGATACCTTTACAGTTGCATCATTGATTAACCGCGCCATTTTTGACCGGTTGATTAAGAAGAAGATCATGATTGTGGAAGATATTGTGGGAAGCAAGCCGAAGATGCATGCGCTTAAGCTTTCCAGTACCGTGGGCGAGAGCATGGCACTGTCCGAGCAGAAGGGGGACCCGCGGCTGCCGGTTGTAGACGAGTGGAATCGGGTACTTGGCATCGTAAACCGCAGCGATATAAGGAACTTGCCGTCCGAACAGAGCATTGAGAAAGTGCTTGTCCGAAATCCTGTTACAGCCACGCTCCAGACCTCCTTAGCTTCCGCCGCGCAGCTGATGATGTGGGAGGGCATCGATTTTCTGCCGATCGTGGACCGCAACCGCAAGCTGGTGGCGACCGTTTCCCGCAAGGAAGTGCTGCAGGCGATGCGTGATGCGCGCAAACAGCCACAGCTTGGAGAAACGTTTGATCACTTGATCTGGAACGGTTTTGCAGATGAGCGAGACGAGGAGGGGCGCCTTTTCTTCCACGGATTCATCACGCCGCAGATGGCGACGGATCTCGGAACGATTTCCGAGGGCATCCTGGTGACGGTGATGAACCAGGCCGCGCTTCGTGCCGCCAAGGATATGACGGGCAACGACTTCGTGCTCGACAATATGTCCACCTACTTCGTGCGCCCCGTTCAAATTGAAGATCCGGTAGTCGTCATGCCGCGCCTTCTGGAGGCTAGCCGCCGGGCATGCAAGCTGGAGATCGAAATGACGCATATGGACAGCCTGGTTGCTAAAGCCGTGCTGACGCTGCATTCGATTGAACATGGTTGATGTTTATAACAAAGAAACCTCACTCGAATGAATGAGGTTTCTCGTTTGGGAAAATCGGCTTGTATACGGCTACATGTTGTTTGACTTCATGCGGCTGTAGTAGCTGCGGTTACGGATGCCAGCGAAAATATTAAAGGCGCCCAGTACCAGGAAAACCGCTTCAATAATGACGGCAACCGTTGAACCGCTAAAGATGAACATGAAAATCAGTGCGAGCATGACAAGCATAATCCCCATAAAAATATTCGTAACGGCCCCGTACAGGCCTCGTTCACGGGCATCCTTCGCACGCCGGGAACGGCTGCTGTAAAGTCCGGCGCAGATGCAGGCAATGACCAGCAGCGCAAAAAGCACATAGCGGATGAATAAAACCATCTAATGCTGCAGCTCCTTCTTTTAGATCAATCTCCTAATTGCCCATATTGTACCATGGATCTATGGATTTCGCACAGGAACAGGATGAACATCGACCCAAATCTGCAGCATGCCCTCCATCACCAGCATCGTTTTGATTTCAACGGTATACTCCTTCTCCCGTATCTTATAGATTTTCTGATCAAGCAGCGTCCGGGCAACTTTCCCGTAGGTGTCGATCTCAAACACGCTTTCGCCGCGCAGCACACTTAAATCCTTGCCAAGCTGGACGATGATGGCTTTTTCGACTACTGGATTTAGAGGAGGATCCTGCTGCTCGTTCCTGATTTTGATTTCCCGGATAACGGTCTGCTGGGTTCTATATTTTTTTAAGGTTTTGATATCTAGCTCATATTGTTTGATCTGGCTCTCCAAATCTAGATTTGATAGCCATAGTAAATTGTAGCTTTGGTGAAAGACAACGTTGTAAACGACGCTCCCTACAATGGCACCCAGAACAAATACGGCGACGATTTGCGTAAAATGACGATAGCGTTTGAATGGAGGGATCCTCATGGTTAATCCTTACCGCCGCAGACCCACTTTACCAGCTCGCTGCCCATATGGGCCCCTAGAAAGGCCGATACTAGAAATAAAATTTGTTTGATTGCCGGAGACAAATTGCCTCCCAAAAAATTGCTTTCGATTACCCGCATCGGGTCAATCGTTCCGCCTACTGCTGCGGCAAGGGCCCAAATCTTGATCCGGTCTGCCACATCGAGCATGGTCTGGGTCGGCGGCTGCAGGGAAATGACCGCGCCAACGCCTCCCACCATAGCCCCCCCGATGACGATGCCGAAGGCAATGAAGAAATCCAGAATCGCTTTGGATAAAAAGGTCATCATATCCATTCCTTTCAAAGGAGTACTTGCATACCGCCTGTCCGATTGTTTCCTATTCCATTCTATGGGCGGTGCTTCGGCGTTTATGATAAAATAATATAAATGGATGAAGACTTTTATTTTGAATCAATGCGGACTAAATGGTGTGTTCAAAAACTTCGTGATCAAAAGCGGACTTGTTTGAGATTATAGATTTTATAAGTTTTGTGGGGTTATTTAAACGACCTCTAAAGGAGACGAGATATGAGTTCATTTGTGCATCTTCATGTGCATAGCGAATACAGCCTCCTGGACGGAGCGGCACGGATCTCGGACCTTGTCCGCGGGGCCGCTGAATACGGGATGAAGGCGCTGGCGCTTACCGACCATGGAGTCATGTACGGCGCCGTACCTTTTTATAAAACATGCCTTGCTGCCGGGATCAAACCGATTATCGGCTGCGAGGCCTATCTGACTGCCGGTTCACGCAAGGAGCGAGGAAGCCGCAAGGACCAGCCGATTTACCATTTGATCCTCTTGGCCAAAAATGAGACCGGTTACCGAAATTTGATGAAGCTATGCTCCATCGGCCATCTGCAGGGATATCATTATAAACCGCGGATCGACATGGAAGCTTTACGGGAACACCACGAAGGAATAATATGCCTTAGCGCCTGCCTTGGCGGCGAGGTGCCCCAACACCTTCTGCACGGTAGAACGGAGGAAGCTCGTAAGGCGGCGATCCGCTATCGCGATATTTTCGGGGAAGATTTTTATCTTGAACTACAGGACCACGGCCTGCCCGAGCAAAAACGCGTCAACCCACAGCTGATTCAGCTGGCGGAAGAACTGGATATTCAGCTTACGGTTACGAACGACATTCATTATTTGAAGCAGGAGGACGCCGCCATGCAGGATGTGCTGATTTGTATCGGCACAGGCAAGACGGTTGAAGATGAAGGAAGACTGCAAATTCCGACGGATCAGCTTTATTTCAAAAGCGGAGAAGAAATGGAGCGTTTATTTCCGCATGTCAAGCAGGCGCTGCAGAATACGGCAGCGATTGCAGACAAATGTAATTTGCAGCTCGAATTTGGCAAATCCATTCTTCCGGCGTATCGTCCGCTGCCCGAAGGCATGGATTCCGCGCAGTATTTGCGTTCATTATGCCGTGAGGGCCTTGAGAAGCGTTACGTAAATACAGAGCTGTGGACAACGCCGAGCGGGCAGGAGGAGCTAAACAACCGCCTAGATTATGAGCTAGATGTCATTGGCAGCATGGGCTTCAGCGATTATTTCCTGATCGTATGGGATTTCATCGCCTACGCTCACAGCCAAGGGATCGCAACAGGGCCCGGAAGGGGTTCTTCGGCGGGCAGTTTGGTCGCTTACGTGCTTGAAATTACTAATGTCGATCCGATTAAATATCATCTTTTGTTCGAAAGATTCCTCAATCCAGAACGTATAACCATGCCGGATATCGATATCGATTTCAGCGATGAGCGGCGCGATGAGGTTATCCAATATGTGTCTGAAAAATATGGGCATGAGCATGTGGCGCAGATCATTACATTTGGTACGATGGCTGCACGAGCGGCGGTCCGTGACGTGGGCAGGGCCCTGAACGTGCCGTACGGGGAAGTGGACAAGGTGGCCAAGCTGATTCCGGGCGCACACGGCATCAGCATAAAACGGGCCTTGGAGCTGAGCGAGGAGCTGCAGAAATACGCTCTGCAGAACGCGAAAATACGCGAATTGCTCGAAATGGCCATGAAGGTGGAGGGCATGCCGCGTCATGCTTCGACACATGCGGCCGGTGTTGTCATTTCACGCGATCCGTTAACTGATGCAGTTCCGCTGCAGGAAGGCGGCGAGCATATTGCACTAACCCAGTATTCAATGGAAAATCTAGAGAGCATCGGCCTACTCAAGATGGATTTTCTTGGTCTCAGGACGTTATCCATCATCGAGCGCTGTATGAACTGGATTGTCGAAATGACGGGAAATACCCCTGATTTCCGGCTGATCCCTGATGATGACTCGAGGACGTACGGTATGCTAGAAAGCGGAGATACCACGGGGATTTTTCAGCTTGAGTCGGCGGGTATGCGGAGAGTGCTGAAAGATTTGAAACCGTCTGCATTTGAAGATATTATTTCGGTTTTGGCCCTTTACCGGCCGGGACCGATGGAGTTTATACCGAAATTCATTCAGGCCAAGCACGGTCAAATCGCTGTCGAATATCCGCATGAAGACCTGAAGCCGGTCTTGGGCGATACTTACGGAATTATCGTGTACCAGGAACAAATCATGAAAATCGCTTCGATGATGGCCGGCTTCTCGCTCGGGGAAGCGGATTTGCTCCGCCGCGCCGTTTCGAAGAAGAAACGTGAGGTGCTCGATCAGGAGCGCAGCCATTTTGTCGCAGGCAGCAAGAAGCAGGGATACAGCGAGGAAGAAGCCAACCGAGTATACGACATGATCGTCCGTTTTGCCGATTACGGCTTTCCGCGAGCGCATGCCGCTGCTTATGGGGTGCTTGCGTTCCAGACGGCTTATCTGAAGGCTCATTATCCGGTACAGTTCATGGCATCCATGCTGACAGCCGTGATGGGCAGCCACCGTAAGGTGGCTGAATACGTGGTCGAATGCCGGCGCATGAACATTCATGTTCTGCCACCAGATGTCAATGAGAGCGGCGTGCTCTTTACGCCGGTTGCCGCAGACGGCCCCGATAACTCGGAAGCAGGCCCGGGACATATTCGCTTTGGGCTTGGAGCAATCAAAAATGTCGGCACACAGGCAGTCGAGAACATGATGCTGGTCCGGGAAGACAAACCTTTTGAGAGCCTGCTCGATTTCTGCAGGCGGATCGATCTACGTGTATGCAACAAGCGGGTAATCGAATCGCTGATCCAGGCAGGAGCTTTCGATTCACTTCCAGGCCACCGCGCACAGCTGCTAGCCATGTTGGATGAAACGGTCGAAGCGGCCGTGAAATGGCGCAAGGAGCGCGAAGATTTGCAGATACAGCTGTTTGATTTTGTCGAAACACCAAATTGGGACATTGAATATCCAGAGATTCCGCCGCTCTCGGCAGGTCAGCAGCTGGAGCTTGAACGTGAGCTACTCGGACTGTATTTGTCCGGCCATCCGCTCGACGATTATGATGAGGCGCTGAATATCCCTGGTGTTGATCGGCTGATGGATCTTGCTGAGGCAGCAGATGAGTCATACGCGGTGGTAGCCGCCATGGTCATCTCCATCAAGACGATTACGACCAAGCAGGGGAAAGCTATGGCCTTCATGGAAGTAGAAGATCAAATCGAGCGCTGCGAGGTCGTGCTTTTCCCGGAAGTATGGAAACGAAGTTCGCAGCATATCGGCAAAGGAGCGCTCCTCGCGCTCCGCGCCAAGGTGCAACTTCAGGACGAGGGATTTAAGCTGCTCGCCGAGGATGTGCTGCCGCTGGATGAGGCCGCGCTTGAACAGCTGGCCAAGCGTTCGCGTATGAAGACGACGTCCAGCAGAAGCTACGCCAGGCAGCCGGCCGCGGCTCCCGCAAACAGAGCTGCTACAAGAGCTGCTACAGGAGCTGCTACAGGAGAGGCAAACCCTTCGTCTTCCGCACCAGCGGCAAAGGGGGGCAGACCCGCCGAGCAGCGCGTCTTTGTAAAAATTACGCCGCAGGCCGAACATAATCCGGACCTTCTGACACGGCTGAAAGTACTGCTGCAGGAGCATCCTGGGCCGATACAGACGGTACTGTTCTACGAGCAGAGCCAAAAGCTGCTCGCGCTGAGCGACAGTTATCGTATCAAACCTTCGCCTGAACTGTTTGATCAAATGGAGGGTATTCTTGGGAAAGAGACCGTCCGGATGAAATAAGTAACCTCAGAATTCTGCCCATTTCTGCCGAATCCGGTGTATATGTACTATCGTTTCACCGAGAATTTACGAACGTTTCTGCTTGCTCTCGCATACACTTAGGAACACCTATCAAGGGACAACATTTTATGCGCCCAAGGATTTACAATTTATATGCTCGGGGTGCGTATGCGGGGGGAATAGCGGATGTCGTATGAAGCAGCGGTGGCCATGTTGAACCGCCGGGGAGTCAAAATCGAGGATATTGCTGATATCGTATACCAGCTACAGCAGGTGTATCACCCTCTTTTGACGAAGCAGGATTGCATCGATAGCGTCAAAGCGGTTCTCGGCAAGCGGGAAGTGCAATATACACTGTTTACGGGAGTCGCTCTCGACGAGCTTGCGGAGCGGAAGCTTTTGCCTCAGCC
Source organism: Paenibacillus sp. (assembly GCA_031254035.1). Taxonomy (GTDB): domain Bacteria; phylum Bacillota; class Bacilli; order Paenibacillales; family Paenibacillaceae; genus Paenibacillus_AQ. The sequence goes on from JAIRVF010000015.1 coordinate 27,535, forward strand.
TCTGCAGGCAATTATGGAGGCGGATGAGCCCTTGTACGGCGTAGATGAAACATTGGCGCTTGGAATTACCAATGTGTATGGTATGATCGGATTGACCAGCTTTGGTTATCTTGATAAGGAAAAAAAAGGTGTTATTGCGAATCTTAACAATAAAAAAAACGAAATTCATGTTTTTCTGGATGATCTTGTGTCAGGTCTTGCCGCTGCGGCTTCGGCCCGTATCGCACACCGGTACAAAGGCGCCAAAACATATCCTGACGGCCTTGGATCTTCCGGTTCCTGACGCGGATTTTCACCCCTTTTGACGCCCCTTGATCCGCAGAATGGTTTCAAAGCCCTTTGTTGCGGGAAAAAACAGAGTTATGTTATCATTGTTTCATTATACGGGCTCAAACCATGAGATTAGGGGGCTTACGAAAGGCATGTGGACGGTCATCTATATCGCGCCAACCGCCAAGGTGGCGGAAATGATCCAGGCCAAACTAACGGAAGAAGGGTTTTTGGTGAAAAACCGTCCGGTCAACTTATCCAAACAGCAATTTGAAATTTTGGTACCCTCTGGGGAACTGGAGGAAGTCCAGGAAGTGCTGAATTCCATTTTGCATCCTTAGTCATCTTGTGAAAACGTGAGAATATGGAGTTTTGCACAAGTGAGCGAAGATGTAGCTGAGTAAATAAACGGCTGGAGAGGTGTAGTTGTGTTTAAAGACTTGTTTCAGAAAAAAAGAAAGTACGCGACCATTCCTTCAGATCGTGTGGGAAGAGGCAGCGAGCCTGGCGAAAGCGAGAGACCTAGACGGGAAGTCCCTGAAGGACTCATGAATAAATGCGGTAAATGCGGTGCGATTCAATATAGCAAAGAACTGGAAAAAAATTTGAAAGTCTGCCCGAATTGCGGTTATCATATGCGTCTTAGCGCCATGGAACGGATATGCATGGTTTTGGATGAAGAGAGCTTCGAGGAATTTGACAGCGGCATGGTATCTGTAGACGTATTGCAATTTCCGGGGTATGGCACGAAGCTGGAACAGCAGAAAATGAAGTCTGGTTTGCGCGAGGGCGTTATCACTGGACAAGGATCGATCGAAGGACTACCTGTGGTCGTTGCTGTCATGAGCTTCGATTTCTTTTCCGGCAGTATGGGTTCTGTTGTCGGCGAGAAAATTACGCGGGCCATTGAAATCGCGACGGAGAAAGAATTACCCCTCATTATCTTTTCGACTTCAGGCGGAGCCCGAATGCAGGAGAGCATTCTCAGCCTGATGCAGATGGCGAAAACAAGCGCTGCCCTAGCACGCTTAAACGAAAAGGGCGGCTTATACATTTCCGTAATTACGGATCCCACATTTGGCGGTGTTTCTGCCAGTTTTGCGATGCTTGGCGATATTAACATTGCTGAACCGGGAGCCTTATTTGGTTTTGCCGGTAGAATTGTTATCGAACAGACGATTCGTCAGAAACTGCCGGATGACTTCCAGACTGCAGAGTTTAACATGGCCCACGGTCAGCTAGATATGGTGGTCCATCGTAAAGAGCTTCGTCCAATGCTGTACAAGCTCCTTGAGCTGCACAGCGTGAAAGGGGGAAATTAAGTGGCGGGAGAATTGCCTTTTGAAAAACCCCTTGTTGAAATGCGGCAAAAAATTAACGAGCTGAAGCAGTTCGGGCAGGACAAGGGTATTGATTTTAGCGATGAAATTTCCAGATTGGAAGAGCGTTACGCTGAGCTGGAAACTGAGATTTATTCCAACATATCTCCGCACCAGAAAATGCATGTCGCGAGACATCAGCAGCGTCCAACCTCCCTCGATCTGATCCAGCTCATTTTCACCGATTTTATTGAGCTTCACGGCGACCGTCTGTTTGGCGATGATCTCGCCGTCGTTGGCGGACTCGCGAAGCTGGACGGGATTCCGGTTACGGTGGTCGGCCAACAGCGTGGCAAGGATACGAAGGATAATATCGCCCGCTTCTTCGGCAGCGCACATCCGGAAGGCTTCCGCAAAGCGCTGCGCCTAATGCAGCAGGCGGACAAGTTTAAGCGTCCCATTATTACGTTTGTTGATACAAAAGGCGCATACCCGGGTAATACAGCAGAAGAGAGGGGACAATCCGAAGCGATTGCCCGGAATTTACGGGAAATGTCAGCGCTCGGAGTTCCAGTTATTTGTGTGATCATCGGCGAAGGTGGAAGCGGCGGTGCTCTTGCGATGGCTGTCGGCAACCGTGTGCTAATGTTGGAGCATGCCATTTATTCGGCGATTTCACCAAACGGGGCGGCTTCGATCCTCTGGAAAGACGCGTCCAAGGCGGATCAGGCTGCCGAGGCTATGAAAATTACGGCGAATGATCTGCTTGGCTTTGAGGTGATCGAAGAGATTATTACCGAACCCGTCGGCGGCGCACATAGAGATTATGAAACGACGGCATCCACCATCAGGGAGTCGCTTATCCGGCACCTGCAGGAGCTGTCCCAAATGGACCGCGAAGCTTTGAAGGAAGACAGATATCAGAAGTTCCGGAAGATCGGGGAATTCGCATTTGAGCAATCTTTATCTGCCGGAGTCATAGAATAGTCACTTTCTGTCAAAGCTTTACATGAGAAATTGCCTATACAAAGTCTTGGTTTTGTAGTAAATTTAGTTTTTGGATAAAGAAGTAGGATAGAGAGATTTTAAAGAAAAACGGAGGAAACCCAAATGCGTAAAACAAAAATCGTATGTACCATCGGACCTTCCAGTGAATCGTTGGAAAACACCAAAAAATTGATTCTTGCCGGAATGAATGTGGGCCGTCTGAACTTCTCGCACGGCGACTTCGAAGAACATGGCAACCGGATTAAAAACATCCGCCAGGCTGCCAAAGAACTGAACAAAAACATAGCGATCTTGCTCGATACCAAAGGACCTGAAATCCGCACAGGCAAGCTGGCTGTTGAGCCAATCGAGCTGGTTCAAGACGAATACATCACTCTGACAACCGAAGAGATTTTGGGGGACAAGGACCGCATTTCTATTACTTATAGCAATCTTCCAAGCGATGTGGAAGTAGGCTCCACTATTCTGATCGACGACGGTCTGATCGGTTTGGAGGTTGCTGGCGTTGAAGGCACTGAAATCAAATGCCGCATTGTCAATGGAGGAACGATTAAGAGCAAGAAAGGCGTTAACGTACCAGGTGTAGCGATTTCTCTGCCGGGCATCACGGAGAAAGACGCAAACGATATCGTTTTCGGAATCGAGCAGGACATCGATTTTATCGCAGCTTCCTTCGTCCGCAAAGCAAGTGACGTTAAAGAAATCCGTGATCTGCTTGAAAAACATAATGCAGGCCACATTAAAATCATTTCCAAAATCGAAAACCAACAAGGTGTAGACAACCTGGATGAGATCCTCGAAGCTTCCGACGGACTTATGGTTGCACGGGGCGATCTTGGCGTGGAAATTCCTGCGGAAGAAGTTCCGTTGGTACAAAAACGCATGATCGAAAAATGTAATGTTGCGGGCAAACCAGTTATCACTGCTACTCAAATGCTGGACTCCATGCAGCGTAACCCGCGCCCAACCCGCGCAGAAGCAAGTGACGTTGCGAATGCGATTTTCGACGGAACCGATGCGATTATGCTTTCCGGCGAAACGGCTGCTGGTAAATATCCTGTAGAATCTGTACTGACGATGTCCCGCATTGCCGAAAGAGCAGAATCCGCTTTGAACTACCGCGATATTTTCCTGAAGCAAAGAATCGCACAGGAAACAACGGTAACCGAAGCGATCAGCCAATCCGTTGCAATCTCAGCTCTGGATTTGAACGCGAAAGCAATCATTACTTCTACGGAATCCGGACTCACTGCGCGCGTGGTATCCAAATACCGTCCGCAAGCTCCAATTATCGCTGTTACAACTAAAGAAACCACGCTGCGTCAACTGGCTTTGAGTTGGGGCGTAACGACCGTACAAGGTAAAACAGCGACATCTACGGATGAAATGTTCGAACACTCCATGAAAGGTTCTATGGAGACTGGACTGGTTCAGCCGGGAGATCTGGTTGTCATTACAGCAGGCGTTCCACTCGGACAATCCGGTTCGACGAACCTTGTGAAGGTAAGTCAAATTCCGAACGCGTAGAAACGGGGTCGGAATTCCGATAACGTTATAGATGCTTGATAATAAGAGGCTGTGCAGAAAACTAATTCTGCGCAGCCTTTTTTTAGTTTGAACAAAAGCTCAACATTATGATGAGTGCTTGATAAAAAGCGAAAGTAGCGGAGGTTACGGAATCGATCGGAAGAACGATCCGTAACCGTAGTGGGCACCTCTTCAAGAACTAATTTCAGTATTGAGCCTGAAAAAGTGCTGCATTTCTTTGTTTGCTGAATAGAATGGATTTTATCTGGCACAAAATATCCGTATATCGTTATTTCTAGATGCCTTGGCCATAAATTCGAGAGTTGTAAAGCCCTATGTTATACTGGGAAAAAGCTTTTATATTTCGAAACGAAGGGACAATGGCATACATGGGAAAAGACGTCGGAGACAAGCTCGGTCGCTGGTATATGACCTCCGTGCGGGTTCGTTATCAGGAAAGTGATCAGATGGGAGTGGTCTATCACGCCAACTATTTGAATTGGTTTGAGATTGGACGGACCGAAATGATCCGCGAGCTTGGCATTACATACCGGAGCATGGAGGAGCTGGGCGTTCTGCTGCCTGTCACGGATCTGGATATGAAATTCAGCCAGCCAGCTCGCTATGACGACGAAATTACGATTTTTACGCGGATGACTGTCTTTTCTAAATTAAGAATCAAATATGCTTATGAAGTCAGAAGACTTTCGGATCAAGAGAGAGGTGCTCTGCCTGAGAAGAATAACGCAGAAGGGACGGAGCTGCCCGGAGAACTTCTTGTGTCGGGTACGACAAGCCATGTGTGGGTGAACCGCGAATGGCAGCCAGTAAGGCTGGATAAAAGCGCTCCGGTACTCTATAACGCTTTGAACCATTCGCTCATCGGAGGAGGAGATTCATAGTGTGGAAATGGCTGCTCGCTATAATCATTATTTTGCCTGTGGTAGAGATTTACGGTTTTAATCTAGTTGCGAGCAGGGTTGGGGGAGGCAATACTTTTCTTTTGACCATCGTAACTTCTGCCATCGGCATGCTGATGATGCGTTTTGAAGGACGCAAGGTGCTGGAAGATTCACGTGCGCGGATGAATTCCGGACAAATCCCGGGGAGAAGCCTTGTTGATGGTCTATGTGTTTTTATCGGGGGCATTCTGCTTGTCATTCCCGGATTTGTTAGTGACATCATCGGCTTCACGATGGTCTTTCCGTTGACCCGCCCGTTGTATCGCTATCTCATTTTGAAATGGCTGGAGCGGAAAATGAAAAAGGGGCAGTTTACGATTTACCGCCGCTAATGTATAAACACCCGCCAACGATGCTGACGGGTGTTTTCTTGGTTTGGTCCTAAGACTGTGAACAACCGGAAATCGATCATAATTCGGATATGAAAAATACTCTAATTAAAAAATTATTTTATTCACCTGATAAAACAATTTGATGCTTTTATAGGGGTCACCTATGTTCACATATCAGACAAAATCCTTTATGATAAATAGAGATTCCATTACTTGGCGTACTGATGTCAGGTGGATTGACGGATAGCCGTCTTTTTATTTTAAATAAAATGTAAATGTTTTCACGGCTCGCTTAACCTTTTTAAAAATCCGTTTTTCAAAGGAGAGAGATGTACGATGACAGCTATTAAAGGCCTTGAGGGAATTGTTGCCGCAGCTTCTTCCATCAGTTCCATCGTGGACGGCGTGCTCACATACCGTGGTTATAACATCGATGATCTTGCGACGAATGCAAGTTTTGAAGAAGTAGCCTATCTGTTGTGGTTCGGAAAGCTGCCTAATGAAGCAGAACTGAAACAGCTCCGGAAGGATTTGAGCAACGAAGCTTCGATCCCGCCTCAAGTAATCGAGCAAATGAAATTATATCCAAAGGATATGAACACGATGGCTGCTCTCCGTTCGGCGGTATCGGCCCTTGGCCTCTACGACGCGGAAGCCGATGACATGAGCCGTGAAGCAAACGAACGTAAAGCGATCCGCCTTCAAGCAAAGCTGCCAACCGTAATCGCTGCTATGGCTCGCATCCGGGAAGGCAAAGAACCAGTGGATCCGCAGGCTGGACTTTCCATTGCTGAGAATTTCCTGTATATGCTGCGCGGCGAGAAGCCTGAAGAAGTGTCGGCTAAAGCTCTGGATCAGGCGCTTGTGCTTCATGCGGACCATGAGCTTAACGCTTCCACATTTGCCGCTCGTGTAACTGTAGCTACCCTTTCAGATATTTACTCCGGGGTGACTTCGGCAATCGGCGCTTTGAAAGGTCCTTTGCACGGAGGAGCCAATGAAGCTGTAATGAAAATGCTGAACGAAATCGGAAGCATCGAAAATGTAGAGCCATATATCCAGCAAAAGTTGGATAACCGTGACAAGATCATGGGTTTTGGCCACCGCGTTTACAAAAACGGCGATCCGCGCGCCAAGCATCTGCAAAAAATGTCCCGCGAGCTAGGCGAGATGAAAGGCGATACGACGCTGTATGAAATGTCTGTCAAAGTCGAAGATCTCGTAACAAGTCAAAAAGGGCTGAGACCGAATGTGGATTTCTACTCAGCTTCTGTGTATACTCAGCTGGGGATCAATCACGAGTTGTTTACCCCGATTTTCGCGATTAGCCGCGTATCCGGATGGACCGCACATATTCTTGAACAATATGAAAATAACCGGATTATCCGTCCGCGTGCCGAATATGTGGGTATGACCGACCAGAATTACGTACCAGTTAAAGAGCGCGCATAATGGACAATAAGGAATAGGGGACCGGGAAGCTGCACTGGGTGCGGCCTTCCGTGGTCCCTACAAAACTGTCCGTCTTTGCTATATAAAAATTATCTATGAAAATGAAGGAGGATATAATCATGAAATTGGAAAAATTCGCACTTCCTACCGAAGGTGAAAAAATTGAAATAGTAAACGGCAAACTGCAGGTGCCTAACCATCCGATCATTCCTTTTATCGAAGGTGACGGTACGGGCCGCGATATTTGGAAAGCTTCCAAACGCGTTCTGGATGCAGCGGTGGACAAGGCTTACGGTAGTTCCAAAAAAATCGCCTGGTACGAAGTATTTGCCGGTGAAAAAGCATTTAACACATACGGAGAATGGTTGCCTAACGACACGCTCGAAGCTATTCGTGAGTATATCGTAGCAATCAAAGGACCTTTGACTACACCAATCGGCGGGGGAATCCGTTCCCTGAACGTGGCTTTGCGTCAAGAGCTGGATCTGTACGTATGTCTGCGTCCTGTACGTTACTTCAACGGTGTTCCTTCTCCTGTAAAGCATCCTGAGCTGGTTGACATGGTTATTTTCCGTGAAAATACTGAGGACATCTATGCAGGTATCGAGTATCAAGAAGGTTCTGAAGCGGTGAAGAAACTTATCAAATTCCTTCAAAATGAAATGGGCGTTAACAAAATCCGTTTCCCTGAAACTTCCGGTATCGGTATCAAGCCTGTATCCTCCGAAGGTTCCAAGCGTCTGGTTCGCGCAGCTGTTGAGTACGCAATCGAGCATGGACGTAAGAGCGTAACGCTGGTTCACAAAGGCAACATCATGAAATTCACCGAAGGTGCTTTCAAAAACTGGGGATATGAAGTGGCTGAGCAGGAGTTCGGCGATAAAGTATTCACTTGGGCACAATACGATGCCATCAAAGAAAAAGACGGTACTGACGCAGCGAACGCCGCTCAAAGCGCTGCTGAAGCTGAAGGCAAAATCATCGTGAAGGACGCGATTGCAGACATCGCACTGCAGCAAGTATTGACTCGTCCAACCGATTTTGACGTGATCGCTACGCTGAACCTGAACGGGGACTACCTGTCCGACGCTCTGGCTGCACAAATCGGCGGCATCGGCATCGCTCCAGGAGCGAACATCAACTATGTAACTGGTCATGCCATTTTCGAAGCAACACACGGCACGGCTCCTAAATATGCGGACAAAGACGTCGTGAACCCAGGTTCCGTCATTCTGTCCGGCGTTATGTTGCTTGAGCATTTGGGATGGCAGGAAGCGGCTGATCTCATCTATAAAGGTATGGAAGCATCCATTAACAATAAAACCGTTACTTACGACTTTGCCCGCCTGATGGACGGCGCAACGCAAGTGAAATGCTCGGAGTTTGCAGACGAAGTAATCAATAACATGTAGGGGAGAGGAAAAAATGGCAATAACACGTAAAAAAATTACAGTTGTGGGCGCTGGTTTTACCGGCGCGACTACTGCTTTGATGCTGGCTCAAAAAGAACTCGGCAACGTGGTACTGCTAGATATCCCTCAACTAGAAAACCCAACAAAAGGCAAAGCGCTAGACATGTTGGAAGCAAGTCCGGTACTAGGTTTTGACAGTCAGATTATCGGCACTTCGAGCTATGATGACGCTGCAGATTCCGACATCGTCATCATTACGGCCGGCATCGCCCGCAAACCAGGCATGAGCCGCGATGACCTTGTAAACACCAATGCGGGCATCATGAAATCCGTGTGCGAAAACGTGAAGAGAGTCGCTCCAGAATCAACGGTTATCATCTTGAGCAACCCCGTAGACGCGATGACTCATGCAGCGTACAAAGCGCTCGGTTTCCCTAAAAACCGCGTCATTGGCCAATCCGGGGTACTGGATACTGCTCGTTACTGCACATTCATTGCGCAAGAGCTTAACGTTTCCGTAGAAGATGTTCGCGGCTTTGTGCTTGGCGGTCACGGTGACGATATGGTTCCTCTCGTTCGTTATTCGAATGTTGGCGGTATTCCGATCGAGACGCTCATCTCTGCGGAGCGCATTCAGGAAATCGTACAACGCACCCGCGTAGGCGGCGGTGAAATCGTCAACTTGCTCGGAAATGGCAGCGCATATTACGCACCTGCGGCTTCCCTCGTGCAAATGGCGGAAGCAGTGATCAAAGATAAAAAACGGATCATTCCGGTGATCGCTCTTCTGGAAGGCGAATACGGATACAATGATTTGTTCCTGGGCGTGCCTGCGATTCTCGGCGGAGGCGGCATCGAGAAGATTTTCGAGCTTGAGCTTACGGCCGATGAAAAAGCGGCGCTGGATAAATCCGCCGATTCCGTGCGCAACGTCATTTCCATTGTGAATGCATAAAATTTGTGTTAAAGATAAAGTTACAAAAAGAAAACCTCTAACTTTGTTCATAATTTAGAGGTTTTCTTTTCTTTTGATTAGTGTAAAATGATAGTTAATGTAATCTAAATCACAGACAAAAGTGGAGGGAAGGAATCATGTATACGGTTATGATGTTTATACATATTTTAGGTGCCGCTGCGTTGGGATTCTATCTGATCTTACCATTCGCGGTAGGCAAAATGGCGAAGCTCTCCCTGCCAGCTCAAGAGGGCAGCGCGGTAGCCATTCGCAGCTTGAATACCTGTGCTCAATTCGCTTTGCTTATTCAGCTGCTTACGGGCGGTTATTTGATGAGCCAAGGAAAATATTCCGTACCTTGGATGGTGATTACCGTTATTTTGCTGCTGGCAATTGGCGCCATTGGCGGCATGATGGGCAAACCGCTCCGTCTTGCAATTAACGGCATTAAAAACAAACGGGATATTTCAGTAGAAATCGGAAAAATACGCACAATGAGCGCACTGGTCGCCATTTGTGTGCTCGTGATGTTGTTTTTTATGGTGTACAGCCACATTATCTAAGGCCATTTTATGGGGTAAATCTATTAGGGGAGTTTCCTGTCATCCGGGGAGCTACCTTTTTTTATTTTCAGCTTGATGTAATGTGGCAAAAATAACAAATGCTTGAAGAATAAAGGGTTTGTTTTACGACATCCTAATATGGGAATGGTATCCTGTGTGCCAAGGAGATGGATAAAAAGCCAAGAACAGCACGGAAAGGAGCATCAACCATGTCAGGAAATCAGCAAACAAAACAAACGCTGCCACCACAACATCAAAATCATCAACCGGGTATTGAGTCGGAAATGAACCCGCCCCCGAAATACGAGCCAAGCGATTACGTGGCTGCCGGCAAACTTAAGAACAAGAAGGTGATCATCACTGGCGGTGACAGCGGTATCGGACGAGCCGTGGCCGTGGTTTTTGCCAAAGAAGGGGCAGACATTTCGATCATCTACCTTAACGAACATGAGGATGCACAAGAAACGAAGCGGCAGGTAGAGCAGGAAGGGCGTAAATGCGTGCTGATCCCTGGTGATATCGGCGATGAGGCGTTTTGCAAAAATGCTGTCAATCAGTCGGTGAAGGAGCTGGGCGGTCTCGATGTTTTGATCAACAATGCCGCCGAGCAGCACGAGCAGCAGAAGATTGAAGATATTACGAAAGATCAGCTGGAGCGGACCTTCCGGACGAATATTTTCGGCATGTTTTATATGACCAAGATGGCGATGCCGTATCTGGGGAGCGGAAGCGCGATCGTCAACACCGCTTCGATTACCGCTTATAGAGGCAGTCCAATGCTGATCGATTATTCCGCAACAAAAGGCGCGATCGTCAGCTTTACGAGGGCTCTTTCGATGAACATTGTGGAGAAGGGGATACGCGTTAACGCCGTTGCCCCTGGTCCAATCTGGACGCCGCTGATTCCTTCAAGTTTTGATGCGCAAGAGGTCAGCGAGTTTGGTTCAACCCAGCCGATGAAACGTCCGGGGCAGCCGGAAGAGGTGGCACCTGCGTTTGTATATCTAGCTTCCAATGATTCATCCTATGTAAGCGGTCAGGTGATCCATGTCAACGGAGGGGAGATCATTAACGGTTAAAGAACGATATGAAAGGTTGTGCGGATGCGAATCTGTACAGCCTTTTTTTATCCAGCCTTAACATTTCACGATTATAATATTTCTATCTTGTAAAAAACGGGCTGTCACAGGGCGAAGAATGAGTGGGCAGCAGCTTATCTTGAGAAATTAAACTTTTCACCATATCGGTTTCAGGATAGGATATGAGAAGAAGCAGGATCATGAGTGTTTGAATAGCAGCGAAAGTAGCGGAGGGGACGGAATCGTTTTGAAGAAGCGATAGCGGTTGCCTTTGTTTCTAAATTTCTACCTTTTCAAAAAAAAAATCAGGAAATTTGGAAACAACAGCAATCGGAAGAACGATCCGTAACCGCAGCGGTCAACTCACGAGTTTCAAGAACTAATGTATGAAAATTTATAAAAAAGGAAGACGGCAATGAGACCTTTTCGTATCAGACTCACCTTCACTTTAATGATCATGATCGGTATTTCCATGGTAGGTGCAGGCATTACGATGGCCCAGGTGTTCAAAAAATCACATATTTCCGCATTGGAAGACAACATGATCCGGGAAATCAATCTTTTGAGTAGGACCTTTGACTTCCACCCCACCCAAGGCGAAGGTGAAATGGCATATTATACCCGGGAAGCGAAGGGACTGGCTGCACTGACAGACTCCCGGGTGACCTTTATATTAAAGGACGGCACCGTGTTTGGAGATTCGGAAAGCGATCCGCTTCATATGGACAACCACAACAATCGCGAAGAGATTGTCGATGCGGTCAATAAAGGCTTTGGTAATGCAATCCGCTACAGTTCAACGCTGAAAGAGGATATGTTGTATGTTGCGGTGCCGGTCGTTTCCGCCGGGAAATATGACGGCTTTATTCGGTTATCCTTAAGCTTGAAGTCCGTTGACGAGGGTGTACGCAAGGGGTGGACGCTAATGGCCGGGGGACTGGCTATTTTGTTTGTCGTGGCTGCGATTGTAAGCTACCGCGTGGCAGCAGGACTCACTTCCCCGATTGAGAAGATCACCAAGGTGGCCGGTAAAATTTCGGGGCTAGAGTATGATGCCAGAGTTGATATGCAGCGAAAGGATGAGATTGGACAGCTGGCCAAGGCGATAAACGGCATGGCGGACAGCCTGCAAAATCAGATGCAAACGATTCGGGACAATGAGGATTTGCTGCAAAGTGTACTCGATAACATGACCAGCGGTATTTTACTAGTGGCTTCAGATGGCAGCATTGCCTTGATCAACCCGGCCGCGGAAGATATGCTGGACGTCAGAAGCGGGGAACTGCAGGGACGATCTTTTAACGAACTGAAGAAGTATTATGAGCTGACGAAGCTGATTAAAGACGGCATTACTGAGCGTGAAATCATCCACGTTGAGCGCAGCGTGTACCGGCCGGAGGAAACGATTCTGCAGTTGGACGGTGTGCCAATGCTTGGAGAGGATCAGTCGTTTAAAGGTATGTTGTTCCTGTTACAGGACGTGACGGCAATCCGCCGCCTTGAAAATATGCGGAGTGAATTTGTAGCGAACGTGTCTCATGAGCTCAAAACACCGGTAGCTGCGGTTAAAGGTTTTTCTGAAACCCTGCTTGGCGGAGGTGTAAAGGATGAAGAGACGGCCAGATCTTTCTTGCAAATCATATATGATGAAAGCGAAAGGCTTAACCGTTTAATCAGCGATATACTGGATTTGTCTAAAATCGAATCCAAGGCTTCTCCGATGGATTATGCGCCTGTGCATTTAGCTTCCTTTTGCGCATCCATTATGGATACGATGACGACGGTGGCCAAGAAAAAACGGATCACGCTTCATTCTAACATTCCCGAGGAGCTGTTTGCTGAAGCGGATGAGGATAAGTTGCGGCAGATTCTTATTAATTTGTTGTCCAATGCAGTCAACTATACGCAGGATGGTGGCAAGGTGGAGTTGAACATCCAGGACGATCAGAATGCGGAGGGGCTCGAAAAGGTCCTTATCAAAGTATCTGATACAGGCATCGGTATACCAAAGAAGGATCAGCCGCGTATATTCGAGCGGTTTTATCGGGTAGACAAGGCAAGATCAAGAGGCTCAGGCGGAACCGGGCTGGGACTTTCCATTGTCAAGCATCTGGTCGAACAGCATCATGGAGAGATCTCCGTAGAAAGCGAGGTAGGCATCGGCACTACATTTACAGTTGAACTGCCAATGCTTCAGGAATAAGATAATATGTGGGACGATCCGTAACCGCAGAGGTCACCTCGCACAATGTCAATAATTAATTCCAGTATTGAGCATTGTAAAAAAAATGCTGCAATCACCATTCTTGTTTACACAGGGTTAACATTCGAATGTTACGATGAGCTTGTCAGCATCCGAAACCATTGCTGTTTGTAGAAACGGGGGTATTTTTTAAATGACGCAGCGTTTGCTGGTTATTGAAGATGAGCCGACATTGGCCAGATTATTATCTTACAATCTTACGCAGGAAGGTTATGAGGTCACCATCGAGGATCACGGAACTTCAGGATTCGAACGCGCGGTCCATGAGCCTTTCGATTTGATCATACTGGATTTGATGCTGCCGGGAATGAACGGGTTTGATATTCTTAGCAAACTGCGTGGCAAGGGTGTTGCAACGCCGGTTATTATTTTGACTGCCAAAAATGCGGAGGAAGAGGTTGTACAAGGCTTGAAGCTTGGGGCCGACGATTACATCACGAAGCCATTTGGCGTCTCTGAACTGTTGGCACGTGTTGGCACGGTGTTGCGCCGCGTCTCGGGAACGAAGGAGGAAGAGGTTACTGTAACCTCGGATTCGGCGATCCGGCTGGGGCAGCTTGAGATTTATCCGGAAAAATACGAAGTGATTCTAGGAAGTACAAGCATCAGCCTGAGACCGAAGGAATTTGAAGTCCTGTTGTATCTTGCACGCAAGCCTGGCGTCGTGCTGACCCGGGACGATCTGATGAACGCGGTTTGGGGGTTTGACTACATCGGCGGGCAGCGGACTGTGGATGTTCATGTCAGTTCGCTCCGTAAAAAGCTGGAGCTTGATCCTGAATCCGTACATATCGACTCCATTCGCGGGGTCGGATATAAACTGGTTATTAACAAAAAAAGAAGCGCTCATCATCAGGAATCATGATGGGAGCTTCTTTTTTTTGCAATCCCCGAACATTTATCGGAAACTCCCTTTACGATCCCACGGTATAATGCGGCTAAAGAGAAGTTCTAAGGGGGAGTCCGCCTTGAGTACGATGCAATTGGAACGTGGGACGCACATTGATCAATCGACCGTTTATGTAAAGAAGCAGAAGGCAGGTTATATGCCGGAGGGTGTAGCCCGATCGAAGGGAGGCATCATGTCGGCAAGAAAGATATCCGTCACCGAATATTGCCGAATCGTACCTGTACTGAAGCCATCCATCACTTGTATGGAAGCTTTAAATATGCTAAAGGAGCAGCCGAATCTTCCGTGTATGATCATTTGCGGGGAGAATTTAGAGCCGGAGGGGCTGCTGATGAAGGATGTATTTTATCGGAAGCTGACCGGACGTTTTGCAGCGGAGTTATTTTATGACCGTCCGGTAATAAATTTTGCCCAAACGGATATTTTAGTAGTTGAGAGTGTAGATGATCCGGCTCTAATGATTCAGAGGGCACTACAAAGACCGGAATCCCGTTTTTATGACTGCGTGATGATAACTAGAGAAGGTCGGTTCACGGGTGTGCTGACGGTTCAGGATTTAATGATGATGTCGGGAAAGCTGCAAGAAGAAGCGGAGGAACAACGCCAATATACAGTTTCTGAAAACTACGGTCATATTAGCGGCATGGAGCACTCCCTATTTGAAGTTTCAAAAGCGGCCAATCTGACGCTCGGAGAATGTCTGCGCATGAAGGAGTGGACGGTGGAGGGTAGGCTGAAGCTAGACGAGGCAGGCCAATCGTACGCCGAAGCTGTAGAGCATATGAACCGGAATCAAAAGCAGGTAGCGCGGCTTATTGAGGATGCCGGAAAAATCTCTTCGTTGACCCAAGGTATCGCGGAACTTGCAGACCGAAGCGGCCTGCTCGCGATCAACGCCTCCATCGAAGCTGCACATGCGGGGAGCCACGGAAAAGGGTTCCAAATTGTTGCTGACGAGGTAAGATCATTGGCCTCGCAAACCCGGAGGCTGGCGACAGATATTTCGGGGCTGCTTGAGCGAATCGGCCAACTGGCTGAAGAAACCGGAGTGCTGACCTCTTCAGGGGTACGACAAATCCATGCCGGCGCAGCACAGTTGACGGAAGGAAGCCGGATGTTCGGTGAGCTGGAGCAGGCTGTGGGGAACGTGGAGAAGACTGGGCGATCGGTTTATCGGCTTGCAGGTGATGCAGCCGAGCAAGCGTTAAGCGTGAAGGAGGAACTTGAGCGGACTCTTGCTTAGAGCGACTAATTTCAGTATTGAGCACGATATTTTACACAGAATTTACAATTGAGGCGCACAGCTTTTACATAAAGGTTATACAATCAATAGAGTCGCAGGTCCAAAAACAAATGACTAGAAAACGCAGGGATATCCCATAGAACAATAAGGAGACCTGATATATAAATGAAAAATACTATTATGAAAAACATTATTGAGATTGAAGATTTGAACTTATATTATGAACAGTTCCATGCCTTGAAAAATATAAATCTGGATATTCCGGAGAAGACAATTACCGCTTTTATCGGACCTTCGGGTTGTGGAAAATCCACGCTGCTCCGCACGCTGAATCGGATGAATGATATGATTACCGGCACACGGATTGAAGGGTCCGTCAAAATCGGTGGTATAGGCATTTACGGCAAGGATGTGTACGTGGAGGAACTCCGAAAACGCGTCGGAATGGTGTTTCAGCAGCCGAATCCATTTCCGAAGTCCATCTACGACAATATCGCTTATGGCCCGCGCCTTCACGGGATTCGCAACAAAAAAGCGTTGGATGAGATTGTCGAATCCAGCTTGCGCCAAGCCGCGCTTTGGGAAGAAGTAAAAGACTACCAGAAACGTTCCGCGCTCAGCTTGTCTGGCGGACAACAGCAGCGTCTCTGCATCGCCCGCGCGCTTGCGGTGGAACCGGATATTTTGCTGATGGATGAAGCTACATCCGCCCTTGATCCGATTTCCACGCTCAAGATCGAGGAGTTGGTGCAGGAGTTGAAGGAAAAGTATACGATCGTGATGGTTACGCATAACATGCATCAAGCTGCCCGCGTTTCGGGCCGTACAGTGTTCTTCCTGAACGGGGAGGTCGTCGAAGCGGATGAGACTAACACTCTGTTTAGCAATCCGCGCGACTCGAGAACAGAGGATTATATCTCCGGTCGTTTCGGCTGATATAAGGTGAAAGAATACATTTTTTAGGGGGATACATCAGCCATGATTCGGAGAAAAGAGTTGGATCAGGATCTGGAGCAGCTTCGCTCGCTGCTTGTCAAGATGGGAGAGCATGTAGTAAACGCTTTGGATGGAGCCGTTACCAGCCTGAAAAATCAGGATAGCGTCAAGGCACAGGAAATCGTGCAGGCGGATGCCCAGCTCAATTCAATGGAAGAAGAAATTATGGATATCGGTTCGCGCCTTATTGTCACCCAGCAGCCCGTAGCCAAGGATCTTCGCAGAATACTGGTTGCTTTTAAAATATCAAGCGATCTTGAACGCATGGGCGATCTGGCATTGGATGTGGCCAAAGCAACTTTGCGCCTGCAGGGCGAACCGCTGATCAAGCCGTTGATCGATATCCCGCAGATGGCCAACCTCGTAAAGGTCATGGTCGAGGAAGCCATTACTTCGTATATTGATGAAAATACCGATCTTGCTTATAAAATGGCCCAGGACGACGATCAGGTCGACCATCTGTACAGCCAAATTATCACGGAATTATACGGCTATATAAGATCGAAACCTGATTCGGTGTCCCAGGCTTTGCTGCTGACGCTGGTTGGCCGGTACATCGAACGGATTGGGGATCATGCAACCAATATAGGCGAAAGCACCGTGTACCTGGTAACAGGTAAGCGCCCTGACCTGAATCGGTAAAAAAAGGTTTTCCTGTGATAGAAGAGATTAAAACAGTTAAGGTTTCGATAACCTCGGCGTAATTACGCCGGGGTTTTCAGGTTTGTACTCCTTATTTTTTCTCGATTTCAGGGTCATGTGTTAAGATATTAAATAGCATAACTTCAAGGAATTTGCATTCTAATGCCGCGAGGGAAATTTCCGCTAAATGCGGTCTGTCTTCTTAGAAGTTCGAAAAGAGATGTTTTTCTTTTATTAATAATAATGGAAGTTGAAAAGGGAAGGTGCTGTGCTGTATGAGCAAACTAATTCTTATTGATGGGAACAGTATCATTTACCGGGCATTTTTTGCGATGCCTCCACTTACGAACACCAAGGGACTGCATACGAATGCCGTGTACGGATTTACGAATATGCTTTTGCGCCTTATTGAAGATCATAAACCGACGCATATGATGGTTGCTTTTGATGCGGGGAAAGTTACGTTTCGTCATGAGGGCTACCAGGAGTACAAAGGAGGCCGCGATAAGACGCCACCGGAGCTGTCCGAGCAGTTTCCACTCCTGAAGGAGCTGCTGCAGGGGTTCGGCATTTCGCAGTTTGAGCTGGGCGGATACGAAGCGGATGATATTATCGGCACGGTGTCGCGGATTGCGGAGGAAGCAGGACATGAAATTCTCGTTGTGACCGGGGACAAGGATATGCTACAACTGGCTTCGGATCATGTCAATGTCGGACTGACGCGTAAAGGCGTAACTGAGATCGAGACTTATGCACCCGAACAGATTCAGGAAAGATATGGCCTGACGCCGCTGCAAATTATCGATCTTAAAGGACTCATGGGCGATGCTTCCGACAATATTCCAGGGATTCCTGGCGTAGGGGAAAAAACGGCGCTTAAGCTCCTTCACCAGTTCGGATCTGTTGAAGATGTGCTGGCGAATACCGGTGAACTGAAAGGCAAAATGAAGGAGAAGATCGAGACGCATGCGGACGATGCTGTACTCAGCAAAAGATTGGCAACGATCTACCGTGAAGTTCCAATGGACAAGGCCTTTGACGACATGGTTTTTGCCGGTTTGCAGGAAGAAACCGCAGGTCCCGCCCTCGCCAAGCTGGAATTTAAATCGCTCCTCGAACGCTTATCCTTTAAAGGTGACGGCAGCAGTGGTCCGGCTCATTTGGATCAAGAACAGGTACCTGCAAAGGAAATCAAAGTTGAAATTATGGATGCAGAAAATATTGGTGAACTGGTGAATGCTCTCGGAGCGATCAAAGCGCTGCATGTGGAGACAAGCGGAGATAATCCTCATCATGCCGATGTGATTGGAACTGTGTTCTCCTCAGATGAACAGCATTATTATGTACCGTTTGAACTGCTGAAGGGGGAAGCGGCGGAGCCGCTGCGCACTTGGCTTTCGGATCCAGAGATCCAAAAACGCGGATATGATCTGCACCGGACGGATCTGGCCTTGCATTGGAAGGGGATCGTGTTTGCCGGCGCTTCGTTTGATGTGCAGCTGGCGGCGTACCTTCTCGACCCGACCGATTCCAACCAGAACATCCATGCACTTGCAGCCAAATATGGCCTGCAGTCGCTCGCGTCTGACGAAGATGTGTTCGGCAAGGGAGCGAAATACAAAGTGCCTGAAACGGATGTGCTTAGCAAGCATCTCGCAGCTAAAGTAGCAGCCATTCTGGATCTCATCCCACTGCAGGAAAAAGAATTAGAAGGCTATGAAATGAGTTCTCTTTTCCATGATCTTGAAATGCCTTTATCGCGCATTTTGGCTGATATGGAGAAGCAGGGAATCGCAGCTAATAAAGAAGATCTAACCGAGCTAGGCAAGGAATTTGAAACCCAAATTAATAGCCTGGTTCAAGAGATTTATGAAATTGCCGGCACGGAATTTAACCTGAATTCACCGAAGCAGCTTGGAGAGATTTTGTTCGTGAAGCTGGGACTTCCTGTCGTAAAGAAAACGAAAACGGGTTATTCAACAGATGCGGAAGTGCTCGAGAAACTTGCGCCTTATCATGATATTGTGCGTTTGATTTTGCAATACCGGACCATTGCGAAGCTGCAATCCACCTATGTGGAAGGTCTTCTGAAGGAAATTTCGCCGAAGACAGGCAAAGTTCATACGTACTATCGTCAGACCATTGCGGCAACAGGCCGGCTGAGCAGCCAATATCCTAACCTGCAGAATATCCCAATCCGCCTTGAAGAGGGTCGCAAGATCCGAAAGGTATTCGTTCCTTCCGAGCCGGACTGGTATATCCTAGCGGCGGACTATTCGCAGATTGAGCTGCGCGTGCTTGCACATATTTCGGATGACGAGGGGCTCAAGGAAGCGTTTCTGCATGATATGGACATTCATACCAAAACAGCGATGGATGTATTTGGCGTCAAAGCAGACGAAGTGGATTCTAATATGCGTCGTTCGGCCAAGGCGGTCAATTTCGGGATCGTTTATGGTATCAGTGATTACGGTTTGTCGCAGAACCTCAATATTACCCGGAAAGAAGCTGCCCGTTTTATCGATCAATATTTCGATGCTTTCAGCGGCGTCCGCCGTTATATGGACGACATCGTAAAGGATGCGAAGCGGGACGGATATGTAACGACATTGCTGGAAAGAAGACGTTATTTGCCGGAAATCAATGCCAGTAATTTCAACCTACGTTCCTTCGCGGAACGCACCGCGATGAATACGCCGATTCAGGGAACTGCGGCGGATATTATCAAGCTTGCGATGGTGCATATGGATGCCGTTTTGGCGGAAAAACAATTGAAGAGTCGCATGCTTCTTCAAGTGCATGACGAACTTGTATTCGAAGTACCGGAAGACGAACTGGAACTCATGAAAAAGCTTGTACCGGAAACGATGGAAAAGGCGCTTGCTCTATCCGTGCCGCTTAAAGCAGAAGTAAGTTATGGTAGAAACTGGTACGAGGCGAAATAATACCCCAACGAGGCAAACTTCGTTATAATGAGGATGAGGTGAAGACATCATGCCGGAATTGCCAGAAGTCGAGACAGTCAAAAACACATTAAACCAATTGGTCAAAGGTAAAGTGATTGACCATGTAACTGTAAATTTGGCGCGGATTATCCAGCGCCCTGACGATATAGATCAATTTGCTTTTTTGCTGGTGGGACATACCATTTTAGACGTGGAACGCCGCGGGAAATTTTTGCGCATTTTATTGGATGGTCTTGTTCTTGTTTCCCATCTACGGATGGAAGGACGTTACGGGGTATATAAAAGTACAGATCCAGTTGAGAAACATACGCATGTCATTTTTCATTTCAACGACGGGACCGAACTCCGTTACAAGGATGTGCGCCAATTCGGAACGATGCATCTGTTTCAGTCCGGAGAGGAATTTAAGTTGCCTCCACTGGC
Organism: Paenibacillus sp.; assembly: GCA_031254035.1. GTDB lineage: Bacteria > Bacillota > Bacilli > Paenibacillales > Paenibacillaceae > Paenibacillus_AQ. Next base: position 47,857 of record JAIRVF010000015.1, read on the forward strand.
CAAGCTGGGATTGGAGCCGCTTGATCAAGGGTTTACCGTCCAAAGATTTAAGGAAGCACTGCAAGGCAAGAAATCTAAGATCAAAGCCGTGCTGCTGAACCAGGCATACGTCGTGGGTATCGGGAATATCTATGTGGATGAGTCTCTTTTCAAAGCGGGAATTCATCCCGAGCAGCTTGTGAGCACGCTTACGGACGAGCAGTTTCACGCATTGCATCATGCGATCGTGTCTACGTTGTCGGAAGCGGTTGAGGTTGGCGGCTCCACCATCAAATCCTACGTCAACGGGCAAGGAGAGATGGGGATGTTTCAGCACCAGTTCAAGATTTACGGAAGGCAGAACAAGCCATGCGTTACTTGTGGAACTTTGATCGAGAAAACGGTTGTCGGTGGCCGGGGTACGCATTTTTGCCCGGTATGCCAGACGATAAAGTAGTTAAATCAAATCATAGCTTCGGCGTTGTTACTTAGCTCGGATGGGAATAATAAAGCTGTTATGAGGTGAGTTTAGCACATGAATATCGGGTTAACCGGAGGTATAGCAACTGGAAAAAGCACCGTGTCTGCGCTCCTGGTGGGCAAGGGGGCTTTGCTTGTCGATGCCGATCTGATTGCACGGGAAGTCATGCTCCCGGGTCATCCCGTTTTAGCGGCCGTGATCGCTCATTTTGGACAATCTGTGCTTCTTGCGGACGGTACTTTGGACAGGAAAAAGCTCGGGGACATGGTCTTCCGTAATCCTTCCGAGCGGAAAGCACTAAATGACATCACACATCCGGCCATCCGCAAGGAGATCCGGGAACAAATGGAATCGTTGGAACGGAAGCATCCGACCAGGCTTGTTGTCGTTGATATTCCTTTACTTTTTGAATCAGGACTTGAATCCATGTTTGAACGGGTGATGGTGGTATATACTCCCAGGGCCACCCAGCAAGAGCGCTTGATGCAGCGTAACGGATTAACTGGAGACGAGGCGCTCACACGAATCCAGTCTCAGATGGACATTGAAGAAAAGAAGCGGAAGGCGGATATCGTCATCGATAACAGCGGGCATGCTGAAGAGACGAAGCGCCAAATCGATGAGTTCTGGCTTCAGTCAGGGTACGCATGAAGTATCTACAATTTTTGCGTAAAAAGCGTGTCCTTCTCCTCCTGTTTATTGGGTTTGTTGCCGTGTTGTTTTTCAGCACCAACTGGATGTCCTGGTTCTACCCGATTTATTACAAGGATAACATTAGGGAGCAAGCTGAACGTTATGATGTAGATCCGTTTTTGGTTGCATCGATCATTCGCGTGGAGTCAAATTACAAGCTTGGCAAAGAGTCGAAAAAGGGTGCGCTCGGTCTCATGCAACTTATGCCGGATACGGCCCAGTGGGCCATGGAACAGGCTAGCCTTCCGGAGGTGACCATGGATCATCTCAAACATAAGCCTGAAGCCAGCATTGAGATCGGGACCTGGTATCTGAGTAATCTATCCAATCAGTTTAAAGGAAACCGAATTGCCGTTATTGCCGCTTATAATGCCGGACCCGGAAAAGTGGATAGCTGGTTGAAAAAGGGAGTTTGGGACGGAACGTTGGAATCGATAAAGGACATTCCGTTCGGTGAAACGAGGCACTATGTACAGCGGGTGATTTATTATTATAATCAATATACGCGCATTTATAGTGATTTTTGAGCGTATAAGTGCGTGTTCAAAAAGGTCGGTTTTCAGCACCAAAGCTTATGCTTCCGATGTGCGTTTTTTCAAAACGCTTGAATTGGATAAAGCTAGGGGCTGAGGAGCGGAGCTACACGTTTTCGTAGAAAACGACCTCGTAAGCATCTGCCTGTATGGGTACGTGGGCACCTGAAATGTTTCCGAAGGAAACAATTACTTCGTAAGCATACGCTTAGGCCCGGCTGAATTCAAGATTCGATGCCGAATCTACTTCCTGATTCACTTCGTGATCAAAAGCGAACTTTTTGAACAACCTCTATAAGCAAAGAAGTATTAAAGCAGCTTACGGGCTGCCCTAATACTTCTTCGGAAAATAGCATGTATTATTGGAATTGACCTGCGAGTTGTTGTTCAGCCAGGGTTACAAGACGTCTAGTGATGTATCCCCCAAGCGAACCGTTCTCATAAGAAGTCATGTTACCTTGGTATCCGTCTTGTGGAATAGAGATACCCAGCTCTTGAGCAACTTCAAATTTCATTTGGTTGAGGGCTGCGGTAGCTTTTGGTACTACCAGGACATTAGAACCGCTGTTAGAACCGCTGTTTTGTGGCATTGATGTTCACCTCCTCGCTGCATTGTAAAAGTATTATGTCTCAAAAATCGAATCTTCATTACTTTTTTTTATATATTTTAGGTTGGAAATATAAGTTAATTAGTTAAGGATAAAGGAAGTGATTTTGCATGAAATGCCCGTACTGTGATTACGCAGGCACGAAGGTACTGGATTCGCGGCCGGCCAATGACAACAAATCGATCCGCCGCAGACGTGAATGCGAGAGATGCAGCAGGCGTTTTACGACATTTGAAATGGTGGAGGAAACACCGCTGATCGTGGTTAAGAAAGGCGGAAGCCGTGAGGAGTTTAGTCGGGATAAAATCCTGCGCGGCCTGATTCGCGCCTGCGAGAAGCGCCCCGTATCTGTGGAGCAGCTGGAAGCGATTGTCTCCGAGGTAGAAAAGTCATTGCGTAATACGGCGGTAGCCGAGGTCGAAAGCCGCCAGATCGGCGAACTGGTAATGGAACAGCTATATCCCGTGGATGAGGTGGCTTATGTGCGCTTCGCATCGGTGTACCGGCAGTTCAAAGACATTAATATGTTTATGAAAGAACTTAAAGGGCTGTTGTCGAAAAACACAATGCCTGACTCCATAGATTGATCCGGATGTCTAAGCGTAAAGGAATGCAGATTGCTTGTAAAGGAATGCAGATTGCTTGTTGCAACAAGCGGTACTGCGTTCTTTTTTTGCTGAGATATATTGACAATAGTTAAAAAATGATTGTAATATTATAACATATTGTGGTCCTTTTGACATGTACCGACAAAAGAAGAGACAAGAGGAGGATTATAGTTTGTCTAATTATGAAAGCGCTTTAGATAGTAAGAATTCCGAATTAAGAACTAGTAAAAGGAGTAAAAAGGATGTTTGGAAGGAACATGCTCTCGCATACACCTTTTTAGCGCCTTCGATTCTTTTGTTTATCATGTTTTTATTTTATCCCATGCTCAAATCTGTTTATTTAAGTATGACCATTACCGATCCTCGGGGGCAAGTTGCTGAATTTGTCTGGTTCGAAAATTTTGTGACTCTGCTAAAATCGCATCAGTTTTATTCAAATTTGGGTGTGACGATGTTGTTTATCCTGTATACGGTGCCGACCTCGCTCGTATGGGCCTTGTTTCTGGCGGCAATTACCCACAACAAGCTGCGGGGCATGAAGGTGTTCCAATTTATTTTCTCGCTGCCGATTGTTATTTCGGTGGGTACGGGCTCCATCATTTGGTTTCTGCTGTTTCATCCCACTGCAGGGATGCTGAACTATTTTCTAAGCTGGATCCACATCAGTCCCATCCCATGGCTAACAGATCCTGCATGGGCGTTAATTTCCATTTCGCTTATGACCATTTGGATGAATATGGGCTTTCTGTACATCGTATTATCCAGCGGACTTCAAGGAGTTCCCGAAGAGCTTTATGAAAGCGCTAAAATGGATGGCTCAGGGCCTTTTCGCACGTTTATCCGCATTGTTCTTCCGCTTTTATCACCGACGATTTTTTTCGCCTTAATTGTATCTGTTATTGGAGCTTTCCAGACATTTGGTCAAATACATATTCTGACTAAAGGCGGACCAATCAACTCCACCAATGTCATTGTTTATTCTATTTATCAAGATGCCTTCGTGAATTTCCGATTTGGTATCGGCAGCGCTCAAGCTTTGATTCTGTTCCTCATCATTTTGCTTTTAACCGTACTGCAGTTCACAGTACTGGAAAAGAAGGTGCATTATCAATGATCGCAAAACGTACAACAGCATGGTTTATGTATTTAATTCTCGCCATTTTGGCGCTAGCGGTATTATATCCACTGATTTTCACGGTGTTTTCTTCTTTTATGACCGAAAAAGAAGTTTCCAATTTTCCGCCTCCGTTGTTTCCGTCCCATCTGTATTGGGGCAACTTTAAAGGGGCTATATCCGGGTTTCCGATCGTTCGCTTTATTTTGAACAGCTTTATTGTATCGTCGGCGATCATGATCAGCCAGGTAGTCACATCGAGTCTTGCAGCTTATGCTTTTTCCTTCCTTCAATTCAAAGGGAAAGGACCGCTGTTTGCGCTGTTCCTGTCTACGATGATGATTCCGTGGGAAGTGACGATCATTCCGAACTATCTGATGATTAAAAGCTGGGGATGGATGGACAGCTACCAAGGGTTGATCGTTCCATTTATGGCGGGTGCCTTCGGGGTGTTCCTGCTCCGGCAATTTTTCCTGCAGCTGCCGCGGGAGTTGTTTGATGCTTCGAAAATCGATGGCTGCGGACATTTGCGGAATTATTTTTCCATTGTATTGCCGCTCTCGAGACCCGCGCTTGGGACGCTTGCGGTATACGTTTTCCTGACGCATTGGAACCATTACTTATGGCCGCTTCTGATCACCAATCGGGTGTCGATGCGGACAGTGCAAATCGGGGTGGCGATGCTGCAGTATGCCGAGGTGCAGTCATGGAATCTGATTCTCGCGGGAGTAACGATTGTACTGCTGCCTTCTTTTATACTGCTGGCCTTCGGCGTGAAGCAGCTTGTACGCGGCATTGCAGCAGGTGCGGTCAAAGGGTAAATATAATATGGTGATTAGCCTGGCGAATAGCGGGGCTTGTCATATATGGCTTTGGGGAAATCAGGAATCTCTATGAAGCTTATAAAAAGGGGAGGAATAAAGTAAACTATGGGGAAAAAGAGTCTGGTAAGTTTGATGCTGGCAGCAGTACTTTTGTTGTTGTCGGCATGCAGCGTGAACATGGGCGGGGATGAGCCGAAGGCAAGTGATCCTAAAACTAACGATACGGGAACCAAAAGCGGCGTCACAAAAGTTGTGTTCTGGCATGCGATGGGCGGAGAGCTAACGAAGGTAGTCGATCAATTGGTCGACAATTTTAATAAGTCGCAGGATAAGGTCCAGGTAGAAGCTGTGTTTCAGGGCACCTATGATGACTTACTTAGCAAATTGAAGGCATCCATGGGAACGAATGAAGGGCCGACGATGGTTCAAATGTACGAAATCGGCAGCCGGTTTATGATCGATTCCAAGGCGATTACTCCGATGCAGAATTTCATTGATCAGGATCATTGGGATGTTAACCAGCTCGAGCCGAATATCAGTGGATATTATACTTTCGATAATAAGTTGTATTCGATGCCTTTCAACACATCCAATCCGATCTTGTATTACAATAAAGATTTATTCAAAGCAGCTGGTTTGGATCCAGAAAACCCGCCAAAGACATTCGAAGAACTGAAAGTCGCGGCGGATAAAATCTCGAAAACAGGCAAAGCTGTGGGCGTCAATTTTGCAATCTACGGTTGGTTTATGGAGCAGTTGTTTGCAAACCAGGGAGCGGAATATGTGAACAACGGCAACGGACGCGACGGAATGGCAACCGAATCGCTGGTGAACTCCGAAGCGGGCGTCAAAGTGATGACATGGTGGAAGGATCTCATCGATACGAAAGCGGCCAACAATTTGGGGCGGAAAACGGATGATTCCAAAAAAGCTTTCTCCGCAGGCCAAGTGGCGATGATCCTCGATACTACAGCTTCCCTCAGGGGGCTGGTGAACGGTACGGAAGGCAAGTTTGAGGTTGGCACTGGCTTCCTGCCAAAACCGGCGGATGCTAAGGATGGCGGCGTCATTGTAGGCGGCGCAAGTTTGTGGATGATGAACAACCGTTCGGATGAAGAGCAAAAATCTGCTTGGGAATTTATGAAGTTCCTGACTTCTCCAGATCAGCAAGCATTTTGGCATATCAATACGGGCTATTTCCCAGTAACGGTCAAAGCGTATGATGAGGACAGCGTGAAGGAAAACCTCAAAAAGTACCCGCAATTCCAGACGGCGGTTGATCAGCTGCATAGTACGAAGATGAGTAAGGCAACTCAAGGTGCCGTAATGGGCGTCTTCCCAGAAGCCAGACAAATCGTCGAAGGTGCAATTGAAGAAGTGCTGAACAACAAGAAAACGCCACAGGCGGCGCTGGATGATGCAGCAAAAGAAATTACTTCAAAGATTCAGGAGTATAATCGTACGGTGAAATAAAGGTGGAAGAGATACCCTTGGATATTGGTTCAGGGGTGTCTTTTATTTAGAAAAAAATGTTGCACGGGTTTGGGCGCTGTGCTATATTATAAGAGTGCTCTTTTTGAAAGAATATTTATAATATGGGGCCTTAGCTCAGCTGGGAGAGCGCATCGCTGGCAGCGATGAGGTCAGGGGTTCGATCCCCCTAGGCTCCATTGAAAATCCCCTTGTATTCAAGGGGATTTTGTTTTATTACAATGTTTTTTTAGTGGCTGAAGTTTCAGTTCGGGAACGAAATTTTCGTAATATTTGTTACATAAGATTCTATAAATGAATCATTATAATTTAGCACAAATGATAAAAAGCGCCATTAATAGGCGCTTTTTTTAATACATTGCTATTCACTTAGATGATGGAAAATGTCAGGGGTCAATTTTTGAGTCATTTTTCCGACTTTGAGAACAAGATTGAATTAAATGTATTTGCAGCAAGTTGATCTGCTCATTGAAGTTTATGCCCAAAAATATTTGTGTTGCTTATATGAGAGGGACATTGGAGCTTGTACAGAATGAGTGTAAAGAGCTATTAGGAGCGAATGTATCCTTCGGTTTTAAAGGCAGGCCCCTAGCTTTGAGCGGTGTAATCAGTTCACTCCCTTTCTGAACAATCAAAGCAGTCATGAGTGCCGCAGGCAGCTACCACATCGAGCTGAAGGAGAACGCCCGGCGCTCCGCTGCCCCTGTCGTCGATCCGGACGAGAGATCCGTACAGTTCTGCGGCTCCCCACCGGATGTGGTCGGTTTTTAATTCGTCCTAGCTGCCGCACCTTGGTCGTCGAAATGTATGCAAGACTCGCCGATCGGCGCAGGTCGGCTGAATACCCTGGCTTATTTTTGTATACATCCCGACAGCGAAAAATAAAGGTTTTTTTGCAAGCTTTCACGAATGTTTTTCTTAACACTGACGCGGTGTAAATGATTTGCAGGGGGGTTGTAAATGGAACGGATATATGTAATTTCCGAAGTAACCGTTTTGACAGGCATAAACGAAGAAGAAGGGAATGATTTATATCAGCGATAAAAATGGGAACGAAAAAGATAATTTATTCTGGCATCTTCTTGAGTATTGGATTTCTATACCGCGAATTTTGCGTATAAGCATTCTACCGTGTGTAATAATCGTGATAGCAATACTCGGTTGGATTAAAATATTAAAATAGTTCAACTAAGGGCGTTCGTCGTACTGACGGGGGAAGAAGAGCCGAAGCCGTCACCCTGTAGGGGACGCAACGAAGCAGAGGGCTGGCGGTAGCCGGTTCAGAAATGCAACCCAAGCCAGTGTAGTTTTTGAAATCTGGGCGGTTACGGTGATCCCATAGAATCGCTCCGAATCAGTGGACATCATTATGATTTGAGCAATCGGCACGCGCATCAGTTTCGATCCCTTTTTATGCTTTGTTAACTCGGTTACCAATGGTTAACCTTATAGATACGCATCCTACGCTAGGAGCGCCGTAGGCGGCCATTGCCACGAGCTAAAGATACCGAATATCCCAGGCACACTCCAAGAGCGACTATTAGGAGCTTCATACGAAAATTCAGGACGGCTAGGGGCCGTCCTTTTTCGCATTCAACATACCCTCTAACCTTGTCAGGAGCACTTAGGAAGCGCCCTAGAGCGTCATTTCGTTCCCAGACACTCAAGATCATCCAAGAAGACCGTAGACGGTAACGGTCAGGGGGAGCGCCCCTTTTTTCGGGCGAGATCCGGGCAGCTCCGCAGCGAGTGCTTTCCCCTTCCGTCAAGCCCAGAGCGGCATACGGTGGCTTCCCTCCGATCACGCCACGGCCCCAACGGCGGCGGTCAAACATTCATCAAATGGTTGTTAACTATATACATCCATTTCATTTGGGTTAACCTGAATAACTATGGTTAACTAATTGTTTTTTATGAAATTGAAAATGTTTTTTTGTGTAGTGATCCCGAGATATTTTTGTTGTTATCGAAATACGAAGCCAGCTCCTTCAAAGGGACACACCCCGAAGCAGCTGTCATTTTGAGTTGAACGGTCGGCAGGCATTGGGCTCAAATGCGAAGAGAAAGACATTTTAAAAAACCAGCTTATTTCAAAAAAACAATTGATGGTAAGGCAATATGGCATGATTGTTACCAATATGCTATGTTAGACGAAGAGTGGTTTAATTTCACTAAATAATTTATAGAAGTTTTGTTATTTAAAACATCATAATATTAAGATATGGATTTGCAATAGTTTTTTCTAATTCCTAATTATATATTAACAGGTAGTCAAATTTGATTTGGAATTGGACTACCTGTTTTTAGTGTGTATATATCAACAATTTAGTCTAACAGAGCCAAAGGAAAAATAAAGTATTAGACTGAAAATTATCAAAACCTAAACTTAAGGAAACAAATAAAATAAAGGGCATCCACTAAACATCACAGGAGATTATTATTCATAATATCCTTCAGTAGATTTTCTCAAGTGTCTGAATTGATCTGCATCGTGCCCGAACCACACTTGGGAATTCGTGCGGGTAGCCAAAGTACGGATTTTCTCCATCGATATCAGCCCAAACATAGGCACCTTCTTTTTCATTACGGGCGTAGGTTTGCAGTGCACCATTAAACTCATCCTCATGAACGATAATGGTCGCGTTCGTGAACATTTCGAGGCATCCTGCATGGTCCAGATGCAAGTGGGAGGCAACGACGTACTTGATTTCCTCGGGTCTAACATGAAGTTGCTCCAGTCGGTTATGCAGGTAACATTCCTCGCTTGCCACCCATGGAGACGACAGTTGGGTCGATTGTGCCCAACGCCCCTGGGTGCCCATGGAGTTTGGGTTGCAGGCTGTATCAAACAAGATTTTCCCCTCAGGATGATCAATCAATACTGTATAGATTGGAAATTCCACAAATTGTGTCGGGGCATTCGGATTATTTATTGTAGCCGGATTATGCATGGCGATTATCCAGTTTTTATCCATGCTCATTCGACCGTTATCCAATACAAATAGCTTGGGACGCGTTTTAATAATATTTATCATATTATACCTACCCATTGAAGTTTTTCCAGTACAAAATAACCCCTTTTCGGAAACGGGTCTTCCTGCTCTTGGAACGTCCGGATCGCCCTTAAGCGTTGCCTTGTTACGACAGATCTTGCACAAAGCTGCTACAGTACTGGTATAGACATACAATAATACAAAAATTAGAATGATATAAGTAGGCACTTAAAAGTGTCCTGGGAACTTCGTATTGCATAGGAGGGAAATCATTTGACTTATGCATCTAAATCAAAACAATCTGATATTTCGTTATCCAATTGCGGTTATAGCAAAGTTCTTGACATTATCTCTAACAAGTGGACAGCACTTGTTATTTATGCCATGGAAAACGGTAAAATCCGATATGGAGAAATGCTCCGCAGGGTCGAGGGAATATCCAAAAAAATGCTTACCCAGACGGTACGAAAGCTGGAGCGCGATGGATTGGTTGGGCGGCACATAACTCCTACAGTGCCTCCAAGCGTCGAGTATTCATTAACACCATTAGGGGAAACATTGCTTCAGCCGATGAAAGAGCTTAGGCAGTGGGGAAGAGTGAACTATACTCAAGTTGTTGAGGCACGGGCTAACTATGACTTTGCGTATACCACTGGTTCACATGAAGAAAAGTTCAGCTGATGAAGTCAAGGAACTCCAAAGTTTGAGGATTAACCTCAATACTGAAGTTGATATAATTTCCACCTCCTTCACGTCTGTCCTCTCAAGAAGTGCTGCTTTGATATAGTGAACCGTCTTGTTTGCGAGCGTTTGGGCGACGACGATCAGATTATGATCTATCTTGTCGAAGGAGCCATTAAAACTCCACAGTATCATTTGGTTAACAAAAATCATTTGGAGGTTTTTCATCAGTTAAGGAAAATAGTTATCTCTATTCTTACTAAAATGTAAGCGAGAAGATCAAAAGGTTAGACAAGAGTCATTCACTTGTAAAGTAAATCTCGTCTATAATTCAGACATCGATGATTTATTAAGAAGAAGCAAGATGATGAGAAGGTGGATTATATGGAAATTGTACGACTGGAAAATTTAGCGAAATGCTATGGTGATGATAATAACAGGGTAGAGGCCTTAAAAGGGATTAATCTTTCTATTCAACAAGGAGAATTTGTCTCAATTGTAGGTGCTTCCGGCTCTGGAAAAAGTACTCTGCTGCATATGTTAGGAGGGTTGGATCGTCCGAGCTCAGGACAAGTTTTCATTGGGGGCAATAATATTTATGAGTATACAGATAATGAGCTTTCGATATTTAGAAGAAGAAAAGTCGGATTTATATTTCAATTCTATAATTTAATTCCCGTTTTGAATGTCCAGGAAAATATCGCCTTGCCCATGTTATTGGATGATGAAGAGATAGATATGACGTATCTTAATGAAATCATTGATATCCTGGGACTTCAAGAACGCAAGAGTCATTTGCCTTCCGAATTATCTGGTGGCCAGCAGCAACGGGTCTCCATTGGTAGGGCGCTTATCAATCGGCCGCATTTGATTCTAGCCGATGAGCCCACAGGTAATCTGGATACGCGAAATACGAAGGAAGTGATGGATTTGTTAAGATTAACGGCCAAAAAATACAATCAAACCATCGTATTGATTACTCACGATCTAACGATTGCATCATCTTCTGACCGGGTCATCACGGTAGAAGACGGTGAAATTATTTCAGATAAACGACTAACTGCGAATAAGACATCGACTGGAGGAAAATTATTTTGATCAGCAGTTATAAACAATTAAGCAGTAGGTATTTAAGAGGGAATATGAAACGAACCATTTTGACCTTAGTCGGAATTGTACTTTCTGTTGCGTTAATTTCCACGATCGGCTTATTTATGAAAGGATCACAACTCTCAGAAATTGAGAACGTTAAGAAGATAAACGGGGTTTCTTTTCATGCCGGCATTTCAAATTACAATAAAGAAATTTTAAATAAAATCAGATATAATCCCCAAATTGAATCGTTTGGTTTGATATCTCAGGGCGGCGCCGTTCCGCTTGGAGAGGTTTCTGTACAAATGAACTTCGCTGATCATCAAGCCCTGAAGTATTTAACCTACAGCCTTGTTGATGGTAAATTGCCAGCAAATGAACATGAAGCCGCTGTTGATTCATGGGTGCTACCATATATTCAAAAAGATCTTCAAATCGGCGATTCCTTGGAATTGGATGGCAAAACATATCAATTGGTTGGGTTACTAGACAATCGAGAGTTTACACCGAAAAGTAAAGAAGGACGATTATTAACCTATAAACGGGATTTTGCAGTTGGAGAAGGCAGGATATTAGTCGAAATAAACCAGAACGCGGACTATAACGAGGTTATAGACGAGATAAAATCACTTACGGATCATGAGAATATTGTTATCAATAAAGAATTGATCAGAGTTTTGAAACTCGAATCGAATCAATCCATTCTATCCATACTTGTCATCGTCGTCAGTATAGTTGTGATTGCATCGATTGTTGTCATATATAATGCTTTTCAAATCAGTGTCGTAGAGCGGATGAAGCATTTTGGGCTATTGCGAAGCATCGGCGCTACGCGGAAACAAATCAGAACAATCGTGATGAGAGAAGCGGCTGTACTGGTTGTCATCGCCATCCCGCTTGGGATCGCATGTAGCTTCGTGGCGCTTGCTATTCTCCAGGCTATTTTCTCGATTTTTTTAAAAGACGGCGCGGGTATTTCATTCTTTCATATCGATTGGCGGATTTTATTGATTAGTTCGATGATTACCCTGACGGCCGTGCTAGTGTCCAGTTTTTACCCGGCTTATTTCGCGGGCAGAATATCACCATTACTGGCAATCAACAGCAGGCTATCCATTAAAAAAGAGAAAATCAAAAAACAAAAGCATACCATCCTAAAAAATCCGTTATCTTTTCCCTTGAGACTAGCATTGAAAAATGTAAAAAGAAATAAAAATCGTTATACCATTACGATCTTATCAATCATTATCAGCAGTGTATTGTTTATTACGTTTTCGTCTTTGATGAATATGGTATTTGCATCTAAGGTTGTGGATAGTTCTTCCGCTAATTCGGATCTTACAATCTATCTGGAAGATGATAATCATGATTCTTATGGAGATAGACAGCAAATCATAGATCAATTGAAGTCACTTAGAAATATATCCGAGGTTGACGGGCAGGACTTTAGTTATGACATCCAATTGAAAGATGCGGCTCAATCTCTCGCGACAATGACAGACATCCAGCAGTCCGTTGGAATGAAACACTCCATTACAATCGTAAATAACCACGATGAGAATAATACCAATAAAGAATCAATACTTGTTATCAAAATTCTTGTATATGCTTTTATTGCGGTCATTTCTTTGATTAGCAGTCTTAATATCATCAATACGATTACGATCAGTATTATGGTCAGGCGAAAAGAACTGGCTGCGTTAAAATCCATAGGCATGTCACAAAAGGATTTAAAAAAAATGATTATCTATGAAGCGCTGATATACGGTTTTTCAGGAAGTTTACAAGGGATCTTTTACGGTTGTATACTTTCTTATATAATATATTTGGCTGCTTTCGGAAACCTGAAGATTGAATGGATGATTCCCTATGAGGCTTGTTTCATTACGTTTGCTTCCGCGTTGTTCATCAGTTATTTATCAGTTCTGATCCCGCTAAGAAAAATCAAACAAGATAATATTATAGATGTTATCAGAGAACAATAATGCAAAAGGCCTGGCTATTTCATAGTCAGGTCTCTTCTGATAATTTTGGGGCCCCCGCAAAGTATTTGGAATAAGCATCGAAGCATAGGCTCCACTCCGTACTTTTGCTCCGCAAAAGCGCCCCTCTTTGAGAGGCACCCGGACTTCTTTCCGATACACTTTGTGGGGTTATTTGAAATGGAATGAGGAAAAGGAGAGACATAATTGAGTAGAATATTGCTTGTTGAAGATGATGAAGCTCTTGGTCTAGCTATCGAATTTTCATTGAAAAATGAAGGATATGAGGTAGTCAAAGCCTCGAGTGTGAAAGAAGCGAAAAACCAGTTTGATCATCATACTTTTGATTTGATTATTCTAGATATCGGCCTTCCAGATGGAAATGGCTATGATTTATGTATGCATTTCAAAAAACAAAGTGATACCTCGGTTATTTTTTTAACCGCCCTTGATGAGGAAGCAAATGTGGTCATGGGATTGGATATTGGAGGGGATGATTATATCACGAAGCCCTTTCGAGTGAAAGAACTTATGTCCAGAGTGAAAGTGCAATTGCGCAAGCAATCGCGTTTGGGAACTTCATCAATGATCTTAACGTCTGAGAATATCAAAATCGATATGAACCTAGTCAAAGCCTATAAAAACCAAGAAAGCATTCCAGTAACGACTTTAGAATATAAGCTCCTTTTAACATTCATGATGAACGCCCACAAGGCATTGAAAAGAGATGAGCTCCTGCTAAAAATAACGGAAGGTGATGAAGTCTTTTTTGATGAAAATACATTATCCGTATATATTAGGCGTTTGCGTGACAAAGTTGAGGATGATCCCAAAAATCCGCAGTTTATCGTCACCCAAAGAGGCTTGGGTTATCGTTGGAGCAAGGATGTGAGCAGAGAGTAAGATGATGAAAAATACCGAGTTGAAAGGCTACATCGCGATATTGGCCGTTCTGTTAACGTTATTTACAGGTTATCAGTTTATTACACATCAACTTTTTTACAATCAATTGAAAAGCGATTCAATAACAACCTGGGGGGAAATTACCGCAAGATTGGTTGAACAAAATCCCGAGAATGAAGTAGAAATTATGAAGGTATTAACAAGCCATTCTACTGATTCAGGTCATTATCAAGAAAAAGGGAGAGAGATCTTAAGGCAGTATGGGCTGTATGAACATTTGGAGTCAGAGCTTTTTCCTCGTTTAAATAACGATATTTTCCACCATAATCAATCGATTTATTGGGGGTTAGTTTGTTTTGGAAGTATGCTGCTTTTGGCCAGCTACATGCAACACAAGATGATCTTCAATAAAATTAGACAGCTTACCTCAGCTGCAAAAAAAATAATCGACGGGGATTACTCGGTTGTCATCAATGAAAACAAAGAAGGGGACCTCGCAAAACTGGTGGTTTCTTTTCGCTCCATGAAAGATATCATTCGAAGAAGCATGCATGATTTGCGTGAAGAGAGGGAATTTTTAGTACAAATGCTGCAGGATATATCCCATCAATTAAAAACACCACTTTCAACAATATCCATCTACAATGAGATGATGATGAATGAAAGCTTGCCCCGCCAGCAGCAAGTTCAACTATTGCAAAATAATGATGTTCAAATATCTAGAATGAATATCTTGATTCAAAATCTGTTGAAGGTAGCGAAAATCGATGCCAGTGCCATTTCATTTGAAAAAGGACCAGCAAATTTAGTAGAGACGATCGGAGACGTTCTGGATCGCTTGGAAAGCATGATCAGTGATCATAAAATATCGATTGATTGGGATGCCCCGGAGGAAATCGTCGTTGTCCACGATAAAATATGGATGCAGGAAGCTTTGTTAAACTTGCTGAAGAATGCGATCGAGCATTCCACACCTGGCGGTAAAATCATGATTCAAATCAAAAATACACCAATCTATACGGATCTGGTAATTCAAGACTTTGGAGAAGGAATTGCCGAAGAGGAAATACCGCATATTTTTGATCGATTCTACAAAGCAAGAGGTTCTAAAAAGCATGATTCGGCAGGGATTGGCTTGGCGTTAGCCAAGTCCATTATCGAGGCACATCAAGCCTTAATTAAAGTAGAGAGTGAGAAAAATGCCTATACAAAATTTACAATTACTTTTATAAAATTTTAGTGCAGAAGATAAGTTTAACTTTTCATTGGAGCGGTTCGGGGCAAATGTCCAGTGCTGCTTTTTTTGATTAGTCAAAACAAACGAACTCCTACGATTTAGTAAGATTATATTTCGAATTGTAAGGGGAGAGTCATTCAGTTATCCAAAGATAAAGTATATGTTTAAGGTAATAAAAAGAAAGAGGGGCTATCAAAAAATGAGTAAATTAAATCATTCGTACTTGTTTGGAACCTAAACTTTAGAATAGAGGATAAAAAATATGCATACTACAAAAAATATTTCCACGCGCACGATGTCCCTTGATATTATTCGTGGCGTTGCCTTATTTGGGATGTTGATTGTACACGCCGCTGGTTTTTCAAGGGCAAACAATTTTTCAATCCATTCTTTGGATTATTACCTGTCTATTTTTAATACTTTGTTTTTGGACTATAAGTTTGTTTCTATTTTTTCTTTTTTATTTGGTGTTGGCTCTCACCTGTTTTTTTCACGTGCACAACAACGTGGATTGCGTAGTTATCGACTTTTTTCAAGGCGGCTGATTACTTTGCTTCCTATCGGAATCATATCGATACTAATTGTTCCACAGGCGACCCCGATTTTGATAATGTATGGATTATTAGGGTTTATTTTGCTCCCGTTTTTCAAACGGAAACCTAGCACGATTCTGCGCACGGCTGGGATTATCGCAACATGTAATATGATACTCATGATTGGAACTATGGTATTTACAAATCTACTAACCATAAGTACCGGTACTGCTGCATTAATAACGGGGTCTATGCATTATATTTATTATATTTTGTTAATTGTTAGTATGTTTTTACTAGGACTATATGTAGGTAAAATCGATCTTTTCCAGCAGTTATCACAACAGATGAGTAAAATTAAACGAATTCATAAAATTTCATTTTTACTAAGTTTGCCATTTGCCTTGGGAGGGGTGTGGACTGGTTATATAAATCCTGAAATCAGTGAAAACATATTTTTTCTAGGAATTAGTGATCTAGCAGCTTATCCCTTCGTCATTTTTTATTTGACCTCCATGCTTATTTTATATCATAAGAATTACTTTTCGTTTATTTATAAACCGCTTAGTTATGTAGGACGGATATCGTTAACCGGCTATGTCGCCCATTTATTGCTTCTTAAACTCCTCGTGCTATGTTTAGGATGGACCCAGGGTTTTACACTTGTACAAAGTTTGGTGCTCGTTCTCATGGTGTTTACGATACTCATTTTATTTAGTTTTGTTTGGTTGCAGAAATTTCAACAAGGGCCTCTTGAAAAAGTTTGGCGTCTTTTCACATATGGAAAGTATACTCCTAGATAAAAGACTATCCATTTGTTAATGAAACGGAAAATTGGCAGCGATGAGGTCAGGGGTTCGATCCCCTAGGCTCCATAGAAAAAATCCCTTGTGTATCAAGGGATTTTGTTTTATTCTATGTTTCGCATTCTCCGTTTTAAGCAAAACTTCATAACCTCATAATAAAGGGCGTGTGAATTTTACTTAGAACTATTTTATGCTATAATAACAATCATAGTACCAATAATAATAAAATAGTACTGGGGGTACAGGAGGGATTAGTAAATGAGAACACGAATGGAAGTACCTATGATTTGTTCCTTAAATATAGGGATGCCCTTGATGATGAAAATGCAGACAGAGGGGGAATGATACCAGGTTTATTATTCTGCAGGGTAAAAAAGGCATTTAATTGCATGTTCAACGATCGACTTCTCGATAGGAGAGACAGAAAGGATGATGACGATGGCTGAGGAACAATTGAACACGCAGGGAGGTAACATTCGGATATCCGATGATGTCGTCGCCACTATCGCTGGACTTACAGCACTTAAAACTCCAGGAATTGCTGCTATGTCAACAATAAAACGATAGGAGAGGTCCGGATGATGCTGAATTCGCGACTTACGAATTTAGCAGACGGGCGTTTCGTGATTCCAGGACTAGAAAAGCCAAACCCCGAAAATCTAAAGTAGTTCAAACGAAGGGAAATTATATTTGACCTTAAGGAGATAAAGAGTTAAACTTTCCTCGTACCAATAGTACTATAAATGGGTCTATGGGTACTGCTATCGAAATCTTGGTTTGAGGTGAACTAAGGATGAAAGAACGGATTGCCAAAACTGCTATCGCGCTGTTTCATGAAAAAGGTATCAAATTCACAATGAGTGATTTGGCGCGCGATTTAGGCGTAAGCAAAAGCACGCTGTACGAGCATTTCCCGTCCAAGGACGAACTTATAGGTTATGTGGTTCAGCAAGTAAACGAAGAAACTGAAAGACGTTTTCGAGAAGTAATCCAAGATACGAATTTGACCACACCTGAAAAATTAAAAGGTATACTCATGATTGTCCCGCATGATTTTCAGAACAGCTACGTACGCTTACTGGTCGAACTTCGGAGGTACTACCCCGAACGATGGAGGGAAATGGAACAAGCCATTAATGATGAGTGGGATATAATTACCAGCCTCATTGAAGAAGGCATCCATAATAGTGATTTTCGTCCGATGCATATTCCAACGCTGATCCAAACCCTCAATTTCTTGATGAAATCGATTTTTGATCAACGCAATTTAGCTTCCAGCCAAATTACGGTGCAAGAATCTCTTTCAATGATGGTAGATATCATATTGCATGGAATTATGGAGTTGAATGAAGCTCCCATTCGTTATAGCTGAGAAAAAATAATACTTACAGGGTGCCGTTCTTCTCAGCTTTTTTGTTATCGCGGATTCACTTAGAGCAAATTTATGCTATATTAATAACGTTTGTACCCAAAATAACTTTATGGTACTACAAGTACATAAGTGAACTAGCAGAGGAGAAAACAAGATGGCAGTACTTATGAATTGTTTATCCATTCCGACCGAAATGCCATTGATGATGAAAATGAAGAAAGGTGGGAAAACCCGATGAGATTTTGGGAAATCAGTTTGATCTTTGTTAATTTCGTTCTTCTGGGATGGATACTATTCGCCAAATGGAAGACAAAACGTTGGTTTGTCATCGCCTTGACAGTTGCATACTGTGTCCTTATCGAACAGCTTATCGCTGAAGGCTATCGTTGGCAGATGATTCCGGCTTATTTGTCCACAGTTATATTGACAGCATGCTATCTATTGGTCAGGAGAAAAGAGAGCCCCAGAAACAGAATTACGATCACGGTTAGTACATTATTGCTTGTTATTTATTTGTCTGTAGCGGTCGCGATTCCTGCACTCATGCCTGTATCTTTATTTAATAAACCGACCGGACCATTTATGGTTGGCACGTCGCTATATCATTGGGTTGATGATCGGCGGGAGGAACTTTTTACAAAAGATCCGAATGACCGGCGCGAGTTAATGGTACAGATTTATTATCCTGCAGGTGATAAAGGTGAGGGAAATCGCGAGCCCTTTATCCGCAATGCGCATGAGGTCGCAAAGGGACTGGAAGCAGATGTGTCCGTCCCGGCATTCGTACTAGGCCATCTGAATTTGGTGAAATCGAATGCGTTCACGGAAGCCCGGCTATCAGACGCTGAGAACCGTTATCCCGTATTGATCTTCTCCCATGGTTTGAATGGTTTCCGCAATCAAAACACATTTGAGGTCGAGGAGTTAGCAAGTCAAGGTTATATCATCTTGTGTATCGATCATGCCTATGACGCTGCGGCTACCGTTTATCCAGGTGGTCGAACCGCATACTTTCAGTCCGCTAATCTAACTGATCTTGCTGATAGAGATCGCCATATCAAATTATGGCAGGAAGATACCGCTTTTGTGCTAGATCAAGTGGAAAAGCTTAACCGAGGTGATGTAGATGACCGCTTTACGGGAAGGATCGACACCTCTCGAATCGGAATGTTCGGCCATTCTTATGGTGGAGCGACCGCTGCGCAAATGCTTGTGGAAGACACCCGCATCAAAGCGGCCATTAATATGGACGGTCTGTTATATGGGTCAAATATGCCAGATACGGGAATCGGTAAACCGTTTCTGTCCATGAGTGCAGAGATAATCGATGATCCCCTTGAAGATTCCATGGTCGTAAAGGTCCGCAACGAGCGTGCGCTTGCCGGTGGAGGTATGTCGATGGTCATTCCCCACACCGATCATACGAGCTTCACTGATTTTCATTTGATCTCACCTTTATTGCGAAGCCCAGGCGAAGATCCGCGTCGCGTTCATCGTATCATTAACGAATTCAGTCTTGATTTTTTTGACCTTTATGTGAAACAGACTGGCGACAGCTCGGCACTAGAGAGGTTGGCCGCAAAATACCCGGAAGTTAATTTTAAAGTGAACTGACGAGGGATCACTTTCTAATAATTGATTAATCGGGAGGGGCTGTCTCAAAAGTAGTTTTTAAATAGTAGGCACCTATCATTTTTCTATCATGATTTATTACTGGATATCTCAATGGCTTGATGCCTGTTTTCTTTATTTAATGCGTTCTTCCTCTAGTAAAAAGCCAACCACCGGCGACGAAAACTACATAAAGCAAAAGGTTAAATCCGACGCCCGCGAGCAGCGAGCCGTTGAATAAGAGAGTTTTGAAAAAAGAGACGACATGAACGCGCAGCGAAGGAACCGCCGTTCCGACCGGGATCGCCGCAAAAAGCAATGCACACAGCAGCCAACCGACGGGGTGGTAGTAACCAGAGACCAGCATACTTAGAAGCGCCATCACCATCAAATAAAAGGCAATTTGGTAAAGAAAAGAACCTGCCAAGCCAAAGTCATCCCAATGAAACGCTTTAATAAGATCAACGGTGTTCGTGTACGTCCGGAGCACATTCACTTCAAACACAATCCATAAAGAATTAAACAAAGCGACGGCTACTGCCCAGAAGGCAAAGACGAATTGAAGCCCCTTAAAATATTGCTTCCTACTTGCGCCTAAATGTACGATGCGTTTGTAATAACTCAGTGGCAGCACGATCGCGATAAGGGGCAAAATGAGAATCAGCATGTTGCCGGCCGAAAGGCCTTTACTTTGGCTTAAGTCTATAAATAGACTAACGATGAAAAGCGCCAGCCTTCCAAGCAGGATAAAAATAATGATGCTCCAGATGTAAATCCGCATTTGCAGATAGGTTGCCTTTAAATGAACGGCCAATGAACCCAACTTAGTGTCCTCCTTCGATCAAATACGAGAAAAACTTTTGAAACGTCAGATTTTCAATCGAAATGTCTAGCTCGCGTGCCTTTTGCATGTCCCCATCGTCCAGCTTCTCGTAAATAGCGGCAAGTGTGCCGTGGCCATAGGTTTCCGTATGTAAAACTTGCTTTCCGGCTGTAAACGAAGCAACTGCTTCCGAATTTCCCCGTATTAGATGAGCTGCCATACGTATCCGATCCATCTCATCATGAAGCAGGAGGGAGCCAGCATCAATGATATAAACTTTTTCTACGACTGGGGCGATTTCGTCAATCAAATGCGTAGACAATAAAATCGTACGAGGATGGTTGGCGTAATCCTCCAAAAGCGCCTTATAAAACCTTTCCCGCATCAAGACATCGAGTCCGAGCACGGGCTCGTCGAATAACGTCAATGGCGCGCGGCTGGCCAGACCGATGATGTTTCCTACGATCGATTCCGTGCCTCTTGAAAGCTGTCTGAATTTTTTGTGCGGATCGAGCTGAAACATTTTGAGCAACTCATGAGCTAACGTCCAGTCCCAATTGGGATGAAAATTCGCAGCAAACTGCAAAATCTCGATAACCCGTGCTCCTCCGAAATGTTTGTGCTTCTCGCGTACGTAACAGAAATCCTTCGGAAGTTCTCCTTTGCCCAGTTTTTTTTCTCTTACCTCGATTGTGCCGCAGCTTGGGGAAATTCCGCCGGCGATCATGTTAAGCAATGTCGTTTTACCAGCGCCGTTTCGTCCGAGCAAGCCGTAAATGACGTTTTCCTCCAGCTGCAGATCCAGATTCCGCAAGGCATGAGTCGGGCCGTATTTTTTATTTAAATTACCGCAAGTTAATTCAATGCTCACGGTTTGTTCATTCCTTTCTCAACTGTTTGATCATGTCGATGATATCTTCGGTTGTCAGTCCGAGTTTGTCGGCTTCACTCAGCAGATTGGACAACAGCTCCTTGGAGAAACGATCTCTTCGCTTCATCTGAATCTTCTCAAGCGCATCCGTCGCGACATACATGCCAAGCCCTCTTTTTTTGTACAGAATACCTTCATTTACGAGCAGGGCGATCCCCTTCACTACAGTTGCCGGATTAATTTCAAACAACTGAGATAACTGAGCCACAGAAAGAATTTGCTCGTCCACACGGAAAGTGCCTTTCAGGATATCGTCCTCAATTATGTCGGCTACCTGTTGAAAAATCGGTTGTTTATCGTCGAAAGTGACTTTCATTTCCTCACCATTCATCATATTAGTATGTTACTTAGGCGCGATCAAAAAAATAATAGCCATTTTCTTGATCGCGCCCATCTAACATACCATATTTAATGTGCAAACAATTGTCAATAACCTATATTCCGAAAGAATATTCAGTTATTGACAAATTTTCCGGGTTTGTATTATAGTATGCTACATGAGTGACACACCGACATACTGAGACCGGAATTACTTGGTGAAGGGTTCCAATAAATACAAATCCGAGGGGATGTATAAATGAAAAAGTTAATCGAATTCAAACACGTAACGAAAGAATATAAAGTAGGAGAAGTGCCAATCAAGGCGCTTGATGGTGTTGATTTTTCTATATCCGAGGGAGAATTCGTCGTTATATTGGGTGCAAGCGGTGCCGGCAAAAGTACACTTTTGAATATACTTGGCGGTATGGATACGGCTACTTCAGGTCAAGTGTTTGTCGGTGATCAAGAAATAACAAGTTTGGGCGAAAAAAGATTAACTGCATATCGCGGTGAGAAAGTTGGCTTTGTTTTTCAATTCTATAACTTAATTCCGAATTTAAACGCTCTGGAAAATGTTGAATTTGCCACTGAAGTATGTAAAGACCATCTGGATGCTAAAGACATTTTACATAAAGTCGGATTAACGAATCGGATCAAAAACTTCCCTTCCCAGCTCTCGGGAGGAGAACAACAACGAGTTGCTATTGCCAGGGCTGTTGCCAAAAATCCGTTGCTTTTACTCTGCGACGAACCAACCGGAGCTTTGGATTATGTGACAGGGAAGTCTGTCTTGAAGTTGCTTCAAGATTTGAACAGAGAAACGAAAAAATGCATCGTGTTGGTCACACATAATTCCGC
>JAIRVF010000079.1 GCA_031254035.1 Paenibacillus sp.
CTTCATAATCTTCCAAGTGTATGGCTCATAAAACTCTCCCTTTTAAGGGAGCGATCTGCTGTCTTTATTGAATCTGGGATTACAGTTTCTGGTTAATCAACAGGCGTGATAAAAAAATACTATAATGTGGAGTTTGTTGTCAGGGACTACGAAATCACACATAGTTCTGTAAATTCAGTATTTGATCTATATGGCTATGTAGAAGGGCATGAAAAGGAAACCATTTTGGTTGAATATAACTACAAGAAAAAGGAAGTCACAAGTACTACAGGGCCGGAGTGGTTTATCCAATCCCGAAATCCAAGGAAGACGGGGAACTAGATTCCTAAGGAGAAAGCTTATGAAAAGAGTAAATTATGCACATGCTTTTATTTTAGATGAATCGTCTAGAAAAGTACTCTTAGTAAGAAACGGAACAGAAGCTTCCTCTTACTGGTGGAGTTTCCCAGGTGGTAAAGTTGAAGGAAAAGAAACATTAGAGCAAGCAGTGGTTCGTGAAGCTAGAGAAGAAACAGGGTTAATTATTAAGATTGAAGGTCTGTATTCAGTCAGAGAAGCGTTCTTTAGAGATTTAGGACATCATGCATTGTTGTTTACCTTCCATGCAATAATCGTTGATGGTGAGTTGAGAATCTCAGATCCAGATAATGAGGTTCTCGAAGTGAGTTGGGTTGACATTGATACTGCAAATAGAATAATGCCTTATATACCTGATCATATAAAGGTGCCATCAGATGGGATAATGAGTTCTGCTCTTTATTTTTATCACGGAGAGGTATAAGAAGCCTATAAGGAATGGCAGTAGACGCGGATCCATTAGCTGATTTGGAACAGTAGATCCGGAACATATGCCCGCGGGACAAGAACATAGTCCCATTGAAAGTCGCTATTTTAGCGGCTTTTTTGTTTTATCGGTGCAAGTTTCAATTTGATGATGATCTAGACCTTGTGTAATGAAACATAACTACATCTTTCACGTATAACCCTTTAATTACATATTTTAACAAGGAAAACGATAGAGAATTCTATAGACTATCGGAGGTCACATGTATGTCGGTTTTGAAAAAACGAAAGTGGATTTTATGGTTGTCAGCTTTAGTCCTGATCGTTGCAGTTCCAATAACAATTTTCATGCAAATAATCATTCATTCTAATGTACCAGAACTTGCAAAAGGAAGCATTGAGCAGCGGTATGCACAGCGAGGAAGCTATCATGTAAAGGTAGAAGAAGTTAAGAGTACGAGTGGAGGGGCTTTATTTAGAATATACTACCCAGCATTTCAAGGAGACGAATCCTATCCTATTATTTCTTGGGGGAATGGAACAGGTGCCACGCCAGATCGTTATAATCAGCTTTTAACTCATCTTGCTAGCTGGGGATTCATTGTAATCGATTCCTATAGTAAAACAACAGGAACAGGCAAGGAAATTGTGGAAGCCATTGATTATTTGAGAAATGAAAACCAACTAGCAAACAGCTTGTTTTATCAAAAAATACAAATGGAACATATCGGTGTAGCTGGACATTCTCAAGGGTCTACTGGGGTCATAAATGCTCATACCAATTATAAAAGTGGATCGCTGATTAAGACGGTTGTATCCATTGCTCTCCCGGATTTGAAGTATTGTGATCCAAAAGATGTGTATGATACAGCACGTATTACCGTTCCTTTCCTCATTATGGGCGGTACACGAGATTTTCTAATCTCTCCGGTATCAACGAATCGATTAGCCTTGCAACGTACTAACGTAAGCACACCTGTGATGATGGGGATGGCAAAAGGTGCAGCTCATACAGCGATTGAAGGTAATGGTGGCAATCATAGGGGTTACTTGACGGCCTGGATGAGATATCAGTTGCTTGATGATCAGGAAGCCATGAAAGCATTTCATGGAGATTCTTCCGAGATGATGCATAATACAAATTGGGTGAACGTTATACAAGCAAATATGGAGTGAACTCGTGCATCAATAGCCGGAAAAAGCTCTGAAAGCGCCGCTGCTAATGTCGAAGGACAAAAACTTGGTCCTATTACCGATTAGATCAATATCTAAATCAGAAATGGAAGGATGAGCTGAGCAGTATGAGCCTATCGGCAACAATCAGCAATTTGGAAAACGGCAAACATCAGAACATCGTCGTTTATGGAACCAGTCTAAGCGAAGGCTGTGCTTGGGTGAGCGGATTAAAGGAGATTCTGGATCGCCGGTTTCCGGGGCAAGTTAAGTTGACGAACAGCGCCAAAGCTACACAATGGTCGGGCTGGGGACTTGAAAATTTGGAGGAACGTGTAATCGCTCTCGCTCCTGACGCCGTTTTTCTGGAATTCGCTATAAATGACTCATATTTGCCTTATCAGACGAGTGTTACGAAATGCGGTGAAAACCTGAATGCTCTTATCGATCGAGTTTACGCTGCCAACAAGAATTGCGAAATTCTATTGATGACCATGAATCCACCGGTTCGGGAACACCTTGAAATCCGTCCGCAGATTGAGCAATATTATCAGGTGTACAGAGATACGGCTCGCAAGCACGGGCTTTTGCTCATCGACCATTACCCGGTTTGGCGGAGAATGTTAGACGAAAACCCTGCCGAATTCGATCGGCTTATTCCGGATGGAATTCACCCTTCGAACGAAGGCTCGATAAAAATAACGCTTGCCGAAATCGTTAAGACTTGGTTGTAGATCGCTTAGAATTAGCGTTTAAAATATCTAAATTTTTAAATCGGCCAATTGAGGACATCTTTATGTATAGAGAGGATGAATAACCATGAAGACAGATTACCTGTTTATGGGAGTTACCTTTATAATAGCAGCACTTACAAACTATATTCTCAAAAGGAGGCACCACCTAAAAACGGGACTTCCGCAAGTTGATGAGCGAGTTCGTCAGAGATTTCAAAAATTCTCATTGAGCATCATAAGTTTTTTTGGAATACTGGGTGTATTGTCCTTAGCTATATTTACGGCTATGGGCAACGATACTCTAAAGGTAAACTATATCTGGCTTTACTTACTCCTATTCATGTTTTTGTTGAGCGTAGGGGCCTTTTTATCAAAGCGTTAAGAAAAAACGTATGCATGTTGATGTTTTTTCTCTCTTTTTGCACGATTGGAGTAATAGATGATGGCAAAGGATTCAACGTTGAAGAATGTTCACAAAATGTTTATGTTTATCTATTGTAAATAGCTATGTAGAGGATAAACTAAAAGGGAGCATGCAATTTGAATCTACAGCGTGTGAAACAACAGTTTCATTCACGTTTAAAATTAATAGAGGACTACAAAGGCGTAGTCTTACTAAAGCAAAGAGGCTTAAGGTTATAGCATTCCTACTTGATAGGAAGCGGTATAACCTTAAGCCTCTTTATGTTTATCTCTCTGGTATGGTAGATGAGGAAATGAATCAACAACACAACTTGTCCTTTCCAAACTTTATATCCAGAATAGACGTCATCATTTTTCGTTTCGCGTATTGTGATTACGTGTGGTTACGGAGAAAGAAGTCATATACCGTAGTGAACTTTGTTTCACACCTCTTTTAGCCGAGAACAGAATCGATGTTCAAAAGTGTATCAGAGCTGTAATGGTTGCTATGCTCATTGCAAGTAAAATAGTTCCAAAAAACTGCACCTAAGAAGTAGAGGAGGGTACCCATGAGTATCGATAAAAAGATGATTGAAGAGATGGTTCGTAAAATTATCATGGAAAAAGTAGGGGCTGATGCTATTGAACAGAACGTTCATAGAGGTCCTGGAGGGATTACTTCTGTTAAAGTGCCAAATATGAAAGTAACAGAAGAGGATCGTCTCGATACAGGAAACCCTAATGATATCGTCTATTGTAAAGATCTTTTTTCGCTAAAGGAAAGTCCAAGACTTGGCTGCGGTATCATGGAGATGAAAGAAACAACCTTTGACTGGACACTCAACTATGATGAAATTGATTATGTGATTGAGGGACATCTGGATGTTATCATTGATGGTACAAAAGTGTCAGCTGGTCCAGGAGAAGTGATCTTGATTCCAAACGGAAGTAAGATTCAATTTTCTGTGCCAGAATATGCACGATTTATCTATGTAACATATCCGGCTAACTGGGCAGAACAAGCGTAACATTCTAATCTCTACTCGCCGGGGGAAATGCGGTTTATATGGAGGGTTACGAACTGCAATCCAAAACTCAAACCGCTGCAACAGTAATGTCCAGACACGATAATTGAATCACTGACAACCAGGCCGCCGATTCCTTCGGTGGCCTTTTATGCATTTTTGGTGGAACGGCTATTTATTTTCGCTCTTTATTTTTTCAGAGTAACACATCCGCTTCACCTACAATATGATGAGTCTAGAAATCTAAAGAGGTGAGCAAATGGCAGTCGTAAAAGCCAGGCAACAGGATATTAATATGTTGGCAAGGTTGCTTCGAGCTGAAGCTGAGGCCGAAGGCGAGATGGGCATGCTCCTTGTTGGAAATGTTGGCATTAACCGAATAAGAGCGGATTGTTCCGATTTTAAAGATATCCGGACAATTTCCGAAATGATCAACCAGCCACATGCGTTCGAAGCATTACAACATGGTATGTATTATCAAAACGCAAGAGAAAGGGAACGCCGTTTGGCGCAACGGTCTGTGAATGGGGAGCGGAATTGGCCAGCCAAATTCTCCCTATGGTATTTCCGTCCAGGAACGTACGATAATCCCGGACCATGTCCGGACACTTGGTATAATCAGCCGTTCGCAGGACGATGGAAGAAGCACTGTTTTTATGAACCGACCGCGGAGGAATGTGCATCTGTATATACGTTTTAATTCTATAAACGAAAAGAACTCAGGAACGCATAACTTGACTTGTCACATCCATATGTCGATATTGACAAAACATGAAGTGCCGCGTAAATCGCGGCTTCTTTGTGTTTAGTGAAAAAATTTGTTGTTCGCTAATTGGCAGTTTAGCGTAGATTCACGCAGTAACAGTAACAGTAACAGTAATAGTAATAGGAAAATTTATACTTATAGAGAATATATAAGAAATGAAATAATTTTTGTTTTAAATTTTTTTAATAGCCCATATGGATTTATTACTGAGTTTCGTATTAATAGTAGTTCGGTAATTGAAAGGAGATGAAGCTTGAATAAAACAGACCTACAACTCATTGGCGAGAATACGGTTGAACAATGGGGAAGATTTATAGAGATTATAAGTCCATACCGTTCTGGGCTATGGAATTACTGCAGGAAACTAACGGGATCCCCTTGGGATGCGGAGGATTTGTTGCAAGATACATTGTTAAAATCCTTTGCTTCTCTTTCCGCTTTATCCCATAGGCAACAGGCATTGACGGCAAAATCATTTCTGTTTCGTGTTGCGACCAATCATTGGATCGACCAGTGTAGAAGAATGAAAATCAAGATGGATGACAATGTGGACGAGCACCAATTAGGGGTTCAAATGAATGATTCGTTAGAAGTTAATGAAGCTCTTATGATGCTTGCTCGGCATTTAACCCCCAAACAAGCAGTCGTGTTTATCCTAATGGAATCGTTTGAGTTTACTGCTAAGGAAACTGCAGAACTTATAGCAACTACGGAAACAGCAGTGAATGCCATCTTATACCGAGCAAGAGGAAATTTAATCAAAGTGCAATCCTCATTGCGTAAAGAAGACAGTACAATACGAAAGCAGGAGGAAGGAAAAGCCGTTCTATCTGAGGCATTCAAAATATTTCTGGATGCATTCAATCGAAAGGATTATAAAGGATTAGCAAGGTTGCTTATCGATGAGGCAACATTCAGTTTTGTCTCGATGGGCAGTACGGAGTACGGTAAGGATACAATTACGAAAAAATCTCTTAATCCTAATAAGGGTACGAAGTTATCAAAGGATCTTTTCGTTTATGCAGACACGCTCTGGGAACAGCCTGCAATAATCATCCTACTTAATACTGAACACGGACAAATGTTAAATAATATCAATACACTTGAATGGGAAAATGACAAAATAGTTCGTTGGAAGGACTATTCCTTCTGTCGTGATTTCATGCAAACAGCTGCAAACGAACTTGGATTGCCTCTATCGGACTTTATCTAGTCAATATTTTCACTGGATTTAAAAATACTAATAATGGAGTTGTTAAGAATGGATCGAGTTGTAATGTTTGAATTAAGTAGTCAAAACCCTGAATTGCAAGCAAAGTTTTTCTCAACCGTATTTGGATGGGAAATATCAGAACCGCAATGGGGTTACAGTACTGCTAAAACAGGCACGGATGAAAAACCAGGAATAGACGGTGGGATTGCTCAAGGCCCTGCTGAGTTTCAGCATGGTACTCGAATACAAATCCAAGTAAATTCAATTGATGAATCAGTTGAAAAAGCAATTGAAAACGGGGCAAAAGTTGTACAAGCGAAAATGGATCTGGGGGATTTCTACCTTGCATATATTGTTGATCCAACAGGTGTGCATTTAGGGCTCATTCAATATAAATAAATGAATAAATTAGAAACATCAACTAAATCGGATGATTCAGGAACAATTTAGCAAGGTGAAAACACTTTAAAAGTCGCGTAATCTGCGGCTTTTTTTGTTTTATATACTCAATCATGGTCATGACAAGTAGGGGAGAACATGATAGCGCTCGGGATCAATTCCCTCGGGCGGTTACGTTCAACCCAAGCAGTCTCCGGGTTCTTTTTATTTGGTAGGCGGATGTCATAGGAACACTAGTGGATCTCATTTCATAAATTATCATGTCGAGAAGGGAGGATGGGCTTGAATGCCGGTCGGATCCAGATCTAAACATTCTCGTATAACGAATGTCCCATACAGGGAAATGAATGATACGGAGGGTATAAAATGAACGAATTCCAGAAAGATTTGCAAAACTTGAATGTTGGCCAGTTCAATTCGACGGGAATGACATATACGTCGGGACAAAATCAGTACTATTCGGGGGATCCTCGTTTATGTGTTGGTGCTTGCTTTTTTTGCACTGGCTTTTGCGGCGGGTCTTGTTCATGCAGCAACTGTTTCCGCTGTAGTAGCTGCTTCACCTGCGCCCGCTGCGGTGGCTGTGCGCGTTGCGCAAGCTGCGCTCGCTGCCGTTAAGTACCTAAAAGCTCGCTTGGCGATCCGCAAAACGGTATGCCCCTGCAAATGTTTCCTTGCAGGGGCTGTTCCTTTAGTAGTTTTAGTCATGACGGACAAAACGCTCTACATAACTTAAAAATGAGGAAAAACCGAAAGCCTGGATACAATGCACTTTTTCCCCGGCAAAAACTTAATTTTTACCTACGAAACGGTTTTGCATCCGGCAAAACTTTAAGGAGGAATAAAAACTTGAACCCTTCTATGCGTCTGAAAGTGAAAGGGGATACGTTCTTTCTCCCTGATTCGAATGGAGGCGTCTATTTTCGCAACAATACGGGTTCGTTCCGAATGGAAGGCGACATGGTCGATCTGTGGATCGAAAAATTGATGCCCATGTGGAATGGAGATTATTCCATGGCGGATTTGACGGACGGGTTGCCGGAACCGCACAGGGTACGGGTTTATGAAATCGCGGAAATACTGCTCAAGAACGGCTTTGTCCGGGATACCAGCCAAGACCACACGCACAGCCTCCCGGAAGCCGTCGAACGGAAATATGCCGCTCAGATCGAATTTCTGGACAGCTTTGGCGGTTCGGGCGCTCACTGTTTTCAAACCTATCGCCAAGCTAATCCGATTGCGATCGGTTCAGGTCCAATATTTGTCTCGCTCATTGCGGCTTTGTTGGAATCTGGGTTGCCCCGGTTTCGTATGCTGATCATGAACCAGGCGACCACGGATCGCCAGCGGATTTCCGAACTGACGGCGACCGCGCGTCTATCGGATCACGAGGTCGAGGTCGAGGAGATCTTTCCGTCGAATGACGGCTGCCTCGATTGGCCGGAGGTTGTGCGGCTGGCGGATTCCGTTCTCTACGTCGCTCAGGATGACGATCCCGGAGAGCTTAGAGCGCTGCATGTGGCCTGCAGAGACGCGAAGAAGCTGCTGCTGCCTGCCATCTACTTGCGACAGGTGGGCATAGTAGGACCGTTGGTGCACCCGGATTCGGACATCTGCTTCGAATCCGCATGGCGCAGGATACACCGAACCGCACTTGGCGATGTTGAGCGGCCGCCTGCCGTCTCTACTACGTCGGAAGCCATGCTCGCAAATGTGGTCGTATTCGAATGGCTTAAGACCGTTTCGGGGACGACGGCTTCCGAATTGAACGGAAAATTGTTCCTGCTGAATTCGGATACATTAGAAGGGCAGTGGCATTCATTACTTCCCCATCCGCTGGTCAGGGGTCTTCGTCCGGCCGAGCTTACGGATCCGTACGACCTTCCAATCGATCTGCGTGCTAAGAGGCAGGAAGCCGACCGTCTTCTCTCGTATTTCAATCGTTTGACTTCGGCGGAGACCGGCATTCTTCACTGTTGGGAGGAAGGGGACTCGAAGCAGCTTCCGCTCTCGCAGTGCCGCGTCCAGGCAGTCGACCCGCTATCGGAAGGCCCCGCCGATTTACTGCCGCAGCTCGTCTGTTCGGGAATGACACATCATGATGCAAGGAAGGAAGCAGGCTTGGCTGGCATCGAGGCGTACGTGTCGCGACTGGCCGGGGTTTTGAAGGCAGCCAGACCTGCGCAGCCGGATATCGCAATTCCGATCGAATCTCATCCACAAGAATATGTGGGGATCGGAGCGGGAGTGACGGTAGCGGAAGCGGTCCTCCGCGGACTGCAGAAATGTCTATTCGAGGAGTTGAAGAGACGTTCCGAATCCAGCATACCCTCCGTTTATCGAACCGAGCTCAGCGAGGTTGACGATGATATCTCGCGTTATTGCTTGCGTGTATTGAGTACGATGCAGGATGCCCCGATAATCGGTCTGGGGCAAGAAGCAGCGGGTTTTCCGGTTGTTTGGGTCGGTACGAACGGATACTGGTACGGCGGGGTTGGAGTTAACCGCACGATGGCGCTGCGAGAAGCGCTTCGACAGGCGCTGATGAGAATCCAAAACGATGCGGTGGACATCCAAGGCCAAATCCTGGAGCGCTCGTCGGTCAAGGTGGAAAATGCCTTGCCGCAGAGCCTGACGATCCCCGGCTTCGATGAGTTGGAATACGACATGATGCTGCAGTCCGTCCGGCAGATCCTGCAATCGAACCGTAAGCGGATCGCGGTCGTTGAATTGTCAACAGAACCGTTTATGAAAGAAGAGCTGGCTGGCGTGTTTGGCGTGTCGCTAAGAGAGGAGGAGACGCTTTGAGCGCGATCGTAACGGTCATCGGAGAAGGACAGCTCGCGGATTTGGTAAGCAAGTTATTGACTGCCGATGACCGCTATCGACTGTTCCGGCAGGAGAGCATGGAATCCGGAGAGGCGGCAATGGGAGACTTAGCGCTGGTGTTGAACGATGCTTGGGATCCTTCTGTTCATCTTACGGCAGAGGATCGGTTCCGACAGACGCGGACGCCCTGGCTGCGCGGCTTTGTTGCATTCGGGGAGGGGATTGTTGGTCCGTTGGTTCGTCCGGAGGGGCAAGGATGCTCGCAATGTGCGAATACCCGGCTCCTACTGGGGGGAAGTGACCGTAGGGAATCGTGGGACTTACAGCAGATGCTGGCGTCACATGGGGGGATCGTTCGGGACACTTGGGCGTCTCGCACGGGATTATTGCAGATGGCGCGCCTTGTTGTGGCAGAAGCCGTGAAAATGCTGGAGGGCGGAAAGCCAGAGACGGAAAGCCGGATATACTTGATCGATCTGCGTACGATGAAAGGCTCGTCGCACTTCTTTCTGCCTGATCCGCTATGTCCGATCTGTGGTCGATTGCCGGAAGACGATGAGGAGACGGCCCGCGTTTCGCTGCAGCCAAGCCTGAAAATCAGCGTCGAAACGTATCGCAGCCGTTCGATAGATGAGCTGAAGGATGTTTTGGCCAAAGAATACCTGGATGCCAGGACCGGCTTTCTGAACGGGAAAATGGTTGATCTTGTGTCTCCTTTTGCCGATGCGAGCATCAATTTGCCTTTGTTTGGCGGAGATGAGGCATGCGCAGGTCGGACCCACTCCTACGCGGATAGCGAAATGACAGCCATCCTGGAGGGACTGGAGCGTTATTGCGGTCTGTCGCCCCGCGGTAAACGATCCGTCGTTTATGACAGTTTCAGGAATGTGCAGGACCAAGCGCTCGATCCTCTCCGCGTAGGCGTCCATGCGAAGGAACAGTATGAACGCGCAGGCTTCCCGTTCAAGCCATTCGATCCCGAGCGGCCGATCGACTGGGTATGGGGTTATTCGTTCCTTCAGCAATGTCCGATTCTCGTACCGGAACTGCTGGCTTATTACAGTTCGGGCTGCGGTCACGGATTCGTTTACGAAACTTCTAATGGCTGTGCGCTGGGCGGCAGTTTAGAGGAAGCGATCTTCTACGGGATGCTGGAAGTGGTGGAGCGTGACTCCTTCCTCATGACCTGGTATGCGCAGCTGCCCCTGCCGCGTCTGGACCACCGTTCGGTCCAGGACCGGGAATTGAGATGGATGATAGATCGTTTAGAGGCCGTGGCGGGCTATGACATACATTTGTATAAATCGACAATGGAGCACGGCATACCAAGCGTGTGGGCGCTTGCGAAAAACAAGAAAGAGCGGGGTGTGAACCTCATCTGCGCGGCGGGTGCCCATCCAGATCCGATCCGTGCGGCAAAGAGCGCGATCCACGAGGTTGCGGGCATGTTGCTCACGGTCAGTGATAAATTCGAGGAAAACCGTCAGCAGTATGAACGGATGCTTCTCGATCCGTACCAGGTAGTTCAGATGGAGGACCACTCCATGTTGTACGGGTTGAAACAAGCGGAGGAACGGCTCGATTTTCTGCTGAATGACGATCGTCCGATGCAAACGTTCGCTGAAGCATTTGAACCGAGGGAATGGAACGCAGATCTAACCGATGATCTGAAGGATATGCTGAATGTTTTTCGCCAATTGAATCTTGAAGTGATCGTGGTCGACCAGACGACTCCAGAGACGCGTCGCAACGGACTACATTGCGTGAAAGTGCTTATTCCCGGTATGCTACCGATGACGTTCGGGCAGCATCTCATCCGTTTGACGGGACTGGATAGAGTGCTCAGGGTCCCTGCGGAGCTGTCTTATTCGCTGGAGCCCTTGTCGCCCGAGCAGCTTAATCCATATCCGCACCCATTCCCATAAATACGGCTATGGGGCAGCGCGGTTGAATACAAGGAGGAAAGCGATGAGTATTATGAATTTAGACGTTTTTCTTCACCGTTTGCAATATGATCCAGATAAGGTCAAGCCCTTGGATTGGGAGACGGATTGGGATGACGCACCACTTCCTTACAAGCTTTATCGCGGTTTGCCAATGTTTCCGCTATCCAGGGAAGTGCCGGCAACGCTCGAAGACAGGGATACGACCGGTGTACCTATCCTTCGTGATATCGGACATTTCCTTTACTATGTATTCGGGCTTACGCAATTGACCCAATCCGTCATGGAACAGGTTACATCGGAAGAATCGAGAGGCGTCTTGCAGATGTGCCGGCGCTTCGTTCCTTCCGGAGGTGGGCTATATCCGAGCGAACTGTATCTCTATCTGAAACTTGGTGAATTGCCTGCCGGCGTATATCATTACGATGCGGCGCATCATCGGTTGGTATTGCTGCGTGAAGGAAACTTCGATGATTATTTAACGAGGTCGCTCGGGAATCGCCGCGACGCAAACGGTTGCTTTGGAGCTGCATTCGTATCTACAGTTTACTGGAAGAATTTTTACAAATATAATAATTTTGCCTACCGATTGCAGGGGCTAGATGCTGGCATTTTGATTGGGCAGCTGCTCGAATTCGCGAAACGATTCGGATTTTCGTCTAGTGTGCATTTTCAATTTCTCGATCAAGCCGTCAATCATCTAATCGGACTATCAGAACAAGAGGAGGGCATATATGCGGTTATCCCGTTATCGACTGAACCGGCGATCCGGTGGTTGGAAAGCGGGAACGAAGATGAGGACACGGTTTCCGCCATCGAGCTATGCCAGGAGTTGTCGCCAGTCAGGCATGATCACTATGTCAGGTCACGGCGGATCGCAGATTATCCGATGTTGCTTCGGATGAGTGAAGCGTCCCGACTGGATTCGGCGCGAATGTTTCGAGAGATCCGAAAGGATGAACAAGCAATCCCGGATCAATCACTCGCACTGCCTCTGCCGCCTGTAGAACGCTTGTCGTATGATTTGGCGACAGTTTGCCGCAATCGGTTCTCACCCGAAACGGAATTTATCCGGAAGCCAATCGGTCTTTCTCAGCTTGCAGCTCTTCTACGGGAAGCGACGGCTTCCTTCTCGTATCGCAATGACCTGGATGGCCCGTATGAACATCCGGAACCCCGTGTATGCCTATATAGCTGCCTCTACGGGGTCGAAAACGTTCCGGATGGCGCTTATCGGTATGATAGCGCTGCGCATGCGCTACAGTTTGTTTGTCTTGGAGATCACCGGCAATGGATGCAGGAGGGAATGTCGCTTCCCAATATCAATTTGTTTCAAGTACCGCTCGGCTTTCATGTGGCAGGGAAGAGGGGTTTCTTTCAATCGCAGCTCGGGAAACGGGGATACCGCATACAGCAAATGGAGGCTGGGATGCTCGTGCACCGATTATTGCTGGCAGCATCCGCTCTTGGGATGGGAGGGCGTCCGCTTCTTGGGTTTGACGCCAATTCCAGCGATGCGCTTTATCAGACGGCTACTCGGGATGAAACGGGGTTGATCTTTATTCCAGTCGGTCCATATCGTCAACGATTGCGTTTGTCGGGCAGTTTGAGCCGTTGAAATAAAAAAATCATTGCTTACGACATTGACACGAACGGTCATGCCGTAAGCAATGAAACCCTCTCTTTCAAGAAAGGGAGACCGGACTTCTCTTACCAATGATGGTTATCCCACGGATGATGGCCATGCGCATGAGGATGGTCTTATGGATGAAACCAATCATGATTGCTGTTCGTCCTCCCAAGAATGACACGTCCCGGGATGGTGCCGTGATGATGAGGAATATGGTGAAAAATTAGTCGTTTTGTGGTTCTATGATGAAAGTGCCGCCACGATCTTCTTCAGGCATTCAAGTCCTGATTCTTCGAGCATTTTCGCTTGTCGGATGTGGGCTGCTAGCTTTGCCAATCGCTCAGGCTGCATGTAATGGTCGGCACTCTTGCCCTCGAAAGGGAGTAAATCCGCTGCAACCTGCAGGTGAGCGGAAATGTCCCGGTAGATCGCCCCGGCTACTTGTAGGTGTACGGCAGGCTCGCCGCCGATTCGCACCGCCGATTCTTCAAGAAACGATGCAGCATGCCTTCTGCATTCCGCCCAGCATTGTCCAGCGTACGACAACGCAAATATATTCGGTGAAGATCCTTCCACCGCGCGTACCCATAACTCATATGCATCGAGTCCGGCTTTATACGGCGGTTGCACCCATTTGCGCGGCCCTCTTGAATGCTCGAGCGCAAAGGCGAGGGATTCTTTCACGACGTCTCGTGGATCCGACCTTCTACCCGGTTCGACCCAATACATCTCCAGCAGTCCGATGTGCATCGTCCCCAACATCTGATAAGATGTTAAAGCGGGACCATCGTTCTGCAAAACGATCATGTCCCCCTTGTCGGAGATGATCTCGCGAATGCCGCCGTTATGAACCATCCGAAGGTTTCCCTTCAATATGTACCCCCGTTTGGCGGCAAGCGCAATTAACAACTCGTTCGTCTCGTCATTCTCAAGCGGCACGTACCCCTCGTCGCCATATACGGACAGCCGTTCCTTGATCGCAGGCGGTGTGACGAAGATCCTCCCTGCATCGCCTTCGTCTTGGTTTTCTGCGCCGTAGCCGGTAAACAAATAACCATTACTTTCATATCCATAGACGACATAGTACTCTGGTATGGCGAGGTTATATCCGTAGCAGGGGTATCCATGGTTGATGGCGTTCTTCGTGTTCTCCCAAGCCATCTGCTGTTTGACCGTAAAATCATCATCCGACTTGAATCCGTAGACGCCGTTAACCGTAAATCCGAGATTGTTGCACAAATTCATCATCGGTCCATGAAACCAAGGTGCGCCTGCCCCGAAGCCTTGTTCGTCCATGCTCAGGATGAAGGCAACCCCCGTTCCGCCGTATAGCCATGATTCCGACATCTCAATGCCCAAATATTCACTGCATCCCTTTAAGCATCCCAATTGTGAATTCCAGTAATCCTTCATCTGTAATCCTTTTAATCTTGTCATTACAATCCTCCCGAATGAATTGGTTTCGGACTTTCGGTCCGCTTCCATTCCATGTTAACTGGGGGAGTGTGACATATCTTGTCATCGTGAAGGTAGGCGTGAAGTTTTTTCTCTAAAAGATTTAAGTAGAGGTTGCGCAACCACTTGGGTGATACGACGGTCACCTGAATTGGACTTGCAAATATAACGGACAGCAACCGGTATGGGTCATAGTATTCCACACGGAAGAGATCATCGGCCACTCGCTCAAAACGGAACGGATACGTGTACGCATAAGATGGAGAACTTAGCCGGACATAGGCGATATTAGCTTCGTTAGCAAGTTCAGGTACGATCTCAGCCTGCTTGAGCAGAGGGGTCAGATCAAACCGCGAATCCGTGAGGTCAGCGGCCAGTATGCCAGCAAGCGTGAGGAAACGGATCTGCCTGCCAGGTTCGCAGTATCCGACGACAAAGTTCTCGTTATTGTAAGAATAGATGCGATAAGGGGAGAGACGAATGCTTTTTACTGTTCCCTGGTCATCGGTATATTGGATATCGACCTTCAGACGGGAGTCGATCGCGGATTGCATCGTATCAAACTTGCTTAGTTCCGCTGGGTCGATCGGAAACAACGGTAATGCAATATCCGCTTCCTCGTCTCCAGCGTTGTCTATCAGTCTTCGGAACAACCGGGAGAGGTGCCGGGCATGTTCCGATTCCAACGTTGCATATTGCTCCGCTAAATAAGATAGCCCCTGACGCTGTACGTCCGTCACCATAATATGGCCGAGTACGAACGTATCCTGTGTGTAGTAGTAACCTTTTCGTACGTGGCAATATTCGATCGGGGCTCCCATCGAATCGCGTAAATATTCGACGTCCCGTGCCGCTTGCCTCCGGCTAATGCAAAATTGATCTGCGATGTCCGTACAATTGGGATAGGCTTTCATTCGAACCCGCGCATCTATCCAATTCAGTCGATGCATATTGCTCAGATGAAACACCTCCAAATCTACTGTATTTTTCCATTATAGCAGATTACATATACCTTAAGTCTGGTGTAAAAATATCGGCAGCTTTCTCAACTAGGGCAGGATAGTTCAAAAGTTTTCGCGAATACCCTACATATGGAATTATTCACGAAGTTCGTGAATAAGACGTTATAAGAAATTGGCGCAAAATAAAAAAACATATCTCGAATCTCATGAAGCTTTAGAGGAGGCTTTATTCTAACAAAATGAAAAATAATGTTGTTGTAGAGTTCAATGATCTAGGATATTTAATTCATTCTGTAAGTTTCCCTGGAGCTTATGTAAGAGGTCAAACTAAGCATGAAGCAATGTCTAAGTTCCCTATCGAAATTGAAATGTATTGTAAGTGGGCTTCGCTCCATGTACCAGATAATTTTGAAACTATTATTGTACAAGAAAAAGAAAGTGATTTAAATATATGCGATGCTGATTCCGATGTAATCTTCGATATGGAAAGATATCCAATATCCGGACAAGAATATCAGATATTAAAGCAACTTTGTATAAAATCAGCACATGACTTCTTGACTATGTATGAATCTATACCGAATAAGAATATTTCTAGTTTAGATAATAGAGAAACTTTTTATGGCCAAGTACCACAAACTGCAAATGAGATGTATGTGCACACTAATAATGTGACAAGTTACTATATTGGTGAAATACATATTCCAATTGATAATAATGGAGATATTTTAGAAAATAGAAATAATGCTTTATTAGCTGTAGAAACAGAGGAAGGATTTTTAACTAACCAAGTACACAAAGGTAGTTATGATGAATACTGGTCTTTAAAAAAAGTATTACGGAGATTCATATGGCACGATCGTATACACGCGAAAGCCATGTATAGAATGGCAACAAAGATATGGGATAAGGGTACAATAGCTAATCCCTTTTTCTTTTGAAATTGGGTTCGAAGAAGGCGTCAACATCTTATAACATTGTGTTCACGCATCAGGGGGCAAGCTCCCCTTGGTCGCCAGAAGTTTGAAGCGGATTCAGAAGAGAGATTTTCAGCAGCAAGGAATCACCTCAGGCGGCTGTCTAGGATGTAGAATTGCAAATCTCCTTGAACCAGAAGTAAATGTTATTTATGAAACCAATCAATTCATCTGTATTTTAGATATTGCCCCATTTAATGATGGTCATATTTTGATTTTACCTAAACATCATTACTTTGAATTGGAGGAAATGGAAGAAGAATTAAGACGAGAAATATTAGATATTTCGGTAGAGATGTCTCGACTATTGATGAAGTCTTTGAAACCTGATGGAATAACAATATGTCAAAACGGCGGGATCTTTAATGATCTTGGGCATTATCATATGCATGTTATTCCTAGATATCAAGGAGATGGATTCAGTTGGTCAGAACCAAAAGAAGAGTTTAAAACAAA
Organism: Paenibacillus sp.; assembly: GCA_031254035.1. Classification (GTDB taxonomy): domain Bacteria; phylum Bacillota; class Bacilli; order Paenibacillales; family Paenibacillaceae; genus Paenibacillus_AQ. The sequence continues at coordinate 16,748 of JAIRVF010000079.1, forward strand.
TAGAACGTTGAAGGAAACCAGAGAATTATTGATTGCAGCACAAAGGGGACAATAACATCAGCTAACATCGTATTCACACGGCCATTTCAACATCATGTGAACCTGATTTTCAAAATCAAAGATTTGTGAGGTCATATACATGATATTTTTTTACTTAGGCATGATAATTTATGTAATTATTGCTGTTGTTTCGATAATTTCCTATATTAGAAAACGAAGTGTATACAAGTTGATTCTATTCATAGTTGCAATAAGTGCAATAATAATTTCATTTTTAGGTATATTTCTTTTTTTTAGTAGTATAGGAGCCCCATAAAGGGTGGAATCGCGTCGCGAACGTTCACATCCGTTCACAACAGCAGATTTTCAAATTGAGCAATTTTCGAGGGTGAATACTGCGATGATTATTGAAAGAGTTAGTTTTCTTGAACAGTACAATTTGAATTTGTTATTAGGGCGTGTCTGAAAACTAAAAAGAAATATGGTATGATTTGAGAAAAACGAATGGAGCATCAAGTATGATCCAAAGACGGTATGAACTAAGTGATGAACAATGGGAACAAATTAAGGATATGTTTCCTCCATATAAAACAGGACGTCCGTCAAAATTAAGTCATCGCACCATGTTCAATGCTATTCTTTGGAT
>JAIRVF010000087.1 GCA_031254035.1 Paenibacillus sp.
AGAACGGATCCAAACGCTCGACTGGATGTCTGAAGCAACCAAAGCCAAAGCCATCAAAAAGCTGGATAAAATGACGGTCAAAATCGGATATCCGGATCAATGGAATGATTCCTTGAAGGATGTTTCCATTAAAACGTTTGCGGACGGCGGATCGCTGTTTGACAACATGGTTGCCATCAATAAAGCAGGCAAAAAACAAATGATCGCTTCGCTTGGACAACCTGTCGATAAGAGCAGCTGGATGATGAGCACTTATACGGTAAATGCTTATTATAATCCGTTGAATAACGAAATTGTGTTCCCGGCGGGCATTCTGCAAGCTCCGTTTTATGATATCAAAGCCAAACATGAAACGAATTTGGGAGCCATCGGCATGGTCATTGCGCATGAAATTAGCCATGCTTTTGATAATTTAGGTTCTGCTTACGATGAAAACGGAAATGCGGTCAACTGGTGGACTCCGGAAGACTTTAAAAAGTTCCAGGAAAAATGTGATCAAGTCATTGCCTACTATGACCAAATTGAAGTTGTCCCTGGCGTACTCAACAACGGCAAGCTGACGGTAAGTGAAAATATCGCCGACCTTGGTGGTATGTCCGCATCGCTTCAAGTATTGTCCAAAATGAAAGACCCGGATTACAAAGCTTACTTTGAAGGTTATGCAACGGTCTGGCGTTCGACCATGAATAAGGAAACGGCTGCTTACCTGTCGACAACCGACACGCATTCAGCCAACAAAGTACGCGTAAACCGTACCGTCTCGAACTTCCCAGAGTTCTATAAAGCTTACGATGTAACCGAAAAAGATGCCCAGTACGTCGCCCCTAAAGACCGCGTGAGCATTTGGTAATCCTGCAATAATAAGCCTTTTATTGGCCCCGAGTAAGGGACAATGAAATAAACGAAGCTGAAAAAGCTGGCTCCGGAAATTCCGGCGTCAGCTTTTTTTACTTTGCTGGCAGTCGCGCTATAGGCGGCACGCTACTTCGTGAGCTCAATCATTTGACAGACTTCTCCAACAAGCTTCATACTATTACTATACGAATATATATACAGAAGGATGGTAGTACCATGTCAGATAATCCTATTGAACAAGTAAGACTCATCCAAAAAGAACTTAAACGTTTTATGATGAAATATAAGTTTGCATTGCAAGAAGTGGAGACCAAGATCAAAATCCTGCAGGAAGAATTCCAAATGCTGCATGATTACAATCCGATCGAACATACCAAATCCCGTTTGAAATCGCCAGAGAGCATTTTGAAAAAAGTGATGCGCAAAGGCGGAATGAACTCTCTCGAAGAAATTAAAGAAGAGATCCGGGATATCGCAGGCATACGGATCACTTGCTCTTTTATTTCAGATATATACAGAATTAGCGAGATGCTGCAAAGCCAAAATGATTTGAAAACCATTTCCATCAAAGACTATATTAAAAACCCTAAACCGAACGGCTACAAAAGCCTTCATATGATCGTTGAAGTCCCCGTGTTTATGTCCGACCGTGAGGAGGCGATGTACGTTGAAATTCAAATCCGGACGATCGCTATGGACTTCTGGGCAAGTCTAGAGCACAAAATCTTTTACAAATACTATGAAACGGTACCGCAGCGGTTAATCGACGATCTGAAGAAAGCCGCGGACACCGCTTATGAGCTGGATACGACGATGGAGCAGCTTCACCACGAGATGGAGGAAATCAAACAGGCCAATCATACCGATTCCAAAGGAGACTTCCAGCTGCTGATCGATAACCAGCAATTTAAGATTCCGGAAAATCTACTGAATATTATCTCGCCTAAATTATTGAAATAAACGAATTATCAAGGTAACTCTCCTTTCATGGAAGTGATTGGGAGATAGTTGTGGGTCATTGTCTTGCACGGTGTCGCAACAAGCTGCCGCTAGCGAAACTGAGAAACGTTATAACCGCAAAAATGATAACAAAATAAATGTAACGAAACTACAGATCGTTATTCGGGCGAAATGAAGCGTTATGACCGTCTTTTTAGCTCAATAGCGATTCGTAGTTTCGTTAGAGTTCATAAAGGCCCTATTTCAGCTCAATAGCGATCCACAGTTTCGTTAGAGTTCATAAAGGCCCCCTTTTGTCTCAATAGCGATTCGTAGTTTCGTTAACCGATGAATAGGTTTGTTGGTCCAGCCAATCAAATAGCAGCCGAGATTTTCTCGACACTCTGGGCGCCCAAGCTGTGGAGATAGGTGCAACATGCTAAAGGGAATAATCAAGAAATAGTAAAAGCTTGCGGGGGATCTCGCAGGCTTTTACTATTTCTTGATTTTGTAAGCGGTGTGAACGACTGTCCCGTACAAATACGACACTCCCCAGCGTACATGCCAGGATCCGCCCGTTTCCTGCCTCTTCAATATTTTTGAGCTTTGGCACCATTAACCGATTATACCGTATAGTTAAAGGGGGATAGTACCAATTGAGTATTTATAAGGGTCTAATTGGTATTCACTCCAAATCCACATTCATTCGGGGGGAGAAAACTTGAAAAAAATTGCAACAGTATTATTGTCCACATCATTGTTCCTGAGCATGCTGCCGACATTCGCGCTGGCACAAGAAACCAAACCGAACGTAACACGGGGAGAAGTTGTAGAATATTTGCTGAATGCCGCAGATGATTACAACCCGGGTATCAAAAAAGAAGATATTTTGAAAGGTTACGGCAAAGGAGATGCCAATGAATCTCAGGAAGTTTCCAGAATTGAAGCATTGATCATGCTCAGCCGCGCGTTTTCGGACCTGCCTGCGCCAAAAGGCAATGATTTGCGCGTAGCGGGCACCACCGTATCCTTTACCGACGTGCCGAAATGGGCACAAGACGATATCACCAAGCTGATCGCTGCAGGCATTCTCAGCGGTTATCCGGACGGAAAACTCGGCGTTTCCGATCATATCACAAAAGAACAACTGATTATGCTTACGAATCGAATCATGGCCCTTGAAGGCTCGAATCCACGCGATGATTATTATGAATACGTCAATAAAAAATGGCTGAACGACTCCAAGATCCCAGCAGGTGAACTGGCCAACGCCGTGTTTTACGAGCTGGCAAAAACCAACGAAGACCGAATTAAAGCAATCATCGATGATCATGTGAAAAAAGGAAACCCAGCAGGCTCCA